>NZ_CP038810.1:1252135-1878202 GCF_004797125.1 Flavobacterium sangjuense
CGGAGGAAAAGATTCAATTGTCTTAGTTCATTTAGCATTAAAAGCGTTTAGACCTGGCAAATTTCCATTCCCATTGGTACATATTGACACGGGTCATAATTTTCCTGAAGCTATTGCCTTTAGAGATTATTTGGTAAATCAAATCGGAGAAGAATTGATTGTGGCATCAGTTGAAGACAGTATTAAAAGGCACAATTTAAAAGAAACAACCGGTCGATTTCCATCAAGAAATTCACTTCAGACCTATGCTTTGTTAGAGATTATTCAGGAAAATGAGTTTGATGCCTGCATTGGTGGTGCTCGTAGAGATGAAGAAAAAGCAAGAGCAAAAGAACGAATATTTTCGGTTAGAGATGATTTTGGACAATGGAATCCAAAGCTGCAACGCCCTGAATTGTGGGATATTTTGAATGGAAAGATACAAAAGGGAAATAATGTTCGTGTTTTTCCAATAAGCAATTGGACTGAATTAGACGTTTGGAATTACATTCAAAAGAACAATATCGAGCTGCCAAACTTGTATTTCGCTCACGAAAGAGAATGCATAGTACATCATGATAAGTTAGTAGCAACCTCAAAGTTTATCCAACCATTAGAAGGAGATACTGTTGTTGTTGAAAAAGTTCGCTACCGAACCGTTGGCGATATGACTTGTACTGCTGCGGTTTTATCAAATGCCACCACCATTCAGGATATTATTGATGACATTATAATTACAAAAATTAGCGAAAGAGGACAAACCCGTTTAGACGATCAGCTTTCGGAAGCGGCAATGGAAGATAGAAAGAAACAAGGATATTTTTAAAAATGCAAAACATGAACACACTAAGATTTATAACCGCAGGAAATGTTGATGATGGCAAAAGTACTCTGATTGGTCGACTACTATACGATTCTGATAGTATTCACACTGACCAATTGGGTATTTTACAAAAACAGACCAAACTAAAGAACGTTGATATTGATTTATCATTGATTACCGATGGTCTTCGTGCGGAAAGAGAACAAGGAATTACGATAGATGTTGCCTATAAATATTTTGCTACCAAAAATAGAAAATTCATTATAGCTGACGCGCCGGGACATGAGCAGTATACACGGAATATGATTACCGGAGCTTCCAATTCTGATGTGATTATTGTTTTGATAGATGCAAGAAAAGGTATTACAGAACAAACGAAACGTCACGCCAGCATTGGTTCGTTGATGGGAATCAAAAAGATTATCGTCGCAGTAAATAAAATTGATTTGGTGAATTATTCGCAATCCATATTTAAGCAAATTAAAGCCGACTTTGAAAAATTGAAATCGGAATTAAACTATAACGAAATCCACTATATTCCTCTAAGTGCGTTGGCTGGAGATAACGTAGTAACCGTTTCAGAAAACACAAACTGGTACAATGGGCAACCATTATTAGCCATTTTGGAAAATATAAATCCGGATACTACCAAAAATTTAGATTCTCGTTTTCAGGTGCAGTTAGTTATACGTCCAAGAGATGAAGAAAATCACGATTATCGAGGTTATGCCGGTTTGGTATTGAGCGGGACATATAAAACCGGTGACACTGTAACCATACTTCCGGCTAATTTGGAAACTAAAATTGATAAAATTGAAAAAAACCTGCAAGAAGTAACTATTGCCGCTGCTGGTGATAATGTAGTGCTTCATTTTGAAAACAATATCGACATCAGTCGTGGCGATACCGTTGTTTTATCAAATAAACTACCAACAGAATCAAATCAAATTAAAACATGGATTTCTTGGTTAGACAATACGCCACTCCATTTAAATAAAACTTATTTGTTGCAACATCGATTTAGAAATGTTAGAGTAAAAGTGCAACAAATAGAACAAAAATGGAATGTTAACGATTGGAAATTCACACAATCGGATGAAATAAAGTTAAATGACATTGCTCAAATAACCATCAAAACAAGTCAGCCTTTATTTTTTGATTCTTTTGATGAAAACCCAAAAACGGGCAATGCAATTTTAATTGACGAAACCACTTATAATACTGTTGGATCCTTAATGTTTATATAATATGTCATACACTATCTACATAAAAAATCAAGAACGGGCTAAAAGTCCCATTGATAAAAAACAAGTCGAGAATTGGGTTGATGAACTAATCAATTGGTTATTCGATATTAATCAGGAGTATAGTAATTATAGATTTTTTCAAAATAAAGAAAAACTAATTCATATACAATTGCAGGACATCCTGGCGAAAGTAGTTGAAGATACAGATGAAATTCTGGTGTGTTCTAATTACTTTTTTGATCAAATTGAACATTTGCATTATGTTCTCAATAACGATTTAGAAACAATTGTCAATTTTGATCCATCTGCAAAATCAAAAGAAGAAGTACTCATTGCCTATCCTGGTTTTTTTGCTATTACAGCGTATAGGATTGCAAATGTTTTTTGGAAGTTGAACATACCAATTCTTCCAAGAATCATTTCGGAATATGTGCATAGCCGTACAGGAATAGACATGCATCCGGGTGCTGAAATAGGTGAAAATTTCTTTATCGACCACGGAACAGGAATAGTAATAGGGGAAACGACTAAAATTGGCAATAATGTAAAGATTTATCAAGGTGTAACCTTGGGTGCATTATCGGTTTCAAAAGACAACGCTTCTGTAAAACGACACCCAACTCTTGAAGACAATGTAACCATTTATGCTAATGCTACGATTCTTGGCGGAAATACCATAATTGGAGCAAATTCAGTAATAGGAGGTAATGTGTGGATAACACAATCGATACCTCAAAATTCATTGGTGTATCATAAAAGTGAAATCGCAATAAAAAAGAAAAGTGATTTCCCTGAGCCTTTAAATTATGTAATATAAAATAAAGCCTGTTGTCAATAACCAAAAAATTAGGAAGTGAAACTTAAAAATAAAATAAAATGAAAGCAAACAACATTCTGGAAACCATTGGAAATACACCGGTAGTAAAAATTAACAGCCTTTACGGTGCCAATAAAAATGTATGGATTAAATTGGAAAGATCTAATCCGGGTAACAGCATCAAAGACAGAATTGCATTGTCAATGATTGAAGATGCGGAAGCAAAAGGGTTATTAAATCCGGATAGCGTAATTGTTGAACCTACTTCGGGAAATACAGGAATTGGTTTGGCATTGGTGGCAGCGGTAAAAGGCTATAAAGTGATTTTGGTAATGCCGGAATCCATGAGTGTGGAACGCCGAAAATTGATGGAAATCTACGGAGCAACATTCGATTTGACACCACGTGAAAAAGGAATGAAAGGCGCTATTGAAAGAGCTGCCGAATTAGTAGCCCAAACGCCAAATGCATGGTCGCCGTCTCAATTTAACAATCCAGCCAATGTTACGGTACACAAAGAAACTACAGCACAGGAAATTTTAGCCGATTTTCCTAACGGATTGGATTATATCATCACTGGTGTTGGGACTGGAGGGCATATTTCGGGTGTGGCTGAAGTAGTAAAAGCCAAATTTCCGAATGTAAAAGTGATTGCGGTTGAACCCGAATTATCTCCGGTATTAAGTGGAGGCGCACCTTCTCCACATCCTATTCAAGGAATTGGCGCTGGTTTTGTTCCGGAAAATTATCACGGAAAATTTATCGACGAGGTCATTCAGGTTTCAAAAGACGAAGCCTTTGAATACACCAGAAGAATTGCCAAACAAGAAGGAATATTAGTGGGGATTTCAACAGGTGCTTCTTTAGCTGCCGTAGCCAAAAAAGTAGCCTCTTTACCTGATGAGGCAGTTGTTTTAACCTTTAACTATGATACAGGCGAACGTTATCTTTCGATTGAAGGATTGTTCTAAAAAGCAATACTATTTTATAAGTGAAATAGCCCCAACTTAAAAATAATAATATGATACAGAAGATAAAAACAGGAAAAGTAATTTTGGCTGGTGCCGGTCCGGGTGATCCCGATTTAATTAGCGTCAAGGCATTAAAATGCCTGCAAACGGCAGATGTGATATTAACAGATCGTCTGGTTTCTCCAATTTTAATCGAGGAAAATGCCAAAAAGGATGCTGTTGTAATTTATGTTGGTAAACAATGTTCAAAAGGAATTCATACACCACAACAAGACATCAATGAGTTGATGGTGAAGTTTGCCCTTCAAAACAAATTGGTTTTACGATTAAAAGGTGGCGATTCCTGTTTGTTTTCTAACATTTTAGATGAATTAGAAGCATTAGTAGCCAACAACATTCGTTACGAAATCATTCCCGGAATTTCTGCAGCATTTGGTGCTGCGGCATACACTGGAATTCCATTAACAGCTAGAGGATTTTCCCGCGGTGTCCGATTTTTAACATTGTATGATTTAAAAAATGTTACTAAAAATCAGTGGACAGATTGGTCAGAAACCGAAGATACCTTGGTGTTTTACATGTCAGGACAAAAGCTTTCTACTTTAACTAACTATTTATTAGATAATCATATTAGTCATAATAAAGGTATAGCAGTTGTGCAACAAGCAACTACTCCAAATCAAAAAACGCAAATTTTCAGTTTTGCGGCACTTTCAAAAAAGAACCTGCCTGACTTTGAATTTGTGCCAACACTAATTATCATTGGAAATGTAGTGAATCTTCATCAACAATATAATTGGTTTAAAGAAAGTAATGCTAAAGATTCCTATTTCGATAATCATAAAACAATATACCAAGATGCTGTCTGAAACAAAATTAGCGTTGTTGCACCAAATTATCCAAAATGCAACAGCCGAAGAAATCATATGGACTAAAGGCTATTTAGCTGGTTGTTTAGATAGAAATTTAAACGGTTTATCTAATTCAAATCAACCATTGTTAACTGGTGTATCTGTTAAACCATTAATTATATATGGAACAGAAACCGGGAATTCCAAAAAAGTAGCCATTCAATTATTGTCAAATTTTAAGAAACATAAAATTCAGGCAAAAGCCATCGATGTATTTCAATTTGATGTGGCCAAATTAGATAAAGAAAATTTGATATTGTTTGTGATAAGTACACAAGGCGAGGGTGAATTTCCACAAAACGCTGTTGCTTTTTATGACTATTTGAAAACAACCAATATTAATTTAAACAATCTTTCCTATGCAGTTTTGGGATTAGGTGATACTTCCTATCCACTGTTTTGTAATGCAGGTGTTTTGTTGGATGAAGTTTTAGTTGAAAAAGGAGCGAAAAGATTACTGCCTTTAGTGAAAGCCGATTTGGATTTTGCCGATACTGTAACTGCATGGGAAAATGATTTGAAAAGCATATTTCAGAATCAAGTTCCTGTAAAAACAGAAATTAAGACTATAGTTCCAAAGTCGAATCACAAAAAGAATTATACCGGACAAATTAGTCACAAAATAGTTTTAAATGATAGAGAATCTAATAAAGAAACATATCATATCGAAATAACTTCAAATGATGAAATTGAATACGAACCAGGAGATGCTTTAGGAATTATTCCAAAAAACACAGCTGAGGATGTTGCATTTATTTTAAATTATTTTGAAACGGCTGCCGCCAAAAAAATAAAAATAAAAGAAGAAAAAGATAGTGCTGAGAATTGGTTATTAGGAAGAAATATACGTGGATTAAGCAAACGTATAGTAGATCAAATCGCACTATTACTGGAAACGAATACTATTGAAGAAAAAGCAGATTTAATTACCGTTTTGAAACAAAATAAAAAGCCGGAAAAGGCTAAAATAGAAGCGTTACTTGAGATTTTATTGCCCGTTGCACCACGTTTATACTCTATATCATCCTCTTCAGAGGCACACGACGGACAAGCTCATTTAACGGTAAATCTAAATAAGTTTTACAAAGATGATGTAGAAAAAACAGGTTTTGCATCACAGTATTTGGCCGATTATCCTTTGCATACAGAGCTGGAATTTTACATCCACAAAAACAATAATTTCCGATTGCCTTCAGACGAAACTGATATTATTATGATTGGTCCTGGAACCGGAATTGCACCATTCAGAAGTTTCATTTCTCAAAGAGATGTCACTGGTGCTGAAGGAAGAAATTGGTTGTTTTTTGGAGAACAACATTTTGTTTCCGATTTCTATTATCAAACCGAAATTCAGGAATGGATTGGAACCGGAACTCTAACAAAATTAGATACAGCATTTTCTCGTGATCAAAAAGAGAAAGTATATGTACAGGATAGAATTCGTGAAAAAGCGAATGAATTTAACAATTGGCTGCAAAATGGCGCCAGTCTTTACATCTGCGGACAAAAAGCCCCAATGAGTATTGATGTAGAAGCAGCAATTATAGAAGTTATTGCTAACGAAAGAAATATCTCTAACGATGCCGCAAAACAAGTTTTAGAAGATTTAGAAGCTGCAGGGAAATATCAAAAAGACGTATATTAAATTATAGAAAAAATGAGCGAAAAATTATCTGCTAATGAAGCAATAAAGACCCAAAGTGATGGTCTTAGAGGAACATTAAAAGAAAGTATTGATTTAGATAATCACACCGGAAGTGTGCGTCCAGATGATGAATTTTTAGTCAAATTTCATGGTATGTATGTGCAGGACGACCGTGATCGCAGAGCTGAAAGAGCAGCGAAGAAATTAGATAATTTATATTCCTTTATGATTCGTTTGCGAATTCCAGGCGGTGTAATTTCTGCTGAACAATGGATTGCAACTCATGAAATTTCAGAACAATACGGAACGGGAACTTTAAAAATAACAACACGACAAACGGTTCAATTGCATGGATTGTTAAAACATCAAATACGTCCAACTATTCAGGCGTTTAATACGGCCAAATTAGATTCGATTGCGGCTTGTGGCGATGTAAATAGAAATGTAATAGCAACTTCACATCCACAAATTTCGCCACTTCATAAACAAATACATGATTATGCGGATAAAATATCGACTCTATTACTGCCAAAAACACAATCGTATTATGAAGTTTTTATTGATGGAGAAAAGATATATGAACGTTCTTCTGAAGCCGATCCATTATATGAAGACCGATACCTGCCACGGAAATTTAAAATTGCCATTGCAATTCCGCCAAGTAACGATGTAGATGTATTTACGAACGATATCGGATTGATAGCCATTATTGAAAACAACCAATTAAAAGGATTTAACATTGCTATCGGCGGTGGTTTAGCAACAACTCACGGAAACCCAAACACCTATTCTCGTTTGGGAAGTATTATTGGTTTTACTGATACCGAAGAAAAAACGTTAAAAGTAGTTTATGAAATTTTAACCGTACAACGCGATTTTGGTAATCGTGTGGACAGAAAATTATCGCGATTAAAATATACCGTTGATAAATTAACTGTAGAAGGTTTTAAAAAAGAACTGGAAAGTCGTATCGGATTTAAATTAGAAGCTGAGAAACCTTTTAGTTTTAGTGAAAGAAGTGACCGTTTTGGTTGGGAGAAAAATCATGAAAACACCTGGTTTTATACATTATTTGTAGAACACGGAGTTGTAAAACCGTATCAAAAGCAGTTTTTAAAAGAATTAGCAGAACTAAAAATATCAAACTTCATTTTTACAGGAAATCAAAATTTAATCCTGGGAGAAATCGCTGATTCCGATAAACCAAAAGTGGAAGCATTATTAAAAACGCATGATATTGAAAAGCAGGTAAGTGCTTTGAGAAAAAACTCTATGGCATGTGTGGCATTGCCTACTTGCCCATTGGCATTGGCTGAAGGACAAAGATATTTGCCGGAACTGGTAACCAAAATTGAACCAATTCTACAGAAATACAACCTTACGAATGATGAAATAACAATCAGAATGACAGGTTGTCCCAATGGTTGTGGGCGTCCTTATGTGTCCGAATTGGGTTTTGTTGGAACCGGTCCGGAACAATACAATTTTATGTTAGGCGGCGACAGATATGGAGAGCGTTTAAACAAATTATATAAAGAAAAACTAACTGAAACTCAGATTTTAGAAGAAGTAGATTTTTTATTTAGTCAGTATGTAAATGATAAAAATGAAAATGAAACTTTTGGAGACTTTGCTTTTAGAAAATTTTAGAGATATGAGAATAGAAACTAACAAAAAACGAAGGACTTTTTTTTTGAATCAAAATTATGTGATAATGTATTCATGTTGTTGCTGTTGCTAAAACAGAGAACACCATAAAAACATATAAATCACATAAAATAAATAAAATGAAAAATAGTAAAAATTATATACACGTAATTGTTTTTTTTCTGATTGCATTCAAGCAAATCGCTAACGCTCAAGAGAATACTAATCAAATATCAGGAGTTATTTTGGATAAGACTAATTTGGCTCCTATTTCGGATGCGACTATCATTGTTAAAAACAGCAATGTTTCGGTAGTGGCAGATGCCGAAGGGAAGTTTGTCATAAACGCCGAAGTTCAATTCCCGGTTGTACTTCTAATATCAAACTTCGGTTATAACTCCAAAAAAATAGAATTATCCTCTTATCAAAACAATCTGGTTGTTGAATTAGAAGCCAAAGAGACGCAGTTGTTTGAAGTCTTGGTTACTTCCAGAAGAAGAACGGAAGTAGTACAGGATGTACCTGTACCCATTGCGGTGGTAACTGCCAAACAAGTTGAAGAATCGGGTTCGTTTAATGTGAACAGGGTCAAAGAACTGGTACCTTCGGTACAATTGTATTCGTCGAATCCCAGGAATACTACATTGAACATTAGAGGATTGGGTTCTACTTTTGGCTTGACCAATGATGGTATTGATCCTGGAGTTGGGTTTTATGTAGATGGAGTTTATTATGCTCGTCCTGCAGCTACTTCACTTGATTTTATTGATTTAGAAAGAATTGAAGTATTGCGTGGTCCGCAAGGAACACTTTTTGGAAAAAACACGACTGCAGGTGCTTTCAATATTACAACAAAGAAACCCAATTTTATTCCTTCCTCGACAGCTGAGCTAAGCTATGGTAATCATGGATATATCCAGGCGAAAAGTTCTATTAATGGGGAATTGTTTAAAAAATTTGCCGGAAGATTGTCTTTTTCAGGAACACAAAGAGATGGTGTAATTGAGAATGTTAGAACTGGGAACTCTGTAAACGACATCAATAATTTAGGCGTAAAAGGACAATTGTTGTTTGTTCCCAATGAAAAAACAGAAGTTATACTATCGGGTGATTTCTCCCAGCAAAGACCTGATGGATATGCACAGGTGCTTGCTGGTGTGGTAACTACACAACGTGCGGCCTACAGACAGTTCAATCAGATTATTGCCGATTTAGGTTACGAGTTGCCATCGTTGAATGCTTTCGATAGAAAAATTGACCACGATACACCATGGAGATCAAACAATGATTTAGGCGGTGTTTCGTTAAATATTGAAAGAGACATTGCAGGAGGAACGTTAACGTCAACTACAGCGTGGCGCTACTGGAACTGGGATCCATCAAATGACAGGGATTTTACAGGCTTGTCGGTACTAAGAAAGTCAAAAGCACCATCGGTTCATAACCAGGTTTCTCAGGAAGTTCGTTATGCCGGAGATTTATCTAAAAAAGTTTCGGTTGTTTTCGGAGTGTATGCTATTGGACAGGATTTAAAATCGTCTCCTTACCACACGGAAGAATCGGGTGATGCACAATGGCGATTTTCGCAAAGTACGACCAGTTCTAACTGGCAAACTCCGGGTTTGTTTGAAGGTTACGGAATTAAAACAAGATCTTCATTGAAATCGCTGAGCGGTGCTGTATTTGGGCAATTGGATTGGGCTTTGACATCAGATTTACACATATTACCGGGCTTGCGATACAATTATGATGAGAAAGAAGTTGATTACGATAGAAAAACATACGGAGGTTTAGAAACAACCGATCCTGCATTGATAGCACTTAAGAAGTTGGTCTATTCGGATCAGGCATTTAAAGCCGATGTTTCAGATAACAATTACTCAGGTCAATTAACCGTTGCCTATAAAATTTCGGATAATTTTAATTCATTTGGAACGTATGCGAGAAGTTTCAAACCTGTTGGTGTAAATTTAGGAGGATTGCCAACTGCGAATGGCGAAGTGCTTACTGATTTGGCAGTCGTTAAACCAGAGGCGGTAGAGCATTTTGAAATCGGTGTAAAAACAAACCCAACACCAAATTCAAGAGTTAATGTCACTATTTACAGTACCAATATCAAAGACTATCAAACCCAGGTGCAAACAGCTGAATTGGGCGTAAACAGAGGTTATCTAGCCAATGCGGAAAAAGTTAGAGTGAATGGTGTGGAACTGGAAGGGAATGTCAGATTATTAAAAGACTTAAGTCTAAATGCGAGTTTGTCTTATACCGATGGTAAATATGTTTCCTTTAAAAATGCCCCTGTGCCTTTGGAAGAAACGGGTGCAGCACAAGCTTTTAAAGATGTTTCGGGCGGAAGATTGCCTGGCGTTTCGAAATGGTCAGGCTCGGTAGGCTCTGAATATACTGCTGATGCCAAATTTCTTAAAAGAGAAGGTCGCTTTTTTGTGGCTTTGGATTCCTATTTCAGATCTGAATTTTCTTCAAGTGCCTCGCCTTCAAAATATTTAAATGTTGAAGGTTATGCGCTATTCAATGGTCGATTTGGATTTAGAGTTCAAAGCGGTTTGTCTGTCTCGATTTGGGCACGCAATCTTTTGAATAAAGATTATTATGAGCAATTATTACCCGGAGCCGGGAATGCCGGACATTATGCCGGTGTTTTAGGAGATCCGCGAACCTACGGAATTACGTTAAAGTATGTATTATAAAAAATCGAGATATGACTAAAAACAAATTATTCGTATTGGGTGTTTTTGCTTTTTGTAATACCGTGTTTTCTCAAGAGAATGCTGTAGTCAACTATCCACAGGTAAAAGGATACTTTGCTGTACTGCATCCTATCGTAACAGTAAACAGAGATGAAACTTTATATAATTTTTCAGACTCTTATACGGTGGGTTTTCCAACCGGGATAAATGTTCTGAAAAATGATCGTTTTGGTTATAGTTTTGAGGTTGTCCCTTTTATAAAGACAGTCGATGGTAAAGATAAAGTGGCTAATGTGCTTTTCCATCCCGGGCTTTTGTTTCGGTACAAGCATGGCTTTACATTTGTTTCAAGACTGGCTTTTGAGACAGGTGGCAGATATGGTTTTACCGCTGTTTTTAATAAGGTTATTGTCAAAAGTAAAGACGTTAGTTATTTTGTTGCGACACCATTACCGGTTCGTTTTGGAAATGAACATCCACCTTCCATTGGAGTTGGTATCCAATTTGGAGCGACTTTTTAATACACATAGTAGATACAAAATTTAAAATGACAGGTATTGTCAAACAATAATTTAAAATGGCAAACACACTTTTCCCTATATTCTTAAAAACAGAAACTGCTCACTTCTTAATTGTGGGCGGTGGAAATGTTGGCTTGGAAAAAACCGAAACCTTATTGAGGCAAAATCCCAATATCAGGATTACTGTTGTGGCGACTTATTTTCATGCCAATTTAAAAGAAATTGTTCAACAAAATAGTAATGTAATAGCAATCGAAAGAGCTTTTGATGAGAATGATTTAATTGATAAAGATTATGTAATTATTGCCACAGATAAACCTAAAGTTAATTTAGAAGTTAGAGAATTAGCTCGTTCTAAAGGAATTAAAGTTAATGCAGCAGACCAACCCGATTTGTGTGATTTTTATTTGGGTTCAATTGTAAACAAAGGAAGTTTAAAGATTGCTATTTCTACAAATGGAAAATCTCCCGTTTTAGCCAAACGGATGCGTGAATATTTTACGGATGTAATTCCGGATAATATTGAAGATAATTTGACTGTTTTAAATGATTTTAGAAATAAGCACAAAGGAAATTTTGCAGAAAAATTAGCTGACTTAAATAAAATCACAGAAAATTTTGCAACAAAACCACAAAATAAAGAAAACAGAAAATTAAAGCAATTAACTTTTGTTTTAGCGCTTTCTTTTTTAATGTTATTTACAGGCTATGGTCTGTCAACTATTGTAACTGTTTCTGATTTAAAGTATGGATTGAGTGCTATTCCAAATGAGTTTTATGGCATGTTACTCATTGGTTTTTTAGCGCAATTAGTTGATGGTGCTGTAGGTTTGGGTTATGGAGTTACTTGTGCTACGAGTATGATGCTTTTGGGAATTAACCTTCCGGCAATAAGCGGTAGTATTCACACGGCAGAAATGTTTTCAAGTGGCATAAGCGGTTATTCTCATTACAAATTTGGAAACGTAAATAAAAAATTGTTTTATTGGCTCGCAATTCCGGGAGTTTTTGGTGCGATAGCTGGTGCCTTGTTATTAATTTACTTGGGAAATAAATACCAAACCATTGCTTATATTATACTATCTATTTACACAATGATTATTGGTGTTCGATTAATCATTTTAGCCTTTAGAAAATTAAATAGGAAAAAGAAAATTAACTATACAGGTTTTCTTGGGTTTTCCGGAGGTTTTCTAGATGCTTTCGGAGGTGGTGGTTGGGGGCCAATAGTAGCCTCAACATTATTGGCTAAAGGTAGAAGATCGAGCTATGTAGTAGGCACAGTAAGTTTAGCCGAATTTTTTGTAACACTAGCTGCAGCCATCACTTTTTTTAGCTCAATTGGGATAAGTCATTGGTATATTATTCTCGGATTGATTCTCGGAGGAAGTATTGCGGCACCATTTGCTGCAAAATTAGCCGGTAAAATGCCGCAAAAAATGGCTTTGCTTTTGGTGGCTTTTTTGGTTATTGTTTTCAGTTTAAGAGTGCTAGTTAAAATGATATAACATGAAAATAAAATTAAAGCGATTAAATGAAGATTTTCATTTTCAGGCAACAAATGAACGCGGACATCAAATAGAAATTGACAGTCGTAAAGAATTTGGAGGCAACGATTTAGCGCCAAGTCCAATGGAATTATTACTAATGGCTGTAGCTGGCTGTTCGGCAATTGATATAGTTTCTATTTTAAAAAAACAAAAGCAGCAAATCGAACTTTTTCAAGCAGAAGTGGATGGCGCCAGAGTAAAAGAAGGAGAGGCAACTCCTTTCAAGGAAATCAACCTCACTATTTTTTTAGAGGGAAAAATTGAACCTAAGAAAGCAGTTAAAGCAGCCCAACTATCTTTTGAAAAATACTGTTCGGTTGCCAAAACAATTGAACCAACTGCGACCATTAAGTATAAAGTTATTTTAAACAACAACGAGCTATGATATTTGACGAACATTTCGAAACCAGAGCCATAAGAACGCAAACCGAAAGAACACAGTATCTTGAGCATTCCGTTCCTTTATACCTAACTTCAAGTTTTATTTTTGAAGATGCCGAAGATATGCGCGCCTCTTTTGCAGAGGAAAAAGATAGAAATATTTACAGCCGGTTTAGCAATCCGAACACTTCAGAATTTGTAGAAAAAATGTGCGTCATGGAAGGTGCTGAAGATGGTTTTGCCTTTGCAACAGGAATGGCAGCAGTTTATAGCACTTTTGCCACATTGCTAAATTCTAATGACCATATCCTTTCAGCAAGTAGTGTCTTTGGATCTACTCACACCTTGTTTACCAAATATTTTCCAAAATGGAATATATCAACTTCCTATTTCGATATCAATAAACCTGAAACAATTGAAAGCTTTATTCAGCCAAACACCAAAATTATTTATGCCGAATCGCCTACAAATCCTGCGGTTGATATTATCGATTTGGAAGTCTTGAGTGCCATTGCCAAAAAGCATAATCTCATTCTGATAATAGACAATTGTTTTGCAACACCATATCTTCAAAACCCTATACAATTTGGAGCCGATTTAGTAATACATTCTGCTACAAAATTAATAGACGGACAAGGAAGAGTTATGGGCGGTGTTGTTGTTGGGAAACAGGAATTAATAAGAGAAATTTACTTATTCTCAAGAAATACTGGTCCGGCATTATCTCCTTTCAATGCTTGGGTGCTTTCAAAAAGTTTAGAAACACTAGCTGTTCGACTAGAGAAGCATTGTGAAAATGCGTTAAAAGTTGCTGAATTTTTAGAATCAAATGCAAATGTAAAATTGGTTAAATATCCATTTCTAAAATCGCATCCCCAATACCAAATTGCAAAAAAGCAAATGAGATTAGGCGGAAATATTGTCGCTTTTGAAGTAAAAGGCGGAATAGAAGCGGGAAGGACTTTTTTAGATAAAATAAAATTGTGTTCACTTTCTGCTAACCTTGGAGATACAAGAACCATCGTTACTCATCCTGCCTCAACAACACATAGCAAATTAACAGTAGAAGAACGATTGGCGGCTAGTATTACCGATGGATTGGTAAGGGTATCTGTTGGTTTAGAAACCGTTTCTGATATTATAGCCGATTTGCAACAGGCTTTAGAAAAGTCATAAACAAACGATTTTATTTATGCTTGTGTGATGAAGGATTAACTTCGTTGATCCCATTTTGGGGAACCATGAGCAAGAAAAACCAAAACATGGCTATTCAGTCATGTTCTTTTTTTATTTTCTATCTACTTACAAAAGTGAGCTTTTGACGTAGCCATAAAATAAAAAAACCGAAACTTACGTTTCGGTTTTTCTTGTGGGCGATGAGGGATTCGAACCCCCGACCCTCTCGGTGTAAACGAGATGCTCTGAACCAACTGAGCTAATCGCCCTGAATGCGAGTGCAAATATAGACTACTTTTTTGATATTGCAAACATATTTGAAAAAAATTATAAAATTTCTGCAACTACAAATGTGCTTCCGCCAATATAAATAAAGTCATTTTTATTGGCATTTTTCTTCGCGGCCTGATAAGCATTTGATACTGAAATATATGTTTGGCCTATGAGATTAAATTGAGCCGCTTTTTCCTTTAAAACCGCCTCATCTAAACCTCTAAAATTATTTGGCTTGCAGAAATAATAAATAGCATTTTTCGGAAATAATGGTAAAATTTCATCTAAGTTTTTGTCATTGACTAATCCCAAAACGATATGCAATTGGTCGTATTTTTCCTTTTTTAACTGATTGATGATTATTTTCAATCCGTGAGCATTATGGGCAGTATCACAAATAATGGTAGGATTTTCTCCCAATTGCTGCCATCTTCCTTGCAATCCGGTATTTTTAATTACATTTAAAAAGCCATTTTTAATATCTGTTTCGGATACAGCAAGCAAGTTTTTATCCTGCAATACTTTTATCGTTTGCAAAACCGTTTTCTTATTCTGTGTCTGGTAATCGCCAAGTAAAGCAGAAGGATAAGTTTCTCCAATCAAATCGGAAGCAAAATAAATTTCGGATTGCATTTCACTGGCTTTCGCCAAAAAAACAGGCTTAGTTTCTGGAACATATTCGCCAATAACAACAGGAATATTAGATTTGATAATACCTGCTTTTTCAAAAGCAATGGCTTCGAGTGTATTGCCTAAAAATTGGGTGTGGTCTAATCCAATATTGGTAATAACCGAAACCAATGGCGTAATTATATTAGTTGAATCCAATCGTCCGCCCATTCCGACTTCAATAATATTGATATCGGTTTGTTCCTTGACAAAATATTCAAAAGCTAATCCAACACTCATCTCAAAAAAACTCAACTCATTGGCTTCAAAAAACGCTTTGTTTTTATTTATAAAATCACAAACATAGTCTTCCGAAATTGGTGTTCCGTTGATTGCAATTCGTTCTCGGAAATCTTTTAAATGCGGTGAAGTATATAATCCGACTTTATATCCTGCTTCTTGTAAAACGGAAGCTAATAAATGGGAAGTTGAACCTTTTCCATTGGTTCCGGCAACGTGAATGCATTTTAAATGGCGCTCCGGATTTCCTAAATGTTTGGCTAACAAAACAGTATTGGTAATGTCCTTTCTATACGCCGTGGCACCTTGTGTTTGATACATTGGCAATTTGTTAAACATCCAATCAAGTGTTTCTTTATAGTTCATAATTTTCGGAAAAAAATTGGCGGGCAATATACTTTTATACGTTTTTTTTCGTTTATATTGTGATGCGAATTCGAAAACACAAAATTGAAATTATTTTCAGAATTAATCGCCATAAATTACATAAATATGATAAGCACGTTTTTACAATTACAAGCTGACACTTTAGCTCAAGCAATTCCAACTGTAGACAAAGCAAATGCTGCTTTAACCAATGAAGTTTCGGTTTTGGAATTCATTTTCAAAGGTGGTTTATTTCTAATTCCAATTGCAATTTTGTTGTTTTATACCATTTACCTCGTTTTTGAGCGCTATTTGTATATAAATAAAGCAGCCAAAATCGACAATCATCTGATGAAGGATATACGTACTCATTTGAATAATGCAAATATAGAAATGGCAGTTTCTTCAGCTGAAAGAGCCGGTAATGCGCAAGGTTACATTATCAAAGAAGGTGTGTTGACCATTGGAAGGCATATTGGAGAAATCGAAGGGAATATGGAACGTGCAGCCAATATTGAAATTGGTTATATGGAAAAGAAATTAGGACAATTAGGTCTGATTGCGGGTATTGCTCCAACACTAGGATTTATCGGAACGATTTCGGGAGTTATTAAAATTTTCTACAGTATTTCGGTAACTGAAGATATTAGTATCGGAAACATTTCCGGTGGATTGTATGAGAAAATGATTAGTAGTGGTGCCGGTTTGATCGTTGGGATTATTGCCTACAGCGCGTATCACTTATTCAACGGAAAGATTGATAACTTCTCTTTGGCAATCCAAAAGCAAGTATTAGAATTTGTAAATATAATTCAAAGACCTCATGGCCATAAAGCGAAATAAACGATTTCATGCAGAAGTCGCCACATCTTCGCTGAGCGACATTATGTTTTTCCTGTTGTTGTTTTTCTTAATCATCTCGACCTTGGCAAATCCAAATGTTATCCGAATGACATTGCCAAAATCGAAAACCAATGAAAAGACAAACAAGCAACTTATCACCTTATCGGTAACCGATGAAAAAAGATATTTCATTGACAAAGAAGAAGTACTTTTGGAACAATTGGAAACCAGATTACTTCAATTAATGGACCCTGAAAAGCAGCAAACGGTAATTATTAGAATCCCGGCTACGCTGCAAGTACAAGACTTGGTAGATGTATTGCAAATCGGAGTGAAGAACAAACTGAAGTTTGTCATTGCTACGAGTCCAAAATAGAATTTATAAAATTAAATAGTTTAGCATATGAAACTAAAAACTTTACTGTTGATGGCATTTGTAACGACATCAACTTTTGCACAAGACACCGAATTTAAATTTTCAAAAGACGGATTGACAGATTTTATTGTAACCATTTATGATGGTTCCGCTAAAGATACCTACAATAGAGCAACAGCATGGGTAAAGGATAATGCTAAGAAAAACTTTACTGTGATTTCATCTGTCGAAAATGAAAAGCTTGTGATTGAAGGAACTAAAGAGAATTTTCTTTGCAGTAAAGCAGGAGGAACAACGGTTTGTACTACAGCTACGTTTACCATCGAAATAAATTTCAAAGAAGGAAAATATAAGTTTGCTGCTCTTGGCTTGACTGAAAAACCGAATAACTCAGCGAATACTACGGTTCATAATCTGGATGATTTTTCAGAGTATTACGATAAAGATGGTACGTTGAAGAAGTATAAAGATGAAGTGCCTGCAGCTTATGAATCTCTTTTCAATGACTTGAATAAAAGTTTGATTGTCTTTATGGATAAAAAGAAGAAAGCCGAAAACTGGTAATCTTTTCAAATTAGTAAAAACAAAAAATCCCGATTGTGAAATCGGGATTTTTTTATGTTTAATTCAAACTGAAAGTATAAATTATCTTTCCAACTTGCTTTTCCGGAGCATTGCTGTCAGGCTGCCATTTGGTATTCATTGCAGCAATTTTAGCTTGGTCAAGCAAACATTTTGCTGTGTTGGTTGTTCCCTGAACACCGGCTGTAACGCTTATCGTATTCCCATTTCTATCTACAGAAACTTGAACCGCAACTCTTCCTTGCTCTTGGCATGTATAATCCGGTTGAGGCTTGCTTAATGCTTTTCGGTTGCCCAATGAATAGCCTGAACCGCTTCCGTTTCCGCCACCACTTCCGCTTCCGCTTCCTGAACCTGTGCCCGAACCACTTCCTGTTCCGTTACCCGAACCGTTTCCGCCACCGGAACCTGTTCCGCTTCCGTTGCCATAATAGCCACTTGAATTTAGATTTCCGTTAGCACTACCTTTGTTTCCACCTTTGTTATCATTTCCATCGCCACCTTTATTGCCAAGAATACTAGACAAAGCATCATCAGCACTTTTAGAAACCTTTGGTTTTACAATGGCTGGTTTTACATCTTTTTTGACAGGAACGGGAGTTTTTACATTCTCTTTTTTAGGTACAACAACATTGTCATCAGCATTATCATCAGAAATCACATCTTCGTCGGGAGTTGCTACAGCAGTTGCTTTTACCTGGTCTTTTACATTTAAGACTTCACTTTTATAGTTATCGCCCATGCCAAAATCGCTATCGCCAAAGTTCATTTCGATACCACCACCGCCACCACCGCCCATGATTTTCATGTCAGCCGGAGGCCAAAAACGCAATAGGAAAAGTAGCAGAATTAACAAAGCATACACTACTGTTGTAATGGCTAACGATTTTTTGTCATCTTCAGTTAGTTGAAAACTCATAGCTTTTTCTTTTGTTCGTTAATGAATATAACGCTTAAAAATACAAATTATTGTGTAATTGCAACAGATATTTTTTATTACACTAATTGTTTCAGAGCAATTTCAAAAGCGGTTGCGCTGATATTTTTTTTGTCTGCATGCAAATTGTGTGCCTTTTCTAATGCCTTTTTTATAGTTTCCGAAATATCGTAGAAGATAGCCTCATCGGTCATCTGTACTTTTGCCTCCATGAAGTAAGCAAATACTCTTGCCATTCCGCAGTTCGAAATAAAGTCAGGAATCAAACTTACTTTGCTGTCGGTTTCTTCCATGATGCTTCCAAAGAATATTTCTTTGTCTGCAAAAGGTACATTGGCACCACACGAAATAACTTCTAAACCATGACTGATTAAGTTATCGATTTGGTCTTTGGTTACCAATCTTGACGCAGCACAAGGAGCAAATATATCAGCACCTAATGTCCATATTTTTTGATTGATTTCTTCAAATGATATCATGTTTTGTGCTACCAATTTGTTTCCGTCTTTGTTTAAGAACAATTTTTTAATTTCGTCAAAAGTGTAACCTTCTTCGTTGATAATTCCACCTTCACGGTCGATGATACCTACAATTTTTGCTCCCATTTCGGCAAGATAAAAAGCAGCCGCTGAGCCAACATTTCCAAAACCTTGTACAATCGCTTTTTTACCCTGCACATCCCCACCATAAATATGATAATAATGACGAACAGCTTCGGCAACACCATAACCCGTAATCATGTCGGCAACAGTGTATTTTCGCAACACATCAGGAGAGAATTTAGGGTTTTCGATTACTTTGATTACACCTTGACGCAACTGCCCAATACGGTTGATTTTATCAGCTTCTGTAGGTTTGAAATGTCCGTTAAAAACACCTTCCTGCGGATGCCACACACCACATTCTTCGGTAAATGGAATTACTTCGTGAATCTCATCAACGTTCAAATCACCACCGGTTCCGTAGTAGCTTTTTAATAAAGGAGAAACCGCTTTGTACCAACGTTGTAAAACGCCCTTTTTGCGTGGGTCATTTGGGTCGAAATTAATACCCGATTTTGCACCACCAATCGCCGGACCTGAAACAGAAAATTTAACTTCCATTGTCTTGGCAAGCGAAAGCACTTCGTTCATGTCTAGTCCTTTTCTCATTCGGGTTCCACCGCCGGAAGCACCGCCACGAAGCGAATTAATTACGGTCCAGCCTTCGGCCTCAGTCTCAGAATCTTTCCAGTTAAATACTATTTCGGGTGTTTTATCTTCGAATTTTTTTAATAATTCTTTCATTATGTTGTTAGTTTATTCCGCTTCGCTTCATACAATTGGGCAAAGCCTCGGGTGTTTGTGGTGCAAATATAAGAAATGGGAATTAGGATTTGACTATAAAAAGCGCCACTCATTGGGTGGCGCTTTTTTATTATCCCTTTGTTGAAAATCCTAAGCTTGATGTTTTAGAGGAGGACAAATCATGGATATGAACTTCTTAATGGGTAGAGGCTTGGTCATAACATCTCCAACATAGGGATTACATCTTCCCTTATAGATTTCGTTGCCGCAAAGTGTTGAAGAAAGCATAAAAATTTGAGTTTCCTTTTTTAAGTCTTCCGATAGTTTATCAAATTTGGAAAGAAACTCAAATCCATCCATTACCGGCATTTTAATATCGGAAAGAATGATAAGCGACTTGTTCAGCTTACACTTATGGGTTTTTATCCAGTTAATAGCTTCCTCCCCATTATTCACTATATTTATTTCTGACATAGTAAGCGCATTTTTTAAAAGCTTACTGGTTATGATTTGGTCAATAACATTATCTTCAATTAATAAAAAAGTATAATTGTGATCCATAATAATCAAGTATAGTTTGTTTAATATGGAGCAAGCTATTGTAAAAGTCCTTATTATAATAATGCTTGTCTTTTCAAATTCGCGAAATTAAGGATAGCCAAAATGGAATATTATAGTGTTTATTTTAGAATAACACCTGAAGAATGATCGCTTTTAGCTCCGGTAACACTACTTAAAACATTGATTTCATTTCGCAGCTTCAAAACGCCAAGCAACGCAAAAATTAAGGCTTCTTTGAACTCAATAGTTTTTTTATCGGGAATGATTATTTCAAGTTGAGGTAAATGATACTGCATTCGTTCCATCAAAAAATCATTATAGGTTCCGCCACCTGTTGCTAATAGTTTGCCTTGCTTTTTGGGCAAAGCCACAACGGTCTGAAAAGCAATATGCTCTATAAATGTCCGCATCTTATCTTCAATTGGAATAGTGTATCGTTCTATCAATGGCAAGACAATCGTTTTTACAAATTCAAATCCGAGTGATTTTGGAAATGGTTTTTTGTAATAATCCAATGCATTCAATTCATTCATTAAATCAGTATTGCCTTTTCCTGAACACGCAAGTTGCCCTTTATCATCATAATCCAATCCGAGTTGATTCGCATAAAAATTCAGAACTGTATTTACGGGAGAAATGTCAAAAGCGATTCTATTTCCATTTTGCTCAAACGAAACATTAGAAAAGCCACCTAAATTCAGGCAATAATCATAATCCGAAAATAAAATTCGGTCACCAATAGGAACCAATGGTGCGCCTTGTCCGCCAAGCTGGACATCTTGAACTCTAAAATCACAAACTACAGTCTGGTTAATCAGTTTTGCTATTTTGGGAAGATTTCCAATTTGAAGCGTAAAACCATTTTGCGGCTGATGCAGTATCGTATGTCCATGAGAACAAACAGCATCGAGGTGTTGCAAATTATGTTTTTCAATAAAGGTTTTGATGACATTTGCCAACAGCACTGTATAATCGTCGTTGAGTTGCAGCAATTCGGCTTCTGGAAAATCAACGGCAATTTTAAGTTTTCCCAACCAATCATTGTTATAAGAAACCGTTTCGGTCTCAAGAATTTTGAAACTCCATTTGGTATCAACTATCGAAAAATGAATGTGTGCCAAATCGATGCCGTCTAGCGAAGTGCCTGACATTACTCCGATAACATTATAAGTTTCTTTCTGCATTGGCTAAATTTACGAAAACGTTTGAAATTTTAACTTTTATATTCTATTTTTGCTCACCAAAATTAAAGAAACAACAACACAAATCTTCATAACTATGGATTTTAATTTGAACGAAGAACAGTTAATGATTCAACAAGCGGCGAGAGATTTTGCTCAAGCTGAATTATTACCTGGCGTAATTGAAAGAGACGAACATTCCAAGTTTCCAACGGAACAAGTGAAAATGATGGCGGAATTAGGATTCTTAGGAATGATGGTGGATCCAAAATATGGTGGTGCGGGTTTAGATAGTGTTTCTTATGTTTTGGCGATGACCGAAATTGCTAAAGTGGATGCTTCGGCAGCGGTTATCATGTCGGTAAACAATTCTTTGGTTTGCGCCGGAATGGAAAAATATTGTTCAGAAGAACAAAAAATGAAATATTTAGTGCCTTTAGCAAAAGGTGAGGTTATCGGTGCATTTTGCTTATCTGAACCTGAAGCGGGAAGTGATGCGAGTTCACAAAAAACGACTGCTATTGATATGGGCGATTACTATTTATTAAACGGAACCAAAAACTGGATTACTAACGGCGGAACAGCTTCGACTTATTTGGTGATTGCACAAACCGATGTAGCAAAAGGACACAAAGGAATCAATGCGTTTATCGTTGAAAAAGGTTGGGCCGGTTTCGAAATTGGACCAAAAGAAAAGAAAATGGGAATCCGCGGAAGCGATACACATTCCTTAATGTTTACTGATGTAAAAGTACCAAAAGAAAACCGAATAGGTGCTGATGGTTTCGGATTTAATTTTGCAATGAATGTCTTAAACGGAGGAAGAATCGGGATTGCATCACAAGCATTGGGAATTGCAACCGGAGCTTACGAATTGGCATTAAAATATTCGCATGAGCGTAAAGCATTTGGCAAAGAAATTTTCAAACACCAAGCCATTGCGTTTAAATTAGCGGATATGTATGTGAAAATTACGGCTGCTAAACTTTTGATTATGAAAGCGGCTTGCGAAAAAGATGAAGGAAAAGACATTGCGCACTCAGGTTCAATGGCAAAACTGTATGCTTCGGAAATTGCTTTGGAAGTTGCCAATGAAGCGGTTCAAATTCATGGCGGAAATGGTTATGTTGCCGAATATCACGTAGAGCGTATGATGCGCGATTCGAAAATTACGCAGATTTATGAAGGAACTTCAGAAATTCAAAGAATTGTAATTTCTCGTGGTTTGGTTTCATAATTTTTCTTATATTTGAGAAGAATAATTCTTGAAAATTTAAAATTAATAATCAAAAAACCCTTTCAGCAATGAAAGGGTTTTTTGATTTAGAATATTTGCTACATTTACTGTATGTATGACGAATTAAAATATTGGTATCTCCGCGATCACAAATTATTCCGGACATTGAGTATGTCACAAATCAAGCAATTGTGCATTATTGTTGGTTTTAAAAAAGCCAAAAAAGGCGATATTATTTATTTTTCTTCTTCGGATTTGCCTCGTGTTTTTTTACTCAAAAAAGGCAATATCAAAATTGTTTCTGTTGATGAAGACGGCAACGAAACCATCAAAGACATTATCCAAAAAGGTGATTTGTTTGGCGAATTAGAACTCGAAAACGACAGAAATTCAAACGAATATGCCAAAGCCTTAACTGATGAAGTTACCATTTGTAGTTTCCTGATGTCTGACTTTGAAGATTTGCTATTGCGTAATCCAAGTCTGGCGCTGTCTTATACCAAGTTTGTTGGTTTGAAAATGAAACGCATCAAAAATAATTATGCTAATCTAATTTCTAAAGATGCCAAAACACGCCTGCTGACATTTATGAAAGAATGGGCAGAACGCGATGGAAAAAAAGAAGGAAACAGAGTCGTCATCGAAAACTACCTTACGCAAAATGATATCGCCCAAATCATCTGCACTTCACGCCAAACAGCCACTTCATTACTTAATGAATTAGAGGAAAATGGTCTGATGCATTATGGAAGAAAAGAGATTATTATTGAAGATGTTTCGAAATTGAACTAAACATAAACAGGATGATACATTTCGAGAATTATACTGTCCGACGAATAGTAATAAGCGATTTGGAAAACTACTTCTCGCTGATTGAAAATAACCGGAAAAGACTTGAGGATTTTTTTACCGGAACGGTTTCCAGAACACGAACATTTGAAGACACGGAAACGTTTTTGCGTGAAATAATTCAAAAACGTTATGCGAAACTATATTATGCGTTTGTTATAGAGAATGATGAAAATAAGGAGTTAGTTGGTTTTATTGACATAAAGAATATTGATTGGAATATTCCAAAAGCCGAATTGGGATTTTACACTGACGAACAGTATTCGGGAAAAGGAATAAGTTCAAAAGCATTTTCCTTGTTTGTGGATTATTGCTTTGATCATTTTGGTTTTTCAAAACTGTTTTTGAGAACACATGAAAGCAATATTGCTGCCCAAAAGCTTGCCCAAAAAGCGGGTTTTCAAATTGAAGGTAAAATCAGAAAAGACTATAAAACCACAAAAGGAGAAGTTGTCGACTTGATTTATTATGGAAAAATTAGAGAGTAAAACAACTTATTTACTCCAAATGTAAACTACCCGACAAAACGTTTTTTCAAACCGCTTTAGTTTTGCTTCATAATCAAAACAATATTAAAAATGAGAAGACAAATTTTAATCATGTTCGTTGCCTTTATTTCGGTGACAACATTTGGACAAACCGCTGCAAAAAGAATAGCCGATTTCAATCTGGATAAAAAAACAGCCATTCAGGGATATGATCCAGTGGCGTATTTTACGCAGAAAAAAGCAGTAAAAGGGAAAGCAACTATAGTCGCAACTTATGAAGGTGTGACCTATAATTTTTCTTCGCAAACCAATAAAGACCTGTTTCTAAAAAATCCAGCGGGTTACGAACCGCAATATGGCGGTTGGTGTGCTTTTGCGATGGGCGATTATGGCGAGAAAGTGGAAATCAATCCGGAAACGTTTAAAGTTTTGGATGGCAAATTGTATTTGTTTTACAACGCTTTTTTTAATAACACTTTGAAAAGCTGGAACAGGGATGAGGTTAATTTAAAGAAGAAAGCTGATGCTAACTGGAAGAAAATAATCAACTAAAGGAGGAAGCATGAAAAACTCGATATTCACTTGGATTGTCAAACTCATAGCAGTAATAATCCTTTTACAAACTTTATATTTCAAATTTACCGCTGCCGAAGAAAGCGTTTATATTTTCACCAAACTGGGCATCGAACCTTTTGGAAGAATAGGTTCCGGTCTTGTTGAATTGATTGCATCGATTTTAATTCTGATTCCACGAACCACTTTAATTGGTGCTCTATTAGGAGCGGGTACTATGCTTGGCGCTATTTTTTCACACCTGTTTGTCTTGGGGATTGAGGTGAAAAATGATGGTGGAGAATTGTTTATTTTGGCAATAATTACTTTACTTTGTTGTACGTTACTAATTATTCAAAACAGAAATAAGATTCAGGATTTGCTAAGATTTAAGATATAAAACTGAGGTATTACAAAAAACGTAATTAAGTTATAAATATAAAAATATGCTCATACCATCTTTGCACAAAACCTTAAATGAATTGGAGCTGTTGTTAAACCAACTTTCCAATGCCGATTTTACTTTGCCATGTAAGGGTTTGAGTAATGCAACAATTGGTGAACACACACGGCATATTATCGAAATGTTTCAGTGTCTCGAAAATCAATATGAAAATGGTGTTGTGAATTATGACAGAAGAAATCGCGATTACCGAATCCAAACCGATACTCATTTTGCGTTGCAATGTTTAACTGATATCAAAAATCAATTGGAAAAAGACAATAAAAAATTACTGTTGCAACAAATTATTGATGAAGAAGAATTGCATATCGAGAGTAATTATTTCAGAGAATTGTTATACAATTTGGAGCATTGCATTCATCATCAGGCCTTAATAAAAGTCGCAGTTTTGCAGTTGGAGCATTTACAAATTGATGCTGATTTTGGCGTGGCACCATCTACTATCGAATACAGAAAACAATGTGCACAGTAAGTTTTGTCAATGCCAATGGCAAAATTATCATTACTTCCAATCGTGATGAAAAGACATTGAGGCCAAACTCCATCGAACCCAAAAATTATCTCATCAACAACAAAAAAATCATCTTTCCAAAAGATCAAAAAGCTGGCGGAACATGGTTCGCTATTGATGAACACGCTACTATTTTAGTGCTTTTAAATGGTGCCGATGAAAGACATATTCTCAAAGAAAGTTACCGAAAAAGTCGCGGTTTGATTGTATTGGAATTAATCAGCAGCGAATCCGTAATTGCAGCATGGAAAAACATCGATTTGGAAAACATCGAACCTTTTACGCTGGTGCTTTTTCAAAATCAAAAATTGTATCAGTTGCGATGGAATGAAACTGAAAAAAGCACTTTGGAATTGGATACCAATCAGAGTCATATTTGGTCATCGTCAACT
The DNA here is from genome assembly GCF_004797125.1 of Flavobacterium sangjuense. Taxonomy (NCBI): domain Bacteria; kingdom Pseudomonadati; phylum Bacteroidota; class Flavobacteriia; order Flavobacteriales; family Flavobacteriaceae; genus Flavobacterium; species Flavobacterium sangjuense. The sequence continues at coordinate 1,278,321 of NZ_CP038810.1, forward strand.
TTGTATTCAAAGGAAATCAGAGAAAAAAGAGCGAATTGGTTTTACACGTTTCTAGATGCAAAGCCGGAAGTGGACGACGAAGAATTGTTTAATTTTCACCGTTATACAGAAGAAGAAAACACCGAACACGGATTGGTTATCAATAGGAATGGGACACTGAAAACCCTGAGCATCACACAAACGATTATCGAAAAAAATAAAGTTGCAATTCATTACAATGATTTGATTGCCGAACAGGATTTTTCCAATACCTTTATTTCCGTCTGACAACTCATAATTTATAACTATTTGAGACTTTTTCTCCATAAATTGTTCCACTGGGAATATTGGCCATTTCAAATTGTCTATATTCCTATTTATTTTTTATGGTCGTATTATGCTTTGAAAGCAAGGACAATTTTCTTTTTTAATACTTGCAATCCAACGATGAAAAACGGTGGTTTTGTTATGGATAGCAAAATAGAAATCTATGATTTAATTCCGAAACAGTTTTATCCAACAACGAAATTTGTCAAAGAGAAAATACCTTTTGATGAAGTTGAAACCTTACTTGAAACTTCCAAAATTAATTTCCCTTTTATTGTAAAACCGGATATTGGTTTGCGCGGATCAGCGGTAAAAAAAGTAAGCAATTTAGAAGAATTAAAAGCCTATCACAACAAAGCTAATTTTGATTATTTAGTACAGGATTTGATTCCGTATGAAAACGAAGTCGGAATTTTCTATGTTCGTTTTCCATATGAAAAGCACGGGCAACTTACCGGAATTGTAGCCAAGGAATTTCTAATTATTGAAGGTGATGGCTGTTCAACGATTGAAGAATTATTGAAAGCCAATCCGCGTTACGAACTTCAGTTAAAAGCACTCGAAAAAGAATATGGTAGTCAGCTAAAAACCATTTTGGCAAATGGCGAAAAACGAAATCTAGTGCCTTATGGGAATCACGCTCGTGGCGCAAAATTTTTAGATTATAGTCATTTAATTTCTGCTGAATTGACCAAAGCCATTGACGAAATGTGTCTTCAGATTCCAGAGTTTTATTTTGGCAGAATGGATTTGATGTACAACACTTGGGAAGAACTTGAACAAGGCAAAAACTTTTCTATCGTTGAATTAAACGGTGCAGCGAGCGAACCAACGCATATTTATGACCCAAAGCATTCGTTGTTTTTTGCATGGAAAGAATTGGCGCGACACATTAGTTATATGTTTCGTATCAGTGTTGAAAATCACAAACGAGGATTTCCGTATTTGTCACACAAAGTTGGAATGGAACAATATAGGTTACATTTGGAACAAAGTAATAAAATTGTAAAATTTTAATGCAGAACCTTAAGAACATAGCAGTTGGTTTTCTGGTGAGTTTCATCGGCTCCATTCCCTTGGGATATCTGAATGTTGTGGGTTTTCAGGTTTATGAAAAAACGGGTTTATTTCCAACAGCTTTGTACTTATTGGGTGTAATTATTATTGAGTTTTTCGTGATTTATTTCACCTTGATTTTCGCTAATAAGTTAGCTGCCAATAAAAGACTAACCAAGTATATTGAAGGATTTTCGATAGTATTCATGTTTGTTTTGGCGTATGTTTTTTATTCCAGTGCCAATGCTAAAAGTGATTTTTCAACAAGCTTTAATTATGCACCATTCTTATTAGGCATAGTTTTGAGCTGTCTCAATTTTATCCAAATTCCGTTTTGGACCGGTTGGAATTTGTATTTGCTAAACGGAAACTACATAGAAGTTTCTAAATCAAGAAAATACTTTTATGTCTTCGGAACCATAACCGGAACATTTTGTGGTATGTTGGTGTTGATTCTTTCGCTTCATTATTTTGCTTCTAATGTAGATTTTTTGTCTAAATATTTAATGCAAATCATTATTCCACTGGTATTTGTTGGACTCGGGATTTTGCAGACGATTAAGTTTTACCGAAAATATTACCGTTAAATTTCAATCGTTTCATTTCCTAAGTTTTGTTATATTTACCAGACTTAAAATTACAAATGAAGAATGTAATCATCACAGGAACTTCGCGTGGCATCGGATTCGAGCTGGCTTTACAGTTTGCCAATGCTGGTCATCAGGTTTTGGCCATTTCCCGCAAAATCCCACAAGGTTTATTAGGAAACTCAAACATCACTTGTCTTTCCGTTGATTTGTCAAAAGAAAACGAACTTGTTGCTGTTGACAATTTTATTTCGCAAACATGGAAAAAAGTGGATGTCATCATTCACAACGCCGGAAGTTTGGTCAACAAACCATTTGCACAAACTACACAGCAAGATTTTGAAAATGTTTATAAAGTCAATGTTTTTGGTGTGGCCAATTTGACTCGGATTTGCCTGCCTTATTTGCAAAAAGGAAGTCATGTGGTTTCGATAAGTTCAATGGGCGGAATTCAGGGAAGCATGAAGTTTGCCGGACTTTCAGCTTATAGTTCGAGTAAAGGTGCCATAATAACATTATCTGAATTGTTAGCCGAAGAATACAAAGAGCAAGGCATTGCTTTTAATGTATTAGCACTTGGAGCGGTAAATACAGAAATGCTGCAGGAAGCTTTTCCGGGTTATGAAGCTCCGATTTCTGCGGGAGCAATGGCCGATTATATTTTCAATTTTGCCCTAACGGGAAACAAATATCACAACGGAAAAATAATTCAGGTTTCATCTTCAACGCCATAATTTTGAGCGAAGTCTTATCCAAATACTTGCCCGAACACGCCGTACTTTCTTGCTTTGAATTAATCAAAGAGAATAATGTGCATCTAAAAATTGTCAACGAACGACAAACGCGTCATGGTGATTATCGACGAGCTGTTGGTGGGAAACACGAAATTACGGTCAATGCCAATTTGAATAAATACCGATTTCTAATTACGTTGGTTCATGAGATTTCGCATTTGGTTGCTTATGAAAAATACGGGCGACTTATAAAACCACATGGCAACGAATGGAAAATTACCTTTCAGCGTTTGATGGTTCCGTTTATTCGACCGGAAATATTTCCGCATGCTGTCCTGCCTTTGATTGCCAATCATTTCAGAAATCCAACAGCGAGTAGTGATACCGATGCCCGATTGGCTTTTGCCCTAAAACAATTTGACGAAAGAAAACCTGATGTTCATTTCGTACACGAAGTACCAAGCGGCAGTATGTTCCGAATAAAAAATGGCAGAATTTTTCAAAAGAAAGGCTTACGCGTAAAGCGTTATGAATGTCTGGAAGTAAAAACAGGAAGACTTTATTTGTTTAATGCCAACGCTGAGGTGGAAATTTTGCCTGGTTAAATAATCTGTCATGAAAAAAGTTCAAATTGCTTTATTCTTTCTGTTGTTTTCAAAACTAAGTTTTGGGCAGGATTATCTTTTACCAAATGAAGAAGTTCTTTTTTCATTTGAGACAAAGGCTGGCAAAAAAATGATTTTAGCTAAAGATAAGCATGGTAAATATATAGTTTACAGATTTGGCACTTCAAAAAAAATCGAATTAGAATATCCCGAAAAGAATAAAGAAAGTTGGAATAAGTTTACCTTTGCGTATTATAGTAGAGGAGGCGGAGTTCAAAACTTAGCTATGGATTTAAACAATGTTTTTTTTAAAATAGGCAATTTTGAATATTCGATTCATGAGAATTATTATTCTGAAAGTAATGAAAATGATGTAGGAATCACAATCAGGAATACAGCGACAGAAAAGACTTCAGAAATTTATGGAAAATATAATTCTGTAAAAGGGTCCTTATATAAATTTAGAAGCAATAAGTTACTCAAAATAGATGAGGATAGAATAGACTAAGAAATTATGAATAAAAATTATTACGCAATAGTAATGGCTGGTGGTGTTGGTTCAAGATTTTGGCCGGTCAGTACTACCGATTTTCCTAAACAGTTTCACGACATGTTGGGTTCAGGCGATACTTTGATCCAAAAAACATTCAGCCGCTTATCAAAATTGATTCCAGCGGAAAACATTTTGATACTGACAAACGAGCGTTACAACGATTTGGTTTTGGAACAATTACCAATGGTAAAACAAGAACAGGTATTGTTAGAACCAGCGATGCGAAATACTGCACCATGCATTTTATATGCTTCACTAAAAATTCAAAAGCAAAATCCAAATGCCGTTATGGTTGTTGCGCCAAGTGATCACTGGATTGAAGATGAAGATGAATTTTCAGGAAATTTGCAACAGTGTTTTGACTTCTGTCAAAAAGAAAATGCCTTGATGACCTTAGGCATACAACCAACATTTCCGAACACAGGTTTTGGTTATATCGAATTTGATAAATCAGATGCAAATCCGATTAAGAAAGTGAATCAGTTTCGTGAAAAACCTGATTATGAAACGGCAAAAGCATTTTTAGATTCCGGAAATTTCCTTTGGAATGGTGGGATTTTTATTTGGAGTGTAAAATCGATTACGGAAGCTTTTGAAAAATTTCAACCACAAATGAATGGCTTGTTTCAGCAAGGTTCTGAAAGTTACAATACCGACAGCGAAAAGCAATTTATCCAAACGAATTACGAAAAAGCTGAAAACATCTCGATTGATTATGCTGTGATGGAAAAGGCAAAAAATGTTTACGTTTTGCCAGCCACTTTTGATTGGAATGATTTGGGAACTTGGGGTTCGCTACATGACAAATTAGACAAAGACGACAATAATAATACGGTAGTGAATGCGACTGTAATTTTGGAGAATGCATCCAACAACATCATTCGTTCCGAAGCAAAAAAACTAGTAGTTATAGATGGTTTGGATGATTACATTATTGTCGATAATGAAAATGTACTGATGATTTATCCAAAAAGCAAAGAGCAGGATATCAAGCGGATTACGGAAATTGCCAACAAATTATAAAAGAAAAGGAGCTGATTAGTTCCTTTTTTATTTAAAAAACTAAGATTTTACACAACTAAAATAAATTTGTATTATCTTGTACTCTTATCTAAAAAGTAGGATTGATGCTTGGTAAAAGGCTGTATTTATTTTTGACGTTTTTGTTTTTTGTGCAATTTGCTCAGGGACAACTGTCAAATTTCACTTTGAATGTTACAGCGACAAATGAAACATGTCCTTCTAATGGGACTTTAACTTTTGCGGTTTCCAATACAACTACAGGCTCCACATTTTTATATTCGGTCTACTTACTTCCGGATGTTACTACACCAATTTCTGTTCAGTCGGCCACAACAATTTCGGGATTACCAGCTGGTAATTATAGGGTTGTCGCGACTCAGTCTTTGGGAGGTGAAAGCGGGACACAGCAACAAGACGCAACGATTGTTAATACGACAAGTCTTTTAACCTATCAAACAACCAGCACTAATGAAATTTGTGGTAATGACGGAACCATAACGGTCAATGTGACAACCGGGACAGCAGCAAGTTATCAAATTATTTCCGGGCCTATGACAAGGCCATTGCAAACTTCTAATTTGTTTACCGGTTTAACAGCAGGAGTTTATCAGATAAGGGTTGTTGATACTTGTGGGCAGGCAGTTGTTCAGACTTATACTTTATTTAAAACGGATACCAATATAAACTTTACTTTAATGAATCCCTCCATGGTTAGCTGTACTATGGCTAACATTGGTGCCAGTTTTCAACCGGCTTTATCATCCGGAATAATAAGATATCCTCTTCAGATAGTCATTGTATTTTCTCCACCTACAGGGCCATCAATTACCTATAATCAAACGTTAACTACTGGAAATGGGTTTTCCCAACAAGTTCCATACTTTCCCAACAGTAATTACTCTTTTACCATAACAGATGGTTGTGGTACGGTTTATAATTTAAATGGAGTAATAGAAGTTTTACCGCCTATCGGTGGTCCTGGTTATACGGTTGGACCTCAAGATTGTGATTTTCAACTAATAAATTTTTCTAACGTAACTTCATTGATTTTGGTGTCAGCACCTCCGGGTTATGCAGGCACATTGCCGCAAAATTTTGATTCTTCGATAGTCAATGCAGAGGTAGTTGTTCATGATGTAGTTCCGGGAACCTATATCTTTAACGTTATTGATGCTTGTGGTAATCCCCAGACCGTTACGGTAATAGTTTCGACAAATCAAGGAGCTAATCCTCCTTACTATGTAATTGCCAGCCCGACGTGTATAGACGTGACACTTTTTGTATATGACGTTGATCAGCTGATAATGATTTCAGCTCCTCCGACATATACCGTTCCATTACCTCATGACTACAGCAGTTTAATAAATTCCGCACATTATGCTGTTTTTGTTCATTTACCTGTTGGAACGTATGTTTTTAATGTTGTAGATCGATGTGGAAATGCATTACCTATGACTGTTGTTATAACTTCACAAACAAATCCGCCGACAGTTTCTGTAAGAGAAGGATGCGAAAATGGTTTTGGCTCGTTTCGAATGTCAGGAGATTTGATAGCGGTTTCGATAACATCAGCACCAACGGCATATACAGGTCCGGTACCGGCTGATCTATCAGGAAATATTGTATCAAGCGGAACCAGGTTTACTATGGATTCGTTGCCTCCGGGAAGTTATAGTTTTCAATCTACCAATTCCTGCGGTGGCACTTTTACAACCAATATAACTATTTTAGGTTATCAGCAAAATACGAATGTTGTAATTGCTCCTAACTGTGGTTCATTTAATCTTACTTTGAATCATACCAGTAACAATAATTTTGGTGCTACATATTGGTTGCAAAAATTTGACGCGGCAAGCGGAAACTGGGTGCATCCTTTGACGGATATAGTTTATACAGATGGATCATTTCCGACAACAACAAATTCTTTTGAGCTAACAAATAATGGTACAACTTTTAATATTGCTTTTGTCGGCCATTTTAGGATACTGAAAGTTTTTAACGTTTTTACAACCGGAATCTCTTCACAGGTTAATTGTTTTAAAGTTATTTATGAGTTCGACTTTTATAATGTGCCAAGAATTATTGATGTGTTTCCGGTTTCATGCGGTTCAACTTTTGAAGTTGTGGTAAATGCAGTAGGAAATTCAGCTTTGGTTTATCGAATCACAACTAAAAACGGTCTGCCTTTTTTGGTTGAAAACGGAAGCTCAAATCTTTTTTCAGGATTAGAGCCCGGCACATATAATTTTGAAGTTGAAGATGTATGCCATAATAGTGCGAACAGTCAATTTCAGGTTTTAAATCCAGCCCCAATGACAATAGCCAGCTCCATTTCGTGTGATGGGCAAAGTGCTTCTTTAACAGTAGCCAATTTCCCATTTCTGACATATCAATGGTGGAAAGACAACAATACGACAACTATTTTGAGTACCACCAATTCATTAAATTTTTCCTCGTTTAATTCAGCTTTGGATAACGGAACCTATCATGTTAGAATTACCTATTTAGGTAATCCTGCTTCCTGCCTTAACCAAGTTTTGGATTATGAAGTGAACATAAATAATACTACTCCGCAGGCCGGAAATGACAATACTGTTTCTTATTGTGGCAGACAGGGAGTTATTGATATGACTACTTTATTAACGGGAACATTTCAGCCTTTGGGAACTTGGACAGAAATAACCACAAGTGGAACCCTGACAAATAATTTATGGGATTCATCGACTGTTCCGTTTGGAATCTATCAGTTTAAATATACCGTTATAGGAAGCTGTGCTTCGACAGATGATGCAACGATTAACATTACGATTAAGGCCATTCCGGAAACGCCGGTTGCCAGTGCTGACCCAATACTATGTGAAACTCAAAATGTGAATCTATTTGCCACTTTTGTAGCAAACGGGAACTATAATTGGACTGGTCCTAACGGATTTGCATCAACGCTGCAAAACCCAACTATAAATTCGGTTTCTGTTAGTGATAATGGGACTTACACAGTTAATGTAACTCAAAATGGCTGTCAATCTGGAAATTCAAGTGTTGAGGTCTTGGTTAATCCTTTGCCAAGTTTTACTTTAAATCAGAGTTGTGTTGGCAAAGATTATCAGCTTTGGTACACCAGACAAAATGAAACCTCTTTTGATGAAGCTACTTCAACATTTAGCTGGACAGGCCCAAATAATTATACAAGTAATCAGAATCCAATAACAATTACGGGAGGCGAATTGGGAGTTTATTCTCTAAGTATTACAAACCAGTTTGGTTGTGAAGTAACTAACACTATCGATGTTGTACGTAACATTTGTTTTATTCCAAATGTAATTACGCCTAACAATGATCAAACAAATGAAAGCCTGGACTTAACAGGATTTGGTGTTGATAAACTTGAAATCTACAATCGTTGGGGCAGAAAAGTGTATGAAAAAAGTAATTATTCAGACGAGTGGCATGGTCAGAATATGAACGGAGGCATATTGCCGGATTCAACTTATTACTACATTATTAAATTAGATACTGCCGAAATTAAAAACGGCTGGATTTTCCTGACTAGAGGCTGATTTATTCTTCTTTATTCTGTGCTTTTCTAATTTTCTTGAAAAGATTAGACGAATAAACAAAGTCGGTTATGGCTTCATTGTCAGTTTTGAAAATGTCTTTTTTGGTTCCTTCCCAAGCCAAAATTCCTTTTTTCAGAAAGATAATTTTTTCGCCAATTTCCATCACCGAGTTCATATCGTGCGTATTGATAACTGTTGTGATATTGTACTCTACAGTAATCTCATGTATCAGGTTGTCAATGATTATGGCTGTTTTTGGATCGAGCCCTGAGTTTGGTTCGTCACAAAAAAGATACTTCGGATTGTTCACAATCGCACGGGCAATCGCTACACGCTTTTGCATTCCACCCGAAAGCTCAGAAGGTTTTTTATGATGTGCGTCTTTCAAATCAACTCTGTCAATTACAAAATCGACACGTTCTTTTATTTCGGCAGCGGTTTTAGTAGTAAACATTTTTAACGGAAACCCAACATTTTCCTCCACAGTCATGCTGTCAAAAAGTGCACTTCCCTGGAATACCATCCCAATTTCGGTGCGTAACGCTCTTTTTTCATCCGGATTTAAATCCGAATAAATTCTACCGTCAAATGAAATAGTTCCTTTTTCGGGTGTATGAATTCCGAGTAGACTTTTGAGCAAAACCGTTTTTCCGGAACCACTTTGACCAATAATCAAATTGGTTTTACCAGTTTCAAAAATGGTAGAAACCCCTTTTAAAACCTTAGTATCTCCGAAAGATTTCTCTACGTTTTTTACTTCTATCATTAGGTCAAAAGTAATTGGGTTAATATATAGTTTACCAAAATAATTGTCACCGCTGTCCATACAAAAGAAACCGTACTAGCTTTTCCAACTTCAAGTGCGCCACCTTTCATATAATAGCCATGAAATGATGGAATAGTCGCCAGAATTAAAGCAAAAGCAAAGGTTTTGATGAAGGCATATGCAATATGAAAAGGAATAAATTCCTGTTGAATTCCGGTGATAAAATCATTACTCGAAGCGAATCCGCCATAAACTGCCGCAATCCAACCGCCAAAAATTCCTAAAAACATAGCAATTCCAATGACAAAAGGATAGAGTAACAGCGCAATTATTTTTGGGAAAACCAAATAATTTAAAGAGTTTACACCCATAACTTCTAAAGCATCAATTTGCTCGGTAACACGCATCGTTCCTATACTCGACGTAATAAAAGAACCCATTTTTCCTGCCATGATTATCGAAATAAATGTCGGTGCAAATTCTAAGATTACCGATTGTCTTGTAGCAAAACCAATCAGGTATTTTGGAATTAACGGATTGGTTAAGTTTAAGGCAGTCTGAATCGAAACTACGCCACCAACAAAGAAGGATATAAAGCAAACAATTCCGAGTGAGTCAATGATTAAGTCATCAATTTCTTTGAAGATTAAGGTTCTCATGACCGACCATTTTGTTGGTTTGTTGAAAATCTCTTTCCACATCAGAAAGTATCTTCCTATTTGCGATAAATACCGAATTAGCATCATGAGTTAAAAATATTGTCAAAAATAGGGAGAAGTTATGAGTTATGAGTTATGAGTTATGAGTTTTTTTGGGGCGTTTCCCTTCGGGTCGGGCTATCCGTTACAATCTTTTGTTTTGTGAAAATTCCCTCGACTGCGCTCGGGATGACAAAACAAAAGGATTTTCACTACTATCCCTAACGCACCTTTCTTAGAACAATTTCTCCTTCATCTTTTTCCAACGATAATTCCGAATGAATTTGGCTTGTTCAGTTGTAACTAAAAGTGGTTTTTTTGCCGATTTTGCTTTCCAGAACCCATTGATATAATCAAAGAATAATAGCGGTTTTCTTTTTCGCATGGCTAATTTTAAGGATGCAATTGAAGTGATGAAAAAGCCGTAACCTAAACTATAAAAAGCTTCGCCTTGTTTGTAACGTGCGGTTTTGTTGTAATTCGCGCCCGTTGGTTTTAGGTGTTTTACTTTTAGCGTTCGATCGGTTACTACTTTCCAATCATAAAATTTACAAAGTAACTCATCAACCGTGTCCCAACCCATGGCTGGTTTTAATCCGCCAATTTGTTTAAAGCAATCTTTTCGGTAAGCTTTAAAAGCACCACGAATATGGTCTTTATCAGTAAGGTTTTCCAGAATCCAGTCACCATTTTTTTCGATGTAGGCAAAGCCACCAACCATTCCGATTTTGTCATCTGATTTGAAATGAGAAATTATGGTTTCAAAATAATTGCTTGGAAAAATCAAATCGGCATCTACTTTTACAATGAAATCATAATTGTCATCCAAAGTTTCCAAACCTTTTTGAAACGCCTGAATTACTTTGCTTCCCGGTAAATGTATGGTATCAGAAGTTTTATTGACCAATGAAATAAACGGATACTCTTTGGCGAAAGCCGTAACAATTTCTTCGGTTTTATCGGTAGAATTGTCATTGACCACTACTATTTTTTTTGGCAAAACGGTTTGCTCGACTAACGATTGTAATGTTAGTGAGATAAAGTTTTCTTCGTTGTGAGATGGAATAACGATGTAGTAGTTCATTGTCTCGCAAAGCCGCAAAGCCGCTAATGTTTTAAATAGTTATAAATCTTTCTAGCTTTTAACTCTTTCGGCATACACCATATAATAGCGTGGGGTGAAATAGCGCAGCAATGGACGGAAACCTAATTTCTTTACAGGATGTGTGAATTTCACGCGGTCAACAATTTTCCAGCCGGTTTTTTCTAATAACCAATCCAATTGCCAATCTTCAAATTCGTGGTAATGTCTGTCCCATTTATCGGTTTTGCTTCTGTAAGCCGGAGAAAACCATAATCGCAACGGAATCGAAATTAATAATTTGTCGCATTTTACGTTTTCCAAAACGGTATACGGATTCAACAAATGCTCAAAAATTTCAAAACCGGTAAAGACATTATAAGTTTCATTTTGTAATGCCGTTTGGTCGTTATCCAAATCTTCACCTTTAGTATTGATGACAGTATAACCATTATCTTCCATGATTTTTGAAAATGGATTTGGCACACCAAGGTCAAAAATGGTTTCGGAAGTTTTGATGTGTTTCTTTAAAAATGCCAGTGTAAGGTTGAAGCGTTTGCTTGGATAGGTCTTCTCGTACATGTTCGAAATATTAAGCCGCGAAGTTACAATTTTTACATTTTATATACGATAGCATTGACATTCATTCCGGCGCCAACCGAAGCAAAAAGAATAACATCACCTTTTTTAATCGAATGATTTTCAAGTTGGCCCTTTACCAATAAATCATATAATGTTGGAACGGTTGCCACACTTGAATTACCCAATTTGTGAATGCTCATTGGCATAATTCCGTCCGGTGGTGTTTGACCGTGAAGTTTATAAAATCTTTGGATAATGGCTTCATCCATTTTTTCATTAGCCTGATGGATGAGTATTTTTTTAATGTCTTTAATATCAACGCCGCTTTTTTCCAGACATTCTTTCATGGCTTTTGGTACTTGACTTAAAGCAAATTCATAAATCTTTCTTCCGTGCATTTTGATATAACGCACATCGGGATCATGCGTTTTATTGAATGAATTCCCAAAAAATAAATAATAGGCTTCATCATAAGTGAACGTTGCCGTTTCGTGTGCCAAAATTCCGCCTTCATCATCAGTAGCTTCAATGATAGTAGCGCCGGCACCATCCGAATAAATCATAGAATCTCTGTCGTGTAAATCAACTACGCGGGAAAGGGTTTCGGCTCCGATAACCAAACATTTTTTAGCCATACCGGCTTTTATAAATGCCTGCGCCTGAATAACACCTTCAACCCAACCCGGACAACCAAAAAGCATGTCATAGCAAACGCATTTTGGGTTTTTTATACGCAAATCAAATTTGACTCTGGTTGCCAAACTTGGTAATAAATCGGTTTGAATAGCTCCCTTTTTTACATTCCCAAAGTTGTGGGCAAAAATGATATAATCCAACGTTTCAGGATCAATTTTTGAATCTTCAATGGCTCTTTTTGCAGCAATAAATGCAATGTCAGAAGTTTGCAAATCATCAGTAACATAGCGACGTTCCTGAATACCTGTTATTTCCAGAAATTTTTCGGCAACGATATCATTCGGATGTGGAAATGGTGTTCCGTCATCATTCAAAAAAACGTGTTCGGCAAAATCTTTATTGGATACTATTTCAGTCGGAATATAACTCCCGGAACCGGTTATTTTTGTACTCATTATTTTAATTATTTCATTGCGAAATTAGAAATAAAAGCTGTTGAATGTTACTAAAATATAAATAATCGAGATTTAATTATGAATATTTTCAATATTGATTACATAAATTGAGAAAATCACATCTTTTTGCCTTTTTCCTGTGCTATTTTTATCTGCATTATGGTGCCAATACTCAAAGCCTGTGTTTTTATTTGTTCTGCTTTTTCGCCTTTGAAGTTTTCATCAACAGTAGTAAAAAAATGGTTGAGCCATATTTTAAACAGCTCAGGCGAAAGGTATTCTTTAGCATTCACATCCAAATGTATTTGAGTCAAATTTTTGGTATAACCTCCAGTTCCGAGGATTGCTTGAGACCAAAAGGTAACCAGAATCGGCAAATGCTCTTCGATTTTAATCTTAACAACATCTGTGAAAATGTAACTTATAGAATCATCCGACAATAATTTTTTGTAGAATTCATCAACAAGTAAGTATAAATCGTCTTGGTTTAGGATGTCGTGCATTGGTTCTTTATTTGGAACAAAAATATAAATTACTGCTTTCTGATTTACTGATTAAAATCAGCTTTTAAAATTAAAATCCCAAACTCACATCTGGAATTTGGGATTTTAATATTGGAATTTTATAGTTTACATATACGCTTCAATTGGCGCACAAGAACAAACTAAATTTCTGTCGCCATACGCATCATCAACACGACGCACACTTGGCCAGAATTTGTTTTCGTGAATATAATCCAATGGATACGCTGCTTGTTCTCTGGTGTATGGCATATTCCAATCGTTGGAAGTCAGCATCGCCAAAGTATGTGGTGAATTTTTCAATACGTTATTTGCATCGTCAGCAGAAGCCGCATCAATTTCTTTTCTGATCGAAATCATTGCATCACAAAAACGATCTAACTCAGCTAAATCTTCCGATTCTGTTGGTTCAACCATCAAGGTTCCGGCAACCGGGAAAGAAACTGTTGGCGCATGGAAACCATAATCCATCAGACGTTTTGCGATATCAGTAACTTCAATTCCGTTTTGTTTGAACGAACGACAATCCAAAATCATTTCGTGAGCTGCACGTCCCATTTCTCCCGAATATAAAACCGGATAATGCTCTTCTAAACGGGCTTTCATATAATTGGCATTCAAAATAGCGTGTTCCGTAGAGCTTTTTAGTCCTTCCGCACCAAGCATTGTGATATAACCATACGATATCAAACAAACCAAAGCTGAACCATAAGGCGCAGAAGAAATGGCAGTAATCGCATTATTTCCACCTACCGGAATGATTGGGTTGGTTGGTAAAAACGGCACTAATTTTTCGTTTACACAAATTGGCCCAACTCCGGGACCACCACCACCATGAGGAATAGCGAAAGTCTTGTGTAAGTTTAAGTGGCATACGTCAGCACCAATTGTTGCCGGATTTGTTAATCCAACCTGCGCATTCATATTGGCACCATCCATATAAACCAAACCGCCATTGTCGTGAATGATTTTGGTGATTTCACAAATAGCACTTTCAAAAACGCCATGAGTTGATGGATAGGTTACCATCAAACAAGACAAATCAGCTGCGTGCTCTATTGCTCTGGCTCTTAAATCTTCCACATCGATATTACCGTTTTCCATGGTTTTGGTAACTATAATGTGCATTCCGGCCATTGCTGCTGAAGCAGGATTTGTTCCGTGTGCCGAAGATGGAATCAAACATACATTTCTGTGATTGTCACCACGTGATAAATGATAAGCACGAATCGCCATAAGTCCGGCATATTCGCCTTGTGCACCCGAATTAGGCTGCAAAGTAGTTCCGGCAAAACCGGTTACTACGTTCAATTGTTGCTCTAATTTTTTAAGCATCGTGATATAACCTTCTGCTTGCTCGATAGGCGCAAAAGGGTGAATGCTGTTCCAGTTTGCCATTGATAACGGCAACATTTCGGCAGCGGCATTCAATTTCATTGTGCAAGAACCTAAAGAAATCATAGAATGATTTAACGATAAATCTTTGCGCTCTAATTTTTTGATATAACGCATCAACTGAGATTCAGAATGATGGTTGTTGAAAACATCATGCATCAGGAAAGCTGATTTTCTTTCCAGGCCAGCAACGAAATTATCAGAAGTTGATAAGTTAGAAACAGTTACTTTATCTTTTCCGGTTGCTTCTGCAAAAATGGCTATGATTTGATTGATGTCAGCAATAGAAGTGGTTTCGTTTAATGAAATCGAAATCGTATCGGCATCAACATAATAGAAATTTACTTTGTTTTTCTCAGCAATCGCTTTTACTTTTTGTGCATCCGCTTTTACAGAAATCGTATCGAAGAAAGCTGAATTTGTTTGGTAAACACCTAATTTATTCAAAGCATCTGCCAATGTAACCGCAGATGAATGTACTTTGTTAGCAATATAACGCAATCCTTTTGGTCCGTGATAAACCGCATACATTCCGGCCATAACAGCAAGTAAAACCTGAGCCGTACAAATATTAGAAGTTGCTTTTTCACGTTTGATATGTTGCTCACGGGTTCCCAAAGCCATACGTAAGGCACGGTTACCGTTTGCATCAATAGAAACGCCAATAATTCTTCCCGGCATCGAACGCTTATATTCTTCTTTAGTCGCAAAGTAAGCCGCGTGCGGTCCACCATAACCCATTGGAATTCCGAAACGTTGTGTAGTTCCTACAACAACTGCAGCACCCATTTCACCGGGAGAAGTCAATTTTGCCAATGACAAAATATCGGCAGCAACGGCTACTTTAATATCGCTTTCACTTGCTTTAGCGATAAATCCGGCGTAATCATTTACCTGACCATATTTACCAGGATATTGTAAAATCGCACCGAAGAAATCAGTAGAGAAATCAAAATCTTCATGATTTCCCACCACTAATTCAATGTTTAGTGGAGTAGAACGCGTTTGTAGTATGGATAAGGTTTGTGGCAATATTTCTTCAGAAACGAAGAATTTATTTGTGTTGATTTTCTTTTGGTCACGAGTACGAACATCGAACAATAAAGCCATGGCTTCAGCTGCAGCAGTTCCTTCGTCTAATAGCGAAGCATTTGCGATTTCCATTCCCGTTAACTCGATAACAGTAGTTTGAAAATTCAAAATAGCTTCTAATCTTCCTTGTGCAATTTCCGCCTGATAAGGCGTGTAAGCAGTATACCAACCCGGATTTTCAAAAACATTTCTTTGAATTACAGCCGGAATAATTGTTGGGTGATAACCCAACCCGATGTACGATTTGTATACTTTATTTTTTTTGCCTAATTCATGAATGTGTTGCGAATACTCATATTCAGTCATTGGTGCATCCAAATTCAGATCGTTTTTCAAACGAATATCATCCGGAATCGTTTCATAAATTAGTTGGTCAAAGTTTTCAACTCCTATGGTTTTGAACATGTGGTTTAGGTCGTTCTCACGTGGACCTATGTGGCGTAGTGCAAATGCGTCTGTTCTCATTAAATTGTAAGTTCTAAGTGTGTTTAGTTGTGCTTGTTTTTAACGCCAACAAAAGTAATTATTAAACTCTAAATTTTAGGTTAAAAGGATTGTAAATTTCACGAATTTTTCAACTAAAAGAGGTGCTTATTAACATATTGACTAAATTTGTGTAATGAGCATTTTAAAGCGACTTCTCGACTTTTATATCAACAGCAGTATTCATGTCGCGCTGGCTGTTTATGCTTTGGTGCGAATGACGGGTTATTTGTTTGATATAGCCAGTATAGATGTGCCGGCTTTGTTTGCTTTTTTTGGTACAATCGTTGGCTATAATTTTGTGAAGTACGATGCTTTGGCACGAACACAAAAACTACAAATGCGAACCGAATTAAAGGCGATTGCTGTCTTGAGTTCCCTTTCTTTTTTGGCAACCTGCTATTACTTTTTCCAACTGGAACAAGTAACAAAAATCATCGCTGTTGTCTTTCTGATATTGACAATGCTGTACACTTTGCCTTTTTTTCCAAATCGGAATAATGCCCGGAATTGGGCTGGCGTAAAGATTTACATTGTGGCACTTTGCTGGGTTGGAGTGACTTTGTTCTTACCAATTATTAATGTTGGAATTCCATTGACATTCGATATTTTTGTACTTGCTGTTCAGCGTTTTATTTTAATTTTTGTGCTGATATTGATTTTTGAAATTATCGATTTGAAGGTTGATGACCCCAATTTAAAAACAGTGCCACAGCAAATAGGAGTAGATCATACAAAAATTGTTGGTGCTGTTTTACTGTTACTGTTTATACTGTTATGTTTTTTCCAAATTGATTTTAGCTTTCCGTCATTGTTCGTCAGATCGGGAGTCGCTTTTACCATTTTTCTTTTTCTGCTTTTTGCCCACGAAAAACAGTCAAAATACTATAGCACATTTTGGGTAGAAAGTATACCGATTTTGTGGTGGGTTTTAATATTAGTGACTACAAAAATATGATGAATAGGGAAGTTTTATTTTTCGGGTTTAGATTTACGGTTCTTACTTTTTCATTGCTGGCATTTGCCTGGACCATTTGCCTGTTTGGTGTTTTGCCCTATTTTTTGCATAGCAACGGTTGGGTTTATATTTTCTATACTTTTGGTGCCTTGATTCTTGCAGGTTTTGTGAACAGAAAATTACTCCTTTTGCTTGTAGCTGTTTTTTTTATCAGTAAAACAGCCGTAATCTGGTTCCAGAATTTCATGCTTGTTTTTAGTGGCTTTCTGGCAACTTTTATCTACCGCTTGTTTGTTTATAAAAGTTTTTGGATGACCATCACTCATTTTCTGATTATCACATTCAGCGTTTTTATCTATTACACTTTGCTGATTAAAGTGATAAGAATAGTTGAAGAAGATTAGCAGTTGTTTTTCTCTGCTAAATTTTTAATGAATTCATTTCTTTCCTCTATGAAAGAAGTTAAATGCTTTTTCAAAATCAATTTATCGAATAGCGTTCCAAAAATACCAAGTGGAGTTTCATATTGAAGAAAATCAATCATGGCAGTTGTTCCATTTTGGCTTACAAAACTATGTTCGTGACGAAAGAACTTAAAATAACCTTTTATCATCTCATCAACAAAATAATCAGGGTTTTCCATTTCTGTGATTTTGCTTTGATGCTTTAAATAAATTCCAAAATGCTTTCCTTTAAAGGTAACTGTTTCATTTAGATTTATCATTCCGCCTGTAACTCCGGCAATGGCTTTTTCATTTGATTTAGCTGTTGACAATTTATGGATGTCAATGTTTCGGCTTAAATCGAAAACAGTTTGAATTGGCGCTTTTATTTTGGTGATGAGATGAATTGTGGTCACTGATTTCTTTTTTTATAGATTATGAAAGTAAGATATAAAGCAAGTAGAGGTGGAGTTCCAAATAAGCCAAAAGTAAGGAAGTTGTGATACCCAGTTTGAGCATTGATATACCAAGTAATGAAAAATAAAACTACTAAGGCAATATATACCTGAAGATATTTGTCATTTGGTTCATCACGAAGCATCAAAATTCCCACAATAACCTGAAACAAACCAGTAAGCATTGTTGATAGTAATCCCCAGAAAAGGAAGTTTTCATCAATTACTCCGAATAAACAAAGCAGTATTGGAACTCCGATAAATGCAAGATTTAGTTTGAATAGGCTTTTCATGATTATTAAAGTTTATAATGACCAATTATATTATGAATAAAAAGGAACGTATTCACCACGGCAAAAAGCACAAACAAAGTATTCATCCCATAGCTCCCTATCTTAAAAATCTTTTTTTGTGGAATTTGATACATTGGATAATAAGCAATTTGTGTGGCCACTTTTCCAACCCAATAAGCAGCAATTAATCCTGTTAAAGCAACTGCCAATGCTGATTGTTCTTTTAATTCATTTGTAAATAGTATTGCAATCAATCCAAATGAAAAGTTTAATCCCTGTATGTAACGTCCATAGGTTTTACAAATCTCCTGATTCAAAGGTTTAAGTTGTTTGACATCATTGTACCAGTCAAAAACATGATGACGGATGTAAGGATAAATTAGAGCAGTAAATATCAGGCCACAGCCACTTAGGATGATGAGCCAGTTTGGGATTGTTGTGTTCATGGTTTGATGATTTCTGTATTGATTTCTATAATTAAAAAGTGAAAGTAAATGGCAATTAACATGGGCAGAATGAAGTAGCATATCATTCCGGGAAAATCAAAGATGTTTCCGGAAAATGGCAGGCTAACAAGGTCAATAATTACTAGTGCCCAGTATAATTTCAATCTTGATTTTAACTTTACATTCAACAATTTATAGCAATTATAACTTATGATGACAGCAATTATAAGTTGACTAATACCAAGCAGTATTTGTAAAACCATGGCAAGTGATATGCCTACAACAGAAATATATAAGATTGAAGTAGGATATAATATCAGTTTATTTGCATTTATAAGGGTGTCCAGGTTTTTCATAATTAGATATTGTTTTAAACTTTCAGAAAAAATTGAAAGTTTTGATTAAAAAAATGTTTATTTCATAAACTTAACCAGAATTTGTGCCAACCAATTGTCTTTGTATTCTGTGATTTTGTCCATAACATTATCGGCTTTTAAAACAAAATCGTATAATTTGGTTGTTTGCTCTACAAAGTGTCTTTCTTCTGCTGTTGCATTGGCTTCAATCGAAGAAACTTCTTTTAAAACTTTCAAAGCTGGTTTGATTTCTCTTTTGCTTCTTTCTTTTGAAATTTTTACGGCCAATTCATCTAAATCCTTTTCAGCTGTGAAAAACTCTCTTCTTTCTCCGGCTTTGTATTCTTTGTAAACGATTCCCCAATCCATTAATGCTCTCAAATTCATAGAAGCGTTTCCTCTTGAAATCTGCAATTCTTCCATTATGTCTTCCATTGAAACCGCTTCATTCGATACCATCAATAACGCATGAATCTGAGCCATGGTTTTGTTAATACCCCATTGTGAGCCTAATGCTCCCCATGTCTGAACGAATTTATTTTTAGCTTCTTTGAATTTCATTTGTCGCTTTTATTGTTTTTTAAAGGTCAAATGCAAATCGCAATTAAAATTGCTCATTGTCATGAGTCAAAGGTAAACAAAAGTTTTTAAACTTTCAAAAAAAAATGAAAGTTATTTTAAATTATTATGGCGTTCCCTTTCAGGTCGGGCTTTCCGCGCTACATGGTAGCTAGCTTCAATCCCTAACGCAGTCCACGTTAAATAAAAAACCGAAGCATAACTCCGGTTTCTAAATATCTAACAATCTAAATTAATCCCGCTCGCTTAAGTAAAGCTTCAGGTTTTGGTTCCTGTCCGCGGAAGCGTTTGTATAATTCCATCGGTAATTCGGTTCCGCCTTTTGACAATACGTTTTCTTTGAATTTGGTCGCGACTTCAGTGTTGAAAATTCCTTTTTCCTGAAAATACGCAAACGCATCGGCATCGAGAACTTCTGCCCATTTGTAGCTGTAATAACCCGAAGAATAGCCACCTTGAAAAATATGCGAAAACGAAACACTCATGCAGTTTTCTTCCACATCAGGATATAAAGACGTTCCATCAAATGCGACTTTTTCAAACGCTTTTACATCCGTAATCGCATTTGGATTGTTACTGTGGAAAGCCATATCTAAAATCCCGAAACTCAATTGGCGCAACGTTGCCATTCCTTCTAAAAAGCTGGCACTTTCTTTAATTTTATTTACAAATTCCTGTGGAATGATTTCTCCCGTTTCATAATGTTTGGCAAAAATCGCCAAGGCTTCTGGCTCGTAGCACCAGTTTTCCATCACCTGACTTGGCAATTCCACAAAATCCCAATAAACAGAAGTTCCCGATAAACTTGGATAAGTAGTATTGGCCAACATGCCGTGTAAAGCGTGTCCAAATTCATGAAACAAAGTCGTTACTTCGTTAAAGGTCAGGAGTGAAGGTTTGCTTTCGGTTGGAGGCGAAAAGTTGCACACTATAGAAACATGCGGTCTTTCGTTAACACCATCCTTTATATATTGTGGTTTGAAAGAAGTCATCCACGCGCCATTTCGTTTCCCTTTTCTTGGAAAAAAGTCGGCATAGAAAATGGCAACCAATTCATTTTGGAAATCCAAAACTTCAAAAGTCTGCACATCTTCATGGTATTTATCAATATCAAAAACTTCTTTGAATCTGATCCCGAATAACTTTTCAGCCACAGTAAACGCACCATTCAAAACATTTTCCAGTTTGAAATATGGCTTTAATTGTTCGTCATCAAAATCGAAAAGTTTTTGTTTTAGTTTTTCTGAATAGTAAGCACCATCCCATTTTTCCAATTGATCAATTCCGTCGAGTTCTTTTGCGAAAGCGGTTAATTGTGCAAATTCTTTCTCGGCTGCCGGTTTGGCTTTGGCTAACAAATCATTCAAAAACGATTTTACTTTTTCCGGAGTTTGTGCCATTCGTTCTTCGAGAACAAAATCAGAATGGGTTTTGTAACCTAATAAATTAGCACGTTCAAAACGTAATTTGGCAATCTTCAACGCAATTTCCTGATTGTCGAATTCGTTATTTTGGAATGCTTTCTTACCGTTGGCAATCGCCAATTCTTTTCTAAGTTCGCGATTGTCGGCATAGGTAACAAACGGAATATAACTTGGGTAATCCAAAGTGAAAATCCAGCCTTCCATATTTTTTGATTTTGCCAGACTTGCCGCGGCTTCAACTGTTCCTTCCGGCAAACCTTTTATATCGTTTTCATTGGTAATATGCAATTGATAATTGTTGGTTTCCGCCAGCACATTTTCCCCGTAAGTCAGTTTTAGTTTGGACAAATCCGTATCAATTTCACGTAAACGTGCTTTTTTATCTTCTGGTAAAAGTGCTCCGTTTCGGGAAAAGCTTTTGAATTTTTTATCTAATAATGTGGCTTGTTCTGTTGTTAAATTTAGCTTGTCTTTTTGTTCGTAAACTGCTTTTACACGTTTGAACAAATCTTCATTTAACGCAATATCGTTACTGAAAGCAGTTAATAACGGAGAAACATCCTGCGCAATTTTTTGCATTTCTTCACAAGTTTCAGCCGAATTCATATTAAAGAAAATCGACGATAATCGGTCTAAAGCTTCGCCTGAAAAATCTAATGCTTCGATAGTATTTTCGAAAGTTGGTGCTTCCGGATTGTTGGTAATGGCATCAACTTCAGTTCTGGCTTTGGCGATGTTTTCTTCGAAAGCGGTTTGATAATCTTCTAATTTGATTTGACTAAAAGGTGCCGTATTGTGTTTTGTGTTGAATTTTTGTGTTAGGATTTTCATTGCTCGCAGAGGCGCAAAGGCGCAAAGTTTAAGTGTTTTTTTAGGGGTTTTTTTAACCTATTTTTTCATTTCATCCGATGATTTGTTCACCGCATCTTTTAGAGATTCTTTGTAAATGATAATTTTATCAAGTACCATTTTGTCGTGGCTTCCGATAATTTGTGCTGCCAGAATTCCGGCGTTTTTTGCTCCGTTAAGCGCCACAGTTGCCACAGGAACGCCGCCAGGCATTTGCAAAATAGACAAAACTGAATCCCAACCATCAATAGAATTGCTCGATTTTACGGGAACGCCAATCACAGGCAATGGCGACATAGAAGCAACCATACCAGGTAAATGTGCTGCACCACCAGCTCCGGCAATAATTACTGTAATGCCACGCGTATGTGCTTTTTTACTGAAATCAAATAATTTTTCCGGCGTTCGGTGTGCCGAAACAATATCGACTTCGGTCTCGATGTCAAAACTTTTTAGAATGTCGATGGCTTCCTGCATTACGGGTAAATCTGATTTTGAACCCATGATTATGGCTACTTTGCTCATTTTCTATTTTGAATTATAAATTATAAATTATTAAATGATTTTATTCTTTCATTCAAAATTTAATATTGCTTACGCCCGTTCACTACGTTCGGGTCATTATTTATAATAATTTTTTACTGATTACTTTGATACTGTTCTTTACTTCTTCCGCAATTCTTCTCGCCTCCTTCATATCTTCATTGACAATCGTTACATGTCCCATTTTGCGGAAAGGACGTGTTTCTTTTTTGCCGTAAATGTGAGGTGTCACGCCGTCAATTGCCATAATTTTTTCGATGTTTTCATAGATAACGTTTCCACTATATCCTTCAGCACCGACCAAATTTACCATAATTCCGGCAACTTTGCTAGCAGTATTCCCCAAAGGCAAACCCAAAATCGCACGAAGATGATTTTCAAATTGGGAAGTATAACTCGCTTCAATACTGTAATGTCCCGAATTGTGTGGTCTAGGCGCGACTTCGTTTACCAAAATTTCATTATCATGCGTTTGAAACATTTCAACGGCAAGCAAACCAACATGGTTATAAGCCTTTGAAACTTGTAATGCTATTTCAGTTGCTTTTTGAGCTACTTTAGTATCAATTCGAGCCGGACAAATTACATATTCCACTTGATTGGCTTCGGGATGGAATTCCATTTCTACAACAGGATAGGTTTTTACTTCTCCGGAAGCAGAACGAGCGACAATTACGGCCAGTTCGTTTTTAAACGAAACCATTTGCTCAGCGACGCATTCCACATTTGGTAAATTTCCGATATCATCAATGGAGCGAACTACTTTTACGCCATTTCCGTCGTAACCAAACTGGGCGCATTTCCATACAAAAGGGAAAGTTAGACAATTTGATTTTAAATCATCAAGATTTACAAAACGTTGGTGTGCTGAAGTCGGAATGTTATGCTGTACATAAAAATCTTTTTGAATGCCTTTGTTCTGAATGAGTCGCAATGTTTTTGGAGATGGAAAAACTTTTTGCCCTTCGGCTTCCAGTTTGTCCAAAGCGTCAAGATTTACATTCTCAATTTCGATGGTTAGCAAATCGACTTTTTTTCCAAATTCATAAACGGTATTAAAATCCATTAAATCACCAATAGAGAAATGAGTAGCACCAAATTGTGATGGAGCTTCTCTGCTTGGATCGAGAATGTAGGTTTGAATATCGAATTTTCGGGTTTCGGCCAATAGCATTTTGCCTAATTGTCCGCCACCGAGAATTCCTAGTTTAAAATCGGAAGAGAAATAGTTCATTCGTTGTAGTTGTAGTTGTTGGTGCAAAGATACTATTTCAAATTCAAAAATCATTTAGATATTTTTCGCAAAACTTCACGTGCGGCAGCTTTATATCCAGCGGATTGAGAAGCAAAATCTTTATCAATGATATTTCGCAATTCCTCTTTTATCCAATCGTGTTTTTTTGCATAATGCCCTAATGTATACATGGCATAAGCTTTCGGAGCGACTTTGGCATCACCAATTAACCAATCTAAACAAATCTCGATTAGTTTTTCCTGTTGGGTTTCGCTTAAAGAAATTGTTTTGGAAGTACTCAGAAAAAAAACGGTTCTCGACATTCCTCTGATGGCTGATTCGTGTTTGTATTTCGGAATGGTTTCGCAAATGATATCAACAAAAGGAGCGAGCATTTTAGTATGAGTTTCAACAAGCATTTCGATAATCCAAACGGCTTTGTAATGATTTTTGTTGGTTAAATCGGTTGCAAAAGCTACTAAATCTTTCAGGTATTCCGGATTTTCCACAACAAAATCACGATTGCCATTTCTGCAATTTGTGCTGGCGTTGCTTTTTGCAATTCGGTTAAAGAAAGTCAGATCCATTTTGTAAATATAAAAAATCCATTTTTATTTAACATTTTCACTTCTAAGGTCTAGCTTCTAACTTCCAAGTTCTTATCTTTGCACCTTATTTTAAATTTCAAAAAAATGATACACTTACACGATAAAACATTCGAGCCATTCATTTCATCTGATGAAATTGATTTTGCAATTAAAAATATGGCTAAGCAAATGGATGATGATTTTTTTGACGAAGTGCCTGTATTTATTGGTGTTTTGAACGGATCATTTATGGTTTTGTCTGATTTGATGAAACACTATCGAGGCATGTGTGAAGTGAGTTTTGTAAAAATGGCTTCGTATGAAGGAACTGAAACAACCAACGAAGTAAAACAACTGATTGGTCTAAATCAGGATTTGGAAGGAAGAACTGTTGTCGTTGTGGAAGATATTGTCGATACAGGAAATACAATTGAGGAGTTGAAAGCTATTTTCAAACAAAACAAAGTAAAGCATTTGAAAATCGCAACCTTGTTTTTCAAACCGGAAGCCTATAAAAAAGACATTAAGATTGATTACGTTGGAATCAGAATTCCGAATAAGTTCATTGTTGGTTTTGGTTTAGACTACGATGGATTAGGAAGAAATTTAGCCGACGTTTATCAATTAGCACAATAAAAAATGCTCAAGAGTATAAAACATTATTATAAAAAATTACTAAAATTTTTAAGGTTATATAAAATGATTAACATCGTTCTTTTCGGAAAACCAGGTGCAGGAAAAGGCACACAAGCTGAATTTTTAAAGGAAAAATACAATCTGACACATCTTTCAACAGGAGATATTTTCAGATACAATATAAAAAACGATACCGAATTGGGTCAGCTTGCTAAAACCTATATGGACAAAGGAGATTTGGTTCCGGATGAAGTTACCATCCAAATGTTGCAAAGCGAAGTAGATAAAAATCCGAATTCTGACGGGTTTTTATTTGATGGTTTTCCAAGAACATTAGCGCAGGCAGCAGCTTTAGATGCTTTTTTGGAATCCAAAAATCAAAGCATTACAGCAACTGTAGCGTTAGAAGCCGATGACAATATTTTAGTTGCCCGTTTGTTAGAAAGAGGAAAAACTTCGGGAAGACCAGACGATCAGGACGAAGAAAAAATCAGAAACCGTTACGACGAATACAACCAAAAGACAGCGCCATTGATGGATTATTACAAAGCACAAGGCAAATTTCATTCAGTGGATGGCATCGGAACAATTGCAGAAGTG
Source organism: Flavobacterium sangjuense (assembly GCF_004797125.1). Classification (NCBI taxonomy): domain Bacteria; kingdom Pseudomonadati; phylum Bacteroidota; class Flavobacteriia; order Flavobacteriales; family Flavobacteriaceae; genus Flavobacterium; species Flavobacterium sangjuense. Next base: position 1,303,854 of record NZ_CP038810.1, read on the forward strand.
ACGGAACGATTGACTAACGTATTCGACAAATTTTAAAAACAATTTTTTGTTATTGGTTATTACACAACTCATAACTTATAACTTATAACTCAAAATGGAAATACTCATCATACTTTTTTTAATCCTGCTTAACGGCGTTTTCTCCATGTCGGAAATCGCGTTGATTTCTGCGCGTAAAAACCGTCTGGAAACTGCAGCAAAAAAAGGAAATACGAATGCCAAAGTTGCTCTAGATTTGGCTAATTCACCAAATAAATTTCTGTCCACAGTTCAAATCGGAATTACGTTAATCGGAATTTTGACCGGTATTTATTCCGGAGATAAGATTACACACGATGTGCAGGCTTTCGTCGCAGGGTTTGATGCTTTGAAACCGTATTCGGAAAGTATTGGCGTTGGAATTGTCGTGGTTGTTTTAACCTTCTTTTCTTTGGTTTTAGGCGAATTATTACCAAAAAGAATCGGACTAAATCATCCCGAAAATATTGCCAAAGCCGTTGCTGTTCCGATGAAAATCATTTCACAAATTACAGCACCGTTTATTTGGTTATTGACCATTTCGACAGATGGATTGCTAAAAGTGTTGAACATCAAACCAACAGCTGACGGAAAAGTAACCGAAGAAGAAATCAAAGCCATTATCAAAGAAGGAACCGAAGGCGGCGAAGTTCAGGAAATTGAGCAGGACATAGTGGAACGCGTTTTTCATATTGGCGACCGAAAAATCAATTCGTTAATGACGCACAGACAATCGATAGTTTATCTTTCGTTTGACGACACGATTGAAGAATTGAAAGCCAAGGTTTTGGATGAATTGCATTCCATTTATCCAGTTTGCAAAGAGAATATGGACGATGTTGAAGGTGTGGTTTTGCTGAAAGATTTGTTTGCAAGTTTTGAAAAAGGAAAATTCAATTTAAAATCAATTACCAAATCGCCGGTTTATCTGATTGAGCATACTTCGGCTTATAAAGCATTGGAGAATTTCAAAAAATCGAAAGTGCATTATGCTTTTGTTACCGATGAATACGGAGTGTTTCAGGGAATAATTACGCTGAATGATATCTTAGAAGCTTTGGTTGGTGATGCATCCGATTTTGATGAAGATGAATACCAATTGATAGCCCGTGAAGATGGAACCTGGTTGGTTGATGGCTTGTATTCGTTACACGACTTTCTGACTTATTTTGATATGGATGAGTTGACCAACGACTACGAAGTCACAACCGTAAGCGGATTGATCATGACCGAAATGGGTAAAATTCCAACTACCGGAGAAAAGTTAATTTGGAACAAATTAGAACTTGAAATCATCGATATGGATGGAGTGAAGATTGATAAAGTGCTGGTAAAAACGTTAAGAGAATAAAAAAAGAAAAGAAATAATGACAGAGGGAAATTTTGTAGACTACGTAAAAATATATGTTTCTTCCGGAAAAGGAGGAAAGGGTTCTTCGCATCTACACAGAGAAAAATTTATTGAAAAAGGTGGCCCAGATGGTGGTGATGGTGGTCGTGGTGGACACGTTATTTTAAAAGGAAACAAAGGTCTGTGGACATTGTTTCACCTCAAGTTTGCCCGTCATATTAAAGCAGGTCATGGTGGTGATGGCGGAAGTTCAAGAAGCACAGGTCACGATGGTGAAGATATTACGATTGAAGTTCCGTTGGGAACGGTTGTTCGCGATAAAGAAACCGACGAAATCTTATTTGAAATAACCGAAAATGGTGAAGAAAGAATTTTGGCCAAAGGCGGAAAAGGTGGATTAGGAAACTGGAATTTCAGAAGTTCAACCAACCAAACGCCGCGTTATGCACAACCCGGAATGCCACCTGAAGAATTGGATGTTATTTTAGAGTTGAAAGTTTTGGCAGATGTTGGTTTGGTAGGTTTTCCAAATGCAGGAAAATCAACTTTGCTTTCGGTGTTGACATCGGCTAAGCCAAAAATTGCTGATTATCCGTTTACGACTTTGAAACCTAATTTGGGAATTGTTGCTTATCGTGAATTCAAATCGTTCATAATGGCAGACATTCCCGGAATTATTGAAGGTGCGGCGGAAGGAAAAGGATTGGGACATTATTTCTTGCGACATATTGAAAGAAACTCAACTTTATTATTTTTGGTTCCGGCCGATGCTGATGATATCAAAAAAGAATATGAAATCCTGTTAGACGAATTACGTCGTTACAATCCTGAAATGTTGGATAAGGATAAATTGTTGGTTGTTTCCAAATGCGATATGCTTGATGAGGAATTAAAAACCGAACTAAAAGCACAACTTAAAAAGGAAATCAAAGGAGTTCCTTTTATGTTTATTTCTTCTGTAGCACAGCAAGGCTTAACGGAACTAAAAGACAAACTTTGGGAAATGCTCAACGTTGATACAGAAGAGCCAGAAAACAGTCATGGTTTATAAAACAAAAAATCCCGCTCGAAAGGCGGGATTTTCTATTTAAGTAAATTTTATTTAATCGCAATAGCCGCACTAGCCGGACCGGCAAGTGGCATGATGGTTACCTTTTTAAATCCGGCTTCCTTAACCCAGGATTCAAAATCAGCTCCGGTAAAATCGAAAGCCACACCAAATTCAATCAACATGTTGAGCGACATCGATAACCCAAAAACATTCTTTTTTCGCTCGTCATCAATAATGGCTTCCACGGCAATAAAAGCTCCGCCTTCGGGTAAAGCATTATAGGCTTTTTTAATCAGCATTTTTTTATTCTCAAGATCCCAATCATGCAAAATCATACCCATGGTGATGACATCTGCTTTTGGAAATTCATCAGTAAAAAAGTCGACGGAACCAGTCTTTACTTTATCACTCATTCCTTGTGCTGCTATAGTTTCTTTGGCTATAGTTTCTACGGCTGGCAGGTCTAAAGTAGTGCAACTCATGTGTGGATTGTGTTTGGCTACCTGAATCGATAAGACGCCGGCAGCTCCTCCAACATCACAAAGTGTTTTATAAGGTGAAAAATCAAATTGATTAGCAAGCGCCATAAAATTACCAACAGATATACCTGACATGGCATGGATAAATTGTTTTAAGCGTGCCGAATCAGAATACAATTCTTCAAACATTGACTTACCACTATGTTTCAATTCATTTTGAGGTTTGCCACTAAGAAGCGCTTCGTCAAGATCTGCCCAAAACCGGAACAGCCGGTCGTTTGCCATCTCAAGGATTCCGCCTATGTAGGAGGGTTTATTTTTATCTAAAAAGGTATCAGTGTCAACCGAATTGGAATACTTAGCCGTGTCCCAAATTCCGTCACGAATTAAAAAACCTAAACCAGTTAACAGGTCAAGAAAATCATATACATGCCTGTCTGTGGCTTGAAAGGATAAAGCTTTTTTTATTTCGGCACCTGTCATCGATTTTTGGCTGGCTAACAAAGTAAATAATTCAAATTTTACTGCTGTCAGCAATACTTTGGAAGGCCAAAAAGCTGTTCCGATTTGCATAATGTTTTGGGGCGTTGGTTGGTTGGTGTTGTTGTCCATTTGTTTAATTTATAGCTTGTTAGTTGTTTGCTATACTAAAGGTATAAATTTTTTCCTAAATAATGACCAAATAAAAATCCCGTCTTTCGAACGGGATTTTTTTATTTAAAATTAGTTGTTAATGGATTATTTTTTTGGTAACCACCATATCATTGTCTAAAGTGATTTTTGCAATATAGATTCCATTAGGATAATTGAAAGCGTCAGAAAATTGTTTTTTATATTCTGTCAAGGAATAGTTATTTATGAGTTTTCCTGTTATGTCATAAAGACTTATTTTTTTTATAAACTCACTTGATTCTATTCTGATTTGATGATTAGAAATCGTAGCAAAAGTATTTATTTCACTTGGATTGTTTGTACCTAATGCATTGCTGACAAATACTAATTCAAATCGGTCGTCAAATGTACCGGCTGTAGTAGTAAATGTATATGGACTTTGTTTTATATTATGGTCAATAGTCAGTAATTTATCTCTCAAATACACGTTTTGATTACCACTAAAAATACCATCCAATTCATCTATGTTTATCGAATAATTACCAGCGTTTGTAATCTTGTAGCCTAACGGAATAATATCATTTTCATCAAATGGTAATGCTTTACCTTGTATCACTAATTTTCTGTTGTCAAGTAATGAATAAATATTTATTTCATTGTTTGTAAAGGCGTCACCATCATACAATCTGTCGTGACCATTAGTAGCACCATCAACGTAGCCCACTAACATTTGTCTGAAAGTAGTATCGCTATAAAGGTTCAACCATATTCTACTATTTTCCTCACTATGAGTTGTATTTGAATTTTTGAAAAATTGTGAATTAAAATCAGGTTCACGCATTATGTTATCAAAATGAATTTGTCCATCAGCAAAAGCCTGGGCAAAGAATCCCTGACCTGCGGCTATTTTACCATTTGGTTTTAGACTTAAATCTGATGGCGCACTTGCAGGCATGCTACCTGTTCCTCCTACTAAATTCCAGCTTCCATAGTCTGTCATTGAATAAGGTCCAGATCCGTTATATAGCGTAACAGATGTCCAGAAGAATAACGTTCCTCCCAATTCTGAATTACTTTTGCCAGCAACATTATATTCTAAAAACTTTTTGCAATCAACAGCACTTGGATACGGATTTGCTAATAAAACGGTATTTCCAGCAACCATAGAACTTGAGTTATAACTATCCACATTTACATTAACAATTCCATTTTTTGGAGTTCCGGTATATACAAAATCAATAGTTCCTGTTCCGGTACTAAATGGAGCAATATTTCTAACCCGGGCAATAAAACCTTCTCCCGAAGTTAGTGACGTAAGTCCAACCCAGGCTCCATTCATTGTGCCCGATGTCCAACGGTATTTTAAATCAAATTGTGATGGGATTTGGCTAAAAGCATTTTCAGCTACAGGTGAACCTGCATAAACGTAAGCCCATCTTGTCATAGCTCTTGTGGTTCGGGTCATCTTAATAGAACCATTATTTAAAGCAGTATTGTTGGTTTGTATTAAACTAGCACTATTTTTTATGTCAAATAGTCCGCCACTACTGACTGTGACCTCATCTGTAATTGTTATATTGTTATCTGAATTTACAGTTAGGATTCCACCTGATTTTACTTTAATGTTTTTCCCAAAAGCATCATAGCTTGTTCCGGATATAATAGGGTCAAAGGTAGTATCAGGAATTATAATGCAATTACTGGCTGTCGGCTTCCCTAAAGGTATCCAGTTTTCATCATCATCCCAATAGGAATCTGTTCCATTCCAAATTTTGGTATTGTTTGTAACTGTTATAGTCTTACTGGTCGTACAACCGTTTGCTAAAGTTGCATTGGCGGTAAAACTGTAGCTAAACAATTCCAGTTGAGCCAATGAAGGTTTTACATAAACATTGACTGCCGGTGTTCCCGAAACATAGGCAATCGTACATGCGGCGTCAGTAAAGGCGTTCACAGTAGTGGCACTAGTCCAGCTTAAAGCTGTACTAATTGGTCTGTATCCGTATAATTTTATATCATCAACAGCAACACCATCACACCATTCACCATAATATCGCACTCTGACTTTTAAGTTAGCTTGACCAACATAAGCTGCCAAATCAAAGGATAAGGTTTCAAACCGGGTTCCAATTCCTACGTCTTCAGTATATCTTCTTATTTCTGTCCATGATCCACCACCATTAGTAGAAACATCGATGGTAACAAAATCGTCAGTTAGATAAGTTCCATCCATAAAGTAACGCGAATAATACATTCTCATGCTTAAGGTAAGAGTAGTAAAGTTGACCGAACTAATTGTAGCTGAAGCTAATTGGGTGTGAGCTGTTGCATTAATTTCATCGGATGTTGTATAAGCAAAGGTATTTCCGGTTATACCTGTTGAAATTGCAGGAAACCATACCTCACCTGTTGGAACATAAGTACTGCTTTGGTTTTGCCATTGTGTTAAGGCGTCAAAACCACTTGAAGTAATATTAGTGTTGGTAAAAGTTCCCAAACCGCTGTTGAATTTTTCGTCAATAAGAAAAACCTCTTCTACATCTCCGGTTGCTGTTAGATTTAAAACTACATCTTCGCCACAAACTGTTGGATTGGTTGGAGAATAAGTTAAAGTTGGAATCGGACTAATAACAGCAGTTACAGCTGTTCTAACCAATGATTCGCAACCGTTGTAAGCAGTTACATAATAAGTTGTAGTGGTTGAAATGGAAGGTGTTGTCCAACTTCCGGTAGGACTTGTACCAACCAAGGTTGAACCTGTAGGCGTAGTATACCAACGGTATTCTGTTACTCCAACAGAAGTGCTACTAGCTGTTAGGTTAACTGTTCCGGTGCCACATGTTTTTCCGTCTGTTACCGATGTAATTAAGGAATTACAATTCGAAACCACTGTAAAAATATAATCTTCAGTTTCGCCACCATTATTGATATTTCCACAGGATTCAATAGTGGTTAAATCCGGGTATTGATTTAATCTAATTCTAATTCTATAATTACCAACTGGCGTAGAAGATGGAATTATAAATCCGAAGGTTGTTGATCCCGTAGATATAGTTCCGGAATTATACACTTCCTCATTTGTTGGAACTGTATCATCAAAAACACCATCTTTATTCCAATCCACCCAAGCTACCATATAGGAACTATATAACGCCTGAACGAACACATTGACTCCTTCACCCTGTGCCTGAGAAGCTAAGTTTGTTAATGCTGTAAAATCTTGGTATCCTCGTGGGCTTGAAGAATAAGTAGAATAATTTGAGACATCATTTAATGTCCCAATAAAACTTACTTCAGAGAAATAACAATCGTCCTGTAGGTTTACTCCAACCGAAGGAACACAGTAGTTTGATGTTATTGTTGCTACACTTCCTGAAAGAGGCGTGGTGACATTATAAGTTGGTCCGCCCGTACAAGCTGAATTATAAGCAAAGACAAAAATATAATAGGTTGTTGTTGTCGATAATCCGGTAGCGGTAAATGTTACGTTTGAGTCATTGTCAACCACAATATTCCCAGTACCAACAGTTCCACCAATGGTATAAGTTGTAGTGTTTACCGGTGAAGGTACAGCTCCGGTGGTATTAATCACTACCAAATAGTTGTTAGGGGCAGGACTTGGAGCTGTAAAGCTACCTGCAATTGTAGTTCCGGCCGAATTTAATATCAACGCGGTTGGTTGTGAAATCGGAGCCACACAAGCAATAGGGTTAATTATAGTTAATGTATAATCTTCGGTTTCTCCGTAAGTTCCTGCCATAGTACAACTCATGGTCGATGCCATATTGATTTGTTTACCATATCGAACTCTCATTCTTACTGTTCCTAATGGAGTTCCGGCTGGAATAGCAATAGCAATTGTATTGATTGAGTTTGCAATGACACCATTTCCAAAGGTGAAATATTCTCCGGCATCAGCAAAAGATTGGTTTTGGTTAAAGTCAATCCATACAGCCAAGCCGTGTTTTTTAGTACCGTAACCAGTTCCAACACTTAAATTATATGTATTTCCTCTGGTTAGTGTAGTAGTTTGTGTTCCTGTAGCAGGGAAATTAGTATAACCGCCAGTATTGCAAGTAGTGTTGTTGTTCAATGTATTGATAGTTACATTAGCAATGTAATCACCAGAAGTACAGGTTAAATTTCCTGTTGGTAAACAATAACTTGTTGCCAATGTGGTGACACTTCCATTTAATGGGGAAGTAGTCAAATACAAAGGACCACCGCTACAAGACGAATTATAGGAGAAAACATAAATGTAATATAAGGTTGTAAGTGTTAATCCCGAAGCAGTAAAAGTGTTATCACTATCTGTATCAACTACGGTATTTCCTGCTCCGACCGTTCCTCCAATGGCATAGGTTGTTCCATTTACCGGAGTTGGTGTTACGCCTGAAGTGTTGATTACAACCAAATAATTATTTGGAGCTGGTGATGCAGCGGTAAAAACCCCTGCGATAGCTGTTCCTCCCGGTGTTAAAACTAGTGAAGTTGGTTGCGCAGTGGGAGTTGTACAAGCTACAATTGCCTGAACATTTATTTTATAATCCTGTGCGTCGGTTAGAGAAAATACATTACACGGCGCAGCGGCACCTTCTGAATTAAATGCAAGTTCAACTCTTAAACGGGTTAGATTTACAATTGCAGTTAATGGAACAGTAAAAGTATTGGTTAATGTTACGCTTTGAGGAGTCGCTACAGTAGAGGTTGTAGACAAAACAGTTTCAGTGGCGACATCAAAAACACCATTTAAATTCCAATCAATCCAGGCAGAAATATTTTTTTGTGTTGTTGTAGCATTCCATATCGTAACGCTTATGGTATAACTAGTTGATTGCAAAACATTAGTTGATAGGGATGGATAATAATCTCTATAACCCCCCCAAGCAGAGTTTGTCTGATTTATAGTATTTAAGGTAACGTTTGATATATACGAACTTGCAGCTAAAGTTCCGCCAACAGTGCAATAGGTTGGTCCCAATGTAGTTGCATTTGCATTTAAAGGAGAAGCTGCAAGATATAAAGGTCCGCCAGTACACGCTGAGTTATACGAAAAGATATATACGTAATACTGTGTTAACGAGCTTAATCCTGAAGCAGTAAAACTAGTGTTACTGTCAATATCAACTACTGTATTACCAGCGCCAACAGTTCCACCAATCGTATAAGATGTTCCGTTAGTCGGTGAAGGCGCAACACCAGTTGTATTGATTACTACCAAATAATTGTTTGGTGCTGGTGAAGCCGCTGTAAATGTTCCTGAAATACTGGTACTTGCAGGAGTTAATATAAGTGCTGTTGGTTGTGCTGTTGGTGTTGTACAAGCTGCCGGCGCAACAAATGTTACTGAGTAATCTTCGGTTTCTCCGTAAGTTCCTGCCATGGTACAACTCATAGTCGATACGACTGTTAAATTGTACGCATATCGAACTCTCATTTGAGTTGTTCCGAGAGTTGCTCCCGCCGGAATAGCAATCGATACTGAAATAGTTGCGCTTGGAGCAATGGTATTACTTACTAAGAAAAATTCCCCGGCATCGGTAAATACTCCGTTTTGATTAAAATCTATCCATACTCCGGCACCGTGATTTCCGGTTCCGGCACCAACACTTAAATTGAACGTATAGGTTTGTCCTGTGACTAATGTTGTTGTTTGCGAGCCTGAAGCTGCATAAACAGTATATCCTCCGGCGCCACAGGTAGTAGTATTATTTAAAGTATTTAAAGTGACATTACTAATGAAATCACTAGCCGTACAATTTAAATTTCCGGTTGGCGTACAATAACATGGTGTAGCGGAAGTAGTGAAACTCCAAGTTAATGCTGTTCCTGTTGATGGACAGGTACTGTTTCTCGGTACTATTTTCCAGTAATAGGTTGTTGAAGCTAATAAAGTTCCTGTAGTATAGGATGTAGTAGCAACATTTGCAGTTACCGTTCCCGGAAGACTTCCTGCTCCAAAGTAAACATCATACGATGTTGCTCCAGCCGCTGCTGTCCATGAAATACTACTTACTGCACCTGTGCCGGCATAACAAATTCCCGTTGCAGCTGTTGCAGGTGATGGGACTGTAGCCAAAGTGCTTATACTTGTACTAATGACAACCGCTAAACTTCCCTGTCCAGAGCTCCAACAACCTGAAACGGTATTGTATGCTCTGATGTAGTATGTGCCCGAAGTAGTTGCAGTATAGGTGGCTGCGCTATTTGCTGTACTTGTTCCTAAAGAAACAGTTTGCCAATACCAAGCTTCATTCGCAGGAACCGTTCCTACTGCTGTTAAAGTAACCCCAGGAGGATTGCATTGTGGAGAATTGCTTGTTGGATTACTTGGGTTAGCGGGTAAAGTATTTACTGTAAATGTTCCTGCGCTGGTTGCAGTTCCGCCCAAAGCCACAACACTTACAGCTCCTGTTGTTCCGGCTCCAATAACCGCAATAATCTGAGTTGTGGTAAATGAAGTTATAGAAGCCACAGCTGTACCGCCGATAGTGACATTAGCTGCTGTTATATTATAAAAATTAGTTCCGTTTATTGTAATGGTTGAACCAACACATCCGCTTGAGGCTGCAAAACCTGATATTGTTGGCCCGCAGGTTATGATTACTTGTCCATTTCCACCAGCTCCTCCAGAGGTGCTTGTTCCACCATCTTTTTCACCGCCACCGCCACCGCCACCAGGATTTGTTCCAGATAAACCATTTGCATTTGTTTGACCAGCGCCAAAAGTAGTAGTAGTATTTCCGCCATTTCCGCCATTTCCGCCAGGAGCTGCACCTCCAGCGCTTCCAGCACCTCCAACAGTATTTGTTGTTCCACCTGTTGCAGTACCTCCAGCACCTACGGCACCACCATTTGCATTTCCGTTGCCACCACCACCAGCTGTAAAACTATTTCCAGATGGAACATGGGAAAGTGTTGTTGGATTACCACTTAAACCATTTGCTCCGGCTGCTCCGGCTATTGCACCAACACCAACATTATAATTAATGACATCACCAGCAGTTACGTTAAAGGTTTTGGTAGTGTAGCCACCACCACCACCACCAGATCCACCAGAATTATTGGTTGAAGATCCGCCGCCAGACCCACCGCTTCCCCATACCTGAACATTTACAGATGTTACTCCGGCAGGAATGGTATATGAACCTACGCCAGTTGATGGATTAGTATGAACTTGAGCATTTATAATATTTGAAGAAAACATCCAAATCAGAAATAAACTAATTCCTAATTTGGTAAATGTAGATTTCGATTTTTCTTTTTTGTTTGGGTAATTGTTTTCCATACAGCAGATTAATTTTCATTCAACAATGGGATAAAAATAAATCTAGTCTATTATTACAATCTGAACAAAATTAATAGTTGAAGCGATAAAAAAGTCGATTAACTACACAACAAAGCCTATCTGTTGGTTAACAAATAATTTTATGCAATGACTCTAGAAAACAATGTGTTATAGATAAAAATTATTTTTTCTGAATTTTTTCTGCGAAAATTCTGTTTTCTTCTGTTATAACTTTTACAATATAATTTCCTGATGCTAAGTTTTTATAAGGAATCTCAATGTTCTCTGAACCTAAATTATCGATTTTGTTTTCGGAAATAAACTGACCTAAAATGTTATATAATTTCACAGTTTTGATAATCTCCTTTGTGTTAATATGTAAGACGTCATTACTATTTGTAAAATAAATTATAGGGCTGCTATTTTGTGAAGGATTATAAGTTCCTAATGCATTTCCTGAGAAGCGAAGAGAAAATCTGTCGTTGTAGATGCCAATTGGTAATGAAATACTAAAATCATCATTTTTAATGTCATAATCCATTCCGGTTTCAGCATCATGGATGTATAATTGAGTGTCTTCTGAAATATTTTCCAGTGTGTCAACTTTGATTGTGTATGTGCCAGATGTTGAAGCTTTTAGGCCAAGAGGCAGTATCTGGTCGGTATTAAAATCTGAAACCGCCTGGATAGTCAATTTAGCATCAGTGGTTTTCCAATATAAATCATCCGCATTTTCATCAATTATCGGGGCATCATAACCGACATCAAAAAAACTGGTCGTATTCTCATCAACACCTACTAAAATTTGTCGGTGAATGTTCGAAGGTGATTGATATAATAATCTGATTTTTTGTCGGTTATCAATATCGTCATTCGTTGTTTGATTCCGGTTATTAGATCTAAAAAACACAGAATTGCTCACCGATTCTACTTTGAAAGCGCGTTGAGTGTTTTTAAAATTAATAGTACCGCCTGTAACTGGTGTACTTAAACCAGGATTGTTTCCTGTTAATGCTGCATTTGAACCAGTTCCAATAAAAAATCCTTGTGCTACAGGTATGTGTCTTTTTGGGACTCTTGTTCCCATTGCGCCATTAGCATTTATCAATGGATCGTTCGAAATAGCTACCACACCACCCATTAAGGTATAAGTTGAATAGCCACCAATATATTGATTTAGAATATGGGATTGTCCTCCAAAATGATCCCAAAAATATAAAGCCCCATTAAAAATATTTGAAGCAGCTCTTCCCGCACCATCTTTTATGTTATCTTTTATAAATTCGTCAGCATCTAAGGCAGATGGATAAGGATTTCCAACTAAATAACTTTGATTTAAAGAAATTGACAAAGGAATAGTTCCATTGTTTGGCTTACCAACAAAAACATAGTTCTGTGGCGTGGTAAATGGTGCAATTCCGGTAACGCCTTTCATCGTAAATCCTTCACCAATGCCTATAGTTCCTGTGCTTCCAACATATTGCCATCCCGCATAAACGGTGCTTACACTGGTATATTTAAACATCCAGCGGTTACCAAGTTTAACAGGCGTAGTTATTGCACCATCGGCAAAATAGGCACCGTCGCCAAAAGTTATTGCACTTGGGTTAAATGAATTTGTGGAAGAATCAGTTCCGTCTCTTAAAACACCACCGATTGTGTAGTTTGTACCATTAGTTGAAACTGGTGATGACCAATAATTATAATGATAGCTACTTCTATTACCTTGCTGGTCTTTCAATATTTTTCCTGTTCCAGCAGAAGGATTTGCAACTGTACCATTTTGAACAATCTGCGCTTCTCCAACTAATCTTAAATCACCGCTTAGTAGTGATAACTCATTAGCAACGGTTAATTCAAAGCCATTAACAACACTAATCCCTTTGGCACCATTGGAATTGTTTAATGTCAAATTATGAAAAGCTTCATTAGTTTTAATTCCAGCATTGATATTTTGTATCTGATTTAATGTAGCGCCATTAAAAGTAACTGTCCCTGTTCCTGGAATAAAGCTACCACTATTTCTCCAGTCTCTACTTATCTGTAATTCAGAATTATTAGTAGCAACCATTGTTACAGAGGCACCAGAGGCAACTATTAAATCACGTGCTGATGCAATATAATTATATGCAGCTGCAAATGGTGATGTTCTATCTATAAGAGGCATTCTGCCAGAATTGGTAACTGTTGGGATTTGCGCATCAATAGTACTTGAAGGTAGTCCGCCAGCCCAATTTTTACAATCAAACCAATCGGTACTAACAAGTCCAGTCCATAATCCCGGAGTTCCATTAAGAACTGTAACAACTGCGGCACCAGTCAAGTCTTGTGATCTTGCACTACATCTGGAGTCGCTTAAAGCCGTTATGGTAAACGTTCTGTTTGCTGTCATTCCGCTTATGCTAAATACATATGGACTTGAAGTTATTCCGTTAACCGTAGTTGTAGATACACCATTGCTATAAGTTAAGTTCCATGGTCCCGTTCCTTCTAAGGCAACGCTAAATGTTGCTGTCCCACCATAACAAATGGTTTGTGATGGTTGAATATCACCTTTAGGTCTTGGATTTACTCGAGCTATTATAGTTCTTGGCGGACCAATGCATCCATTTGCTGTAGGTGTGATAGTATAAGTTACAGTACCCTGAACGGTTCCTGTAGCTGTTAACGTTTGATTGATAGAGCTTCCTGTGCCAGCACTTCCACCAGTAGCATCAGTTTGGGCGACAGTCCAACTAAATGCCGTTGATGTTTGTGTGCCTACGACTGCACTCGATAATGCAATAGTATTTACATCACCTGAACAACTCGTTGTTGGCGATGCTGTAACTATTGGTAATTGATTTACTGTTACTGTAATATAGGTAGTGCCTTCTGGTCCATAACTAGTACAACCATTAAGAAAAGATGTTACTGCATAGGTAGTAGTAACTGTTGGATATACACTTACATTGGTAGCATTGGTAACGCTAACAGTAGCGTTTGAAGTGATATCCGTCCATAATGATGTAAGTGCAGGTACTGGGGCTTGAGGAATGTTTACATTATCGATAACCCAGGCATCACCAGTGATACCAGGACCATTAGATTGTAATCCATGGTAATTAAACCGTATTCTCAGGTTGGTATAGCCTAAATAGGCATTTAAATTGATACTTACAGCTGTGTTAAATGGATTGTACGGACCTTGATTTCCGGTGTAGGTAGCCAAGATTACAGGATAGGTTGTACCACCATTAAATGAAAGTTCTACTTTACCCCAGGCTCCGGCTACTAATTTATGCGCATGATTGAATGTTAGATTTGCCGATGATAATCCAAAAAGATCAAAAACGGGAGTTTGTAACGTAGTATCTAAATTTCCTCTTGCAATAGCAAACTTATCATCAGTTGTAGTGTTATATTCACTGCTGGCATTTCCATTTGTTTCTTTAAAGGTAGTCGGATTTCCATTATCTCCACTTGCACTAAAAACTCCATTTCCATCCACCAACCAGCCTGCAGGGTTAGCAGTGTTAAAAAGTCCACCATATTGTACGTTTTGACTACTTGAAAAACCGCTTAAAGAAGTTAAAGTTGTAAATTCTCCTGCACATATAGTAGATGGAGTAGCAGTTACAGGCGAAGGCTTAATGTTAGGAATTACAAATAAAATGGCAGGTGTAGAATAGGTAATATTACAAGACGCATTTTGAACGACAGCTCTAAAAATGGTAGTTGCTGTTGCATTAGTATACGTAAAATTACTATTACCAGCACCACCTAAATTCAGCCAAGTATTTCCTGCATCTGTTGAAGATTCCCATCTAAGAACCGTTCCTGTTTGTCCATTGAGAGCTATAATTCCGGATGAAAGATGACAATCGGTATGAGTACTTACCGGTGAAGGTAAAGCAATCATAGTACCACTCGAGTTGGCTGTGTGTGTAATTGTGGCCGAACCTCCGGCCGATAATGAGTTTACAATTAATGTAGCATTATTTGAAGTAGCACTAGGTGAACAGCTTCCACTAACCACACATTTATAATTGGATGAAGTGTCTGCTGTGCTTACAGGATTTATTGTTAAGGTTGCTGATGTTGCTCCTGAAATTGAACCGCCATTGCTTAAAAGTGTTGCGCCATTGTACCATTGATAAGTCAATCCTGTTCCAGTAGCAGTTACAGAAAAGCTAACAGAACTTCCGGAACACAAAGTTTGAGAAGCCGCTGGTTGCGAAGTAATAGCTGGAAGTTGGTTGACAACTAAAGCGGCATTATTCGAAGTTACTGCCGTACATGGACTCGCTCCTGAAACCACACATCTATAATTGGTAGCTGCATCACCAGTTGCGATTGGATTTATTGTTAAAGTTGCTGATGTTGCCCCTGAAATAGCTCCGCCATTAGATAAGGCGGTTGCTCCTTTGTACCATTGATAACTCAAACCGGTTCCAGTTGCCGTAACAGAAAAAGTAGCCGGGCTGCCTGCACATACAGTTTGGGTAAGGATAGGTTGGCTTGTAATGGCAACAACTTGGTTTACAATTAATATAGCATTATTTGAAGTAGCACTAGGAGAACAACTTCCACTAACTACACAATGATAATTGGATGAAGCATCAGAAGCGCTTATAGGGTTTATTGTTAAGGTTGCAGTTGTTGCTCCTGAAATTGAACCGCCATTGCTTAAAAGTGTTGCGCCATTGTACCATTGGTAAGTCAATCCCGTACCAGTAGCACTTACAGAAAAGCTAACAGAACTTCCGGAGCACAAAGTTTGAGAAGCTGCTGGTTGCGAAGCAATAGCTGGAAGTTGGTTGACAACTAAAGCGGCATTATTCGAAGTTACCGCCGTACATGGACTCGCTCCTGAAACCACACATCTATAATTGGTAGCTGCATCACCAGTTGCGATTGGATTTATTGTTAAAGTTGCTGATGTTGCCCCTGAAATAGCTCCGCCATTAGATAAGGCGGTTGCTCCTTTGTACCATTGATAACTCAAACCGGTTCCAGTTGCCGTAACAGAAAAAGTAGCCGGGCTGCCTGCACATACAGTTTGGGTAAGGATAGGTTGGCTTGTAATGGCAACAACTTGGTTTACAATTAATATAGCATTATTTGAAGTAGCACTAGGAGAACAACTTCCACTAACTACACAATGATAATTGGATGAAGCATCAGAAGCGCTTATAGGGTTTATTGTTAAGGTTGCAGTTGTTGCTCCTGAAATTGAACCGCCATTGCTTAAAAGTGTTGCGCCATTGTACCATTGGTAAGTCAATCCCGTACCAGTAGCACTTACAGAAAAGCTAACAGAACTTCCGGAGCACAAAGTTTGAGAAGCTGCTGGTTGCGAAGCAATAGCTGGAAGTTGGTTGACAACTAAAGCGACATTATTCGAAGTTACCGCCGTACATGGACTCGCTCCTGAAACCACACATCTATAATTGGTAGCTGCATCACCAGTTGCGATTGGATTTATTGTTAAAGTTGCTGATGTTGCCCCTGAAATAGCCCCGCCATCAGTTAAGGCAGTTGCTCCTTTGTACCATTGATAACTCAAACCGGTTCCTGTAGCCGTAACAGAAAAAGTAGCCGGGCTGCCTTCACATACAGTTTGGGTAAGGATAGGTTGGCTTGTAATGACAACAGCTTCGTTTACAATGATTGCAGCATCATCAGAAATAATTCCGCTGGAGCATCCATTTGTAACATGACAATTATAGTTTGAAGCAGCATCAGCTAAAGCAACAGAATTTATTGTTAAAGTAGCCGATGTTGCACCGGTTATATTTCCACCATTACTTAATAAAGTTGCTCCTTTATACCATTGGTATACTAAATTTCCACCAGTAGCAGCAACGGAAATACTAACAGAATTACCTTCACAAACAGTTTGGGAAACTTGTGGCTGAGTGGTTATCGAAGCGCTTTGGTTTATATTCAAAATGGAATTAGCAGAGGCAATAGCACTACATGGGCTGGTTCCACTAACCAAACAATAGTAGTTTGCAGCAGCATCACTTAAAGCTAAAGGAGAAATGCTCAAAGTATCAGTAGTAGCACCCGAAATTGCCCCGCCATCAGTTAAGGCAGTTGCTCCTTTGTACCATTGAAAAGAAATCCCGGTACCAGTGGCAGCAACAACAAATGTTGCTATGTCGCCGCTGCATAAAGTTTGTGTAGCAACAGGTTGAGAAGTTATCGTAACATTTTCAATTACGATTAACTCAGCATTTGTTGAAGTTGCTGCAGGGGAACAAGTTCCACTTACAACGCAATTATAATTTGCAGATGCATCACCTAAAGTAATCGGATTTATAGTAAGAGTAGCACTTGCGGCACCTGAAATTGAACCACCATTGCTTAAAGGCGTTGCGCCATTGTACCATTGGTAAGTCAATCCTGCTCCGGTAGCAGTTACCGAAAAACTAGCGGAACTTCCTGAACATAAAGTTTGGGAAGCTACAGGTTGCGAAGTAATTGCAGGAAGTTGGTTGACAACTAAAGCGGCATTATTTGAAGTTACTGCCGCACATGGACTTGTTCCTGAAATTACACATCTGTAATTGGTAGCTGCATCGCCAGACACAATTGGATTTATTGTTAAAGTAGCCGATGTTGCACCCGAAATAGCTCCGCCATCAGTTAAGGCAGTTGCTCCTTTGTACCATTGAAAAGAAATCCCGGTACCAGTAGCAGCAACAATAAATGTTGCAGTATCTCCGGCACATAAAGTTTGGGTAGTAACAGGCTGAGAAGTAATGGTAACTTTTTCAATTACGATTAACTCAGCATTAGCTGAAGTTGCTGTAGGGGAACAACTTCCGCTTACAACGCAATTATAATTTGCTGATGCATCTGTTAAAGCAACCGGATTTATAACAAGAGTGTCCGATGTTGCACCGGAAATTGATCCTCCATTGATCAAAGCAGTAGCGCCATTATACCATTGATAAGTCAAACCTGGTCCGGTAGCGCTTACCGAAAAGCTAACTGAACTTCCTGAACAAACAGTTTGTGTAGTGAGAGGTTGTGTACTTATTGCAGGTAAAGCCAATACATTTACTGCATTGGTTGTTTTGCTGCAATTCGTAGTTGAATTGGTAAAAGTAAAAGTTGGACTTCCAACAGCAACACCAGTCACAAGACCAGTATTGTCAACAGTTGCTTTGGTGTTGTCACTACTAGTCCAGGTTCCTCCTGAATTTGGTGTTAATTGAACAGTACCTCCAATACATACACTAGCCGGAGATGAAACCACAGGAAGAGCATTAACGGTAACTGTTGTATTTACGGAATTGGCACACCCATTTCCATTAGTATAAGAATAAGTGATTAGTGAAGTTCCACTAGAAACACTTGAAACAAGACCACTTGTATTTATAGTGGCAACTCCAGTGGAAGCACTATTCCATGTGCCGCCAGGAGTTGAATTTGATAAAGCGGTCGTCGAACCGATACAAACCGATGTAGTACCCGTAATTGGATTTAAAACTGGTAAAGGGTTTACAGTAAAACTACTAGCGCTGGTTCCGGTTCCTTGCGGAGTTGTCAAAGAAATTGTTCCTGTTGTAGCAGCAGCTGGTAAAGTTGCTGTAACCTGAGTGTTACTATCCTGCACAAAACTTGCTGGGGTACCGTTAAAACTTACAGAAGTTGTTGCTGCGATATAACCACCGGTTATTACTACTGATGTAGTAGAGCCAACACAGGCACTCGTTGGAGAGAATCCAATAGTAGTATAATAAACAGTAATTTTAATATAATCTACCGTAGCAGTTAAACTATTGTTTGCGTTTACTGATAGTACCGCTCCAAAATTAGTCGCATTGATATCAGCCGGAGTCCAGGTTGTTCCCCAGGTATCTGTCGATGAGCCATAAGTTGCAACAGCAAGGGTTGTAGTATAAGCTGCTGCAGTAGCTTTATTAGTACCAGTAACAACTCCACCCTTTACAAGGTAAACAGCATTGTCTTTTGTTACTCTTCCAGCGTTTACTGCACTGGTTCTTCGGTTTATGGTAACAACAATACCGTTGATTATGGCACCGGTTGGAATTGAAAAATTATAATTACTGCCTTGTAGGTAATCCGTATTTCCCGCACCACCAAAAACGGCAGTAGCATAATTCGTGTCGACAGTATTAGTAATGTTTCCCGGATTTGTCCAGTCAATATTTGCACCTGCGATAAAATTACCGGTTAAAGGGTTATTTGGTCCAACAGATTGTGCAAATGAATAATTTCCGAAGAAAAGAGTGAGCGTAGCTAGAAGTAGGATATATTTTTGTTTCAAAAATAATTCTAGTACAAATTCCGTTTTTTGTGATAAGTAGTTTTTCTTCATAGGGCGATGAATTTTAAACTCCATTAATAATAATACGAATTTATACTACCTTTTTACTGTGCAACAATTTTTCGGTTACACTACTTTAAAAATCGATAAAGTGCATTTTTTTTAAATATTTTTAAATAAATTGACTATAATAGTCTGTTTTTCAGCAATATGTGTGTTTTTGAAATAGTGCATTTCAACGAACGAAATGATACTTTCATGGATAAAATAGGAATAAATGAAAGATTGAAATTTTGCTCAATCTTAACAAATACTATTTCAAGAAATAGGTATTAATAGCTTATATTTGTTTCTATGAAAATTTTTGTCTCATTTTTACTTTTTTTACCAATGCTGCTCTTTTCTCAAACAAATTTTGAGAAAGCAGAAAAGCTATTTAGTCAGGAAAAATATACTGCGGCAAAGCCTATTTTCGAAAGCATTTATAAAGAAAATCCAAACCAGTTAAAAACCATAGAGTATTTGGGTGACATTGCCAGTAATTTAAAAGACTGGGACAAAGCGGCTTTTTATTATGAAAAACTAAAAACCTTAAAACCCAATGAAGCCGATTATTACTTCAAGTATGGTGGCGCTTTGGGAATGAAAGCACAAACAGGTGGCAAATGGGTTGCCATCAGACTAATTGGAGATGTCAGAAGTTCACTTGAAAAAGCATTAGTTCTTAATCCAAATCATATTCAAGCACGATGGGCATTGATAGAATATTATCTTCAGTTACCTGCATTTGTTGGAGGCAGCGAAAGAAAAGCGCAACGATATTCGAATGAATTATTTAAAATCTCACCCGTCGATGGATATCTTTCCAAAGCACATATCGATGAATATTTTAAAAGATATAAAAATGCTGAAAAAAACTATATAAAAGCGATTGAAGTCGGTGGTTCCAAAAACACCTACCATCGCTTAGCCGAATTGTATAGAGAAAAATTACATCAACCCGAAAAAGCATTACAAGTTTTACAAGCTTACCAGGAAAAAAACAAATCATAAAACATGCGTACACATTTCATAGCCATTGGCGGCGCTGCCATGCATAACCTTGCTTTAGCATTACACAATAAAGGATATAAAGTTACCGGAAGCGATGATGCCATATTTGAACCTTCCAAATCACGATTAGAAAAAAAAGGATTATTACCGGCAGAATTTGGCTGGTTTCCTGAAAAAATAACATCAGATATTGAAGCAATTATTCTCGGAATGCACGCCAAAGCGGATAATCCTGAATTATTGAAAGCACAAGAATTGGGATTGAAAATCTATTCGTATCCGGAATTTCTATACGAACAATCTAAAAATAAAACCCGCGTTGTCATTGGTGGTTCGCACGGAAAAACAACCATCACTTCGATGATTTTACATGTGATGCATTATCATAATATTGAAGTCGATTATATGGTTGGCGCGCAGTTGGAAGGTTTTGATACGATGGTTCATCTGACACACGAAAATGATTTTATTGTTTTGGAAGGCGACGAATATTTATCATCACCAATCGACAGAAGACCAAAGTTTCATTTGTACCAACCAAATATTGCTTTGCTTTCGGGAATTGCGTGGGATCATATTAACGTGTTCCCAACCTTTGAGAATTATGTAGAACAATTTGAAATATTTGTTAACCAAATAACCAAAGGCGGAATTCTTGTCTATAACGAAGAAGACGAAACGGTTAAAAAGGTTGCCGAAGAAACTACAAATACCATCAGAAGATTGCCATATATAACACCAAGTTACAGTGTTGAAGACGGAACTACTTTATTAGACACACCGGAAGGACCAATGCCAATTGAAGTTTTTGGGGCACACAATCTCAATAATCTGGCTGGCGCCAAATGGATTTGCCAAAACATGGGCGTTGACGAAGCCGATTTCTATGAAGCTATTGCAAGTTTTAAAGGAGCTTCCAAGCGTTTGGAAAAAATAGCAGAAGGAAAAGGAAAAGTAGCTTATAAAGATTTCGCCCATTCTCCGAGTAAAGTTTCGGCAACGACCAAAGCCGTAAAAGCACAATATCCAAACAGAAAACTAGTCGCTTGTCTGGAACTTCATACGTACAGCAGTTTGAACGCCGAATTCCTAAAAGAGTACGAAGGCGCTCTCGATGCTGCCGATGTTGCTGTGGTTTTTTATTCGCCTGATGCGGTGAAGATTAAGCAACTCGAAGAAGTAAGTTATGACCAAATTGCGCAATCTTTCAAACGTGATGATTTGATTATTTATACCAATCCGGCTGAGTTTAAGGATTTTCTTTTTAATTACGATTTGAATAATTCGGCTTTACTTTTAATGAGTTCAGGTAATTATGGCGGATTAAACTTTGATGAGGTGAAAGGATTGATACAATAAAACACATTTTTATTCGTTATTATGTAAACCAAAACCTATAACGATGAAAAAAATCCTTTTTTTATTTCTTACTGCAGTAATGTTTACATCTTGTTCAACTGATTCTGATTCAACAGATGACAGTTTTTTTAATTTGAATGAGGGAAACCTTTGGGTTTACAAAAGATATTTTTCAAATGATGGTGTAAATTACAGCCCTACGAACAGTATTGATAGTGTCAGGGTAACAGGTGACACCTTGATAAATGGTTTGAATTATGCTAAATTGGTACATAAAAAATACAATTCAGATGTATTAATTGCTGTCGAGAAAGAATGTTTAAGAGTAGATTCTAATGGTCATTTGGTCAATGAGAACGGATTTGTGTATCATCCCGGAACCGATAGCGAGTTTTATAATATAAGATCTGTACTAATTGGTGGAACTGAAGATGTTGGTTCAATAGGAGAAGAACTTCTCGAACCATTTACAACGACTATCGAAGGCATTGATTATTTTGTTTATTCCTATTATGGGATTTTTAGCCCGAATGATCCATCACTTCCGGGCAATTATATTTTTTATCAATATAAAGAAGGCCTTGGTTTAGTTTGCCAGCGATGTGCTGCAGTTGCCGGCCCTTATTCCACAGAAGACAGATTGATTTATTATGAGTTGAATTGATTTAGGGCTTTTGATACTTAAAATGTCCGGCAATCGGATAACTGAAAAGACAATCTTCCAACACTTGTCCACCGCCAACATTATGCACTATCATAGGATTTCCATCTGCTGACTTTTTATTGGTAATGATTCCAATATGTGGTAGTTTGCCATTAATCATCCAGGTTACAATTTCACCAGTTTTATAATCAGCTGCGTCATCGGTAACGACTAATTTTTGTCCTTTTCTGCCAAAGAAAACCTCAAGGTTCGGAACTCTTCTGTGGTCAATATTGGTATCCGTTTTGTGCAATCCCCATTTTTTTATATTTGGATAAAGAGAAAAATGCTTCACCATATCTTCATGAACTTCTTTCTGCAGGTCAATGCCCAGTTTTCGGTAAGCCCGAATGACAACATCAGTGCAAACACCGGTTTTGGTCGGAACATCTCCATTAGGATATTTTATCGAAACATAGCTTGGAGTATAAACAATATCAGGGTCAACAATAGAAACAGCAGCTGCCGAAAGTTTGTCCTCAAATGTTTTGGGTGTTGTGTTAAAGGTTTCAGCATCTTTTTGGCTACAAGTAGAAAGAGCCAATAAAGTAAGCAAAAAGTGTACTGTTTTCATATTTTAAGGGTTTAAATTTATAACGAAAAATCCTTACTTATAGTATTTTAATTTGGAACAAAATTTTTCCATAAAGAATTGGGCAGAAGACGATAAGCCACGTGAAAAGCTAATGCTGAAAGGCAAAGCTTCATTGAGTGATGCTGAATTGGTTGCTATTCTCATTGGTTCGGGAAGCCGGAATGAAAGCGCAGTAAGTCTGAGCAAACGAATCTTGTCAAGCGTTGATAATAACTTAAATGCTTTAGGTAAATTATCCTTAAAGCAACTAATGGAATTCAAAGGAATAGGAGAGGCGAAAGCGATTTCTATAGCTGCCGCTTTAGAATTGGGAAGACGTCGCAGAGCAGAAGAAGTTGTAGAGTTTCAAAAAATAACCTCAAGCAAAGCCGTTTTCGAAATCATGCAGCCCATAATCGGTGAGTTGCCACACGAAGAATTTTGGGTTTTGTATCTTAACAATTCCAACAAAGTAATTCATAAATCACAGCTTTCAAAAGGCGGGATTACAGGAACGGTGGTTGATGTGCGATTAATATTCAAAACTGCTTTGGAACAAGGAGCAATTTCCATAATTTTGACACACAATCATCCTTCGGGCAAACTGCTGGCCAGTGATGCTGATAAGGATATTACCAAAAAACTAAAAGTGGCCGGAGAACAATTGGATATCAAAGTGCTCGACCATATTATAATTACTGAAACTGGTTATTTCAGTTTTCAGGATGAAGGGATTTTTTAAATGAAAAACATAACAGACATTTTCTTCGATTTAGATCACACGCTTTGGGATTTTGATGCCAATTCCGTTTTGGCTTTTGATAAGATCTTTACAGCACATCATCCAACTATTGATACCAATGCGTTTATTGAAATTTACGCACCCATAAATCAAGCGTGTTGGAAGTTGTATCAGGTTGATAAAATTACGCATCAGGAACTGCGTTATAATCGCTTGCGCCAATCGTTTGATGTTTTGAATTATAGTATTTCTGATGGAGAAATCAATAAAATCTCAGATGATTATATTGCCTTTTTGCCAGATAATAATCAGTTGTTTGAAGGTGCCATTGAAGTATTGGAATATTTGACTCCAAAGTATAATCTGCATATTATTACCAATGGTTTTGCCGAAGTTCAGGGAAAGAAAATTAATAATTCTGGTTTGGCAGATTATTTCAAAACCATTACCAATTCGGAAATGGCAGGCATGAAAAAACCACACGCTACTATATTTGAATATGCACTATCTTTGGCTAATACCAAAAAAGAAAATGCTATCATGATTGGTGATTGTATCGATGCCGATGTGCGTGGCGCGATAGATTTTGGAATGAAAGCTATACTGTTTGATGAAAAAGGAATCTATACTGACCAAGGATTACATACTATAAATCACTTATTAGAATTAAAAAAAATATTGTAAAATGAGAAAGATTGTATTGCTGTTTATTTTAATCTCGAGCTATGCCTTTTCGCAAAGCGTTAATGATTATCAATATGTGATTGTGCCTGTAAAGTTTGATATTTTTAAAAAAGATGATCAGTACGGGCTGAATACATTAACCAAATTATTGCTGCAGAAATATGGTTTTAAAGCGTATTTAAGCAATGAAGAAATCCCGCTAAATGTAGAGCGATGTAATTTTTTATATGCTAATGTTCTAGAAAAAAATGGTGTATTTAGTACTAAAGTTAAAGTAGTTTTGAAAGATTGTCAAGAGAAAGTAATTTTTGAAACTCAATTTGGCGAAAGTCGTGAGAAAGAGTTTGCAAAAGCTTATAATCTGGCATTGCGTGATACCGGAAAATCGTTTGATAAACTTGATTATAAATATAATGGAGGAAACAGGAATGTTGCACAGGCAGCTCCAGTCATAAATCAAGTGGAGGCTGAAACTCCAGTCAATTCAGATTCAATCGCAAGTACCGATGTGTTCTACTTTGCTCAACCAACTGCAAATGGTTTCCAAGTTGTAAATAACGAGCCAAAAGTCATACTTCGTCTGTTCAATACATCACAAAAAAGCGTCTTTATTGCTGAAAAAGAAACAATAAAAGGTGTAGTGATTTTTAAAAACGGACAATGGTTTTTTGAATATTATGAAAATGGCAAGTTGATTTCAGAATCATGGAATCTTAAATTCTAATAACCATACTTGTCTTTCCAGCGATTCTTTAAGAAGTTGCGCAATTCGTTCTCACGGGCATTGTTTCCGGGTTTGTAGAAAGCTGTGTTTTTGATTTCATCGGGTAAATATTCCTGTGCCGAAAAATTGTTTTCATAACTGTGTGAATATTGATATTCTTCACCATAACCCAATTCCTTCATTAGTTTTGTTGGTGCATTTCGCAAATGAATTGGCACCGATAAATCTCCGGTTTGTTTTACCAATTGCTGTGCTTCGCCGATTGCCATATAACTCGCATTGCTTTTAGCAGAAGTGGCCAAATAAACCGCACACTGACTTAAAATAATTCTACTTTCAGGATAACCAATGGTTGAAACCGCCTGAAACGTATTATTCGCCATGATAAAAGCCGTTGGATTGGCATTACCAATATCTTCGCTGGATAGAATCAGCATTCGTCGCGCAATGAACTTTACATCTTCGCCACCTTCAATCATTCGGGCCAACCAATACACCGCACCATTTGGATCACTCCCACGAATGGATTTTATAAAAGCCGAAACAATATCGTAATGCTGCTCTCCAGTTTTGTCATAAAGTACCGTGTTTTGTTGTACTAACTCTAAAACTTTATCGTTGGTAATCGTAATTGGGCCTTCAGGGCTTGCGTTTACGACCAGTTCAAAAATATTTAATAGCTTTCGTCCATCGCCGCCTGAAAGTCGGAGTAGTGCTTCGGTTTCTTTTAGTTTTATTTTTTTGGATGCTAAAATGCTGTCTTCTTTCATTGCCCGGTTTAATAAAGCCAATAAATCGTCTTTTGAAAACGGATTTAAAATATATACCTGACAACGTGACAAAAGAGCGGGAATAACTTCAAAACTTGGGTTTTCGGTTGTTGCTCCAATTAGGGTTATCCAACCTTTTTCTACAGCAGCCAAAAGCGAATCCTGTTGTGATTTGCTAAAGCGGTGAATCTCATCAATAAACAGAATTGGATTTTTTGCAGTGAATAAACCGCCACTTAGTTTGGCTTTGTCAATCACATCACGAATATCCTTTACACCGCTATTGATAGCACTTAACTCATAAAACGGACGATTACTTTGTTTGGCAATAATCTGTGCCAAAGTTGTTTTTCCTGTTCCCGGTGAACCCCAAAATATCATTGAAGGAATTACACCATGGGCAATTTGTTGGGTCAATGAACCGCTTTCACCAACAAGGTGTAATTGGCTAATATAATCGGCTAATTGTTGTGGCCTGATGCGTTCGGCAAGTGGTGCTTCCATGTTGTAAAAGTAAATATTTCTGCCAAAATATCATTGTTTTAAATTTGGCTGTATTTTTGACAATAGCAAAAAACAATTTTAGCTTTAGCAATGAACGATTATCATCATTTTAAGTTTACACCTTCGGTTTGGTTAGTGCCTGCATTGCTGCTTATTCTGATCTGGTCGGTTTTCTTTTTGGAGCATGGTTATAATGTTGATTTGTCTTCACACGGAATTTTGCCAAGAACAGTTTCGGGTTTGCAAGGCGTAATTTTCAGTCCGTTTCTTCACGGAAGTTTGAATCATATAGCCAACAATTCCATTCCGCTATTTATATTGACCACAGCGTTGATTTATTTCTACAGAGATATATCATTAAAAGTATTGTTCTATGGTGTTTTGCTTTCGGGTCTTATAACTTGGGTAATTGGTAGAGAATCGCATCACATTGGCGCCAGTAGTTTGATATATGTTCTGGTTTCCTTTATTTTCTTTAAAGGAATGATGACACAATATTATCGCTTGATGGCTTTGTCAATGGCGGTTGTTATGTTTTATGGCGGAATGATTTGGTATGTTTTTCCGGATATAGACAAAACCATTTCCTGGGAAGGACATTTGGCAGGATTGATTACAGGTTTCTTTTTTGCCATCAAATTTAAAACACCCGATTATAAAAAGGACATACAATACAATTGGGAAAAACCGGATTTCAATCCGGAAGAAGATGCTTTTATGAAGCACTTTGACGAAAACGGAAATTTTGTCAATACGCCAAAACCTGAGGAGGAAATTCAGGAAGAAGATGTTGTAAAATATATTTATCAGTTTAAGGAAACTCCCAAAGAATAATTACTGTCTTTGTCTTACAGTTTCATAAAGAAAAGCACCACAAGCCACAGAAACATTCAGCGAACCTATACTTCCAAACATAGGAAGTTTGGCTTTTTCATCTACGATTTTTAAAACTGACGGATTGATTCCTCTGTCTTCGCTTCCCATGATAATAGCCACGGGTTCGTTTAGCGAAATATCGTAAATGTTTTGGTCTGTTTTTTCGGTGGCAGCAACAGTTTTTATTCCGCTTCCCTGAAGGTGGAAAATTGCATCTTTGATATGTTCCACTTTGCAAATAGGCACATTGAATACTGCACCTGCAGAAGTTTTTACGGTATCACCATTAACTGGAGCAGAACCCGCTTTTTGAACAATGATTCCGTCAACTCCGGTACATTCAGCCGTACGGATAATGGCACCAAAGTTTCGGGCATCACTCAGTTGGTCCAAAATTAAAAACAACGGAGTTTTACCTGATTCCAGGACTTTTTCAATCAAAGTTTCTAAATCATGAAAGGCGATTGGAGAAATTGTAGCAACGGCACCTTGATGATTATTAGAAGTTAATCGGTTTAGTTTTTCAACGGGAACGTATGAGAAGTTGATGCTTTTTTGTTTCATCACTTTCATTAATTCCTTCATTAAATCACCTTGTGTGTCTGATTGAATAAATACTTTGTCAATAGCTGCACCCGATTGAATTCCTTCTATAATTGCTCTAATTCCGAAGATTTGATGTTCTTTTTCCATGGCGCAAAGATATAAAAAAACCACCCCGTTTTTGGAACGAGATGGTTTTATAAAAAATTTAGAATTAAAGTTTTCCTAGAAGATGTCCCAAAACAATTTAGTTTCTACAGCATCTCCACCAATTGCAGTACTAGCATTTTGATAGCTGGCTGCATTTAGTGTTTGTTCTATAATTGGATAAGTATAACGCACCGGAATTCCAGAAACCGCATCAGGTGGAGCGATTAATGTTGGAAAATCCAACCTTCTCCATGATGTCCATCCTTCAAAGCCGTTGTTGTAAAGAGCAACCCAGCTTTGAATTCCGATTTTTTGTCTCCAAGTTCCAGTTGCTGTTGTGTAAGCTACATCTGTACGAGCAAGATAAGTTGCTGCTTCTGCAACACTTCCGCCCCAATCTAGGATAGAAGCAGTTATGCCAGCATTGTAATGAGCTTCTGCATTTGCAGGAGTTCCATACATAGATCTTTCAGCTGCTTCCGCTAATAAAAATTCCGCTTCAGAATAATCTAAAATAGCTCCCGGATAATCTGGCACTTGAATCGTACTTGTGATGTGAGTTAGATTTGGAAAAGAATTTTCCAGACCATTATCTCCACCAATATATTCTACATCAGGAGTTGACGGATCGTCCATGTTATCATCAAAATAACGAGCGCGTCTTGGATCGTTTTGAGAATTCATAAAATCTACAAGAGTATTTGCAGGAACAAAGTCGGAACGACCACTGGCTACTAAATCTACATACAAAGGATTAGTATTTGGAGTAGCAGTTAAGTATGTCATTTTTGCACTATCTGCATTAGAAGCAAAAACAAATGGCGCAGCACTTGATACTGTTGCTGTTGCTAATGCGGTTTCAGTAGGAATATCAGCAATAACTAACCCCATTTTTAGTTTTAAGGTATTAGCAAATTTTATCCATTTGCTTACATCTCCAAAGTACATTCTATCGCTTTGATCAAAACTACCGGCTGAGTCGTCTAAATTAGAAATCGCAGTATTTAATCGGCTAATTAAATCCTTATAAATAGTTAAACCATCGTCGTATTTTGGTTTTTTAATGTTGATGTCCAAAGCTTCAGAATAAGGAACATCTCCAAAAGTTTCTACCAAAATAGAATACGTATAAACGTTTAATACTTCGATAATCGCAAGTTTGTTTTGTTTTACAAGTGGATTGTCGGTTGGAAGCTCAGGAGCATTTTCTATATTAATGGCACCTTGATCCAAATCTTTCAAAACATCTTTATAAAGAAATTGCCAATGTTGTTCCGGAATTGTTCTAGTGGTTAAATCATAGTTACTTTCATCTGTATAGGTTACTTCTGTCCAATGTTGGTTGATTAACCTAAAGATGTTATTGTTTACATTAGTATTAACCATTTGGTCAACTAATGCTTTTTGAGCACTCGTAAACAGCGCTTCGCCGGGAACGTCTGAAGGATCTTTTACGTTCACATTTAATGAATCAAGGTTATCACAAGAAATAATAAACGATGATGCAACTAAAATTAAAAATATTTTTTTCATAATTTATTTTTTAAAATTGTAATTTAACGTTGAAAGCTATATCTCTTGTTGACGGTAAAGAGCCTGTTGAATATCCTTGTAAATTACCTGCACCTAAACCAGATTCCGGATCTGCATCGGGTAAATTTTTACTGATAATCCAAAGATTTGTTCCGATGATACTAAACGTTACTCCATTGATAAAAGTGTTTTTTAACACTTTTTCACTTAGGG
Source organism: Flavobacterium sangjuense (assembly GCF_004797125.1). Taxonomy (NCBI): domain Bacteria; kingdom Pseudomonadati; phylum Bacteroidota; class Flavobacteriia; order Flavobacteriales; family Flavobacteriaceae; genus Flavobacterium; species Flavobacterium sangjuense. The sequence goes on from NZ_CP038810.1 coordinate 1,333,365, forward strand.
AATAAGAAATAGAAGCTTGTCTTAATTTTACATAACTAGCGTCATATACAAATGCTCTATCCGGCAAACCTCTTCTGTATCCAAATGCACCAAATCTGTCGGCGCGAATTCTGGTTTCGTTAACACTGCCATCAGGATTAACACCAGGATTAATAAATCCACCACCGTCAGCAAGGCTGTTTCTTACCGGATTGCCTAAATCGTTGGTGAAAACAGTATCGTCATAAAGTCCGGTTGCTAAACCATAATATCTATCAAGTGAAAAAATATCTCCACCTTTTTGAACATCAATTAAAAATTCAAAAGAAAGATTTTTATAAGTAAATCTATTGTTAAGTCCACCAATCCAATCTGGATTTGCATCCCCAATAACATGGTCTGAAGTATCTGTTTTTATATATTGACCATTGCTGTCATCTACCACCCTTTGACCATCAATATAAGTATAATCTGTGCCATATATTACTCCGTAAGGCTGACCTACTTGTGCATTGATAGTTACACCACCTTGAAAAGAACCTAACTGTAAATTGTCAATTCCATCCAAAAGGGATATTACTTCACTTTTGTTTTTTGACCAGTTAAGATTTACATCCCAAGAGAAATTTGCTGTTTTTACAGGAGTACCATTAAGAGAAACTTCAATACCTTTATTTTGAATTTCCCCAGCGTTTATAAGTTGGTATAAATAACCTGTTGAAGAAGTAACACGCAGTGGTATAATTTGGTCTAGAGATTTTGAATTGTAATAAGAAAGATCAAAACCTAGTCTCTTTTTAAACATTGAGACTTCTAAACCAGCTTCAATACTTTGGGTTTTTTCTGGTTTTAAGTTTGGATTGTTTTTAGTGTCTTTAATAGAAGCAGATGCTGATCCAAAGGCGGTATTCACAGCATAAGTATCTAAAACTCTATCAAAACCTGGGCTATTTCCAACCTCAGCATAATTTAATCTAACTTTTCCAAAAGATAACCAACTAGGTTTTACAAATTCTGAAAACACAAAACTGGTTGAAACAGAAGGATAATAGTATGTGCTATTATTAGAAGGCAAAGTTGATGAATGATCTCTTCTAAGAGTTCCTTCTAAAAAAAGATAATTGTCATATCCAAATGAAGCACTTCCATAAAGTCCATCAACTCCAATAGTTTCATCTCTTTCAACTGGAGCTAAAAGTGGACTGGCAGTATTTTGCAATGAATATAATCCAGGAATTGAAATACCTCCATTTGTAGCTGCCCAAATAGATTGATAATAGCTTCTACGAACGTTTAATCCAACAACACCTTTCAGATTTATTTTTGTGGTTAAATCTTTATTATAATTTAACATTAAATCATAATTATATTCACCGAAAGAAATGTTTTTTCTTGAATAACCGGAACCAGCAGGATTTCTATTTGAACTATAGTCACTACCTTCTCCAATTCCAAAGTCCGTAGGGACACTTCCAACAGCACGTCTCTCTTCTTGTAATTCATCGTAGGTGTCAACCGATATTCTTCCATAAATATCTAACCAGCTGTTTAATTTGTAATTTAGAGAGGCATTTCCAATAAATCTATTTCTTTCATCATTTTGAAAATTTTCATAACGTTGAAAATATGGATTGTCCCAAAAAATAGGAGTTGGGTTTTGATAAGAATTTGGATTCCAAGTAACGTTTCTACCAGTATCAAAATAGGCGTTTGCTAATGATTTAATATCAACATTGGTTTGCCACCATTGACGGAAGTTACCAGCTATGTTATCATTGTAACCAGTATTGTTTCTTCCAATAGTATTTGTTTTTGTAAAATTGGCATATCCTGCTACAGTTAATTTTTCATTTATTAAAATAGAGGAGTTTAAAGTGAATGTGTTTCTTTTTAAACTACTGTTTGGTAACAATCCACTTTGATCAAGATTAGTTGCTCCGAATCTCAAATATCCTCCATCAAAACCTTTGTCAACGGAGAATGAATTAGTATAAGTTTTTGGTTTTTCAAAAAAACTAATAGGGCCTTTTTTAGCATTTACCCATGGTGTAGCTTGAAGATAATTCGGTGATTCCGGATAAAAAGCGTCCCATTGATATACCAATAAATTTGGATCGAAAGCTTGACCATAAGAAGCATCTTCGGTTAAAGGAGTTACCAAGTCTAAATTCCCATCACCATCAATATCGATTTGATCTAAATAAGAATCTCCGTCAGGTCCATAATACGGACCATAACCACCACCATATTTATTTTGATATTTTACAAAAGTACTTTTGTCAATAGAGCCCGTAGTTAAACTAGAATTAACTGTGATAGAATATCCTTTTGCTTTTTTACTTCCTTTTTTTGTGGTAATCATAATGACTCCATTAGCGGCTCTTGAACCATATAAAGCACTTGCAGCTGAACCTTTTAAAACGTTTACAGATTCTATGTCTTCAGGATTTATATCAGAAGCAGCGTTTCCATAATCAAAGCCATTACCAGTTTGCTGTTGATCTCTACTGTTCGAATTATTGTTGCTTACAGGTACTCCGTCAATTACAAAAAGAGCTTGATTGTTTCCAGTTAAAGAAGCATTACCTCTAATGACAACATTTGTAGAACCACCAAAATTTGTAGTTCTTTTTATTTGTAACCCAGAAACTTTACCAGAGAGAGCATTTGCAAAATTGTCGCTTTTTACAGCGGCAATACTACTGCCGTCTACTTTCTGAGTAGCATATCCTAAGGATTTTTTTTCCCTTGAGATACCTAAAGCAGTTACAACTACGCCTTCGAGTTCAACAGCATCTTCACTCATCTTTACATTAATTGTTGTTGATGAAGCCACAATTTCCTGCGATTTCATCCCAACAAAATTAAAGACTAGTGTTTGTGTTGGGGTCGCATTAACGGCATACTTTCCGTCAATGTCGGTTTGAGTACCCAACGTTGTTCCTTTTACAAGAACATTTACCCCAGGAATCGGTAATCCGCCATTGTCAGAAACAACTCCGGAAACAACCCTGTCTTGTGCAAAAGAGATTTGCACCAATAACGCTATGAATAGCGTCAAGAATCCATTTAACTTTGTTTTCATTTTGTAATTTGGTTATAATTAGTCTTTCAAAATTCTTAAAAATTTCCCAAAAAACCTAATGGAAAGTTAAAATTCATTGTTAAAGTTTATAAATAACTGGCAGTTAGTTTGAAATAGCTAAAAAAAGGGTAAATCATTTAATAATCAGCAATTAAGAATCGATGAACTACGTGTTTTATTAACAAATAACGCGGGATTTTATGCATTAAAAATTAGCTTTGAAACTAATATGAACTATTGAGTTCGATAATTTGATGGCTTGATTGTTATTGCTACCATTGGCATAAACAAAATTGAAAAGTCCGTTTTTAGAAAGTAGACCAAAACCGAATCCAAAACCAAATAGATTTTCGTTGCTTTCTGAAGTTTTGTCTTGAAGATATCCGTAGTCAATAATCGAATGAACATACAAATTTGAAGTAAGTACGTATCGGTATTCGGATAGAATTGAACCAAATAAATTTCCTTGTAAACTATTTTCGTTAAAACCACGAATCGAATTTATTCCGCCAAAGCGTTGTAGCTCGTTTACGATGTAGTTACCGCTTTGTAAATAGAAATTTTGAGATTTGATGTTTACGATGTTTTTCTGATTCAGATAGAAATTGTGCTTTGCGAACAAGCTTCCAAAAAATTGATTATCAGAAATGAGTTTTGTATTTCTTTTCCCAGTGCCTATCTTTAAATCAAAAGAAGTTTTCTCGGGAAAAAGAAAATCATCATTTTTGAAATCAACATATTCTAACGCTGTTGTTATGTATGAATTGTCAAAATCACTCAAGGTTAAAGAATTCACATTTTGAATGTCGCTCGATTCCGTTGATTGATAACCAAGATACAGGCGGGTATTATAATTAAAATAATACCCCAGGTTTATGGCTGTTTTTGTGTTTTGAAAAGTACTGTCCTGTTTGAATATGTTTAATTCTGCTTTTATTCCCAATGGGCTTTTAAAAATATACGGCAGTTCAACGCCAAGATTAAATGTTTTTTGATCCTGACCATCGCTTTTCCAATACAAGGATAATTTTTCTCCGGAATTCAGAATGTTGTTCAGAACCAAATCCACATAACCGCTAAAAATTACTTTCTTGGTTTCGTCGTTAGTGAAGCCTACATAGCCATCAAAAGTATTGGGTTTTGTTTTTTCTAAATAGACATAAATTTTGGTCGAGTCTTTTGTGAAAAGAATTTCGGGATATTTTGTTTGCTTAACAAATCTGAACTTTTCAAAATCATTGTATAGCTTATCTAAATTCTTTTGATTAAAAATTTTATTCCGATACAATCGGATGAGATTCTTTTTATGTCCTTCGGGAAATTTATCATAGCCGTTAATCACAATATCGTTTACCTGTCTTTTGATTTCTGTTGTAATTGACAAGTCAGCGGTCAGGAAGTCTTTTGATTTTTGAATATTGACCAGTTTTACTTTCGCCATGGAAAAACCATTGGTTTCCAATTTTTTTAAAGTTGTATTTAAAAAGGGCTCGGTTTCTTCGTAAGGAATGGTTAAAGTGTCGTTTTTGATAGTGTAATTTGCAGCGATATTTTCTTGTGATTTTATACCTATATATATGCGCGCATAATTTATTTTTTTTCCGAGGCTGTATTTGAAGCAAAAAGTGGAGTCGTTTAGCTTGAAATTTTCGGCAAGCTGACATTCCAAAAATCCTTTTTTGGTAAGCTTTTCGTAAAACAAATTATTTTCATCCAAGACTGATTTGGCATTTTTATGTTCCAAAACATAGCCAATACTGTCAACAATTTTAGTTTCTTTTTCGTTTTGCCCGATAATTTTCAGATGGAATTCCTGAGCGGAAATGTTTCCGCTGACGATAATTATGAAAAAAAAGAGAAGAATCTTTTTCAAATGTGCTGATTATTTGCTTCAAAATAACGCAAAAAATCTGTTTTTATTGTTGTTAATCGTCGCGAATAATTATTTGTTTGAAATCGCCATTTGCGGGGCTTCAGTTTTTAAAGGGATGTGCAATTTAATGGCGATTCTTTATCTCATTAAAAGACAAATATTTAATTGATAAAAAAATTAATTAATTACGATTTGTTTCATTGAAAATAATTACTACATTTGCAACCCCTAAAAAAGCGGGAATTTAATAAATAAAAGAAAAATTAGTATTTAATTATGCCAACAATTCAACAATTAGTAAGAACAGGAAGAACTCAGATCACTAAGAAGAGTAAATCGGTTGCTTTAGATTCTTGTCCTCAAAGAAGAGGTGTTTGTACGCGTGTTTACACTACTACTCCAAAAAAACCAAACTCTGCAATGCGTAAAGTTGCGCGTGTACGTTTGACTAATGGAAATGAGGTGAATGCTTACATCCCAGGAGAAGGACACAATCTACAAGAGCACTCGATAGTATTAGTGCGAGGCGGAAGGGTAAAAGATTTACCAGGAGTTAGATACCACATTGTGCGTGGTGCGCTTGACACATCAGGTGTAGCAGGAAGAACACAAAGAAGATCTAAGTACGGTGCTAAACGCCCAAAAGAAGCAAAAAAGTAATTTAAAAACTTTTAAAGTAAAGACATGAGAAAAAGAGCGGCAAAGAAAAGACCACTTTTACCAGATCCAAAATTTAACGATCAGTTAGTAACACGTTTTGTGAACAACCTAATGTGGGACGGTAAGAAATCGACAGCTTTCAAAGTATTTTATGATGCTATGGAAATTGTAGAAACAAAAAAGAACAATGATGAAAAATCATCATTAGAAGTATGGAAAGATGCTTTAACAAACGTTATGCCTCACGTAGAAGTACGTAGCCGTAGAGTTGGTGGAGCTACATTCCAAATCCCAATGCAAATTCGTCCGGACAGAAAAATCTCTATGGCCATGAAGTGGATGATACTTTATGCACGTAGAAGAAACGAGAAATCGATGTCAGGTAAATTAGCTTCTGAAATTTTGGCTGCGGCTAAAGAAGAAGGTGCTGCTGTTAAAAAGAGAATGGATACTCACAAAATGGCAGAAGCAAATAAAGCATTCTCTCACTTCAGATTTTAATATTTAAGAAATGGCAAGAGATTTAAAATTTACAAGAAATATCGGAATTGCGGCTCACATTGATGCTGGTAAAACAACAACAACGGAGCGTATATTATTCTATACAGGAAAATCACATAAAATTGGTGAAGTACACGATGGTGCTGCAACAATGGACTGGATGGCACAAGAGCAGGAAAGAGGTATTACCATTACTTCTGCTGCAACAACTTGTGAATGGAGTTTCCCAACTGAGCAAGGTAAACCATTACCAACTTCTCAGGATTACCACTTTAATATTATTGATACACCGGGACACGTTGACTTTACCGTAGAGGTAAACCGTTCATTACGTGTATTGGATGGATTAGTTTTCTTATTTTCTGCTGTTGATGGTGTTGAGCCACAATCAGAAACTAACTGGAGACTTGCTGATCAATATAGAGTTCCACGTATGGGATTCGTAAACAAAATGGACCGTCAAGGTTCTAACTTCTTAATGGTTTGTCAACAAGTTAGAGACATGTTAAAATCTAACGCTGTTGCTATTACTTTGCCAATCGGTGAAGAAAATGACTTTAAAGGAGTTGTAGATTTAGTAAAAAACCAAGCTATCGTTTGGCATGATGCAACTCAAGGGGCAACTTTTGATATCGTTGACATTCCTGCTGATATGTTAGCTGAAGTGAAACAATACAGAGATATCCTTATCGAAGCAGTTGCTGATTATGATGAAAACTTGCTTGATAAATACATGGAAGATCCGGATTCTATCACTGAAGACGAAATCAACACAGCTTTAAGAGCAGCTACAATTGACATGGCTATCATTCCTATGATTGCCGGTTCTTCTTTCAAAAACAAAGGAGTTCAGTTCATGTTAGATGCTGTATGTAAATATTTACCATCTCCTTTAGATAAAGAAGGTATTGAAGGGATTCACCCTGATGATGCTGAATTATTAGAAGAAGATCAAACTAAAATCTTACGTCGTCCTGATGTAAAAGAGCCGTTCGCAGCTTTAGCATTTAAAATCGCTACTGACCCTTATGTTGGTCGTTTAGCTTTCTTTCGTGCGTATTCAGGTCGTTTAGATGCTGGTTCATACATCTTGAACACTCGTTCAGGAAACAAAGAAAGAATTTCTCGTATCTACCAAATGCACGCTAACAAACAAAACCCAATCGATTATATCGAAGCAGGTGATATTGGAGCGGCAGTTGGATTTAAAGATATCAAGACTGGAGATACAATGTGTGATGAAAAACACCCAATCATTCTTGAGTCAATGAAATTCCCGGCACCGGTAATTGGTATCGCTATCGAACCAAAAACTAAAGCTGACGTTGATAAAATGGGTATGGCTTTAGCAAAATTAGCTGAAGAAGATCCAACGTTTACAGTTAGAACTGATGAAGCTTCAGGTCAAACGATTATTTCAGGTATGGGTGAGTTACACTTAGACATCCTTGTAGATCGTATGAAACGTGAATTCAAAGTTGAAGTTAACCAAGGTGAGCCTCAAGTTGAGTACAAAGAAGCATTTACTAAAACGGCACAACACAGAGAAGTTTACAAAAAACAATCTGGAGGTCGTGGTAAATTTGGTGATATCGTATTTAGATTGGAGCCAGCTGACGAAGTTGACGGAAAAGTGCCTGTAGGTTTACAATTCGTTAACGAAGTTAAAGGTGGTAACGTTCCTAAAGAATATATTCCTTCTGTTGAAAAAGGTTTCAGAGAAGCTATGAAAACTGGTCCATTAGCTGGATACCAAGTTGATAGTTTAAAAGTTACTTTATTAGACGGATCTTTCCACCCAGTGGATTCTGATGCTCTTTCTTTCGAATTAGCAGCTAGAATGGGTTATAGAGAAGTAGCAAAAGCTGCTGGAGCTGTTATTCTTGAGCCTATCATGAAAATGGAAGTTATTACACCGGAAGAAAACATGGGAGATATCGTTGGTGATATCAACCGTCGTAGAGGTCAGGTAAATGACATGGGTGACAGAAATGGTGCGAAAACTATTAAGGCTGATGTGCCTTTATCTGAAATGTTTGGTTATGTAACTACATTAAGAACATTGTCTTCAGGTAGAGCAACTTCTACAATGGAATTCTCTCACTACGAACAAACTCCTTCTAACATTTCAGAAGAAGTAATCAAAAAAGCAAAAGGTAACGCTTAATTCTTATCAAGATGAGTCAAAAAATTAGAATAAAATTGAAATCTTACGATCACATGTTGGTTGATAAATCAGCAGAGAAAATCGTAAAAACTGTGAAAAGCACAGGTGCTGTTGTAACAGGTCCAATTCCGTTGCCTACGCACAAAAAAATATTTACTGTATTACGTTCTCCGCACGTTAACAAAAAAGCAAGAGAGCAGTTCCAGGTAAGTTCATACAAAAGATTGCTAGATATCTATAGTTCTTCTTCGAAAACTATCGATGCTTTAATGAAACTTGAATTGCCAAGTGGAGTTGAAGTAGAAATCAAAGTATAATTATACTTGAATACAAAACAAGGATTAAGTGTTGGATTCTGTCTGACACTTAATTCTTTTTAAAAAGAAAAAATAAATTTATTAATTAATAATTAGTTTAATATGTCTGGGTTAATAGGAAGAAAAATCGGCATGACTAGCTTATTCGATGAGAACGGGAAGAACATTCCTTGTACTGTAATCGAAGCTGGACCTTGTGTCGTTACCCAAGTCAGAACCAATGAGGTTGACGGGTATGAAGCACTTCAACTTGGTTTCGATGACAAATCAGAAAAACACGCCACTAAAGCTGACTTAGGTCACTTTAAAAAAGCGGGAACTTCTGCTAAAAGAAAAGTCGTTGAATTCCAAGGTTTCGAAAGTGATTTTAAATTAGGTGACAATGTTACCGTGGAAGTATTCAGCGAAGGAGAATTTGTTGATGTACAAGGTGTATCAAAAGGAAAAGGTTTCCAAGGGGTTGTTAAACGTCACGGTTTTGGTGGTGTTGGACAAGCAACTCACGGACAACACAACCGTTTGAGAGCGCCAGGTTCTGTAGGAGCATCTTCTTATCCATCACGTGTATTCAAAGGAATGCGTATGGCAGGAAGAATGGGAGGAGACAATGTGAAAGTACAAAATCTTAGAGTTTTAAAAGTAGTAGCTGAAAAGAACCTACTTGTTGTTAAAGGAGCTATTCCTGGATGCAAAAACTCTTATGTAATCATTCAGAAGTAATGGAAGTAAAAGTTTTAGATATCAACGGAAAAGAAACTGGAAGAAAAGTTCAACTTTCTGATTCAGTTTTCGCAATTGAGCCAAATAATCATGCGGTTTATCTTGATGTTAAACAATATTTAGCAAATCAAAGACAAGGAACGCACAAAGCTAAAGAAAGAGCTGAAGTTGCAGGTTCTACTCGTAAGATTAAAAAGCAAAAAGGTACTGGTACAGCTCGTGCCGGTAGTGCAAAAAACCCTTTGTTCAAAGGTGGAGGAACTGTTTTTGGACCACGTCCAAGAAGTTATTCTTTCAAATTGAATAAAAGTTTGAAGAGATTAGCAAGAAAATCTGCTTTCTCTATTAAAGCACAAGAGTCAAATATAGTAGTTGTTGAAGACTTCAATTTTGAAACGCCAAACACTAAAAATTTCATCAATGTTTTGAAAGCTTTAGGGTTAGAAAACAAAAAATCTTTGTTTGTGTTGGGTGAATCAAATAAAAATGTATATTTGTCGTCACGTAATTTAAAAGCATCTAGCGTAGTAACTAACTCAGAATTAAGCACTTACGCAATTTTAAATGCAAATAATTTGATTCTTTCTGAAGGTTCTTTAGAAGGAATTGTTGAAAATTTAAACAAATAACAGGTCATGAGTATCATAATTAAACCTATCATAACAGAAAAAATTACCAAAGAAGGTGAAGTTTTCAATCGTTTTGGTTTTGTTGTTGACAAAAAAGCCAACAAGGTTCAAATTAAGAAAGCTATCGAAGCTGCTTATGGAATTTCTGTTGTTGATGTAAACACGATGAACTATAGAGCTGACAGAACTACTAAATATACAAAAAGTGGTTTAATCAGTGGAAAAACGAATAGCTACAAAAAAGCTATCGTACAAGTAAAAGAAGGAGAAACAATAGATTTTTACAATAATATCTAATAGAAAATGTCAGTTAGAAAATTAAAACCTATTACCCCTGGTCAGCGTTTTAGAGTTGTGAATGGTTTTGACGCCATCACGACTGATAAGCCGGAGCGTTCATTGATCGCACCGATAAAAAACTCAGGTGGTAGAAATAGTCAAGGAAAAATGACCATGCGTTATACAGGCGGTGGTCACAAGCAAAGGTATCGTATGATTGATTTCAAGAGAACTAAAGACGGAATTCCGGCTTCAGTGAAATCAATTGAATATGATCCAAACAGAACGGCGTTTATTGCTTTATTAGCTTATGCTGATGGACAAAAAACGTATATCGTTGCTCAAAACGGATTGCAGGTTGGTCAGACAGTTGTTTCTGGTCCAGACGCATCTCCGGAAATTGGGAACACGTTGCCATTAAGTAAAATTCCTTTGGGAACAGTTATTTCTTGTATTGAGTTACGTCCGGGTCAGGGAGCAGTTATTGCTCGTTCGGCAGGAACATTTGCTCAATTAATGGCGAGAGACGGAAAATACGCTACAATCAAAATGCCATCAGGTGAAACAAGATTAATCTTGTTAACTTGTTCAGCAACTATTGGAGCTGTATCAAATTCTGATCATCAACTTATTGTATCTGGTAAAGCAGGTAGAACAAGATGGTTAGGAAGAAGACCAAGAACAAGACCTGTTGCGATGAACCCTGTTGATCACCCAATGGGTGGTGGAGAAGGACGTTCTTCTGGAGGTCACCCACGTTCTAGAAAAGGACTACCAGCTAAAGGTTACAGAACTCGTTCTAAAGTTAACCCTAGTAATAAGTATATTGTAGAACGTAGAAAGAAATAATTTAAGATATGGCACGTTCATTAAAAAAAGGACCTTTTGTTCATTACAAATTAGATAAAAAAGTTCAGGAAAACATCGCAGGTGGAAACAAAGGAGTAGTAAAGACTTGGTCTAGAGCTTCTATGATTACTCCGGATTTTGTTGGACAAACAATCGCAGTACACAATGGTCGTCAGTTTGTACCAGTTTACGTAACAGAAAACATGGTAGGTCACAAATTAGGAGAGTTTTCACCAACAAGATCTTTTAGAGGTCACGCTGGAGCAAAAAATAAAGGTAAAAAATAAGAAGCAATGGGAGTTCGTAAAAGAGAAACAGCAGATGCGAGAAAAGAGGCTAATAAGTCGATTGCTTTCGCGAAATTGAATAACTGCCCTACTTCACCTAGAAAAATGCGCTTAGTTGCGGACTTGGTAAGAGGTCAGAAAGTTGAAAGAGCGTTGAATATTTTAAGATTCAGCACTAAAGAAGCTTCAAGAAAATTAGAGAAACTATTATTATCTGCAATCAATAACTGGGAGCAAAAAAATAGTGAAGGTAATGTAGCTGAAGCAGGCTTATTTGTAAAAACAATCACTGTAGATGGTGGAATGATGTTGAAAAGACTTCGTCCGGCTCCACAGGGAAGAGCACACAGAATTAGAAAACGTTCTAACCACGTTACAATAGTATTAGGACAATTAGATAACACACAAGCAAATTAATTAAGATGGGACAAAAGACAAATCCAATAGGAAACAGACTTGGGATCATCAGAGGATGGGATTCAAACTGGTATGGTGGAAATGATTACGGTGACAAAATCGCTGAAGATTATAAAATCAGAAAGTATATCCACGCTCGTTTATCAAAAGCTAGTGTATCAAAAGTAATCATCGAGAGAACTTTGAAACTTGTAACCGTTACTATCACAACTGCCCGTCCTGGTATCATTATCGGAAAAGGTGGTCAAGAGGTAGACAAGTTGAAAGAAGAACTTAAGAAAGTTACTGACAAAGAGGTTCAAATCAACATCTTTGAAATTAAAAGACCTGAGTTAGATGCATATTTAGTTGGAACTAGTATTGCACGTCAAATCGAAAGCCGTATTTCATACAGAAGAGCTATTAAAATGGCTATCGCAGCAGCAATGCGTATGAATGCAGAAGGTATTAAAGTTTTGATTTCTGGTCGTTTGAACGGAGCTGAAATGGCACGTTCTGAGCAATTCAAAGAAGGTAGAATTCCTCTATCAACTTTCAGAGCCGATATTGATTATGCTTTGGCTGAAGCACATACTACTTATGGTAGAATGGGTATCAAAGTATGGATCATGAAAGGTGAAGTTTATGGAAAAAGAGATCTTTCTCCACTTGTAGGCATGGATAAAAAACAAGCTGGTCAAGGTGGTGGAAAAGGAGATTCTCCAAGAGGTGACAGAAAACCTTTCAACAAGGACAGAAAACCTGCGGGAGACCGTAAAAGAAAGTAATTTTTTAAAAAGTAAAAGAAAATGTTACAGCCTAAAAGAACAAAATACCGTAAGGTACAGAAGGGTAAAATGAAAGGGAATGCTCAAAGAGGGCACGAACTTTCAAGTGGAATGTTTGGAATTAAATCTGTACATGAAAATGGAATGTTTTTAACTTCACGTCAAATCGAAGCTGCACGTATCGCTGCAACAAGATATATGAAAAGAGAAGGACAATTATGGATCAATATTTTCCCGGACAAACCAATTACCAAAAAACCTCTTGAGGTACGTATGGGTAAAGGTAAAGGTGCGGTCGAATATTGGGCTGCAGTTGTAAAACCAGGAAGAATCATGTTTGAAGTTGGTGGAGTTCCGCTATCAGTTGCTAAAGAAGCTTTGCGTCTTGCAGCTCAAAAACTTCCAGTAAAAACTAAGTTTGTCGTTGCTAGAGATTTCGAAGCATAATCTAAAATTAATTATGAAACAATCAGAAATTATAAATCTATCCGCAGCTGAGTTACAAGAAAAACTTAGTCAATTAAGAAAAGCGTATGCTGACCTAAAGAATGCTCATGCTATTTCTCCGATTGCAAATCCACTTCAAATTAGAAGTGCTAGAAGAGCGGTTGCCAGAGTGGCAACAGAGCTAACTAAAAGAGAGTTACAATAATTGTATTCTGCTAAAATGGAAGATAAAAGAAATTTAAGAAAAGAAAGAATTGGTGTGGTTACATCAAACAAAATGGACAAGTCTATTGTTGTTGCACAAGTAACTAGAGTAAAACACCCATTATACGGTAAGTTCGTATTGAAAACTAAAAAGTTTCATGCACACGACGAAACAAATGACTGTAACATTGGTGATACAGTAAAGATCATGGAAACAAGACCTTTATCAAAAACTAAATGTTGGAGATTAGTTGAAATCATTGAAAGAGCTAAATAATTATGGTACAACAAGAATCAAGACTAAAAGTCGCAGATAACACAGGAGCAAAAGAAGTTTTGACTATCCGTGTATTAGGAGGAACGAAACGTCGTTATGCCTCTGTTGGAGATAAAATTGTAGTTTCAATCAAAGACGCAACACCAAACGGTAACGTTAAGAAAGGTGCTGTTTCAACTGCAGTTGTAGTACGTACTAAAAAAGAAGTGAGAAGAGCCGATGGTTCTTATATCCGTTTCGATGACAATGCATGTGTTCTTTTGAATGCTGCAGGAGAAATGAGAGGAACTCGTGTTTTTGGTCCGGTTGCAAGAGAACTTCGTGAAAAACAATTCATGAAAATTGTATCATTAGCACCTGAAGTGCTTTAATTCGTAGTAAGATGATAAAGCTAAAAGTAAAATCAGGAGACACTGTAAAAGTTATCGCTGGAGACCACAAAGGGTTAACAGGTAAAATTACACGTGTATACAGAGAGAAAAATAAAGCGATCGTTGAAGGCGTTAACATGGTATCGAAACATACGAAACCAAGTGCTAAAAACCCTCAAGGCGGAATCGTTAAGAAAGAAGCTCCTATCCACATCTCAAACCTTTCTTTGGTAAGCGGTGCTGATACAGCTAAAAGCGGAGCGAAAAAAGATTCAAAAAAAGCTAATAAAGCATAGTTATGGCATATACACCTAGACTTAAGCAAGAGTATAAGGACAGAGTAATCGCTGCCCTTAAGGAAGAATTCGGTTATAAAAACGTAATGCAGGTCCCTAAATTGGAGAAAATCGTTTTAAGCCGTGGAGTTGGAGCAGCAGTATCTGATAAAAAACTTGTTGACTATGCAGTTGATGAGTTGACAAAAGTTACTGGACAAAAAGCAGTATCTACAATCTCTAAGAAAGACGTTGCGTCTTTCAAATTGAGAAAAGGTATGCCAATTGGAGCAAAAGTAACTCTTAGAGGAGAGAGAATGTATGAGTTTTTAGATAGACTTATCACATCATCTTTACCACGTGTTAGAGATTTTAATGGTATCAAAGCTACTGGTTTTGACGGAAGAGGTAACTACAACCTTGGTGTTACTGAGCAAATCATTTTCCCTGAAATTGATATTGACAAAGTAAACAAAATATCAGGTTTGGATATTACATTCGTAACGTCTGCAAACACAGATAAAGAAGCAAAATCATTATTAGCAGAATTAGGTTTACCTTTTAAAAAGAATTAAGACATGGCTAAAGAATCAATGAAAGCCCGTGAGGTTAAGAGAGAAAAAACGGTAGCAAAGTATGCTGAGAAAAGAAAAGCTTTATTAGAAGCTGGAGATTACGAAGCGTTGCAAAAATTACCTAAAAATGCTTCACCGGTTCGTTTACACAATCGTTGTAAATTAACAGGTAGACCAAGAGGTTATATGCGTCAATTCGGTATTTCACGTGTTACATTCCGTGAAATGGCCAACCAAGGATTAATACCGGGAGTTAGAAAAGCTAGCTGGTAATTAGTTTATTTCAGCAGATAATTGTACATTTGCCCGCTTTTAGCAGGTAACGTACAATTATCTGCTGTTAAAATAGAGTTTAATGGCTTCAGGTTCAGTAGAATAGTTCTATTTGAAAACCGTTGCCGCAATTTAATAAATATGTATACAGATCCTATTGCGGATTATCTTACGAGAGTTAGAAATGCAGTGATGGCAAACCACAAAGTGGTTGAGATTCCGGCATCTAACCTTAAAAAAGAAATCACAAAAATTTTATTCGATCAAGGGTATATTTTAAGTTACAAGTTTGATGACACTACCGTTCAAGGTACCATCAAAATCGCTCTTAAGTATGATAAAGATACTAAAGACTCTGTAATTAAAGATATCCAAAGAATTAGTAAACCAGGTTTACGTAAGTACGCAGGTGCTTCAAAATTACCTAGAATCCTTAACGGTTTAGGAATTGCTATTGTTTCAACTTCAAAAGGTTTAATGACCGGGAAACAAGCTAAGCAATTAAATGTTGGTGGAGAAGTAATTTGTTACGTATACTAATTAAAAACAGAAAACATGTCAAGAATAGGTAAAAATCCAATTTCGATTCCTGCTGGTGTTACTGTTGAAGTTAGTGATACAGTAATTACAGTTAAAGGAAAATTAGGTCAACTTACACAAGATTACGCAGACGTAACTGTAAAAGTTGAAGAAGGTCAATTAACAGTTGAAAGACCATCTGATAGTAAAGATCACAGAGCAAAACACGGATTATACAGATCATTAATCAGTAATATGGTTACAGGTGTATCTGAAGGTTTTACTAAAGAATTAGAATTGGTTGGAGTTGGTTACAGAGCTTCGAATCAAGGTCAAAAATTAGATTTAGCTTTAGGTTTTTCTCATAATATCGTTTTAGAAGTTGCTCCTGAAGTAAAACTAGAAACAATCTCTGAGAAAGGTAAAAACCCAATCGTGAAGTTAACATCTTTCGACAAACAATTAGTAGGTCAAATCGCTGCGAAAATCAGAGGTTTCCGTAAACCAGAGCCTTACAAAGGTAAAGGAGTTAAGTTTGTTGGTGAAGTATTAAGAAGAAAAGCAGGTAAATCAGCTTAAAAAATAGCGTTATGTCATTAACAAAATCTGAAAGAAGACAAAGGATACAATACAGAATCAGAAAGATTGTAAGCGGAACCGCTGCAAGACCAAGATTATCTGTATTCAGAAGTAATAAAGAAATCTATACACAACTAATTGATGATGTGAATGGAGTTACTTTATTAGCTGCTTCATCAAAAGATAAAGGAGCGGATACTAAAGGTACCAGCATTGAAGTAGCAGCTGCAGTTGGAAAACTAGTTGCAGAGAAAGCGTTAAAAGCCGGAATTACAGAAGTAACATTCGATAGAGGAGGTTATTTATATCACGGTCGTATTAAATCATTAGCAGAAGGCGCAAGAGCGGCTGGGCTTAAATTCTAATATATTATGTCTAAATACAAAAATGTAGAATTAGTAAAACCTAGTGGTCTTGAATTAAAAGATCGTCTGGTAAGTGTAAATCGTGTTACCAAAGTAACAAAAGGAGGAAGAGCATTTGGTTTTTCTGCGATTGTTGTTGTAGGTGATGAAAACGGAGTAGTTGGTCACGGATTAGGAAAATCTAAAGATGTTTCTGAAGCTATTGCAAAAGCAGTAGAAGATGCAAAGAAAAACTTAGTTAGAATTCCTTTGAGTGGACAATCAGTTCCTCACGAACAAAAAGGAAAATTTGGTGGAGCTGCAGTATTTTTGATGCCGGCATCTCATGGTACCGGAGTAATTGCAGGTGGAGCTGTTCGTTCAGTTCTTGAGTCAGTTGGTATTCATGATGTATTATCAAAATCACAAGGTTCATCAAACCCTCACAACGTGGTAAAAGCAACTTTTGATGCTTTATTACAAATGAGAAGTGCTGTTACTGTTGCAAAACAAAGAGGTATTTCTTTAGAGAAAGTTTTTAAAGGTTAATTCAAGGAAATTATGGCTAAATTATTAGTAAAACAAGTTAGAAGCAAAATCAACTGTCCACTTACACAAAAAAGAGGATTAGAGGCTTTGGGTCTTCGTAAAATGGGACAAACTGTGGAGCATGATTCAAATCCTGCTATCCTTGGAATGATAAATAAAGTTAAACACTTAGTTTCCGTAGAGGAAGTTAAATAACAAATACAGTTATGAATTTAAGTAACTTACAACCTGCTGAAGGTTCTACACACAATCAAAACAAAAGATTAGGTAGAGGAGAAGGTTCTGGAAAAGGTGGTACTTCTGCAAGAGGTCACAAAGGGGCTAAGTCTCGTTCTGGTTATTCTAAAAAGATTGGTTTTGAAGGAGGTCAAATGCCACTTCAAAGACGTGTACCTAAGTTTGGTTTTACAAACATCAATCGTAAAGAATACCAAGGAGTAAATCTTGATGCACTTCAATTATTAGTTGATAACGGAATTGTTACCGATACTGTAGATTTTACAGTATTTGTTGAAAACCGTTTGGCTACTAAAAACGAAACTGTAAAGATTCTTGGTAGAGGTGAACTAAAAGCAAAATTAAAAGTAACAGCACATAAATTTACTGCTACTGCAAAAGCTGCTATCGAAGCTGCTGGTGGAGAAGCCGTAACCTTATAATTATAGAACAATGAAGAAATTTTTTGAATCATTTATAAATGTTTGGAAAATAGAAGAACTAAAGAACAGAATTGTTTTAACGCTGCTGTTACTTTTAGTTTACAGATTTGGTGCGCACGTTACGCTTCCGGGTATTGATGCTACTCAATTGCAGGACTTAGCTGGGCAAACAGATAAAGGTATCGGATCGATACTTGACATGTTTACCGGTGGAGCTTTCTCAAAAGCGTCAGTATTTGCGTTAGGTATCATGCCATACATTTCTGCTTCAATTGTTGTTCAGTTAATGGGTATTGCCATTCCGTATTTGCAAAAACTGCAAAAAGATGGTGAAAGTGGCAGAAAGAAATTAAATCAAATTACAAGATGGTTAACCATCGCGATTACTTTAGTTCAAGGTCCTGGTTATATCTATAACCTATACAGAACTTTACCAAGTAGCGCTTTCCTTTTAGGATTTGATTCGTTCTCTTTCTTATTTTCATCGGTTTTAATTTTGACTACAGGTACTGTTTTCGCTATGTGGTTAGGAGAAAAAATTACAGATAAAGGAATTGGAAATGGTATTTCATTATTAATTATGGTAGGTATTCTTGCTAGATTACCACAAGCATTATTTCAAGAGTTTACTTCAAAAGTTACCAATAATAATGGTGGACCAATGTTGTTAGTAATTGAAGTTATCGTGTGGCTATTAGTAATTGTTGCCTGTGTGCTATTAGTTATGGCGGTTAGAAAAATCCCGGTTCAGTATGCGCGTCGTACAACAACAGGAGATTTCGAACAGGACATGATGGGTGGAAACAGACAATGGATTCCGTTAAAACTGAATTCTGCTGGGGTAATGCCAATCATCTTTGCTCAGGCAATTATGTTTATCCCTGCTGCAGTAGCCGGACTTTCAAAATCTGAAACGTCTCAGTCTATTGCAGGAACATTCAGTGATATGTTCGGTCTTTGGTACAATATTGTTTTTGCATCGTTGATTGTAATTTTTACATTCTTTTACACGGCAATTACTGTCCCAACAAATAAAATGGCAGATGATTTAAAAAGAAGTGGTGGATTTATTCCCGGTGTTAAGCCTGGAGTTGAAACAGCAGACTTCTTAGATAAAATCATGTCTCTAATAACATTCCCTGGTTCATTATTTCTTGCTTTAATTGCTGTGTTCCCAGCGATTGTTGTTAGTGCTAGTGTTCAACAATCTTGGGCAATGTTCTATGGTGGAACTTCGCTTATAATTATGGTCGGAGTTGCCATTGACACTATCCAACAAGTAAATTCTTATTTGTTGAATAAACACTATGATGGATTGATGAAAAGTGGTAAAAATAGAAAAGCAGTAGCTTAGTTTTTATGGCAAAACAATCAGCAATAGAACAAGACGGATCAATAATTGAAGCATTGTCAAATGCAATGTTCCGTGTGGAATTAGAAAACGGACATGTTGTAATTGCTCATATTTCTGGAAAAATGCGTATGCATTACATTAAATTGTTACCTGGTGACAAAGTAAAACTAGAAATGAGTCCTTACGATTTGTCAAAAGCAAGAATTACTTATAGATACTAAAGATATTCAAAATGAAAGTAAGAACATCAGTTAAGAAACGTAGTGCCGAGTGCATCATCGTTCGCAGAAAAGGAAGATTATACGTAATCAACAAAAAGAATCCTAGATTTAAACAAAGACAAGGATAATTATGGCAAGAATAGCAGGGGTAGACATCCCAAAAAACAAAAGAGGAGTTATCGCTTTAACCTACATCTTCGGAGTTGGTAAAAGTCGTGCAAGCGAAATATTAGCAAAAGCTAATGTTAGTGAAGACATTAAAGTTCAAGATTGGAATGACGAGCAAATCGGAGCAATCCGTGATGCTGTATCATACTACAAAATTGAAGGTGAGCTTCGTTCAGAAGTTTCATTACACATTAAGCGTCTAATGGATATTGGATGTTACAGAGGAATCCGTCACAGATCTGGTCTTCCGTTAAGAGGACAAAGAACTAAGAACAACTCTAGAACAAGAAAAGGGAAAAGAAAAACTGTTGCTAACAAGAAAAAAGCAACTAAATAATAAGTAATATGGCTAAAGCAACAACAAAAAAACGTAAAGTTATCGTTGAATCAACAGGTGAAGCTCATATTAGTGCAACCTTTAACAACATCATCATTTCTTTGACTAACAAAAAAGGTGAGGTTATTTCTTGGTCTTCAGCAGGTAAAATGGGTTTCAGAGGTTCTAAAAAGAATACTCCGTATGCAGCTCAAATGGCAGCAGAAGATTGCGGTAAAATTGCATTAGAAGCTGGACTTAAAAAAGTAAAAGTATATGTAAAAGGACCAGGTAACGGGCGTGAGTCTGCTATCAGATCTATACATAATGCAGGAATTGAAGTAACTGAAATCATTGACGTTACTCCAATGCCACACAACGGATGTCGTCCTCCTAAAAGACGTAGAGTATAATTATAGTATAATCAAGATAGATTAAAGATTATCGGAGGATTCGACCTGAATTCATAATCTCTATCTTAAAACAATTTAAAATGGCAAGATATACTGGTCCAAGTACAAGAATTGCTCGTAAATTTGGCGAAGCAATATTCGGAGAAGACAAAGCCTTCGAAAAAAGAAATTATCCTCCTGGACAACACGGGATGGCTAAAAAAAGAGGTAAAAAATCTGAGTACGCTGTCCAATTGATGGAAAAGCAAAAAGCTAAATATTCTTATGGAATTTTAGAAAAACAATTCAGAAATTTATTCGAAAAAGCAGCAGCTTCTAAAGGTGTAACTGGTGAAATCCTTTTACAATTATGCGAAGCAAGATTAGATAACGTAGTTTTCAGAATGGGAATTGCTCCATCAAGAAGAGCAGCTCGTCAAATCGTTTCTCACCGTCACATCACTGTGAACGGAGAATTGGTTAACATTCCTTCTTATCACTTAAAACCAGGCGACAAAGTTGCCGTTCGTGAAAAATCTAAATCTGTTGAAGCAATCAATAGTTCATTAGCGAATTCTTCTCACGTATATGAGTGGATTACATGGAATAATGACACTAAAGAAGGAACTTTCGTTTCTGTTCCGCAAAGACTTCAAATTCCAGAAAATATTAAAGAGCAGTTAATCGTCGAATTGTACAACAAATAATAATTGACATTAGTCTAAATTATGGCAATATTTAATTTTCAGAAGCCCGATAAAGTTATCATGATCGATTCAACCGATTTTGAAGGTAAGTTTGAATTCAGACCTTTAGAACCAGGATACGGATTGACAGTTGGTAATGCACTTAGAAGAGTTTTACTTTCTGCGTTGGAAGGTTATGCAATTACATCTATCAGAATTGATGGTGTTGAGCATGAGTTTTCTACTATTTCAGGAGTTGTAGAAGATGTTACTGAAATTATCCTAAATCTAAAACAAGTACGTTTCAAACGTCAGATTGAAGATGTAGATAATGAAACAGTTTCTATCTCAATTTCAGGAAAAGATCAAATTACAGCTGGTGATTTCCAAAAATTCATTTCTGGTTTCCAGGTATTGAATCCGGAATTGGTTATCTGTAACTTAGATAGCAAAGTAAATCTTAATATGGAATTAACTATCGAGAAAGGTCGTGGTTATGTTCCTGCAGAAGAGAACAAAAAACAAAACGCAGCAATCGGAACAATATTTACTGACTCAATTTTTACTCCGGTAAAAAATGTAAAGTATGCTATTGAAAACTTCCGTGTGGAGCAAAAAACAGATTATGAAAAATTAGTTTTCGAAATCAAAACTGATGGTTCAATCAATCCAAAAGATGCTTTAACAGAAGCTGCCAAAGTTTTAATTCACCACTTTATGTTGTTCTCTGATGAGAGAATCACGCTTGAAGCTGATGAAATTGCTCAAACTGAGTCTTATGATGAGGAATCATTACACATGAGACAATTGCTTAAAACAAAACTTGTTGATATGGATTTATCTGTAAGAGCATTGAATTGTTTGAAAGCTGCAGAAGTTGATACACTTGGAGATCTTGTATCTTTCAACAAAAATGACTTAATGAAGTTCCGTAACTTCGGTAAAAAATCACTAACTGAGTTAGATGAATTGGTTGCCAACAAGAATTTAACATTCGGAATGGATTTAGGTAAATACAAATTAGATAAAGAATAAATTACTTCATATTTTGCTCTCCGGCATCGGATTGTAGCAAGATGAAGGCTAAAAAAACACGTCATGAGACACGGAAAAAAAGTAAATCATTTAAGCAGACAGACTGGACATAGAAAAGCTATGTTGGCAAATATGGCTTGTTCTCTAATCGAGCACAAACGTATTATCACTACTGTTGCTAAAGCTAAAGCGCTTAAACAATTCGTTGAGCCATTAGTAACAAAATCAAAAGAAGATACAACTCACAATCGTCGTGTATGTTTCGCTTACTTACGTAGCAAATATGCAGTAACTGACTTGTTCAGAGATGTAGCTGCAAAAGTTGGTGATCGTCCGGGAGGTTATACTCGTATCATTAAAATGGGTAACCGTTTAGGTGATAATGCTGATATGGCAATGATTGAATTAGTTGACTTTAATGAACTATACAACGGAGGTAAAAAAGAGGAGAAAAAAGGTAGAACACGTCGTCCTAAGAAAACGGCTGCGCCTGTTGCAACTCCTGCTGCTGCACCAGTTGTAGAAGAAGTAGCTCCAATCGTAGAAGAGGCTGCACCAATCGTAGAAGAAGTTGTTGAAACTCCTGCTGCAGAGGTTGTAGAAACTCCAGTTGCTGAAGTGGAAACTCCAGAGGTTGTTGAAGAGGCTCCTGCAGTTGCAGAAGTTGAAGAGACTCCAGCTGACGAGGCGCCAGAAGCACCAGCTACTGATGAAGAATCAAAAGAAGAGCAAGCATAATAAATGTAGCTTTATAAATTAAAAGAGGATAAACAAACGTTTATCCTCTTTTTTTATGGGTGAAATCAATTCACAGATTCTTATTTATATTAAAAAATAATTCATGAATTATTTTTTAATAGTTCTTATATCGTCAGAATGATAACAAGATGTTAAAGTGAGGGAAATCTCTAATTTTGAGGGAATTATTTTATAACTTGCTCCCTGTTTGAATTCATTTTTGATTTAATTCACTTCGCTTATCAAAGTAAAATATTCATGAGTAACCAAAAACTACTTTATTTTTTTAATAGACATAATTTAACCTTGCTGGTTGTTTTGATGTCTGTTTTTTGCTTCTCTCAAAATGAAACAAATAATTGGTCTTTTGGTGTAAATGCCGGATTGGATTTTAGCAATGGAGATGTAGCAGTTCTAAATGACAGGGCTATGGTTACACCTGCCGGATGTGCTAGTATTTCAGACAATGACGGTAATTTGTTGTTTTATACCAATGGACAGACAGTTTGGAATAAAAATCATCAAATAATGCTAAATGGAGAAGGTTTGTCCGGAGAAATAGATGGGATTCAATCTCCTTTAATTGTCCCAAAACCAAATGACACTTCCACGTATTTCATTTTTTATACAAGACAGGCTGTGCTGACAAGTCCGGTGTATTATTTACCCGGAATATATTATGCAGAAGTTAAGTTTGATGAGGCAAATCCCTTTGGTTATGTTACAGTGAACAAGGATGTCAGGATTGCTGAAATAGAAGCGACAAACAGAATTGCAGCAATTCATCATCCTCAGAGTGATACCATAAGGGTAATTTGCATGACAAAACCAGATCCGGTATTTGGAGTCATGATTCCTGATGGAGAATTTATATTCAGAATATTTAATGTAACGCCAACCGGTGTGAATTTAACTCCTGTAAAAAGACCAATAGATCGAAGTATAACCAGACTTGGAGCAATGAAAATTGCGCCCGATGGAAGTTATTTAGCTTTCGCCGATAGTGCCAGTCAAAAAGTATACTTCTATAGCTATAATAATGAAACCATTAGTTTCGAACCATATTTTACACTGCCAACAGTTCCTGCATTTGGCGTGTTTATCAATCCTTATGGCATTGAATTTTCACAAGATTCTAAAATGTTTTATTATTCAGGAGATGGTTATGTAGTGCAGTTTCAATATAGAAATATAGGAGGAGTGGATCCGGCAGAATATTATTTGATGCCTATAGAAAATCCGGGATCAATTCAGCTGTCCAGAAATGGTAAAATATACATTGCTCAGGGAAATTCAAGTAATCCTAATGGAAAGATATCGGTAATAAATAAGCCCGAAAAAATAGGGGAGGAATGTCTTTTTATCGCAGAATCAGTCGAGTTTGGAGATGCAGCTTCTACCAAAGGATTGCCAATGTTTGTAGCTTCCTATTTGAGAAGCCGAATTATTCCGTCTAAAGACGATTGTGTTGATGTTGCCTTTAGTTTTGAATTGGATGCCTACAGACAAATACTATCTGTTGAATGGGATTTTGGAGACGGAGCAACTTCAACCGATTTTAATCCAACTCACCTTTTCAGCACACCGGGAATCCATAAAGTGAAAGCAAGAATAATAATGGATAATAATCAGGCGGTTACTTTGTATAAAGATGTTGAAGCCTATCCGTTACCACAGCTGGCACCAAATCAAACACTTACTCAATGTGATACCGACGTAGATGGGATTTCGGTTTTTAATCTTGAAAATATAAAAGATTTAGCCGTTCATGCGGATCCTGATTTTATCTATACTTTTTATCACAGTTTGGATGATGCCAATAACGATATTAATCGAATTCCTGATTCACAGCATTATACCAATGTTTCAAATCCAGAAGAGATTTTTGTAAAAATAGTCAGCTCCAAAGGCTGTGTAACGATAACCAACTTTTACCTCGAAAATTATCAGGCAAATGCATTGCCAATAAGCGACATCTATGTATGCGAAAGTTCAGATGATGTTTTGAATAATTCGGAAGGTAAATTTAATATAAGAGCAAAAGAATTAGATATAAGAGCTGAATTAGCAATTCCGGCGGAGTTTACGATAACTTTTTATGCTAATCTGACGGATGCACAAACTAAGATTTCGCCTTTGGATAGGTATCATACATCAGCAACAACAGTACTTTGGGTTCGAATTGAAGATGATAGCCACAATTGTTTCGGAGTTATGCCGTTTAATGCAATTGTAAATTCAATTATTGATCTGGATATAGAAAGTCAATATACTATTTGTGATCCTAGCGTGCAACCTCCAATAATTCTCGATGGAGGAAGTAGCAATTATTCCTGGATATGGAAAAATCAAAGTGGAAGCATTATTTCTACCCAAAGATTTTTTCAACCAACACAGGAAGGTAATTATTCTATTACTGTTCAAAAACAAGAAAACGGAATAAGTTGTTCGCTCACAAAAGAGTTTAGAGTAATAAAAGTAGCAGCTCCTGAATTTTTAGAAGTTAGAGCCAATAACGGACAAGTTTTTGTTTCTGTAAACGGAAATAGTACTTATCAATTTTCATTGGATGGGATTAATTATTTTGGTTCAGGGAACTCCTATACATTTTCAAGTGTTGCCGCAGGTATTCACACTGTTTATGTAAAAGACATACACAATTGCGAAAAAAGTATTACTACTCAAATTTATATGATGACAATTCCTAATTATTTCACACCAAACAATGATGGAATAAATGAAGAATGGAAAATATTTGGTTTGTCAAAGAAATTTTATTCTGGTGTCGAAATTCAAATTTTTGATAGATATGGAAAGCTTCTGTATAATATGGATATGAATGGGAATGAATATGGCTGGCCGGGAATTAGTGATAAAAGGTTGTATCCTGCAGATGATTATTGGTACAAGATTTCATTAACCGATTTGGAAAATAAGTTGATTATTAAAACCGGACATTTTAGCTTAATCAGATGATTTTAAAATAAAACCTAAAAATTCTCTATTGTGAGAATTTTTTTTTGGTGTATTTTTGCAACATCAAACAACAACTACAACACACAACTACACAATGCAACACACAACAAGACCACAGGCCATTTTACTTCTAGCCGACGGAACCATCTTTCACGGTAAATCAATTGGAATTTCGGGGAAGACTTTTGGAGAAGTTTGCTTCAACACAGGAATGACCGGTTATCAGGAAATTTTTACCGATCCGTCTTATTTCGGGCAAATCATGGTAGCAACCAATCCGCACATTGGAAACTATGGCGTAAATGAAAATGAAGTAGAATCTGAAAAAATCATGATATCAGGATTGGTTTGTAAAAATTTCAGTTTCAACCATTCGCGTCCCGATTCTGAAAGCAACCTGTATGACTATTTCGAAAAGCAAAACTTAATCTGCATTTCAGATGTTGATACAAGAGCTTTGGTGAGTTACATCCGTGACAACGGCGCACAAAATGCGGTTATTTGTACCGACGGAACTTCTGTAGAAGAGTTGAAAAAACAATTGTCAAATGTTCCCGACATGAAAGGGTTGGAGCTGGCCTCAACGGTGTCAGTAACCGAACCTTATTTTTTTGGTCACGAAAATGCAACCTATAAAATCGCGGCACTGGATTTAGGAATCAAAAGAAATATCTTGAGAAACTTAGCGAAAAGAGATTGCTATATCAAAGTGTTTCCATACAATACCTCTTTCGAGGAATTAGAATCTTTTAATGCTGACGGTTACTTTTTATCAAATGGTCCGGGCGATCCGGAACCGTTAGAAGGAGTAATTGGTGTTGCTCAGCAATTGATTGCATCTGACAAGCCGTTATTCGGAATTTGTTTAGGGCATCAGATTATAGGTTTGGCAAACGGAGTTTCTACTTATAAGATGTTTAACGGTCACAGAGGAATTAACCATCCGGTTATGAATGTCCTGACAGGAAAAGGAGAAATCACTTCGCAAAACCACGGATTTGCAGTAAACAGAGAAGAGCTTGAAAAGCATCCCGATTTAGAAATTACCCATTATCATATCAATGACAATACCGTAGCAGGAATGCGAATGAAATCCAAAAATGTTTTCTCGGTGCAATACCATCCTGAAGCAAGTCCCGGTCCACATGATTCGTCGTATCTTTTTGATGATTTTATAACGAATATCAAAAAAGCGAAAAGCCTACTTGAAGTATAACTTTTCGCCTTTTACTGTTAAGCTGTATTTACCGGAATTAATCTTTGGAAGCATATTTTTCATAAAGGCTATCAAATTTTCCATTGTTTTTTAGGAAAGCACTATTGACAGCTAACCAGTTATCATACATTTTATCTTTGGTAATTTGAATATCATTAAAAACAGCATAAAACAAATTCTTTTTGATATTGTAGCTTTTAACAGCATAGTTATATGCGGCAACACTTTCAGTTGTTTCTGGTTGTGCTGAGTTTTTTAATGCTTGTAGTGCATTATACTCATCTACATAATTGTTAAATAAGTCACTCAATTTTTCTTTTTGGCCAGCAATATAATTAGCATATTCAATGTTGGCATCATTAAGGGAAGTATCTTTATATTCGCTTTTGTATTCGCTGGTTTTTGCCACAACTTCATCACGCGTAAATGTAATCAAGTTCAGACAGTCTGAAAATCCTTTTTTATCTTTTGCATTTATTACATAAGTAAGTTTTTCATCCATAACATTCATTTTATAAAACAATATGTTTTGATACGCATTGTACTCTAATATATTTTTAGACTTGTTATTTTTGAAATGCATTTTATAACACATTGCAAAACTCTTTTTGTCTTGTTCGTATTTTTTAAGCTCTTGATAATAAGCAATAAGATGTCTTTCTTTAGTAGCAATATTTTCACCTATTTCAGGCAGTGATAAGGTGCTTTGGTAATCATAATCATTTAAAATCAAACTCCCATTTTTTAGACAGTCAATTGTTCTTTGATTCAATTTTATAAAACTGTCTCTCAATAAAGTATTGCCTTCAAATCCTTTATTAGTGGTCATTAGGATTGTATTAATGTTTTCTAATTTTTCGATAATTCTGACCGCTGTTACTTTAGTTCTCGAATACAATTGTGATTCAACTATAGAGACAGAATAATCCATCAATGATTTTTTAACGTACAATTCGTTTTTGGCAAAATCATCCATATAAGCTTCTATGGTACGATAATTTTGAGAGTTTGATATTGCTGGTACTAGCCCAACTAATAGAAAGAAGCAAACTTGAATTAGTAGGTTGCTTTTGGTGCTGTTTTTAAGAGTAGAATTTTTCATGAGGCAAGTGTTTTATTTTTATGTAAAATTAGCACCAACATAAAAGGTGGTTGTTACACGATATTATTTTAGACTTATATAATTATAATTATTGCGTGCAGTTCAACGATTCTTGCAAGCTAAAACGATTGCGTTTATAAGTTCTGCAAATAATTGCACCTCTATTTTTTAAATTCCTTAAATTTGTGAACCAATTAAAAATCTTAAACTAAAATAAAAATGAGCATAATTATCAAAGTTCACGCAAGACAAATTCTTGACTCAAGAGGAAATCCAACAATAGAAGTAGATGTAGTTACCGAAAATGGTGTTTTAGGACGCGCTGCTGTTCCTTCCGGAGCTTCAACCGGTGAGCACGAAGCGGTTGAATTACGCGATGGTGGAAAAGCCTATATGGGCAAAGGAGTTTTGAAAGCAGTTAAGAATGTTAACGAAATTATCGCTCCCGAATTAATGGGCGTTTCAGTATTTGAGCAAAATCACATCGACCAATTGATGATTGAACTTGATGCAACTCCAAACAAATCAAACCTTGGTGCTAATGCTATTTTGGGTGTTTCTTTGGCTACAGCCAAGGCAGCGGCAAACGAATTAGGTTTACCTTTATACAGATATGTTGGTGGCGTTTCTGCTAACACTTTACCGGTTCCAATGATGAACATCATCAATGGTGGTTCGCATTCTGATGCGCCGATTGCGTTTCAGGAATTTATGATTATGCCGGTAAAAGCAACATCGTTTACACATGCGATGCAAATGGGAACGGAGATTTTTCACAACCTTAAAAAAGTATTACACGATAGAAATCTTTCGACTGCAGTAGGTGATGAAGGTGGATTTGCTCCAAACTTAGCCGGCGGAACCGAAGATGCTTTGGATACAATTAAAAAGGCGGTAGAAAATGCAGGTTATAAATTTGGTGACGAAGTTATGATTGCTTTAGACTGTGCCGCTTCTGAGTTTTATGTAGACGGAAAATACGACTATACTAAATTCGAAGGCGCAACAGGAAAAATAAGAACGTCAAAAGAGCAAGCAGAATATTTAGCTTCTTTGGCTGCAAATTATCCAATTATTTCTATTGAAGACGGAATGTATGAAGACGATTGGGATGGATGGAAATACTTAACCGAATTGGTTGGAGACAAAACCCAATTAGTAGGTGACGATTTATTTGTAACCAATGTGGAGCGTTTGTCGACCGGAATCCAAAAAGGAATTGCCAACTCAATCTTGGTGAAAGTAAACCAAATTGGAACCTTGACAGAAACAATCGCAGCCGTTAATATGGCGCACAATGCCGGATATACTTCGGTAATGTCACACCGTTCAGGCGAAACTGAAGACAATACGATAGCCGATTTAGCCGTAGCATTAAACTGTGGTCAAATCAAAACCGGTTCGGCTTCGCGTTCGGATCGTATGGCTAAATACAATCAATTGTTGAGAATAGAAGAGGAGTTAGGCGATACTGCTTATTTCCCTGGAGTGAGAGCTTTTAAGCAAAAATAATTCTAAAGATATTTAAAATTTACACCTGACAGGTTTTTAAAACTTGTCAGGTTTTTTGTTTTTAGCCATGACCTTTTAGCAAATAGATTTTTAAAATAACACCTTCAATATTGTAAACAAATCTATTGGATTTCAGCCAACGGTATATATGAATATTTTCGTTTTTTATTGTGAATAATAAAAAAAATGAGTAATATTATAATGAATAATTTTTTTTTAATATAAAATATATTACTTTTATGCAATCGATTACATATATTTGAAATTAATTAGCAAGAAACTTAAAATCATTAACAACTAAAAACAAAAATATTATGAAAAAAAGACTACTTTTAATTTTACCAATGCTATTATTTACATTGGTTTCTAATGCTCAGGATCACGTTTGGGATTTTGGAAATGATACAACAAATTGGCCAGTTAACCCAGGTTATAATTCAAGCAGTCCTGCAACTACTACTATTGACGGTTTGACCCTTATTTCAGGAGGTTCAGCTATAGGAGCTATTTCTGCTGCTTCTAATACTGCTTTTAGTGATGGTTTTACTAATGTAAATATGATGACTGTTCAGGTGGCTACAGGAGCTCCATTGCCTACAAAACGAGGGTTGTCTTTTCCGGTTGATGGACCTTGTACAGTAAAACTTTGGGTATATACATCTTCAACAAACAGAAGAGCTTCTATATCTGATGGGACTACTGAGTTAGCTTTCTACCTTTCTGCTTCTCCTTCTCCTTATAAAACTATTTTGACAGCATATTATACAGGCGGGCCTGGTACTATTTATGTATATACTAATAATACTATGAATTTTGCTAAGCTTTCAGTACAAACAGGGCTTGGCATTGATGATATCAAAGCTGATGCATTACCTGTTTTTTACACCAACGACAATCAGGTTTTTGTATCTAATGTAAAATCAAATACAACAGTTTCTATTTATTCTATTACAGGTGCATTAGTTAAAACAATTAAAACAAGTAATGATACTAGTTTTGAACTTAGAACTGGTTTATGGATTGCTAAAGTAAAATCAGAAGAAGGTGAAAAAACAGTAAAATTAGTAGTGAAATAATATTGATTTAAAAATTTTTCTGATTATACGGAAACACCCGATAGGTTCTAAATCGATCGGGTGTTTTGTTTTATTATTCTACCGCTTTTACATTATCATCCGGAATTCGGTCAATCAGATAATTGTATGGATCGATGCCCGCTTTATATGGTTTGACTTTTGTTTTAAAAACAAAGGTGTTTAATTTTTTGGTTATTTTTAAACGTTTATAAACCAATGGTTTTCCCAATACATCTTCTTTGTCCGACTCGGCAAAAACGCCAATGTCAATATAATCAGCAATAGACGTAGCCGTTTCTTTTCCCAAAGCATTGGAACGGAATTTCTCGGAAGTGGTTTCAATAGTCACTTCATATTCTGCACCTACTTTTTTTGATGTCACTTTCAACGTTCGATTAGAGAATAAAGTGATGTTTTCAAACAAATCCGGAATCAGGTAACTCAGACTGTCAGGTGTAACTTTTCTAAATTCATTCACGGCATCAATTGATGTTGGATAGGCTGGGTTTTTGTATGCAAATTTTTCAATTAAATTATGCAAAGCAGCATTCAAATTTTTCTCCCCTATCATTTCTTTGAAATAATACAATACCACACTAGCTTTATTGTAGTGAATGTATTGTTGGCTCTCCGTTTTTATGATTGGATTTTCACCCTCAAATTCGCTGCTTCTGCCTCGTAAATAATCATTCATTTCATATTCCAAGAACTTTTTCATTTTGTCTTTGCCATATTCTTTTTCCATCACCATCAAAGCTGAATACTGTGAGAAACCTTCGCTCATCATTTCACTACCCTGCATATTGGAACCACAAATCTGATGCGCCCAATATTGATGTCCCATTTCGTGTGCCACGACATAAAAGACCATATCAATATCATCTTTAGTAACATCGCGTAAATCAGTAATGAAACCAATTCCTTCGCTATACGGCATAGTGCCCGGGAAAGCCTGAGCAAAACTGCCATATCTCGGAAATTCTAAAATGCGGCATTGCTTGTGATAGTATGGACCAAAGTTAGTGGTGTAATATTCCAATGCTTTCTGCATGCTTTTCATCATGTTTGGGACATTGACAGCGTGTTGTTTGTCGTAATAGACTTCGAGGTCAATACCGTTCCATTTTTTGCGCACCACTTGATAATCAGCTGAAATGAAGGAATAGAAGTTCAGTGATTTTTGGTCGAGTTTGTAGCTGAAATATTTTCTGCCATTAGCTTCCCAACTTTTTAGCAACGAACCTGGAGCTATTGCGGTTTGGTCTTTAGAAGTGCTGATGGTAGTGTTTACTTCAACCCAATCCGAGTCGCTGCTGATGTAAGTATTGCTTCGGGCAGCTAAATCGTTTTCATCCAGTTTTGGCATACGATCGCGCTTTGGTAACTTGCGTTTAATACGTAGGTTTTTATCGGATATCTCATAATCTCTGTTATAGCCAAAAGAAGGTAAAATATCTTTGTTGTTAAAGAATGTTCCGTTTTGAGTCAGTTGTGTAAAGCTTACTTCGTTCTCAAATCCTTTGGTGATACTGGATAAATTGACAGTGATTTTTATCGAATCATTCGATGCTAATGGTTTGTTTAGCTTGTAAATTCGATAGTTTAAATCGTCATCTTTCAACTTTAATTTCGAATTTGGAATTGTGAGCTTAATGCTGTCAGTCAGTAGAGGCAAAGTAAAATGCAATTCACTAATAGGCTTATTTGATTTGTTTTTTGCCCAAGCTTCGACTTTGGCGTGCATGTTTCTTTCGGACGGAAAAATATCAATAGTGTAGTTGAATTTATAAAAACGCGGCTGATTCAGCGTTTCATACTTTTTGTATTTGGTTTCATAGCTTACCTGACTGTTTTCGACTTCCTCTGATGATTCATACGTGTTTAACACTTTGGTATTATAAAAAACAAAGCTTCCACAAAGTATAAAGGCTAACACACCTATCGCAAGACCAACTTTACTTTTCTTAAATTGTAATCTGGCAGCGTGTAAGCGGTGTTTGAAATCAACTTCTTTACCTCTAACATAAAAGGCTAAAACCACAAAGCAAAGCACTACACAGAATAATCCCCAATACAAATTGAACCAAATTGTTGAAGGAATGAAAGGGCCGTAGCCATTCATATCAGAGTATGTAATGTCTGGTTTAGCATTGAATTTTACCATATTGGTGCTGATTTCTAATAAACCCCAAACAAATCCGTTAACAACAATAAACATCACAAACGCAAAATAAGCCACATACCTATTATTAATCAGATAATGGAATAACAACGACAAAATAACCAAGTAGGAGTAGCTCAAAAGTTTGATAACCAATAACGATTTGATGTAGACATCAAGGTCATAACGAGTATAGCCATGCAGGGTTTGCGCAATTACTCCAACCACTATTGTAACCACCAATACCGTAGCAATAGCAAAAATAATTGCCAGGACTTTGGAAGCAAATAAACTAATCGTTTGAATTGGCGTAGCATCCTGAATTTCGTTAATCTTAGCATCGCGCTCTTTCCAAACTAAAACACCGGTATAAAACGTTATAAATCCAATCATGAACAGCATAAACGAACCTTCAATAATGTCCACTATATCATAAGTTACCGGATATTGGACAGCACCATAACGACCTGAAAAACTGGTCAGATTGGTAATCAATAAAATCATTCCGATAGAAACAATAATTATAAAGGTTGGGTTTTTTATTACCGCTTTAATCTCAAATTTCACCAAACTCCAAAAAGTGGAAAACGAAAAAACTCCGGCTTTGGTTGGCAAAAAATCTGTATTTGAAATAGAAGGAATTGCATCTTTTTTGCTGATTTTTTCTTTTTTGGCTTTAACGTTTTTGGTGTTAAATGAAAAACGATAGTATACAAGAATTAGTATCCCAATCATAATAGTCAACCAAACGGCTCGGTTAATCAGTAATTCACCGTGAAGTGAAACCGCACTAGTGTTCTTTTCATCCACCGTTAGATATTTGGTCATAATTTCAAAAGGCTTTGCGCCAAAAGGATCCAAAATATTGGCCAACCATTCCTTTTGAATGTCTCGGGTGAAAATTTCGGAAACCGCGTAGAAAACCAATATCAACATTGAACCAATAAAAGAAATAATGTTGCTTCGGAAGATTATTGCCAGAGAAAACAGCATAACCCCGGAAATAATTACATTAGGAATACCAAAGTTGATAATGCCATATAAATGTCCGGACCAATCGGTTTCACCAAAACGTTCCGCCGGAGCCATGTCAAAAATTGGAGCAAGAAAAGAACCTAAAAGTGCTCCCACAGAAATCCCTAATAATGGAATTACAGAAACCATTGCAGCTCCAATAAATTTTCCGAAGAAATAATCTCTTTTTTTGATTGGAGACGTAAAGATAAATTGGTACATGCCATATTGAAAATCGCGGTTGGCTGTGGCGTTCATAAAGGCAGTTGTCATCAAAAGGCAAATGGTTGAGAACACACCATAATATTGTTCAATAACAAAAGGCGCATTTTTGTGTGTGTTTCCAACACCGCCACCAATAGTAACATGCTCAGAAGCTACGGCAAAAAATACGAGTAAGCCGTTGATGAAAAAAAAGATCCATACCATTGGCGTTTTTAGCCAATATTTGAGTTCGAATTGTATAAATTTCCACATAAGATTGTCGTTCTAAAATTTATACTAAAGCATTGAGTTTGGCAAAAAATACGTCTTCAAGATTTTCTTCGGCTTTCACAAAACCAGCTACCGGATTTTCAGAAAAAATATGAATCAAAGGTTGTCCGCCCACAAGTTTGTTGGAAATGACCTGATGTTCTTCCTGATATTTGGACAATTCCTGTTTCGGAACTTTTTTCTCCCAGACTTTGCCCCGCACTTCTAATAAAGCATCATCGGTATTGCCGGCAAAAAGCACTCGGCCTTTATCCACAACTGCCATTTGTGTACACAATTCGCGTACATCCTGTACAATGTGAGTGGAAAGAATTACGATAGTGTTTTCACCAATTTCACTCAAAATGTTATAGAATCTGTTTCGTTCTCCCGGATCTAAACCTGCTGTAGGTTCATCTACAATTACCAGTTTTGGAGAACCAATCAAACATTGTGCAATACCAAAACGCTGGCGCATTCCACCACTATAGCTGCTTACGGCATTTTTGCGATGTTCCCAAAGATTAACTTTCACAAGCAACTGTTCAATCATTTGCTTTCTGTCGGCTTTGTTTTCAAAACCTTTTAGTAAGGCTAAGTTGTCAAGTAAATCTACTGCGGTTGTTCGAGGATAAACACCAAATTCCTGAGGTAGATAACCCAATATTTTGCGTACGGCTTGTTTGTCATTCAATACATCAATATCGCCCAAAGTAATGGAACCACTATCGGCATCCTGAAGCGTTGCTATGGTTCGCATTAGTGAAGATTTTCCGGCACCGTTTGGTCCAAGTAACCCAAACATTCCTTTTGGTATTGTTAGCGAGACATTATCTAAAGCATGTACGCCGTTGCTGTATTTTTTGTCTAAATCTTTAATGAGTAATTCCATAGTAGCTGATTGGTTTTGAGTGATTTTTGACCGATTAGACGGCTCGATATGTAATTTTGTTACAGTATAGTTTTAACAATACTACAAAAAATAAATGGGAAATCTTAATAGAATTCTGATTTTTAGGTTTAAATTTTTAGGTATGTTTTCTGCATAAAACTTACCAATTCCATTTTTTATTTTGAATCGAGAATAGTACTTTTGCACATGCAACACAACGTACTTATTTTAGATTTCGGTTCGCAATACACACAACTTATTGCGAGAAGAGTTCGGGAATTAAATATATTCTGCGAAATCTTCCCTTACAATCATTTTCCAACTGATTTATCGCCCTACAAAGCAGTCATCCTTGGCGGAAGTCCTTATTCTGTTCGCTCAGAAGACGCTTTGCAAATCGATTTGTCCAATATTCGAGGCAAATTGCCGCTGCTCGCGGTATGTTATGGCGCCCAATATTTGGCACATTTTTCAGGTGGAGAAGTAGCCGCTTCCAATATTAGAGAATATGGAAGAGCAAATTTATCCTATATTAAAGAAGAAGTTTTCTTTGAAAATGTAAATGTGAATTCACAAGTTTGGATGAGCCACAGTGACACCATCAAACACTTACCAACTAATGGTGTGAAATTGGCCAGTACCAAAGATGTCGAAAACGCAGCTTATAAAATCGATGGCGAAACAACTTATGCCATTCAGTTTCATCCCGAAGTTTATCATTCTACAGATGGGAAACAAATCCT
This sequence comes from Flavobacterium sangjuense, assembly GCF_004797125.1. Taxonomy (NCBI): domain Bacteria; kingdom Pseudomonadati; phylum Bacteroidota; class Flavobacteriia; order Flavobacteriales; family Flavobacteriaceae; genus Flavobacterium; species Flavobacterium sangjuense. The sequence goes on from NZ_CP038810.1 coordinate 1,369,043, forward strand.
TGAGAACTTTTTGGTTAAGATTGCACACGTTCCACAGAACTTTACACCAAACGCTTTTGTAGAAGATTGCGTTAAAGAATTACAGGAAAAAGTAAAAGGTGACAAAGTCGTACTTGGACTTTCAGGCGGTGTAGATTCTACGGTAGCGGCGGTTTTGCTGCACAAAGCTATTGGCAAAAACCTCTATTGTATTTTTGTTAATAATGGTTTGCTTCGTAAAAATGAATTCGAAAATGTTCTGCACCAATACAAAGACATGGGTTTAAATGTAAAAGGTGTCGATGCTACAGCCAGATTCATGACTGCATTAGATGGACTTGAAGATCCGGAAGCAAAAAGAAAAGCCATTGGTAATGCTTTTATCGAAGTTTTTGACGAAGAAGCACATTTAATTGAAGATGTAACCTGGTTGGCTCAAGGCACCATTTATCCTGACGTAATCGAATCGGTTTCGGTAAAAGGACCATCAGCAACCATCAAATCACATCATAACGTTGGCGGTTTACCTGATTATATGAAGCTCAAAATAGTGGAGCCTTTGCGTATGTTATTTAAAGATGAAGTGCGTAGAGTTGGTAAAACATTGGGCATCGACCCGGAACTTTTGGGCAGGCATCCATTTCCAGGACCAGGATTATCGATTAGAATTTTGGGTGCCATCACACCTGAAAAAGTTAGAATACTACAGGAAGTTGACGCTGTTTTTATCAACGGATTAAAAGAGCACGGATTGTACGATAAAGTATGGCAGGCCGGAGCGATTTTACTTCCTGTAAATAGTGTTGGAGTGATGGGTGATGAGCGTACTTATGAGAAGGTAGTGGCGCTGAGAGCTGTAGAATCAACCGATGGGATGACAGCGGATTGGGTTCATTTACCGTATGAATTTTTGATGAAAATCTCAAACGAGATTATAAATAAAGTAAAAGGTGTAAATAGAGTAGTGTATGATATAAGCTCCAAACCACCAGCAACAATCGAATGGGAATAGTTTTTGTTAACACAAAAAAGTTAATGAAAAAATTAGCAATTTATATTGTGTTAAAAAAGATTTGTTAACTTTAGACGTTAAATAAACATTAAGTAAATGAAAAACCGTATTCTTTTTTCAATATTTCTAACTATGTTTTCCTTTGTTTTTACAGTTTCTGCAAAACAGGAAAAATATACGAAACATACTGTTGCCAAAGGAGAAACTATCAATATGATAGCTCAAAAATATAAGGTTACTCCCTATGATATTTATAGTTTAAATCCAGATTCTCAAAACGGAATTCAATTGAACAGTGTTTTGTTGATTCCGGCCTCAGCTTCGGTAGTGGTTATCCATTCATCTCAAAATGCAACACAAACCAGCAATCCAAATTCACATTTAGTGCAACCCAAAGAAACGTTGTACAGCATTTCAAAACAATATGGAGTTACTATTGATGCACTAAAAGCGGCAAATGGAGATTTATTAAATAATGGTTTGAAGATTGGACAGAATATTAAAATCCCAACTTCGGGTAGCGGACAAAATGTTGCTGCTTCAAAACCTGTAGAAACTCCGAAAGTAGTTGCTCCTGTAGTTTCAAAGCCTGCCGTTGTAAAAGCAGCACCAAAGGTTGAAGCACCAAAAGGAGAAACCACCTATCACATCATTGAACCAAAGGAAACAAAATATGGTATTTCTAAAAAGTACGGAATGACCATTCCCGAATTGGAACGTTTAAATCCGGCAATTGTGAATGATTTTCCTATTGGTTTTAAACTTGTTGTTTCAGGCAATGTTGTAAATCAAGCTGTTTTAGAAACACCTAAACCAGCAGTTGAAACACCAAAACCAGTAGCCGAAACAGCGACAGCTGAAACGACAAGTACTAAAAAATATTTAGAAGAATATGTGGTTAAACCAAAAGAAACCATTGCAACTATTGCCAATGATTATGGAATATCCGAGCAGGAATTGATTTCTCTAAATCCCGAATTGAAAAGAGGAATTAAATTAGGAATGATACTCCGTGTGCCCAAAGGACAGCGAAAAGAACCTGTCAAAAAAGAACAGGGAAATTTACTAAAAACAATCAACACTAATGCGAGGAAACAACTCGCATTACTTTTGCCTTTTAATATTTCAAAAATTGAAAGCGACACTATAAATTCGACACAAGCCAGATTGAAAAAAGATAAATTCCTGAATTTGACTTTGGATTTCTATTCGGGTGCTTTGATGGCGATTGATTCAGCTAAAGTTTTAGGGATGAATGTCGATATCAAAATTTTAGATTCTCAGGAAACTAAAAACTCATCCAACGTAGCTACTTTGGTCCAACAAAATAATCTTCAAAGCATGGATGCTATTGTCGGACCATTTTATCAATCTAATGTCGAAAAATTAGCCGAACTGCTTGAGCCAACAAAAACTCCGGTTATTTCTCCACTATCAAAAGAAAGTGGAAAAAAATATACCAATTTGTACCAATCGATGCCTTCAGCAGAGTTGTTGCGAAGCTCAATTTTTGACTTTATGAAAGCCAAAAGCGGCAATATTATCGCCGTTGTTGATAACAAAAAAGGAAGTGTAAAACAGTACATTCAGGAAATGCAGCCCAATGTTAGAATTGCGGGTTTGAGCCCTAAAGGAACTTTTGTTGCCGATAGTTTAAAAGTCCTGTTCCAAAAAGACAAACTCAATTATGTGGTTTTAGCTTCTGAAAGTACTGGAATGATTCTGGCCACAACTTCTGCAATGTTAGCGGCACAAAAAGAGTATCAGGTGCAGCTTGTGATTTTGGAACAAAACGACACCTTTGATTTTGAGGAAATTTCATTAACGCGATTAACCAAATTGAAACTTCTCTATCCATCACTTTCCAGACCAAACGAAACTGATGAAGCCAATCAGTTTGATGCAAAGTATAAAAAGATAAATAAAATTATACCCAACCAATACGCCATTCGAGGTTTTGATGTAACGTTTGATACGTTACTACGATTGTCGCAGGACAAAACTTTTGAAGAGACCATTCAGGTTTCACCATCAGAACAAATAGAAAACAAATTTGATTATGTTCAAAATGCAACTTATGGTTATTCCAATAACGGAATTTACATTTTGTATTACGACACCGATTTAACCATAAAAGAAGCATTGTAATGGCAACATCAATCGTTAGATATTTAGGCGAATTGCGAACTTCGTCAATGCACATGCAATCCGGAACCGAAATCATTACCGATGCACCACTAGACAATCACGGAAAAGGAGAAGCATTTTCGCCAACCGATATGGTAGCGAATTCACTTGCAACCTGCATGATTACTATCATGGGGATTAAAGCCCGCGATATGGATATTGAATTGAAAGGAACAACTGCAGAAGTAACCAAAGTTATGGCTGCTGATCCAAGAAGGATTTCTGAAATTCACATTCACTTTGAGATGAACCATGCTGCTGATGATAAAACCAAAACCATTTTGGAAAGAGCAGGACTGACTTGTCCGGTTATGTTCAGCCTGCATCCAGATATCAAAAAGGAAATTACTTTTAATTGGAAGTAGAAAAAGAAAATAGAGAAGAGAACATAGAATATAGATTTCTTTTTTCAGCATAATTGTCTTTTCTCTTTCATCTTTTTTCTATTCTCTTTTTTAAATGAATCCACAACAACAACTTCTCATCAAACTCGCCCATACCAAAATGCCTTTCGGCAAATATGAAGGCTATTATCTTATCGATTTGCCCGAGTATTATGTGGTTTGGTACAGCCAAAAAGGTTTCCCAAAAGGACAGCTTGGCGAACAACTGCAACTCGTTTATGAACTTAAGTTAAACGGTTTGGAAGAATTGGTTCGGAATATTAAAAAACAATATCCGAAACCAATTTAATTCATTATTTTTGCCTCGTTTTTTACAACAATTACAACACAACAACTACAAAAAAAATGAATCAAACAAAATACATTTTTGTTACCGGCGGTGTGACTTCTTCTTTGGGAAAAGGAATCATCGCAGCATCTTTGGCCAAGTTACTACAGGCTAGGGGTTATCGAACGACCATTCAAAAATTTGATCCTTACATCAATGTTGATCCGGGAACTTTAAATCCGTATGAACACGGAGAATGTTTTGTGACAGATGATGGAGCAGAAACCGATTTAGATTTAGGACACTATGAAAGATTTTTAAACGTTCCCACTTCGCAAGCTAATAACGTTACTACAGGTAGAGTATATCTTTCGGTAATTGAGAAAGAACGAAGAGGCGAATTTTTGGGAAAAACTGTCCAGGTTGTTCCTCATATTACCAACGAAATTAAAGAACGCATGCAGTTGCTTGGGAAGTCAGGCGATTTTGATATAGTGATTACTGAAATTGGTGGAACGGTCGGAGATATTGAGTCCTTACCTTATATCGAATCGGTGCGTCAATTGGTTTGGGAATTAGGCGAGAGCAACGGAATCGTAATTCATTTGACATTGGTTCCTTATTTGGCTGCAGCCGGAGAATTAAAAACAAAACCAACACAGCACTCGGTTAAAACTTTGATGGAAAGCGGTATTAAAGCGGACATTTTAGTTTGTAGAACCGAGCACGAATTGTCGGATGAATTGCGTCAAAAATTAGCCTTGTTTTGCAACGTAAAACGCGAAGCGGTGATTCAGTCTATCGATGCTTCAACGATTTATGAAGTGCCAAATTTGATGCTTGAAGAAGGTTTGGATGTAGTCGCTTTAAAGAAATTAAACCTGCCTAAAAAAGCAGCTCCGGATTTGAAAAACTGGAATACTTTTCTACACCGATTAAAGCATCCGAAACAAACCGTAAATGTTGGTTTGGTTGGAAAATATGTAGAATTGCAGGATTCTTATAAATCAATTTTAGAATCATTTATTCATGCTGGTGCGGCAAACCAAACCAAAGTGAACGTGATTTCTATTCATTCTGAATATTTAGATGCCAAAACGGCAGATGAGCAACTAAAAGATTTGGACGGCATACTAGTTGCACCGGGATTTGGCGGTCGTGGAATTGAAGGAAAAATTGATACGGTTCGTTATGCACGTGAAAATAATATTCCGTTTTTCGGAATTTGTCTTGGAATGCAAATGGCGGTTATCGAATATTCGAGAAATATTTTGGGATTGAAAGATGCCAATTCAACCGAGATGAATGAAGAAACACCAAACCCTGTAATTTCGATTATGGAAGAACAGAAAACCATCACCGATAAAGGAGGAACGATGCGTCTTGGTGCCTGGAAGTGTGATATTGCTGCAGGAACTTTGGCACACCAAATATATGGAAGTGCCCAAATTCAGGAGCGTCACCGTCACCGTTATGAGTTTAATAATGAATACAGAAAACAATTAGAAAAAGCAGGATTAACTTGTTCAGGGATAAATCCGGAAACTGGTTTGGTTGAGATTATAGAATTGGAAAACCATCCGTTTTTTATTGGAGTACAATACCATCCTGAATATAAGAGTACGGTTGCGAATCCACACCCAATTTTTGTTAGCTTTGTGGCCGCAATGGTAAAACATAAAAATAAATAAAGGAACCGAAACAGGTTCAGCAGTACTTATGGAAGAAAAGAAATTTGATTTTAATACGATTATTGGTTTTGGTTTAATATTCGTTATCATCGTTTGGATGATGTATAACAACAGAGACAGCGAATTAAAAGAGCAACAGGAAAAAGCCAAAACCGAGAAAGCAGCAAAAGCAGCTGTGGCGGTAACTCCAAAAGAAACTACTAAAACCATAACAGATACTGCTGTTGCCGATTCAGTTAAAATTCAGAAACTTCAAGGTACTTTAGGAAGCTTTGCTTACTCAGCAACTTTGCCTTCTGCTACAGCAAATTTCACGACTTTAGAGAATGATTTGGTAAAGCTTAAGATTGCTAACAAAGGTGGTTATGTTGTTGAAGCCATTTTGAAAAAGTATGAAAAATTCAAGAAAAATTCAGGGCAATTAGTTGAATTGATAAAAGATAATAATGCCAGTTTTAATCTTCAATTGCAAACCAAAGACAATCGTGTTTTAAATACTAAAGACTTATTTTTTGAGCCAACTTTGACAAAAGTAGGAGCCAACCAAATCCTTTCTATGAAGTTGAAAGCCGGAGCAAATGAGTATTTGGAATACAAATATGTTTTGGCACCAAACCAATATTTAGTTGATTTCGATATACATTCTCAAGGATTAAATACGGTTCTAAATGCTTCAAAACCTATCGACTTGCAATGGGATTTGAAAAGCTACCGCAACGAGAAAAGTATATCCTATGAGAACCGTTATGCCGAAATTTATTTCGAGTATGAAGATGGGAAAATCGACTATGTTGGACAAGGAAAAGACAAAGAGGAAAATCCGGAAAAGGCAACTTTTATTGCTTACAAGCAGCACTTTTTCTCAACTATTTTATTGACCAAAACACCATTTGAGAAAGCAAAACTGCATTCGCATGATTTGGTGAATGATGATAAAAAAGACACCATTTTCACAAAACAATATAAAGCAACAATTCCGTTAGCATTTACAAATGGAGAGTTAGATTATAAAATGAATTGGTATTATGGTCCAACGGATTATAAAACTTTAAAAAATTACGACAGGAATCTTGAAAAAATTGTTCCGTTAGGATGGGGAATTTTTGGTTGGATAAACAAGTTTATTTTCATTCCGCTATTTGGATTTTTAAGCTCATTTATGGGATTGGGAATTGCGATTATTATCTTCACTATTTTGATCAAAATTGCAATGTCGCCTATTACGTTTAAATCATTTTTGTCACAGGCGAAAATGAAAGTTTTGCGTCCTGAGATTATGGAAATTGGAGAAAAATTCAAAAAAGATCCAATGAAAAAACAACAGGAAACAATGAAACTTTATAGCAAAGCTGGTGTGAATCCAATGGCTGGTTGTATTCCGGCATTGATACAAATTCCGTTTATGTATGCCTCGTTCCAGTTTTTCCCATCGGCATTTGAGTTGAGACAAAAAGGATTCCTTTGGGCGGACGATTTATCGTCATTTGACCAAATATTCAAATTGCCGTTCAATATTCCATTGTATGGTGATCACGTGAGTTTGTTCCCGATTTTAGCCGCGATTGCGATTTTCTTCTACATGAAAATGACTTCAGGTGATCAGGCAATGGCACAACCACCACAAGATGGTATGCCGGATATGGCTAAAATTATGAAAATCATGATTTATGTTTCACCGGTAATGATGTTGATTTTCTTCAACAGTTATGGTTCCGGATTGAGTTTGTATAACTTTATTTCTAACTTAATTACTATCGGAATTATGTTGGTTATCAAAAGATATTTTATCGATAGCGATAAAATTCATGCTCAGATTCAGGAAAATAAAGCCAAGCCAAAAACGGAAAGTAAGTTCCAAAAGAAAATGAGAGAAATGATGGAACAGGCTGAAGCTCAAAAGCAATTGCAAAACAAAAAGAAATAATATTTCAGTAATACATTTTCAAAACTCTGTTTAAAAACATATCTTTAAACAGAGTTTTTAATTTTAATAAACTATGAAAGTACTAATAATTGGTCACGGAAATATGGGTAAAACCTATGCCAATAGTTTTATCAGTTCGCGATTTATCAAACCCGAAGATATTTTTGTTTTGGTCAGAAATGCTGATTTTTCTACCATCGAAAGTGCTATTCCAAAAGCTAATTTTTCGAATTTGGTTTCCGATAAAATAGGCGATTTTGACATTGTAATTTTAGCCGTAAAACCACAGGATTTTACTGTTTTGGCACAGTCAATAAAACCGTATTTGAAAGACAGTCAGATTATTTTTTCTGTCATGGCCGGAATTACACTTTCTAAGTTAGAAAGCCAACTTTCGTGTTCGAAAATTGTGCGCTCTATGCCCAATATTCCAACGCAAATCGGAATGGGAATGACGGTCTTTACTGCTTCAGCTAATGTTGACAGAAAGGAATTGTTTATTATTCAAAACTTGATTAACACTACCGGAAAATCAGTTTATGTCGAGAATGAAAAACTGATTGATGCTGCCACAGCAATTTCAGGAAGCGGACCGGCTTATGTTTTTTATTTTATGCAATCCATGATAAAAGCAGCAGTCGATTTAGGATTTAACGAGTCGGAAGCAGAGTTGTTAGTCAACCAAACTTTTATGGGTTCAGTGGCGATACAAAACAGTTACTCATTATCGAACGAAGAATGGATTGCCAAAGTGGCTTCAAAAGGCGGAACAACTGAAAGTGCGTTGCGAATTTTTGAAAAAGGAAGTTTAGAAAAAACAATAGTTGAAGCAGTAAAAGCCGCCAATGACAGAGCTTTAGAATTAGGGTCATAAAAAAAGCGCAGTATTTATCTGCGCTTTTCTTTTTCATCACAATTTAAAATTATAAAGTAGGTAAAAGTACTTTACTCAATACATGGATTACTCCGTTTGAAGCCTGAACATCAGTTGCTATAATGTTGCATTCTCTGTTGTTAGCGTCTCTTAATCTTGCCCCACCACTTAAAAGAACAGTAAAGGTTTGAGATGGAGTTAAAATTGGGGTCACAACTTGTCCTTCAGTTAGAGAAGATGAGCGTACATTAGCAGGACTAACGACGTGATATGTTAATACTTTAGTTAAATTGGCAGCCGATACACCTGCAATTCCTCCTGGTGCTAATTCAGTATTTAAAGAAGTGAAAGCAGCGTTATTGGGAGCAAATACTGTAAATGGACCGGTACCTGAAAGAATACTCACAAAATCAGGTTGCCCTGAACTAGTCAATGCTCCGACCAAAGAGGTAAAATCAGGATTAGCAATAGCATGATTCACTACAGTTGGTAATCCAATAACATTTCCAACAACATGAACAACACCGTTGCTTGCATCTATATCAGCAGTTGTAACAGTCGCTCCACCATTCGAAGCTCCACCATTTAGAGTAACAACTCCACCGGATTTTTGTATAAACATACTTATGGTTGGTGAACTTGCTGTAGTATTAATAGGAGACAATGTTGAAGCATAACCCGTTACTATGTCAGCACTTTTAACTTCTGCGCCAATTACATGATTTAATAAAACATTTTTGAGTACATTAACATCTACATTATTAACTGTAACAGAAGGACCAAGAGATGTAAAGAACGTTTGAAAAGCAGAATTAGTTGGTGCAAATACGGTAAATTGACCACTACCATCCAAAGTAGCCGTTAGACCGGTTCTGTTCAAAGCAGTAACCAAAGTTGAGAAATCTGAGTTTCCAGATGCAATGTCAACGATTGTTGGTTGACTATCGCTATCACTATCACTACTACATGAGAAGATAGTTAGCGAAAAAATAGCAATTCCGATAATTTTTGTTAAATTTTTCATAGCTTTTTTGTTTAATGTTTACACAAAGCTAAATCATTTTTGTTTAACAAAAAACAATAAAGATTAAACAAAATAATATTTATGAAAAAATTAACTATTTTGTTTAACCTCTTAATCAGTAACTTAAAGCTGTGTAATCAATATTTTCTAACAGTTTATTTTTTTTGGTTCGCTATTTGGTTAAACAGAAAAGTTTTGATTTAAATAATTTTTTGAGATGTTTTACGTTATAAGTAAAAAACTATTTTTGTTGAAGCATGAAACAAATAGAAAACATGAAATACATAATTACAATATTGTTAACCTCACTCACATTGTGCGCTCAGGATTTTAACAAATTAGATGAAAACGGCAAAAAAAATGGTTTGTGGAAAGGCGTTTATGAAGCATCAAAACGACCTCGTTACGAAGGAACTTTTGAACACGGAAAAGAAATCGGAATGTTCAAATTTTTTGATGACACCAAAGCAGGAACAGTAATCGCCACAAGAGAATTTAATGCTAAAGACAATTCATGCTATACTATTTTTTACAATCAAAATAAAAGTAAAGTAAGTGAAGGAAAAGTGGTCAACAAGCAATTTGAAGGCGAATGGAAATATTACCATGAAGATTCACCATCCATCATGACTCTTGAAATTTACGCAAATGGCAAACTAAATGGTGTTCGAAAAGTGTTTTATAAAAGCGGTGTAATAGCTGAAGAGACAACCTATAAAGATGGCTTTAAAAACGGAGCTTATAAAAGTTATGCTGAAAACGGAATAGTGATGGAAGAATCAAATTATAAGAATGGTTTGTACGATGGACAGGCAATTTATAGAAATCCGACCAATGAAATTTCGGGGCAGGGAGTTTATAAAAACGGTAAGAAAGTTGGCATATGGAAAATGCTCGTCAAAGGAAAAATGAAAGATGTTAATATGAACTTCCAAAACAAAAACTTTAAAAAACCGGTTATGCCAAAACAGGGTGACGTTAAAGTTGAAGTTAAAGATGCTGAAAAACCCAATCCTGATTTAGATAGTGAAATCAAAAACAAATTAGGAAGATAAATAGGTTTTGTCTACGATTGAATTGTTTTAACTGATATTATAATATTAAATTATACAGATTTTGCGGTAACTTTGCCGCAAATTTTTTTTGCAATAAAATGAAACGAGTTGTTGTTGGACTTTCGGGTGGTGTTGATTCGAGTGTTGCTGCTTATCTTTTAAAAGAACAAGGCTATGAAGTCATTGGTCTTTTTATGAAGAACTGGCACGATGATTCTGTCACTATTTCTAATGAATGTCCGTGGCTCGAAGACAGTAACGATGCACTTTTGGTTGCCGAAAAATTAGGTATCCCTTTTCAAACCGTTGATTTAAGCGAACAATACAAAGAAAAAATCGTTGACTACATGTTCAACGAATACGAACAAGGACGAACTCCAAATCCGGATGTATTGTGCAATCGCGAAATTAAGTTTGATGTTTTTATGAAAATTGCTTTAAGTCTTGGTGCCGATTATGTAGCAACCGGACATTATTGCAGAAAAGGGGAAATTGAAGTTGGCGGAAAACCGGTTTATCAATTGCTTGCCGGAAAAGATGGAAACAAAGATCAGTCTTATTTCCTTTGCCAATTATCGCAGGAGCAGTTGGCTAAGTCTTTATTTCCAATTGGAGAATTGACCAAACCGGAAGTTCGTGAAATAGCTACAAAATTAGATTTGGTTACAGCAGAAAAGAAAGACTCGCAAGGTTTGTGTTTTATTGGAAAAGTTCGTTTACCCGAATTTTTGCAACAACAATTGCAACCCAAAGAAGGTTTGATTTATGAAATTGAGGCGAATAGTTCACTATATAATCAAGAGCAGCCAATCTTTAATTCGTTAGAAGAAAAATTAGCATTTGAAAGCAAGGGAATTTCATATACTTCTGAAAGCGGAAAAATTGTGGGCAAACATCAAGGAGCACATTACTTCACCATTGGGCAACGAAAAGGTTTGAATGTTGGCGGAACAAAAGAAGCACTTTTTATTATTGCGACTGATGTAAAAACCAATGCGATTTATACTGGTCAAGGTGCAAATCATCCTGGCTTATTCAAAAAAACATTGAGAGTGCAACCTTCAGAAATTCATTGGATACGCGAAGATTTAGCATTGAAAAATGGTGAAACGATGCAGGTTATGGCTCGTATTCGTTACCGTCAGGCATTGCAGAAAGCGACTTTATACCAATTTGAAAGTGGTTTGTATGTTTCTTTTGATGAACCACAATCGGCGATAACGGAAGGTCAGTTTGTAGCGTGGAATATTGATGACGAATTAGTTGGTTCAGGAGTAATTTCATAAATTAGCATTCTCAATGAGTAAATGCTATGAACAAACTTTTCTTTATTGTCCTTTTTCTTTTAAGTTTTCATGGATATTCTCAGGAAGACGCTTGGGTTTATTTTAATGATAAACCAAATGCAGCTGTTCAATTAAATACACCTTTAAATTTTCTTACCCAAAGAGCTTTAGATAGAAGAACAAATCAGGGAATTGCATTAAGTGAAAACGATGTGCCAATTCACCAACCTTATATTGATGGAATTACGGCTGCAAACGGAATTACGGTTAAAGCAAAATCAAAATGGTTTAATTGTCTTCATGTTCGTGGAAGTGTTAACGATATTAGTGCATTGACTTTGTTACCCTATGTAAATCGTGTACGCTTTGCAGATGCTTCGCTGAATTCGAAAAGACCAACCCCAAGAACCATCAATTCGGTCAATAAGCAACTGGATGTTTTGATTAATTTTAATTACGGAAATTCCAATAATCAAATACAAATGCTAAACGGGCATTTACTGCATCAGGCGGATTATACCGGAACAGGCAAAATAATTGCGGTTCTGGATTCCGGATTTATAAATGTTAATTCAACGGCGCCTTTCCAAAGGTTATTCGATAATAATCTGATACTCGGAGGTTATAATTTTGTCAGTCAGAATACCAACGTTTATTCGCTACATAATCACGGAACCATGACGCTTTCCTGCATGGGAGGTTATGTTGATGGTGAACTTGTCGGAACAGCGCCGGATGCGCAATATTATTTATTTGTTACCGAAGATATATCACAGGAAAATCCTGTTGAAGAAAGTTATTGGGTTGAAGCAGCAGAAGAAGCAGACAGGCTTGGGGCAGATGTTATTACGACCTCTTTGGGCTATTATAAGTTTGATAATCCAAATTACGGACATAATTATGATGAATTTACAGGTGACACAGCTTTCGCTTCAAAAGGAGCAAATATTGCTTTTAGTAAAGGAATCGTAGTTGTTGCCAGTGCAGGTAATTCAGGGAGTAGTGCGGAACCGTTGAATCATGTTGCCGTTCCGGCGGAAGCACTAAATGTTTTAGCTGTTGGCGCTGTAAAATTCGATGAGACTTATGCGACTTTTAGCTCAGTCGGACCTTCATTTGATGGAAGGATAAAACCAGATGTAATGGCACAAGGACAAGCTTCAGTGGTTGCTAATACGAGTGGGAATATTCAAACTGCGAGCGGAACTTCCTTTTCTTGTCCAATCTTGGCGGGAATGATAGCTAGTTTTTGGGGAGCAGTTCCAAATTTAACCAACCAACAAATAGTAAATTTTGTTAAGCAATCTGCCGATAGATTTGCTAATCCAACAAACCAATTTGGTTATGGAATTCCCGATTTTCAGTTGGCATTAACTAATGCGCTTTCTGTAAATCAAAATGCAACAGGAAGATTTTTGGTGTATCCAAATCCGGTTTCTGATGAACTTTTTATTTCGTTCCCGGCTACTTTTAGTGAAGCTAAAATTAGTTTTTACAATGCGTTAGGTCAAATTGTTCTTGAGAAAAGCATTCAAAAAACGGATGTATCACTTTCATTGGAAAACATCAATTCCGGGATTTACTACTTTAAAATAAATAGCAATTCGTTTGTTCAAACTGGAAAAATCATTAAAAATTAATACTGAACTCAATTCAGCATAAATGAATAAAATCACCCAACTTTTCAATATAAAATACCCAATTGTTCAAGGAGGAATGATTTGGAATAGCGGTTATAAATTGGCCAGTGCCGTTAGCAATTCAGGAGGTTTAGGATTGATTGGTGCAGGTTCGATGTATCCCGATGTTTTGCGTGAGCACATCCAAAAATGCAAAAAGGCAACATCCAAACCTTTTGGTGTTAATGTTCCGATGCTGTATCCAAATATTGAAGAAATCATTCAAATTATTATTGAAGAAGAAGTAAAAATTGTCTTTATGTCGGCAGGAAACCCAAAAACCTGGACAAGTTATTTAAAGGAAAGAGGAATTACGGTAGTGCATGTTGTGAGTAGTTCAAAGTTTGCTTTAAAAGCGCAGGAAGCTGGAGTTGACGCAGTTGTTGCTGAAGGTTTTGAAGCTGGCGGACATAATGGGAGGGAAGAGACTACTACGTTTACTTTAATTCCGATGGTTAAAGAACAAATAAATATTCCGTTAATAGCAGCAGGAGGAATTGCTTCAGGAAGAGGAATGCTTGCCGCAATGGTTCTTGGTGCAGATGGTGTCCAAATGGGTTCGCGATTTGCAGCGTCGTTTGAAAGTTCCTCTCATGATAATTTCAAGAAAACTATTGTTGGGATAAAGGAAGGTGACACCCAATTAACCTTGAAAGAATTAGCTCCGGTGCGATTGATAAAAAATAAATTTTATAACGACATTCAGGATTTGTATTCAAAATGTCCAACACCTGAAGATTTAAAAGCATTATTAGGTAGAGCCAGAGCCAAGAAAGGTATGTTTGAAGGAGATTTAGAAGAGGGTGAATTAGAAATAGGCCAAATAGCAGGATTAATTCACGAAATTAAATCCGTAAAGGATATTATTGATGAGGTAATTCAAGAATTTGAAACCGCCACAAAAGAAATACAAAGCACTACATTTTAATCGTTTTAGCACTACATTTTAAATCGTTTTGTTTCTACAATTAGTTGTTAATAGGTTTGCAATTGCAAGTAAACTTATTAACAATTTTTTATTTTTAAAAGAGAAATCAGAATATTAATAACTCAGATTTTTTTTTTAAATATTTTGTAAAATGTTATTTTTCAATAAGATAAATCAAATTTTTGTAGTTGAGTTATTTAGATTACTGTTGATTAATTTGTTTATAACATTTTAATAAGTCAAATCCTGTTTCTATTATTATGAGTAATATAGTGGAAGTATTTTTTTGCTTAGGAGTATACTGTTGAATATCAGATTAAATCATTTTTACTTTATAAAGAATGTAAAAATTTAAAGATAGCTTAAAAGAGTGTACAGTCAATCAGTAAAGAATTATCTAAAATTGAATTGCTTATGAGAATCACTACTCTTATTAAAAATTATTCTGTCTACGTTTTTTTATTACTATCTCTTTTAGGGTATAATGATTCTGTATATTCTCAATGTCCTACTGTAACAAATCCCACCCAGTCTTTTTGTGATACACAATCTCCAACTGTTGCTAGTCTTGTTGCTACAGATAATGGTGGTGGTATCAGATGGTATGCCAATGCTACAGGAGGAGCTCCTTTGTCAAGCTCTATAAGTTTAACAAATGGTGAGGATTATTTTGCAGATTCTATTATGGGACCTTGTAGTACAAGGCAAAGTGTTGTGGTTACTGTTTATTCAGCGCCGACTGGTGCAAATTTTCAGGGAGTTTGTGTAACTAGTGCTAACTTAGCAACGCCATCCAATCCTCAATTCGTAATATCGGGTAATGGTTTAAAATGGTATACAGTACCAAGTGGAGGAACTGCTTTGTCTCCTACAGCGGTTTTGTCAGATAACACTATTTATTATATTAGTCAAACAAATCCAGATACAGGATGTGAAACTTCAAGGCTTCAATTATTTGTAAATGTTGGAGTTGTTCCAGTTCCAACTGGTAGTGCTGTTCAGGAATTTTGCAGCATCACTTCTCCAACTGTAAATGATTTAGTGGCTTCAGGTAATAATAATTGGTATTTGACATCAGCATTTGGAATTCCTTTGGATTTATCAACTCCACTTGTAAATGGGCAACATTATTATGCTACTACAGTTGATCCGCCATGTGAAAGTAGTGATCGGTTCGATGTTTTAGTTAATATTTATGAACCAAATGATGCTGGTAATAATGGCAACAGAGGAATATGTATAGATCAGGTTTCTTCGACAGCACCATTTGATTTATTTAATTTATTGGGAGGAACACCTGATAATACAGGCGTTTGGACAGGTCCAATTACTACAACCAATGGTTCTCAAGGTACCCTTGATGTATCAACAATGACTTTGGCAGGAAGTCCTTATGTATTTACCTATACAGTTTCTTCGGCTTTATGTGCAACGGATACTTCAACAGTAACGATAACTATAAATCCACAGCCAACAGTTGTTGTAACCAGTCCACCGGTTTGTGCAGGAACATCAGCGACAGTAACAGCCACGCCAACACCTGCAGGAACCTATACTTATACCTGGACCGTTCCATCGGGAGCAACCAACCCAGGAAACGTAGCAACATTCACCACAACCACCGCAGGCGTTTATAGTGTTGTCATAACAGATACCACAACGACTTGTCCGAGTTTACCGGGACAAACCACAGTTGTTATCAATCCGGTACCAACAGTAGCTGTAACCAGCCCACCGGTTTGTGCAGGAACACCGGCAACAGTAACGGCAACACCAACACCGGCGGGAACCTATACTTATACCTGGACCGTTCCATCGGGAGCAACCAACCCAGGAAACGTAGCCACATTTACTACGACCACCTCAGGCGTTTATAGTGTTGTCATAACAGATACTACAACGACTTGTCCGAGTTTACCGGGACAAACCACAGTTGTTATCAACCCAACACCGACAGTTGCTGTAACCAGCCCACCAGTTTGTGCAGGAACATCAGCGACAGTAACGGCAACACCAACACCGGCTGGAACCTATACTTATACCTGGACCGTTCCATCGGGAGCAACCAACCCAGGAAACGTAGCAACATTCACTACAACCACCGCGGGTGTTTATAGTGTTGTCATAACAAATACCACAACGACTTGTCCGAGTTTACCGGGACAAACCACTGTTGTTATCAATCCGGTACCAACAGTTGCAGTAACCAGCCCACCGGTTTGTGCGGGAACACCAGCGACAGTAACGGCAACACCAACACCGGCTGGAAGCTATACTTATACCTGGACCGTTCCATCGGGAGCAACCAACCCAGGAAACGTAGCAACATTCACTACAACCACCGCAGGTGTTTATAGTGTTGTCATAACAGATACCACAACGACTTGTCCGAGTTTACCTGGACAAACCACTGTTGTTATCAATCCGGTACCAACAGTTGCAGTAACCAGCCCACCGGTTTGTGCGGGAACACCAGCGACAGTAACGGCAACACCAACCCCTGTAGGAACGTATACGTACACCTGGACCGTTCCATCGGGAGCCACCAATCCAGGAAACGTAGCAACATTCACTACAACCACCGCAGGTGTTTATAGTGTTGTCATAACAAATACCACAACGACTTGTCCGAGTTTACCGGGACAAACTACAGTTGTTATCAACCCAACACCAACAGTTGCTGTAACCAGCCCACCGGTTTGTGCAGGCACACCGGCAACAGTAACAGCCACGCCAACTCCGGCAGGAACCTATACTTACACCTGGACCGTTCCATCGGGAGCAACCAACCCAGGAAACGTAGCCACATTTACTACGACCACCGCAGGCGTTTATAGTGTTGTCATAACAGATACCACAACGACTTGTCCGAGTTTACCGGGACAAACCACAGTTGTTATCAATCCGGTACCAACAGTAGCTGTAAGCAGCCCACCGGTTTGTGCAGGAACACCGGCTACGGTAACAGCCACGCCAACCCCTGCAGGAACGTATACGTACACCTGGACCGTTCCATCGGGAGCAACCAACCCAGGAAACGTAGCCACATTTACTACGACCACCGCAGGCGTTTATAGTGTTGTCATAACAGATACCACAACGACTTGTCCGAGTTTACCGGGTCAAACCACGGTTGTCATAAATCCGGTACCAACAGTTGCTGTAAGCAGCCCACCGGTTTGTGCGGGAACACCAGCGACAGTAACGGCAACACCAACCCCTGCAGGAACCTATACGTACACCTGGACCGTTCCATCGGGAGCAACCAACCCAGGAAACGTAGCCACATTTACTACGACCACCGCAGGCGTTTATAGTGTTGTCATAACAGATACTACAACGACTTGTCCGAGTTTACCGGGACAAACCACTGTTGTTATCAATCCGGTACCAACAGTTGCAGTAACCAGCCCACCGGTTTGTGCGGGAACACCAGCGACAGTAACGGCAACACCAACACCGGCTGGAAGCTATACTTATACCTGGACCGTTCCATCGGGAGCAACCAACCCAGGAAACGTAGCAACATTCACTACAACCACCGCGGGTGTTTATAGTGTTGTCATAACAGATACCACAACGACTTGTCCGAGTTTACCTGGACAAACCACTGTTGTTATCAATCCGGTACCAACAGTTGCAGTAACCAGCCCACCGGTTTGTGCGGGAACACCAGCGACAGTAACGGCAACACCAACACCGGCTGGAAGCTATACTTATACCTGGACCGTTCCATCGGGAGCAACCAACCCAGGAAACGTAGCAACATTCACCACAACCATCGCAGGCGTTTATAGTGTTGTCATAACAGATACCACAACGACTTGTCCGAGTTTACCTGGACAAACCACTGTTGTTATCAATCCGGTACCAACAGTTGCAGTAACCAGCCCACCGGTTTGTGCGGGAACACCAGCGACAGTAACGGCAACACCAACCCCTGCAGGAACCTATACGTACACCTGGACCGTTCCATCGGGAGCAACCAACCCAGGAAACGTAGCCACATTTACTACGACCACCGCAGGCGTTTATAGTGTTGTCATAACAGATACTACAACGACTTGTCCGAGTTTACCGGGACAAACCACTGTTGTTATCAATCCGGTACCAACAGTTGCAGTAACCAGCCCACCGGTTTGTGCGGGAACACCAGCGACAGTAACGGCAACACCAACACCGGCTGGAAGCTATACTTATACCTGGACCGTTCCATCGGGAGCAACCAACCCAGGAAACGTAGCAACATTCACTACAACCACCGCGGGTGTTTATAGTGTTGTCATAACAGATACCACAACGACTTGTCCGAGTTTACCTGGACAAACCACTGTTGTTATCAATCCGGTACCAACAGTTGCAGTAACCAGCCCACCGGTTTGTGCGGGAACACCAGCGACAGTAACGGCAACACCAACACCGGCTGGAAGCTATACTTATACCTGGACCGTTCCATCGGGAGCAACCAACCCAGGAAACGTAGCAACATTCACCACAACCACCGCAGGCGTTTATAGTGTTGTCATAACAGATACCACAACGACTTGTCCGAGTTTACCGGGACAAACCACAGTTGTTATCAATCCGGTACCAACAGTTGCAGTAACCAGCCCACCGGTTTGTGCGGGAACACCAGCGACAGTAACGGCGACACCAACACCGGCTGGAACCTATACTTATACTTGGACCGTTCCATCGGGAGCAACCAACCCAGGAAACGTAGCAACATTCACTACAACCACCGCGGGTGTTTATAGTGTAGTCATAACAGATGCCACAACGACTTGTCCAAGTCTGCCGGGTCAAACCACAGTGGTTATTAATCCAACACCGACAGTTGCAGTAACCAGCCCACCGGTTTGTGCGGGAACACCAGCGACAGTAACGGCAACACCAACCCCTGTAGGAACGTATACGTACACCTGGACCGTTCCATCGGGAGCCACCAATCCAGGAAACGTAGCAACATTCACTACAACCACCGCAGGTGTTTATAGTGTTGTCATAACAAATACCACAACGACTTGTCCGAGTTTGCCTGGTCAAACTACAGTTGTTATCAACCCAACACCAACAGTTGCTGTAACCAGCCCACCGGTTTGTGCAGGCACACCGGCAACAGTAACAGCCACGCCAACTCCGGCAGGAACCTATACTTACACCTGGACCGTTCCATCGGGAGCAACCAACCCAGGAAACGTAGCCACATTTACTACGACCACCGCAGGCGTTTATAGTGTTGTCATAACAGATACCACAACGACTTGTCCGAGTTTACCGGGACAAACCACAGTTGTTATCAATCCGGTACCAACAGTAGCTGTAAGCAGCCCACCGGTTTGTGCAGGAACACCAGCGACAGTAACGGCAACGCCAACTCCGGCAGGAACCTATACTTACACCTGGACCGTTCCATCGGGAGCCACCAATCCAGGAAACGTAGCCACATTTACTACGACCACCGCAGGCGTTTATAGTGTTGTCATAACAGATACCACAACGACTTGTCCGAGTTTACCGGGACAAACCACAGTTGTTATCAATCCGGTACCAACAGTTGCAGTAACCAGCCCACCGGTTTGTGCGGGAACACCAGCGACAGTAACGGCAACACCAACCCCTGTAGGAACGTATACGTACACCTGGACAGTTCCATCGGGAGCAACTAATCCGGGTAATGTAGCAACATTCACTACCACAACTTCAGGTGTTTATAGTGTTGTCATAACAGATACAACTACGACTTGTCCAAGTCAACCTGGTCAAACTACAGTTGTTATTAATCCTTTGGCAGATGCTGGGAATGATGGGACATTGGATATTTGTTCCAACCAAAATTCTGTAGATTTATTCAATTCATTATTAGGAACACCACAAACAGGAGGAACTTGGTCACCAGCATTAGCAAGTGGTAATGGGACTTTTGATCCTGCGGTAGATACTTCGGGAGTTTATACTTATACAATTACGGGTATTGCACCTTGTATTAACGATACTGCTACAGTGACGGTTGCAGTTACTCAAGGCCCGGAAGCAGGAAATGACAATTCACTTGTGATTTGTATAAACAACCCTGCTCAGGACTTATTTTTATTATTAGGCCCAAATGCAGAACCAGGAGGTACATGGTCACCAGTAATGGCGAGTGGAACAGGATTCTTTGACCCGGCAGTTGATCCACAAGCAGATTATACTTATACATTGTCCGGAACTGCACCTTGTTCAAATGATGATGCTACAATATCGGTAACAGTGAACCCAATTCCGGATGCCGGAACAGATGGAGCTAAAACATTTTGTTCGAATGGTTCTTCAGAAGATTTATTCCTTTCCCTTGGAGGAACACCACAAGCAGGAGGAATTTGGTCACCAGCTTTAGCTAGCGGAACAGGGTTTTTTGACCCAACAGTTGATACTGCAGGAGCTTATACTTATACCGTTGGAAGTACTTGTATTACGCCTTCATCCGCAATAGTAACCGTTTCTATAACTCAAGCACCAAATACAGGTGGAGTAGGACAAACTTTGAACACTTGTACGGATGTAACTTCTCTTGATTTATTCACTGGTTTAGATGGGACTCAAGATGCCGGAAACTGGAGTGATGATGATGCTACCGGTGCATTGGTAAACAATATTTTCAACCCATCAACAGTTGGAGTAGGAACCTATCATTTCACTTATACAGTATTGGGAACTTCTCCTTGTGCAGATGGGACTTCAATGGTAACAGTGATTGTAAATCCATTACCAAATGCGGGTAATGCAGTTACGATTGCTCCGGTTTGTACTTCGGTTGGAACCATAGATTTAAATACTTTATTAACGGGTCAGGATGCTGGCGGTACATGGTCGGTGACTACACCAGTAGATATTAGTGCTTTTGCAGCCGGAACTTATACCTATACTTATTCGGTAACAAATTCATGTGGAATAGATACTCAGGACGTACAGTTTACAGTGCTGCCAAATCCGATAATAGCTTCTTCCAATATTGTCATTTTTCCGGTTTGTATTGGTTTAGATGTGACCGTGAATTTAACCGGAATGGTAGATGGAACCTACGCATTGAATTATGATTTAAACGGAAGCAATACACTTACGAATCAAAATGTAACAGTAGTAATTTCGGGTGGTAATGGAAGCTTTACGATTCCGGCAGCAAACGTTCCTAATATAGGTACAACCACAATTACTTTTTTCACAATTCAAGATACAACGACTACTTGTCTGGTTGCTTTGAGCAATGCGGTAGGAACAATTACTATCAATCCGATAGTTCAAATTGACAATACCAATATAGCTGTTTCTACTATTTGTATTGGAAGTGTAGCAACCGTTGTAATTTCAAATGCGACAAATCTTCCTGACGGAGTTTATCAATTTAATTATAGCATTCCAACAGGAACTCCAATAACAGGTAACTCAGGAGACGTTACTATAACAGGAGGCATCGGCCAGTTTACTGTTCCGGCTTCTGTTTTTGCAACAGTTGGAAGTTATACTATTACGATTAACAGCATTACTACTACAACTGGTTGTTCTAACATAGCGGAAGATGCAAATACTACTTTTGATGTTGTTGCTCCTTTAACTGCAGGGACATTTACAGGTCTAACTTCTGTTTGTCCATCAGTTGGAATAATTGATTTATTTGCACTTTTAAATGGTGAAAGTACTGGTGGAACTTGGACGGATAGTGCATCTGCAATCGTAACATCTCCAATAAATATTAGCAGTTTCACTGCAGGAACTTACAGTTATACTTATACCGTAACTAACGCCTGTGGTACGGATACAGAAGTGGTTCAATTTACAGTTTATGCTGCTCCACAATTAACAACGCTGAACATTTCGACTTCGCCAACATGTATCGGAACCAATGCCGTTGTAAATCTTAACGGAATGGTTGACGGAACCTATACTTTAAACTATGATTTAAGCGGAAGCAACACTCTAGCCGGTCAATCGGTTGTGGTTACTATTGCTGCAGGAATTGGAAACTTTACGATTCCAACAGCATCGATTCCAAATGTCGGAACCACAGTAATTACATTTACCAGTATTACTAATAATGCAACGACTTGCACAAGCATATTGACAAATGTTACCGCACAACTAATCATTCGACCTTTGGCTGATATTGATAACGCGAATTTAAGTATTGCTAATGTCTGTTTAGGAAATGGTATAACAGTAAATATAACCGCTGCAATAAATCTACCGGATGGTGTTTATCAATTTAATTATTCTATACCAGGTGCTACTCCGGTAGCTGGAAATTCAGGAGATGTAACTATAACTTCCGGAGTTGGACAATTTACAATTTTATCAACGGTATTCACTACAGCAGGAAATTATACACTAACGGTTTCCGGAATAATAGCCGCAACGGGTTGTACCAATGCTGCTGAAAATGCTACAGCTAACTTCACTATTATCCCAATTCCAAATGCAGCCGGAGCCAGAGTTTCAGCTCAGGATACCTGTCCTAATTCAGACAGTAATGTTACCATAGCCGGAATTAGTAATTTACCTGATGGAACTTATTCATTAACGTATCAATTGTCAGGAGCAAATACAGGAACGGATACTGTTTCGGTAACGTTTACAAATGGTGGTGCAACATTTACCATTCCAGGTGCAAGCATAGTAAATAACGGACAGACAACAGTTCAAATTACCAGCCTAACTTCTCCAAGTAATACTTGTGGATTAAATGGGACAGCTGCACTAACAGGTAATTTCGATGTCATATCAGACCCAGCACCGGTGTTAAATGATAGAGGTGATCTTTTCTGTGGAACCAATGTTCCGGCACCAACCATTGCCGATTTATCAGCAAATATTGTTGGGACGCCAACCATGATTTGGTATGATGCACTAACAGGCGGAACAGCATACAGCCCTTCTGACTTATTGATAAACGGTACAACATATTATGGCGCTGTAGTTTCCGCAACAGGTTGCGAAAGTGTACGTCTTCCGGTTACTGTTGATTTAACAATTTGTGATGTGATAATTCCGGATGGATTCTCACCAAACAATGATGGAATAAACGACACTTTTGAAATTCCAAACCTTGCTATTTTATATCCAAATTTCAAATTAGAAGTATACAACCGCTATGGAAGTTTAATCTATACAGGAAACAGAAACAAAGAAAATTGGGGTGGAACAACTACTGAAAGTGGATTGAATTTAGGGGATAAATTACTGCCAACCGGTGTTTATTTCTATATACTGAATTTCAATGACGGAACAAGAAAAGCTATTCAAGGTAGAGTATATCTAAACAGATAGGAGAAATGAGTGCAACTATGAAACATAAAATTATTAAATATCTCTTAGTACTGCTTGTTGTTTTTTTAACATCAAAAATGCGAGCGCAACAAGATCCACAGTTTACTCACTATATGTATAATATGAGTGTCATGAATCCTGCTTACGCAACAGATAATGCTGATGTGATAAATATGGGAGGATTGTATCGCGCGCAATGGATTGGAATTGAAGGAGCACCAACAACACAAACCTTTTTTGCCCACAAACCACTATCCAAAAGAGTAGAAATAGGTATTTCAGTTGTTCATGATGAAATAGGAGATGTGGTCAAAGAGAATAATATTTTTGCCGATTTTGCGTATGTTTTACCATTAGGTGAAACTACTAAATTGTCTTTTGGATTAAAAGCCGGAGTTACGTTGTTCGATACAAATTTCAACGGATTTGTGCTTACAGACCCAGCTCCCGATCCGGCGTTTCAGAATAATATAAGTCAAACGTTTCCTAACATCGGAGCAGGAACGTATTTGTTTGGGTCCAATTATTATCTTGGATTTTCAGCACCAAATTTAATGACCTCAAGACATATAGAAACCATAAACGGGCATGCCGGAAGTGGCGTAGAATCGGTTCACTTTTTTATGACTGGTGGTTATGTATTTACATTTAACGGAAATGACAACTTCAAACTGAAACCGGCATTTATGGCAAAAGGAGTTGAAGGCGCACCGGTAGCAATAGATTTAACAACCAATGTGTTAATCAATAATAAATTTGAATTGGGAGCAGGTTATCGTATGGGAGATTCCGTTAGCGGTTTAGCAAGTTTTTATATCACACCAACACTCAGAATTGGATATTCTTATGATTATACGCTTTCCAATTTGAGGGATTTCAATTCGGGTTCGCATGAAGTCTTTTTACTATTTGATTTGGATTTAGGTAAACTTTCTTCGGGTAAAGGTTACGATAAATCACCACGATTCTTTTAAAATGAAAATGATGAAAAAATTCTACTACATACTTTTTGTTTTTTGCAGTATCACCACTCTTTTTGCCCAAAAAAAAGTCAGTGTTAAACAAGCCAACACTTTGTTTGCAAGTAAGTCTTATGTCAAAGCTGCCGAAGCTTATGAACAAATAATTCAGACGAAACAAACCAAACAAGTGTTGCAAAATTTAGGAGATTGTTACTACTACAATTTCCAAATGACCAATGCGGTTCGTGCCTACGGACAATTATTTTTCACCTTTAAAGACAGTGTTAAAAAGGATGTTTTTTTCAGATATGCCAATGCACTGAAAGGAACGAAAGATTTTGAAAAAGGTGATGCCATGATGTCGGAGTATTTAGGGTTTGACCAAAATACTCCAAAATTCATGAAGAACATCACCCGAAATACACCAAATAGTTTCAAGTTGCAAATCATGTCAAAAAACAAAACCAATGGCGATTTCGGAATTTCTTTTTATGGCGATAAAGTAACGTTTGCTTCCACACGAAATGCACAAGAGAAAGCCTATGGTTGGAACGACAAACCTTATTTGGACTTGTTTTCTGCTTCTGTTGACAGCCAGGGGCAATTGGTAAAAGTTGAACCTTTTTCTGCCATTATCAATACAAAGAAACACGAAAGTTCGGCATCATTCAGCGCTGATGGGAAAACAATGTATTTCAACAGAAGTGGTGAAAAACAGGTTAAAATTGGCGATGAAAGAGTAGCCATGATTAAAATCTATAAGGCCGAATTTGTAGATGGCAAATGGACTAATGTAACGATGTTGCCATTCTCTAGCGATTCTTATTCAGTCGAGCATCCATTCCTGACAAAAGACGGAAAGAAACTTTATTTCGCGAGTGATATGCCAGGAACATTAGGCAATATGGATATTTATGTTGTGGATATAGGTGAAGATGGTGCTTACAGTCCGCCAAGAAATTTAGGCCCAACTATCAACACCAACCAAAGGGAACAGTTTCCTTTTGTAACCGAAGACGGAACGCTTTATTTTGCTTCTGACGGACATCAGGGCAATGGAAATTTAGATGTTTTCATGAGTTTAAAACTCAGTGATACCGAATTTGATAAACCACTCAATTTAGGCTCGACGATTAACAGCGAAATGGATGATTTCAATTTCATTCTGGATGAGAAAAATGACAAAGGTTATTTTGCTTCTAATAGAACCGGTGATGATAATTTATACACTTTCATTCAGGAAGAAAACAAATTGCAGTATTTGGTTGAAGGAGAAGTTAGAGATTTAAAATCAACCGAACTTTTGCCTGGCGCAACGGTAAAACTATTTGATGACAAAGGCAATCTTCTGGAAGAAATTTTGGTAGGTAAAGATGGTACATTCACTTTTAATACGGAGCCAAACAAGAAATACAAAATCATGGCTTTCAAGGATTTTTATATTCCGGCTGAAGCCGAATTTGACACCAGTCAAAAAGGTAAAGTGTATATAGATTTGCAGATGAAAGTCGAGTCGTATTATGATGCGGAAGACATCATCAATAAAAAAGACGACGGAACAGTGCTTATCGAATTGGAAAATATTTATTTCGATTTGGATAAATGGAATATCAAACCACAAGCAGCGCAAGTGCTTGACGTCTTGGTAAGCTTGTTAAAAAAATATCCATACATGGAAATTCAAATTGGTTCACACACCGATTCGCGTGCGTCGGCTGTTTATAACCTGAGGTTGTCAAACAAACGTGCCGCATCAGCATTAGAATACCTGGTACAAAATGGAATAGAGCGAAAAAGGCTGCGTTCTATAGGTTATGGCGAAACCAAACCTTTGATTATCTGCCCTAAAAATGACTGTACCGAAGCAGAGCATGCCACAAATCGTAGATGTACATTTATGATTTTGAAATAGGAGTTAGTTGTTGTTAAATATTTGAATTTTTTGAAAAATGCACACTTGATCGGGGTGCATTTTTTTTGTCAACTATTCATTGCGAATCTGTATTTTTGTATGACTCAATTAAAAACTATGAACAAGCTTCTTCCTTTTGTATTCTTATTCGTTATTTCAAATCTAACCGCACAGCAACGACCAAAATTGGTAGTTGGTATTGTGGTTGACCAAATGAAAACGGAATACCTGTATCGCTTTCAAAGTGATTTTTCCGAAAACGGTTTTAAACGATTGATGAATGATGGTTTTACGTTTTACAATATGCATTACAATTATATGCCAACTTATACCGCGCCGGGACACGCTTCAATCTACACAGGAACAACACCGGCGATGCACGGAATCGTGAGTAACGAATGGTATAGCAGAAGCGCAGGAAAAGAAGTCTATTGTACCGATGACGCTTCGGTTAAAACGCTTGGCGATGGCACCAAAGAAGAAGGAGAAATGTCGCCTAAAAATTTGCAAACGACAACAATTACAGATGAGCTTCGTTTAACAACCAACTTCAAAGGGAAGGTAATTGGCATCAGCATGAAAGACAGAGGTGCGATTCTTCCTGCCGGGCATTTTGCCAATTGGGCATTTTGGTACAGCAAAACGGGAAGCTTTATTTCGAGTACTTTTTATGGTTCAACAATGCCGGATTGGGCAACCGAATTCAATGCACAAAAAGGTTATATGAAATATATTAACCAAGGCTGGGATTTATTAAAACCAATCGCAACTTATGATGAAAGTCTGGATGATGATAATCCATATGAAGGCAAATTATACAAAGTAGACAAACCTGTTTTTCCATACGATTTAAAAGCAATGCTCGAAAAAAACAACCCAAGTATTTTGCGAGCAGTGCCTTTCGGAAATGATTATGTTGCCGACTTTGCCAAAACAGCCATCGAAAAAGAATCGTTAGGAAAAGACAACGTTACCGATTTTTTAGCGGTTAGTTTTTCTTCTACTGATTATGTTGGACACATTCTTGGTCCGCGTTCAATCGAATTGCAGGACACCTATTTGCGTTTGGATTTGACCATTGCTGACTTGCTGACATATTTGGATAAGACTGTCGGAAAAGGAAATTATTTGGTTTTCCTGACAGCCGATCACGCCGGAGCTGAAAATGCACAATTCCTAAAGGATAGCAAATACGATGTTACCAATCTTGTTGGCAAGGAACTCGATAAAAATCTGGAGAAATTTTCAACGGATACTTTTGGCGAAAATTTAGTGTTGCATTACGATAGCTTTAATCTGTTTTTTAATAAAGAAAAAATCAAAGCTAAAAATTTAGATTTAGTTACCGTGAAAAAGGCATTTAAAGACTTTTTAATGACGCAAAACTATGTAAAACGCGTTTATACCGAAGAAGAGATTTTAGCCAATTCAGGAGCCGATTATCATTTGAATTGTATTGCAAAAGGCTATGATGTAACTCAAAATGGCGACATGATTGTTTTGGATAAACCGGGTTATATTGAATACGGACCAACCGGAACTTCACACGGAACGACCTATAGTTATGATACGCATGTGCCGTTGTTGTTTTATGGCTGGAAAATCCCAAAAGGCGAAAGCCACGAGAAAAAAGTAATCACTCAGATTGCACCAACCTTATCTCAAAAACTAAAAATCACACTTCCCAACGGAACAGAATCACAAGTATTAACTGAGATTTTGGATAAATAGTTTCATCATTTTTTCATTCACACTAAAGGTCTAAAATTCTAAAATTAAGGATGAGTACGTTTGTAATTAGTAAAAGATACAACGGTGATTATAAGTTTGTTTTTGCCTCCAGAAAAGGGAAAACAATTTTTACCAGTATCGCCTGTAAACATAAATCGGATTGTGAAAGCATGATTTTAGCAATCAAAGAAAACATGGCATTGTTTGCTTTTACAAAAGTCAGAAAGGCATCTAACAAGTATTTTTTTAGGTTATCTAAAGACGGTTTGGTCTTGGCTAATAGCCGAAAATTTTCAACAGAGCTTATGTTGCAAAAAGGAATTGATGAAATTATTACTTATGCCCATAAAGCTGAAATACTGGACTTTTCAGAAAATGACTTTGCCTTTTCTGACGATAGCGCTGTTTTTGAAGAAGGAGCGCAATAGTTACATACTTTCCCCAAACGTCAATAAATTGTGGTCTGGATCAAGTAGCGAAAATTCTTTTTGTCCCCAAGGTTTGGCTTCTAAATAGCCATTGGGATGAATACGTACTTTTCTGTCCAATAAGTTTTGGTAAAAATTATCAATTCCATCAACCCGAATATAAACCTGTCCATAGTTTTCGGTTTGATCAAGTGCTGCAAATTCAAAAAAGTGAATCTGGATGTTGTCTTTTTGAACCATAAGATAACCATCATGATCAGCGCTTCCAAATAGCCGGAAACCCAATTGGTTTACATAATAGTCAAGCGTAACGGCTTTATTGCGCATGGGAAGTTTTGGATTGATTTGTGTAAGCATAATAATTAATTTGATTATCCGAACTATCGGGTTAACGGTTTGGCACTATTCGCTTTTGTCTTATTCTTTCAATTCTTTTAGTGACTAAATTAGTTAAGAATAGAGAAAACCCTACCGTTAGTATTGATAAAGTTATTCCCAATAGACTACCGGTGATTGGAATATTCAGAGACTTTAGTATAGTAAATAGCAATATATGAGAGATATAAATCGGATAGGATAATTCGCCTATGTAGGCATCCTTTTTCCAGTTTTTTGTTAAAATGAAAACAAAGGGTAAGGTAATGAAGAATCCAAATAAATAGAGTTTGTCTTTATGTGGTATGGGTAGAAAACTATGAAAAAGCGTAGCTCCAATAACGGAAAGCCAAATGAGTTGCAGATAGATTTTTTTTATTGATAGCGTATCTAATTTTTTGTATGCATGATAAGAAACAATTCCCAAAAGGAAAAAAACCAATTCAGTTGGAAAAAAACGATAGGTCCATGGATCGTTTTTCAGGTTAAAATGGTAGTATAAGACAGCTCTAAGAAGCAACGAAAGGAGGATTAACGGAATGATGATGTTGAGTTTTCTTCGTACAAGAAACGGGGCAATAATGTAAAAAGCTATTTCAACTCCGATAGTCCATGCTTGTGGAACCATTAAAAAATTATAAAGTGCAGGAGTATGACGATGAAAATTAGAAGTAAAAAAGAGATTTCCGCTGGCAGTATCTAATGATAAAAACATAACAGTATCCTGCAAAAAAAGGAATAGATTGGTAAACACAAAATAAATAAAACTACCAATACTCATAACGTTCCAATAGTCCGCATAGTAACTAAAACTACCTAAATCATTTCCTTTCGAATAAATTGATACAACGACAGAGTATAGAATAGTTAAAAGTAGTACAGTCCAATATATTGGGAACAATCGCAAAAGCCTGTTCGATATGAATAATTTGTATGAGCTGTTTTTCCCTACGTATTTTTCATTAAGGATTAAAGTCATATAAAATCCTGAAATGATATAAAAAGCCTGAACAGCTAGTGCTCCACCAACAAGTTGAAATCCAAAAATTGAACTGGAATGTCCAAGCACCACTGTTATTGCCAAAAGAAATCTTAATAAACCCATGTCTTTTATGGTAAAAGTATTGTCACGGTACTAATATACAACTCTACAAAGATTATAGGTAAAACTATTTTACCAAGAGTTATTATTGTATTGCGATTTTGAAAGGTCATTATTTACCAATAACCAACGGAACAGTATAAAGCACCCTGACAATTTGATCCTTCACTTTTCCGGGATTCCACTTTGGCAGGTTTTCTAATATCCGAATTAATTCCTTGGCTTTATCAGCATCAACGCCACGAAGGATTTTCACATCGCTAAGCGAACCATCTTTTTCTATTACAAATATGGCATATACTTTTCCTTTTACTTCTGCGGGATATGTTTTTAAGTAGCTTTCATTTACAAGCGATTTTAATTTATCCAATCCACCCGGAAATTCAGGTTTTGTATTAAGTCCGGCAACGTTGTAAATATTATTGTCCTCGACCTTTTCGGCAGTTTGTGAAAAGTTAGCAATGGAATAAAATAGAAGAAGTAATGTGATTATTTTTTTCATGGGATGTTTAGTGCTTTTGTAGTTGTTTCTAATTAATTACTATCAAAATTTTGTTGTTGCTGAATATCAATTTGGGTTTGCATGTTTTGTTGATCAATTATTGTTTGATTTAATACGTTTTGTTGATGAATTTGATCAAGATGCTGCTGATTAATTAATGATTGATTTTGTATATCAGAACTGTCATCAGTTACGCTCCTTTTTTTCGATGGATTGATACTTCTATATATTGCAATTACCACAAATAGTATGATAAATAAGTAGATGATAAAATTTTCCATTTTTTCTTTTTTAGTTTAGATGTCGCGGATTTATAATCCGTGCTAAATTCTCAGTTATGTAATGTATGGAATGCAATTCCGTGCTAACGGGTAGCAGTATTTATTTATTATTTTCAACAACTTTTTTTATTTTCTCTGTCCATTCATCTTTAAAGAACTCATGATTCTCAAAAACCTCATTTAATTTCTCAAGATTTTCTTTTAGTCTTGTTTCATAAAATGAGTTCAGTTTCTCGGTAAACAAATCTTTCATTTCTTCTGATATTTCAGAAATTTCTATTCGTTTGCGTATAATGTTAAAAGAGTCAACAATCAAAATGATTTGACCAGATTCATAAAAAGATTTAAATGATTTTATTTGTCTTTCAAGAATTCTGTAATCTTGTTCTCTTATAATCCTGATGCAGAATTCATTAAAACCATCAAATCCCACGTACTTATGCTCAACCTTATCTATTTTTATTCTATGATAAAAGCTACCAAACTCATTTTCAAGCTGGTTAAGTAACATTAAAATTATGTCACTTTCATTTTTAAGTTTTTGCTCAACGTTCGATTCAGTTTGTCTAGTTAATGCAAGATAAAGTAGGATGGAAGAGATTATTCCAATTACTGGTGCAGTAATTCCGCCGATTGAGCTACCAATGCCGTTTTCTTTGGATAAATTAAAAGAATCAATAAAGGCGGGCAGATTAAATAGTAAGACACTTAAAAAACAAACTACAATCATTATGATTGAGAATACAAGTATTTGAATATTGCTTTTGTTTTTCACCTTGTTCGTGTTAATATTGCTGCCAACTCATTTATATCAGCAAGTCACATTTACAAAATCTAATTTACTAAAAAAACCACGCTACATATAATTCTCACAATAAAACTTACAAACAATAAAAAAATCCCGCCGAAGCAGGATTATATTTATAAGTCAACCAAAATCTGATTTTGCAATAAATCATCAAAGGTTTCGCGTTCTCTGATTAAATGTCCTTTGCCATTTTTCCATAAGACTTCGGCAGGTTTAAAGCGCGAATTATAGTTAGACGCCATCGAGAAACAATACGCACCGGCATTTCTGAAACAAAGTATATCGCCTTCGTGGATTTCGGCAATTCTTCGGTTGTTGGCAAACGTATCGGTTTCACAGATATAACCCACAACGGTGTAAAAACGCTCTTTGCCTTTTGGCTTGGAAATGTTTTCTATATAATGTTGTGAACCATAAAACATCGGACGAATCAAGTGATTGAAGCCACTGTCAATTCCCGCAAAAACAGTCGATGTGGTTTGTTTTACAACATTTACTTTTGCCAAAAAGAAACCTGCTTCGCTTACCAAGAATTTTCCCGGTTCAAAAGCCAATGTGAGTTCGCTGCCATATTCTTTTTCAAATGCCAGAAAACGTTTGGTTAGTTTTTTACCCAATTCTTCTACATTGGTTTCGATATCGTCTTTTTTATAAGGCACTTTAAATCCGGAACCAAAATCAAGGAATTCTAAATTTTTAAATTGTTTGGCGACATCAAATAAAATTTCCGAAGCATACAAAAACACTTCAATATCCAAAATGTCTGAACCTGTATGCATATGAATTCCGTTGATGTTCATCTTGGTATTTTCAACGATACGCAGCACATGTGGAATCTGATAAATGGAAATCCCAAATTTACTATCAATATGACCTACAGAAATATTCTCGTTTCCACCAGCCATCACATGAGGATTGATACGAATGCAAACCGGAACTTTTGGATGTTTGGCACCAAAATGCTCCAAAATAGAAAGGTTGTCAATATTGATTTGAACGCCCATTGCAGCAACTTCTTCAATCTCTTCAAAGGAAACGCCGTTTGGCGTAAAAATGATTCGGTCAGGAGTAAAACCTGCATGCAAACCCAGTCGCACTTCCTGAATGGAAACGGTATCCAATCCCGAACCCAAATTCTTGAGCAGCTTTAAAATTGAAATATTCGACAAGGCTTTCATCGCATAATTGATGCGAAGTTTTTCTACTTTGAAAGCATTGGTTAAACGCTTGTACTGAAATTCAATTTTCTCGGCATCGTAAACATATAACGGATTTCCGAATTGTTCTGCTAAGTCAAGTAATTCTTTGGGTTGCATGATTTTAATTTTAAGGCAAATATAGTTTATGATGTCAGTAATGACAATAGTTTTATGATTTTATGCAGATTTTGATTTGATTACAAGTTTGGTAAATCGCCATTTCCTTTGGTTGGTAAATTGGTGTAGCCCATCAAATAATTATCAACTTCTCTTGCGGCTTCACGTCCTTCAGAAATAGCCCAAACGATTAAAGATTGTCCGCGTCGCATATCACCGGCAGTAAAAATATTCTGGATATTGGTTTGATAGTTTTTGGCTTTGTAATTGTTTCTGGCATCAATCTCAATTCCTAGTTGATCGCTCAAAGTCTTTTCTGGACCGGTAAAACCAAGTGCCAATAAAGCCAATTCGCAAGGCCATATTTTTTCGGAACCTTCTTTTTCAATGAGTTCAGGGCGTTGTCCCGGAGTCATTTTCCAAGCCACTTCAACCGTTTTTAATCCGGTTAATTCTCCTTTGTCATTAGAAATAAATTCTTTGGTGTTGATAAGCCAGTTTCTATCGCAGCCTTCTTCGTGTGAAGAAGATGTTTTTAATTGCAAAGGCCAAAATGGCCATGGCGTTGTTTCGCTTCTGTATTCCGGTGGTTTTGGTAAAATTTCAAAATTCGTCACCGATTTTGCACCTTGTCTGTTAGAGGTACCAACACAGTCAGAACCCGTGTCTCCACCGCCAATAACAATAACGTTTTTACCTTTTGCAGTTATTTGATTTGGAATAGTTTCTCCGTACAATGCTTTGGTTTGTTGTGTCAAAAAAGTCATGGCCTGTACAACACCTTTGCTTTCAATGCCTCTGGTTGGCAAACTTCTTTTATCGGTTGCGCCGCCACATAAAACGACTGCGTCAAACGAATTGAGTTGTTTTATGCTATAATTTACGCCCACATTGACATTGGTTTTAAACACAATTCCTTCGGCTTCAAGAATAGCGATGCGTCTGTCGATGATGGCTTTTTCTAATTTAAAATTTGGAATGCCATAACGAAGCAAACCGCCAATAGCATTGTCTCTTTCGAAAACGGTAACCAAATGACCGGCACGGTTTAATTGCTGTGCTGCTGCCAATCCGGCCGGACCGGAACCAATTACGGCTACGGTTTTTCCGGTTCTGATTTGAGGTGGTTGTGGTTTTATCCAACCTTCGGCAAAACCTCTTTCCACTATGTTTTTTTCAATATTTTCAATAGCTACAGGTTCGCTGATAATGCCTAACACACATGATTTTTCGCATGGTGCCGGACATAATCTTCCTGTAAATTCAGGGAAATTATTTGTTGATTGTAAAATTTCTAAAGCACTTTGCCATTCTTCCTGATGCACCATGTCATTAAAATCGGGGATTAAATTCCCCAACGGACAAGCACTGTGACAAAAGGGAATACCACAATCCATGCATCTTGAACCTTGCTCTTTTATTTTTTGCTTGGGTAACGGAATTGTAAATTCGTTATAATTTGAAACCCTTTCCTGAACAACCAAATTACTCTCGTCGGCTCTGTCGTATTCTTTAAATCCACCTAACTTTCCCATCTCAATTTGCTATTAATGCTGCTATTTGTTTTTCTTCTGATATTCTTTGCAATGCTTTTTTATAATCGGTTGGCATTACTTTGATAAAATATTTCTGCTGATTTTCCCAATCATCGAGCATCACTTTCGCCAACGGACTATTGGTGAAAAGCGAATGTCTTTTTATTAATCGTTTAAGTTGAGCCAAATCATTTTCATCCAAAGTTTCCAGCGCAACCATTTCCATATTGCACAAGCCTTTTTCAAATTCTTTTTTCTTGTCAAAAACATAGGCAACGCCACCGCTCATTCCAGCGGCAAAATTCCGTCCTGTTTTTCCTAAAACGACGACAGTTCCACCAGTCATATATTCACAACCATGATCTCCAACGCCTTCCACAACAGCAGTTGCACCTGAATTTCTAACACAAAAACGCTCACCGGCCATTCCGTTTATGTAAGCTTCTCCCGTAATTGCGCCGTATAATGCAACGTTACCAATAATGATATTCTCTTCAGGTTTGAAAGTCGCAGTAGGAGGAACTTTGATAATCAGCTTTCCGCCGGAAAGTCCTTTACCCAAATAATCATTGCAGTTACCGTGAATTTTAAACGACAAACCATTCGTAGCAAACGCCCCAAAACTTTGTCCGGCTGAACCTTCAAAATCTATTAGAATAGTGTCTTCGGGTAAACCTTGTGCGCCATATATTTTCGAAATTTCATTACTTAATATGGCACCAACAGAACGATCTGTATTTTTAATTTTGAAGTTAATTCGGGTTCTTTCTTTTCTGTAAATAGAAGGAATTGCCGCTTTTATAATTTCAAAATCGAGTACGTGTTCTAAATGATGGTCTTGCGACATTGTATTGTGATTCGGAACTACTTTAGCTTTTTCCGGTTTGTAAAGAATGGTCGATAAATCCAAACCACTAGCTTTATAATGTTTGATGGCTTTGTTGACGTTCAGTTTTTGAGATTGTCCAACCATTTCTTTTAATGTTCTAAAACCAAGTTGTGCCATTATTTCGCGCAATTCTTCAGCGATGAAATACATGAAATTAATGATGTGTTCCGGTGTTCCTTTGAAGTTTTTACGAAGTTCAGGATCTTGAGTCGCGATGCCGACAGGACACGTATTCAAATGACAGGCACGCATCATAATGCAACCCGAAGCTACTAATGGCGCCGTAGCAAAACCAAATTCTTCTGCGCCAAGCAAAGCAGCAATGGCAACATCACGACCTGTTTTTAATTGTCCGTCACATTCAAGAACGACGCGGCTTCGCAAATCATTCAGAATTAAAGTCTGTTGTGCTTCTGCCAATCCAAGTTCCCATGGAATTCCGGTGTGTTGCAATGATGTTAATGGTGCGGCACCGGTTCCACCATCGTAACCCGAAATCAGGATTACATCGGCTTTGGCTTTGGCAACACCGGCAGCAATTGTTCCTACACCAACTTCGGAAACCAATTTTACATTAACCCGTGCTTCGCGATTCGCATTTTTTAAATCAAAAATCAATTGAGATAAATCTTCAATCGAATAAATATCGTGATGTGGTGGCGGAGAAATCAGTCCAACATAAGGCGTTGAATTTCGTGTTTCAGCAATCCACGGCACTACTTTTTCGCCAGGTAATTGTCCACCTTCACCAGGTTTTGCCCCTTGTGCCATTTTGATTTGAATTTCCTTAGCGTTGGTCAAATAATTGATAGAAACGCCAAATCTTCCCGACGCTACTTGTTTAATAGCACTATTTCTGGAATCTCCGTTAAGATCTTTTTGATATCGTTTTGCATCTTCGCCACCTTCACCTGAATTGCTTTTTCCGCCAATTCTGTTCATGGCAATGGCCAAATTTTCATGTGCTTCCTGGCTAATTGAACCATAAGACATGGCTCCGGTTTTGAATTTTTTTACGATTTCTGTCCAAGGCTCTACTTCATCAATCGAAATCGGATCGTAATTGTTAAATTCAAATAAACCACGAATAGTCATGAGGTTTTCACTTTGTTCGTTGACCATTTTGGAATATTCCTTATAGCTTTCCGGACTGTTTAATCTAACCGCTTGCTGTAATTTTGCAATGGTCGTTGGATTGAACATATGTTTCTCACCATTTCTTCGCCATCTGTAAATGCCTCCAATTTCGAGTGGTAATAAATTGGATATTTCTGAATTTGGAAATGCCTTTTGGTATCTTTTTTTGACTTCTTTTTCAACTTCCATCAAACCAATTCCTTCAATTCGAGAAGGCGTATTTGGGAAATACTTTGAAGTAAAGGTTTTATTTAATCCCAGGATTTCAAAAATTTGAGCCGCTCTGTACGAATGCAAAGTTGAAATTCCAATTTTATTCATGATTTTCAGAATTCCTTTGGCAATCGCTTTGTTATAGTTTTTAATAGCGTAGTCTGCTTTTACATTGGTAATAAAACCTTGATTTACCTGCTCATGAATAATTTCGTTTACCATGTATGGATTGATGGCGCTGGCACCATAACCAAATAATAGCGCAAAATGATGCGGTTCTCTTGGCTCAGCAGATTCGATTAAAATCCCAAATTTAGAGCGTACTTTAAGAGTATTTAGTGAATGATGAATATACGAACAAGCCAATAGCATCGGAATAGGTGCCATTTTTTCGCTCACATTTCTATCTGAAAGAATTACAATATTGCAGCCTTCCGAAACCGCTTTGAAAGTGGCCTGTACACATTTTTCTAAACCGCGCTCCAAACCATTGACTCCTTTTTCAATTTCATACAAAGTTGAAATCGTAACCGATTTGAAATCGACATGATTGATGTTTCTGATTTTATCCAAATCCTCGTTGGAAATAACCGGATTTTGGATTTTTAGTTTTTTACAATGCTTTGGTTCAATATCAAATATGTTGAAATCGCCACCAATGGCAAGACTAATATCGGTGATAATTTCTTCCCGAATTCCGTCTAATGGTGGATTGGTAACCTGGGCAAATTGCTGTTTGAAGTAGTTGTATAATAATTGAGGCTGGTCTGATAAAACAGCAAGCGGCGTGTCATTTCCCATTGAGCTGATCGCTTCTGCGCCTTGTTCACCCATCGGGTTTATGATGGTTTTTAAATCTTCAATGGTGTATCCAAACAAGCGTTGTCGGGTTTCAAATGGTACCGTTTCAACCGGAATAGGATTATTAGTGTATGGTATTTTAGCCAGTTGCAACAGATTCTCGTTTAACCATTTTTTGTACGGACGTTTGGTAACTACGGCTTTTTTTACTTCGTCGTCTTCAATAATTCGGCCTTTGTTCATGTCTACGAGGAACATTTTTCCAGGCTCTAATCTTCCGTGTTGTACTACGTCTTCGGGTTTTATATCGAGTACGCCAATTTCGGATGACATAATTACAAAACCACTTTTGGTTACTGTATATCGTGACGGGCGCAAACCATTTCGGTCTAATAAAGCACCAATTACATTTCCATCGGTAAACGGAATTGAAGCTGGTCCATCCCAAGGTTCCATGATACACGAATTGTATTCATAGAATGCTTTTTTGTCTTCTGACATAGTTTGGTGTTTTTCCCAGGCTTCGGGAACAACCATCATCATGACTTCGGGTAAAGAACGACCGGTCATCAGTAACAATTCGATAACCATATCCATCGAAGCGGAATCTGATTTTCCTTCTAAAATAATAGGGAATAATTTTTTAATGTCATCACCAAAAACATCGCTTTTCATTAATTCTTCACGGGCACGCATACGGCTAATATTCCCACGAAGTGTATTGATTTCTCCGTTGTGGCACATATAGCGGAATGGTTGCGCCAATTCCCATGAAGGAAAAGTATTGGTTGAAAACCGTTGATGCACCAAGGCAAGTCGGGTAACCAAGTCGTCATCCTCTAAATCAGTGTAATAGCGACTGATATCTTCTGGCATTAAAAGCCCTTTGTATATTATGGTTGTAGTAGATAAACTGGTAAAATAGAAGCGATAGCTTTCTGAAATTTTGGAATTTATAATGACATGTTCGGCAATTTTTCTGGCGGCAAATAGTTTGGCATTGAATTGTTGTTCGGTGAGATCTAAGTCACCTTTACTCACAAATACCTGTTTGATAGTTGGTTCTTTTTCCGCGGCTATTTGGCCAAGGTTGGAAACATCTACAGGAACATCACGCCAGCCAATGATTTTTAGGTTTTGCTCGCTAATAGCATTTTCAAATGCTGTTTTACAGAAAGCAACCTGATTGACACTTTTAGGCAAAAAAACCATTCCGACCGCGTATTCTCGTGGTTCCGGAATTTCGAAAGAGCAAACTTTTTTAAAGAAATCATGAGGAATGTCAAACAGAATTCCGGCACCATCACCGGTTCTCCCATCTGCACTTACGGCACCACGATGTTCTAATTTTATTAAAATATCGAGCGCTTTGTGAATTATATCGTTGGTTTTTATTCCGTTTAAATTGCAAATAAATCCTGCGCCACAATTGTCATGCTCAAATTCGGGCAAGTAAAGGCCTTGTTCTTCGACTTTCATTATTGATAAATTTTTACTAAATTATCAAAATGATTAAATATAAAATAACAAATCTAAACAAAGTGTTAACTTTTATCAATATAATAATTAAATCGTTGTCAAATTATCGATTTGCTATTTTTTGATAGTTATTTTACTATTTGCACAAAATAGGGTAAAGGAAATTACTTAATAAACTAAGGAAGTATTAATACAAACTAGAAAACTTATCCGGTTTTGCTTCGTGCATAATCGCATACACTTTTTCAAAGACATCTTCTACAGAAGGTTTTGAGAAATAATCACCATCAGTTCCGTATGCCGGACGATGTTCTTTTGAAGTCAGCGTTTGAGGTTGGCTATCCAAATATTGGTAGCCATTATGTTCTTCTATAATTTGCTGCAAAAGATAAGCAGATGCGCCACCAGGAACATCTTCATCAATCACTAACAGGCGGTTTGTTTTCATAACTGATTTTACGCAGTCTTTATTGATGTCAAATGGCAACAACGATTGGGCATCGATAATTTCTACATCAATACCAACTTCCAGTAATTCTTTTGCTGCCTGTTCTATAATTCGAAGTGTTGAGCCATAAGAAACAATGGTAATGTCACTACCGGTTTTGATGGTTTCTACCACTCCAATCGGAGTTTTGAATTCACCTAAATTGGTTGGCATTTTTTCTTTTAAACGATAACCGTTCAAACATTCAATTACCAAAGCCGGTTCATCAGTTTCTAACAAAGTGTTATAAAAACCAGCTGCTTTAGTCATATTTCTCGGTACCAAAACGTGAATACCACGAATTGCATTGATAATCATTCCCATTGGTGAACCCGAATGCCAGATTCCTTCCAAACGATGGCCACGAGTTCTGATAATCAAAGGCGCTTTTTGTCTGCCTCGCGTTCTGTATTGTAGTGTGGCCAAATCATCACTCATGATTTGAATCGCATATAACAAATAATCTAAATATTGAATTTCGGCAATTGGGCGCAAACCACGCATTGCCATTCCGATTCCTTGTCCGAGAATGGTAGCTTCACGAATTCCGGTATCGGCCACACGAAGTTCTCCGTATTTTTCCTGCATGCCTTCCAATCCTTGGTTAACATCACCAATGTTTCCGGCATCTTCACCAAAAACCAATACTTCAGGATATTTATTGAATATCGCATCAAAGTTATCACGCAATAACAAACGCGCATCGACTTCGTCGGCAGCATCGTCATAAGTGGCTTTTACTTCAGTGACATTCAGTATGTTTTTATCCGATTGAGAATATAAATGAGAGCTGAATTTTGGTTGGATTTTGTCCAGGTAATTTGTTATCCAGGTTGCCAATTGTGCTCTGCCATTTTCATTAACAAGCAATCGCAAAACTTTACGGGCAACAGCTAAAATTTCTTTACGGATAGGTTCTTTTATGGCTGCTAAATCAACAGCCTGTTTTTCGATAAAAACTTTATTAGCACTTGAACTTGCTATGCTGTTTAACAACGAAATTAATTCCAGTTGCTCTTCTTTCATCGGAGAAATAAAAGCTGCCCAAGCCACTTTTTTACCTTCTAAAACTTCTTTTTTGGAGTTGGCCTGAATGGCATCTAATTCTTCGGCTGTAGCCAAATCATTTTGAAGTAACCAAGTTCTCATTTGCGCCACGCAGTCAAACTCGGTTTCCCAAGCTAAACGGTCAGCGTCTTTATAACGTTCGTGTGAACCCGAAGTTGAATGTCCTTGTGGTTGTGTCAATTCCTGCACGTGAATCAAAACCGGAACATGTTCTTCGCGGGCAATTTCGGCTGCTTTTTCGTAAGTTGCTACTAAAGCAGGATAATCCCAACCTTTGACAGTTAAAATTTCGTAACCGTTATTATGTTCATCACGCTGAAAACCTTTTAGTATTTCAGAAATATTTTCTTTAGTAGTTTGATGTCTGGCATGTACCGAAATTCCGTATTCGTCATCCCAAACACTGATTACCATTGGAACTTGCAAAACGCCGGCTGCATTGATGGTTTCAAAAAACGGTCCTTCCGAAGAGGAAGCATTACCAATGGTTCCCCAGGCAACTTCATTTCCGTTGTTAGAGAAATTGGTAAAATTTTCCAATCCACGAACGTTTCTATATATTTTTGATGCTTGCGCTAATCCCAAAAGTCTTGGCATTTGACCGGCAGTAGGCGAAATATCTGCGCTTGAATTTTTTTGTTGGGTCAGGTTTTTCCAATTCCCGTTTTCATCGATGGAATGTGTGGTAAAATGACCACCCATTTGTCTTCCGGCACTCATTGGATCGTGCTCTAAATCGGGATGACCATATAAACCGGCAAAAAATTGTTGAATAGTTAACTCACCAATTGCCATCATAAACGTTTGATCACGATAATAACCGGAGCGGAAATCACCGTTTTGAAATGCCTTAGCCATCGCTAATTGCGGCACTTCTTTTCCGTCACCAAAGATTCCGAATTTTGCTTTTCC
Source organism: Flavobacterium sangjuense (assembly GCF_004797125.1). Taxonomy (NCBI): domain Bacteria; kingdom Pseudomonadati; phylum Bacteroidota; class Flavobacteriia; order Flavobacteriales; family Flavobacteriaceae; genus Flavobacterium; species Flavobacterium sangjuense. Next base: position 1,410,595 of record NZ_CP038810.1, read on the forward strand.
GGTTAGCACTTCCTTTCGACCTAAAAGACTACATTCTCTACTTATTGTGGCAATTTTGTAATCATTTAAAACTTCTTGTTTGAAGTCTTCAAATGTAATTTCGGTTTTGGAAGTGGTTTCAGACATATAAAAGGAAATATTTCGTGACGAAACAAATTTAAATAAAAAGAAGCAATAAATTTATATTATGACCCGAAAATATATTTTAATTATCTGTAATTTATATGTTATAAAAAGAAGTTTCAATGAAAAATATTCAACAAAAAGACAAGTATTCAGATAAATATTCAATATAAGAATAGTTTAACTTGCGTTTAAAACCATTTTCTGGTAAAAAGTGTAATCAGTGTTTCCGGTCTGAAAGCTACGATAAATCTGATTCTTTCGCCGTAATTTTGTTGGCCAATTTCCCAACCGTTATTGGAATAAACAGGAAAATATAATTCGAAATAGTCGGTTACGAGATTTAGGCGTATTCCGCCGTCGTAAACAAATTTTGGTGCAATGTTCGCGTTTTTGATAAAACCGATATCGCCATACGCCTCAATCCAAGTCCAAATGCTATAACCGGCATTAACGGTTGTCATCCATCTGTTTGCTGTTCTGGTTTCAAGCATTGATTTGAAAAAACCATCAGAAACAATAGATTGCTGACTAAATAATCCTTTGGTTTCGGAACGACCTAAATATTCGCTTTCAAAAAGATAATCGGTTGGTCTGTCTAAGCCAAAGTCAAAATAGGTTGACTTCGTTTTGTTGTGCAAAAAGGTTCCGGCAAACAGACGAATATTTAGCGAACGATTGTTGTCAAAGAGTCTTCGGTATTGAATTTCTCCCGCAAGTTTTCCAAAATCGGGAGCGTATTGAAAATCTCCCATAAAAGAAAGATGGTTGGTGACTTCCGTTTTTGTGTTGATATATTTTGTGTTGAAAACAGCATAATTTTCACTTTTATCTGCTACCGTAAATGCTGTTTTTTCCTTACTGACAATGACTTCTTTTACAATAAATAATTCTTTTCTATTATCTCTGAAATCGTCAGGTCTGATATTGAAAAATATTGTTGGTGCCAACTTAGTATAATATGCATCAGGCGCATAATGCAGGTATTGACCGCTCATCATATAGCGGATAAAGTACAAATTACTATCGCGATTGAATTGATTGAAATACAGATAACCTTTACCTGAAAGGCTTTGTGCTTTGGTAGAAACTGTCGGATTTAAATCGAAATTGAAAGGTTTGTCTAGGATTGTTTTATTATGAAGGCGTATTCCGGGTAAAAGCCCATCATATAAATTGTATTCTAAAGTCGGAATATAAACTACTTGATTGTAATAAGGATCTTCTAAATCTTTAAAGAAAATGAATTTTATCGGACGATTAGTAACGCGCAAACTGCTTAAGGAACGCCAGTTGTTTCTCAGATTATATTCGGGAACTTCATTTTTGTAATTGATAACAATTTTCTCAGCATTATTTCTCGGAATAGTATAAATGCTATCTTTAATAACGGTGTCAAACCATTTTTTGAAGACGACATTTTTATCTTTTATGCCATACACAGAAATAGGTACATTGGTTTCGGTTTTGTTTTTTAAAGAAAAACTAACACTGTCTTTGGTTCGGGTAAGTTTGTCGAATTTAAAATCGATAATGTCACGGGAATCGATTATTTTATCAAAAAACCAATCTATTTTTTTAGGGGAATTGGTTGTTAAAATACTTTCAAAATCTTTTGCCTGGGTTTGCTTTGTTTTATTTAAGGCAACGAATTCCTTAATGCTATTTGGCACACTATTGTTTTCCAAATAACTGTCAAGATATCTCAAACTCAATCCGGCTCTGTATTTTGAGGCAATTTTTTCGTTGAATTTTATCAAAGTGTTTTTTGGATTACTCAAAGCCTGATCCAAATTTTTTCGTGCCATCAGCATGTACAAATAGCTGTACTGACCATTAAAATTTAGGCTTACCAGATTATAACCTCTCAACAATTTTAACTTGGCAACACTTCCCATCATTTTGCTGTCAGGATGATGTTCTTCTATATATTTCATCATAACATAGACCTGAATTCCGTCATAAATCCAGTTGTCTTTTCGCGGATCAAGTTGTAAAGTGTTGTGCAGATAATTGTTTAAGTAGGTTTTTAGAAACTTAATTTCATATAAAAACTCATCGGGAAAAGGGCTGATAAAAAGTGGTAGTTGATTTAATCCGTAAAAAGGATTTCTGTCATAATCAGCCTGAGCAACAGTGACTTTTGATTGTGGAAATTTACCCAGATTTTCGGAAACATAATTTACAATTCTATCAATAATAATGGCTCTTTGAATATCGTTTAACCTATCGTCTTTTAAATTGGAAACGACTTCAATACTGCCGTTTTTATAGATTTCGAAATCCTTTTTTCCATCGACAAACAGATTGAAATCCTGGCGGTTTTTCCCTGAGAAATGATAGTTGTTTAAACCATTTGTAGTTTCTCTTTGTGTTTCATACAAATCTGAAAACAAATCAAATTTTTGTGGCACTTTGACAACAGCATCATAGTCCGAAAGCGCGTTGGCACAATCGTCTAAATTTAAATTGTCATACTTGGCAAACCCTTTTTTTTCGTATCGCGCCGGAATAAGAAAGCAGTTTTTGAGATACATTTTGCCGTTTTCGCCATAGCCATATTTTGTAAATTTATCGCTCGGAATTTTCACAGTATAACTCAGCGTAAAGCTTGCTTTTTGATTGGGCAGCAACTTTTCTTTAAGCCGAATTTGAATAACATCAGGATAGTTTTTATCTCTTTCCCAGGTCAACAAAGTCTTACTTCCATCAGCGATAGTAATGTTATTGGTTCGGCCTCTTTCTTTTTCTTTGGCCAAATGAAAACTTCTTCCAAACTCATCGGAAAAACGTGCTGCCAAAGGAGTGTTCTTTGATGTGTAACCATTCATCCAATCGTTTAAAACGATATTAGTCAGTGTGTCGTTGGTTTGATTGAAGTAGATCAATTCCTGATTGACCGTCAATTCCTTCTTTTCATTGTCGACTTCCACAATCATTTTGGAATTGTGTTGCGCAAAAGAGATAAAGCTGAAAAGAAAAAGTATGTAGTGTAGTTTTTTCAAGGTTTTGATTTGGGTTTAAAAAAGGCGCTGAAAACTACCTTCGTAAATTCAATCGCACCGGCTTTGTTCATATGGCCACAGGTTGAAAAATATTTATCATCAGTTACGGCGTTTTCAAATCTATGGATTTCGGGATAAACCGAATTGATATGATTGAAATAATCCCTGTTGATAGTACTCATGCACATTGGTGTTGTTATCGCAATTAAATTGATATTATTTTTTTTGCAAATGGCTTTGATTTCTTCGTAGCCAATATTCCTTTTTGGATAATATTTCGATAAATCTGCAGGAACCATTTTTCCCGGGATTGATTTCAAAGGATTAAACCCATCATTATCCAAAGCATTTGTTTTCTTATGAACAAGTGAAAAGTACATTTCCCTAAATCCAACACGCGCATCATAATGCAGATACCTGTAAAACGGGATATAAACCAGTTTTTTATACTCAGGTATATCGTTGTAATGATCCTGGATAATTTGTGATTGATGCAAATAAGGCATAAACAAAGAACGTATGGCTTCGGAATGATCATTTGTGTTAATATTCAAATCTACCTGTAGGATGAGATTTTTAATCTTATAGTTGCGTTCGACCATCAACTTTAACATCAATGCTGATTCTTCCAGTCGGGAACGCGTAATTCCAAAGTTGAACGTTTTATAGCCTTGCTCATTAAATATTTTTGGTACCAAATGATTGTTGACGCGGGAAGAACCGAGGAAAACAACATCATAATTTTTGTCTTTTGAATTGTATAGATAACTGATTTTATTTCGGTCATCATTTTGCTTGTAAACCAGGGTATACAGCACATCAAGAATTCCCATTACAAGGATTAATATTGCCAATGCTTTTACTATGAATATTAAAAACTTCTTCATTAGAACTGAAAATAAATAAACTCCTTATAATCCGAAAATACTCCCAAAGCCACAATAGCAGCCAGGCATAAGCCTAATTTCAGCCAACTATATTTCCCGGATATTGGTTCAATTTTAGTTCGGCTGTTCCATTCGACAATTACAAATACAAATAGCATTAACAAAAGCTCATAACTATAGCGTTCGATACTGAAATATTGCTTTGAAAAATGCATATCGGTAAACATTCGCTTGATGTAAAATAACGCATCATGAATTGTTTTTGCACGGAAAAATATCCAGGCGAAACACGTAATTATAAATGTGATGAGAATATTGAAAATAATTCTGAGCGACGAAAAATTTAATCCTAATTCAAACTCTTCGATGTTGTTTCGGTTTCTGTTTAATAACAACAAGGGAATAAAATACAGTGCATTGATAAATCCCCAGGCGATAAATGTCCAGCTTGCACCATGCCAAAATCCACTAACCAAAAAAATGATAAAAGTGTTTCTGACTTTAAACCATTTTGAGCCTTTGCTTCCACCTAGTGGAATGTATAAATAATCGCGAAACCATGTCGTTAACGAAATGTGCCAACGTCGCCAAAATTCGGCGATATCTCTTGAAAAATAAGGATAATTGAAGTTCTTCAGTAAATCAATCCCGAAGAGTTTTGACGTTCCTAAAGCAATATCGGAATAACCTGAAAAGTCGCCATAAATCTGGAAAGCAAAATAAACCGCACCCAAAATCAGCGACAGCGAATTCATCGAATTGTAATGATTGAAAATTTCGTTAGTGTAGTTTGCACACGTATCAGCAATAACCACTTTTTTGACCAAACCCCAAATGATTTGGTAGATTCCTTCTTTGGCTTTTTCGAAATCGAATTCTCTTTTTACTTTTAATTGCGGTAAAAGATGCGTCGCTCTTTCAATCGGTCCGGCAACCAGCAAAGGGAAATAGCTCACGAATAATGAATAATCAACAAAATTGTGTTCAGCCTTAATTCGTTTGTAATAAATATCGATGATATAGGACAAGCCATGAAAAATATAAAATGAAATTCCGACCGGAAGTACTATTTTCAATATAATTGGACTGACATTAAATCCGATTGTACTAAACAAATCAGCAAAGGATTTGGAAAAGAAATTGTAATATTTGAAAAAGCCAAGTACACTAAGGCAAATTATTATTGTCAGCCAAAGCCAAAACTTCCGTAACCTTTGTGAGGAATTGTTCTCTAACCGGATTCCGGCAAAATATACCAGCAACGTTGAAAAAAGTAACAGAAATAAAAATCGCCAATCCCAACACGAATAAAAATAATAACTCGCCAGTATAAGAATATAATTTTGGGAAGTCTTTGATTTATTCGGCATAAACCAATACAACAGAAAAACTATTGGCAGGAAAATAGCAAAATTTAAAGAGTTGAAAAACATGTTAAAAGTAAATTAGCTGGTATTGCTATCAGCTGAAATCGAAATGCTGAACGCTTAAAAATTTGGACTCAGATTGTATTTTTTGTAGAAATTATCCAAAGCTTCAACTACTTCATCTTCAGTATCCACAATTTTAATCAGGTTCATGTCATCCGGATTAGCATTGTGTTCTTTTTCAATCATCACCGTTTTTATCCAGTTTATCAATCCCGACCAATATTCTGAACCAACCAATATGATTGGGAATTTTCCAATTTTTTTGGTTTGGATAAGCGTTACCGCTTCAAATAATTCGTCCAAAGTTCCGAAACCACCAGGCATTACAACAAAACCTTGCGAATATTTTACAAACATGACCTTGCGTACAAAGAAATAGTCAAAATTCAGGTTTTTATCTTTATCAATATACGGATTGTAATGTTGCTCAAAAGGCAGTTCAATGTTCAAACCAACTGATGTTCCTTCGCCATTATGAGCGCCTTTGTTTCCGGCTTCCATGATTCCGGGACCACCACCTGTGATAACGCCATAACCGGCTTTACTGATTTTATAGGCAATTTTTTCGGCCAACAAATAATATTTATTATCGGGTTTTGTTCGTGCTGAACCAAAAATAGAAACACAAGGCCCAATTCTGGCCATGCTTTCGTATCCATTCACAAACTCGGACATGATTTTAAAAATCGCCCAGGAATCGTTGGTTCTAACTTCGTTCCAGGTTTTTTGTTTTAATTTTTCCTGGATTTTATCATCTTCATTTAGAAAATCTTCTCTCATTTTATTCTGTTTTTTTAATGTAAAAGCAAACGCGCTAAAGTAATTCTTTTTTCAAAAACTCCGCGGTGTAGCTTTTCTTATTCTTTATAATTTCTTCAGGTGTTCCTTTGGCAACCACTTCACCGCCGGCTTTTCCGCCTTCAGGACCAATATCGATAATGTAATCCGCTAATTTGATTACATCCATATTGTGTTCAATAATCAAAATCGAATTGCCTTTGTTTACCAATTTATTAATCACATCCATTAGCACGCGAATGTCTTCAAAATGCAAACCGGTCGTAGGTTCATCCATAATGTAGAAGGTGTTTCCAGTATCTTTTTTGGATAATTCGGTAGCCAGTTTGATACGTTGCGCTTCACCGCCGGAAAGCGTTGTGCTTTGTTGTCCCAAAGTGATATAACCTAAACCAACATCCTGAATTGTTTTAACTTTTCGATAGATTTTTGGTATGTTTTCAAAAAACGGAACTGCTTCATCAACGGTCATGTTCAACACATCCGAAATTGATTTTCCTTTGTATCGAATTTCCAAAGTTTCTCTGTTGAAACGCTTGCCCTGACAGGTTTCGCATTCTACATAAACATCCGGAAGGAAACTCATTTCAATCGTTCTCACGCCTGAACCTTCGCAGGTTTCGCATCTTCCGCCGGAAACATTAAAGCTAAATCTTCCCGCTTTATAACCACGAATCATGGCTTCAGGTGTCATGGTGTACAAGCTTCTGATTTCCGAAAAAACATCGGTATATGTCGCCGGATTCGAACGTGGCGTTCTACCAATCGGACTTTGATCAATGTCGATTACTTTGTCGATATGTTCTAAACCTTCAATCTTTTTATACGGTTGCGGTTTTTTGACGCCATTGAAATAATAGGCATTCAAAATAGGATAGAGCGTTTCATTAATCAATGTTGATTTTCCACTTCCTGAAACTCCGGTTACGCAAATTAGTTTTCCTAAAGGTAATTCGATGGAAACATTTTTAAGGTTATTTCCGGTTGCTCCAGTCAATTTTAAGAATTTGCCATTGCCTTCGCGACGTTTTTTTGGAACTTCAATTTTCTTTTCACCATTCAGATACATTGCCGTCATGGTGTGTTCTTTCAAAAGTTCTTTTGGAGTTCCTTTACTGATGATTTCACCTCCAAATTTTCCGGCTTTTGGGCCGATGTCAATCACATAATCAGCACGTTCAATCATGTCTTTGTCATGCTCCACCACCAAAACAGAGTTTCCAATATCGCGTAATTGTTCTAACGAATGGATTAGTTTTTCATTGTCTCTTTGGTGCAAACCAATACTTGGTTCGTCCAAAATATAAAGCACACCAACCAACTGCGAACCAATTTGGGTTGCCAATCGGATGCGCTGGGCTTCACCACCCGAAAGCGATTTGGAACTACGGTTTATCGATAAATAATTCAGGCCGACATTCACCAAAAAGCGCAAACGGTCTTTGATTTCTTTGACGATTTCCGTCGCGATGATTTTTTGTTTTTCAGATAGATTTTTGTCTAATTCGTCAAACCAAGCCGATAATTCCGAGATATCCATAGTCGATAAATCGAAAATATTTTTCTCGTAAATTCGGAAATACATCGCTTCTTTTTTCAGACGCGAACCTTCACATTCCGGACAAATTACTTCGTCCATAAATTCTTTTGCCCAACGCTTTATAGAAGTCGATTGACTTTCGTCGTATTGATTTTTGATGAAATGCGATATTCCTTCAAACTCAATTTTGTATTCTTTGGTGATGCCTAAAGTCTTTGATTCTACAGAGAATTTTTCCTTTCCGCCATGCAGAATAACTTCCATAGCTTCTTCCGAAATTTTCTCTATTGGGTCAGTTAAAGTGAATTCGAATTTTTCGCCAATGATTTCCAATTGCTTGAACATCCACGAACTTTTATATTCGCCAAGCGGAGCAAAACCGCCATTTTTGATAGATAGTTTTGGATTTGGAATAATCTTTTTCAGATTTATTTCGTGAACGGTTCCCAAACCTTTACATACTTCGCAGGCACCTTTTGGTGAGTTGAATGAAAACAAATTCGGCTCTGGATTTTGATAAGATATTCCGGAAGTCGGGCACATTAAATTCCGACTGAAATAACGCACTTCATTGGTATCCTGATCCAAAATCATCAATACATTTTCGCCATGATACATCGCTGTTTTGATGCTTTCGGTCAGGCGTTTTTCATTCTCTTCAGTATTCTCAATCACCATTCTGTCGATGACAATTTCGATATCATGGGTTTTATAACGATCGAGTTTCATTCCGGGAAGTAAATCCTGAACTTCACCATTGACACGCACTTTTACAAAACCTTGTTTGGTAATCTGCTGGAACAATTCGGCGTAATGACCTTTTCGGGCACGAATAATTGGTGCCAAAATATTGATGCGTTTTCCTGTAAAATTTTTGATAATCAATTCCTTGATTTGGTCATCCGAGTAGGAAACCATTTTTTCTCCGGTCACATAACTATAGGCTTCTCCGGCACGAGCATACAACAAACGCAGGAAATCATAAATTTCGGTAATCGTTCCAACCGTTGAACGCGGACTTTTACTGGTAGTTTTTTGTTCGATGGCAATTACGGGAGAAAGCCCATCAATTTTATCTACATCAGGACGCTCTAATCCGCCAAGGAATTGACGCGCATAAGCCGAGAATGTTTCGATATAACGACGTTGTCCTTCAGCATAAATGGTGTCAAATGCTAAAGACGATTTTCCCGAACCTGAAAGCCCGGTAATAACCACCAGTTTTTCTCTGGGAATCGTGATGTCTATATTCTTCAGATTGTGCACTCGGGCACCAAGAACTTCAATCGTATTTTCGGTATCTAGCATAGCAATTTGGCAAAACGCAAAGATACTATTTTAGAAGGAATTTTTAACTAGTCAGTTGAGAAGTTATTGTTAAAAATAAGAGGATAATTGGAACTTTAGGCCTAGTCGTAAAATAGGCTGCATTACTTTATCAGGATTCTATTTTACATAACGTTTCATGCATTACTCATGCATTATCCATGCCTTTATGATGCTTTTACTAGGGAGTAAGCATGTAGAAACTAATCAATAATCATTTCTTTTAAACGCTGACGATAGTTTTCGAGGACATCGATTTTGGATAAGAAACCAACATATTTTCCTTTGTGAATGACCGGTAAAATGTTCGCTTTGGATGTTTCGAACAACGTCATTATTTTTTCGGGTTTGTCTTCAAATAGAATTAACTCTTTGGGCTGGCTGATAATTTCAGACATGCTCATAAATTTTACATGGTTTGGATTAAAAATAAAAGCTTTGACTTCATCAAAATCGATAAGGCCAATCAATACTTTATTCTCATCAATAACCGGAATTATTTTTTGGTCGGTGGAAGAAAAAATAGTTACCGCTTCAGCAGGCGAATCTTGTAGCGTGAGCGTTCTGTAATTCTGTTGCACCAAATTATAAAAATTGATGCTTTGCAAAATATTTTTGTCTTTATCGCTGGTAAAAACATCACCTTTGTCAGCCAATGCTTTTACATCCATAGAATGTTTTTCAAACTGCTTTGAAACCGCGTAACTCACAGAAGAAACGATCATCAATGGCACCATTAAATCATAACCTCCGGTAATTTCACCTATAAGGAAAATGGCAGTTAAAGGCGCATGAAACAAGCCACTCAGAATTCCCGCCATGCCCACAATGGTAAAATTAGCTATTGGCAAATGATGTGTGAAGTTTAGAAGATTAACTGTTTTGGCCACAAAAAAACCAAGATACGAACCCACAAAAAGCGAGGGTGCAAAATTTCCTCCGTTACCACCGCTACCCAAAGTTAATCCGGTGGCAAAAGCTTTTAGCAACATCGTTACGCCAACAAACGCCAATAGAATCCATTCGCTGCTTTTGAACGGTTCGAGCATGGTGTTGTTTAATAAAATGTTTGGGTTTTTGGATGCTAATGTTTTGATGCTTTCGTAACCTTCACCAAAAAGCGTTGGAAAAAAGAAAATCAAAACCGCTAAAATAGTAGCACCAAATAAAGCTCTGCGATAGCCTTTGTTCCTAAAAGTCCCGAAAAAATTTTCAATTCGTTGAAAGTTTCGGGCATGATAAATAGATGCAAAGCCTGCTAAGACTCCAAGTAAAATATAAAAAGGTGTGTTGTGATAATCAAATTTTAATGTCTGCTCAAAATTCAGAATGGTATCCGGACTCAAAGTAACTTTAGACATCAGCGCACCGGTTGCTGCTGATATTATAATAGGAATAAAAGCTGAAATCGAAACATCGGTCAGCACCACTTCGATAGCAAATAAAACTCCTGCAATGGGCGCATTAAAAGCAGCTCCGATTCCGGCTGCGACACCGCAGGCTAAGAGTAAAATTCTATCCTTTTGTGACAAATGATATTTCTGCGCGAAGTTGGAACCAAATGCCGCACCGGTAATTACAATCGGGCTTTCCAATCCGGCGGAACCACCAAGACCAACGGTTAAGGAACTTGTTACGATTTGGGCATACATTTGTTTTTTTGGAACGATACCGCCTTTTTTCGCTACAGCATAAAGTATTTTGGAACTTCCTTTTTCCAAACTGTTACCAAGGAAATTGCGAATTACAAAAACGGTCAGTAAAATTCCGGCAATTGGCAGTAAACTATTGATATAGGGAAGCTTTAAAAACCCATTGATATCATTAGCCCAAAGGAAAATATTGTGTGCAAAACTTTTAAGAATAATTACGGCGATGGAACACGTAATTGCCACAAGAACACTCGCCAGGTAGATAAAATTCCGCTCGCTCAGCCTGTCTTTCAGAAGGTGCATCAAGTTTTCTATTCTTCTGAAAATACTCCTGAAAACAATTTTAAAAAAAGAAGCTTTACTCGTTGGCATTTATTCAAATCTTTGAATCAGCTAATATAAGACATATTATTACTTCCTAAAAGGGCAAAAATGTAATATTGTCCATTTTAGGAAGTAATTTTTAATGCTGATTATTATTCTTTGAGTTTGGTTAATTTCCAGTGAATGGTGTCCAATTCATAATACATTTCAGTACTATGGTCTGGCCCGTCAACTCCAACATAAACTTTACCATTACGTTGATTTTCAAGGACAAAATTGTGATTTTCAAATAAGCTGTCTTTTGGAAAATCCTTAATGATTTTAGTTGTTTTGTTTTTTGAATCCTTTACAAAGATTTGTGTTTTAAAGATTTCATTTCCGGGAGAATTGTCACGATTTTTCACATGAGCTTTGAATCTGAAATATTTTTTACTAACCATACGATATCTTAATTCATTTTGCCAAGGATGCTTGCCATATTGTACTTTCTCGCCAAAGTAATTGTAAATAGGACTTTCGTATATAGCAACCTTGTTTTTGTAAATGCCATTGGAATATGCTTTTCCAAATTCGGGTTGCAATACATATTTTCCTTCTGTATATTTCGTAATGTACTTTGTTTCCAGTTGATAAAGCACTTGCTTATCATTTAAGGTATCCTTAAAAACATAAGTATTAGTGTTATCCAATGCGGCAATAGTGCATTTTTTCAGATGACTGAAACGAGAGGCTATTTTGTCTAGTAACTCTTTTTTACTGACTGGTTTAATTCTTTTGAATTTTTTCTTTTTCCTGTCAATAGTGTAATATTCATTCATTGGAAGATTCTTAGAATTACTGCCACTAATTGATCCATACCAATCACCAATAGAATCTAAATCATAGATTGTTTTTCCGTAATCCCTTTTAAGGACGACCCAATCATTATGGTTTTTTTCATATTGCAGCTTTGTGATAGTAACAATGCTTTTATCCAAATGGCATAATATGGTATCGTCTTCCTTATTTTTCAGGACTAAAAGACAGCTATCCGTTTCTTTATTGGCATACAATGTTGCATTTTTTCTAAACGGCGTATTTTCTGAATCCCAATAAGGATAATAGGTAAGATTGTATTTCCTAATGATTTCACTTGTATGTAAAGTTTTCTTTTTACAAGCTGTTAAGCATATAGGTATAAAAACAACTACTACTAAAATTTTAAAATTTTTCATCTCAGTTTATAAATTCAATAATTTAATGTCGCCATTTGCCGTGATAACATAATAACGATTGTTACGGATGATAGTGTTTTTAGGAAGCTGATCTTCTTTAAGTTTAATGCGAATTGTAATTTCATAAAATGCCTGAATGGTTGGTTCGGTAATATCAGGATTAAAAACAAAATTATGATCTTTTACCATAGCAGCATTGTAATATTCGGTGGTGTTTTTCTTGATGGTATGAACGATGCCTTTTGGATCAAAACTAGCATCAGCCTGTGAAAATGCCTGATAACTTCTGTAGCTTTCCATTGGATAGCTTACATTAAAACCTTCTTGAATTATTTTTTCTTTTTTATTCAAATCGGTGTTCATTATCAGCGAATAATTGGCCATATAATCCTTGAATTGCTCCATAGCTTTTTTCTGCATTTGAAATCGGATGCCGTCAAAGTTAGTGGTTACATAATCTACTTTTGCCAAATCATAAATTTCATTTTTTCCGCAAATTGATACAATTCGGTCAAAGTCGTTGTTGTTTTTGAATTTGATTAAAATATTCTTCTTCAATTCAAAACCCGATGGTTGTTCATTATAGGTTTTTGGATTGAAAATTTTCTTTTCTACTGCATAATCGTAGGTTGGTACAAAAGAAATCATATCAGTAGCGACTTCGATTTCCTTGTTCAGGCCATTTAATTCCCGGATAACATTTCCAATGCGTTCATCAACTAAATTCGTAGCTTCTTCAGCGGTTTTTCCTAATTGAAGAATACTAAAGGTAGCAATTTGCGCTGTGGCTCTTTCGTTAAAGATACCTTTAATCGTAATTACCATTTCGTCCTGACTGCTTGATGTAGTCTGAATAGTGTTTACCCGATTTATGGTGTATTGATTGTTCCCATAATTGGCGTTGCCTTCTTTTTTGTCATAATTAGCGTTTCCGGAAATTTGAGCATTTGTAAAATTAATTACTGCCATCATAAGGCAAGTTGCGGTGATAAATTTTGTCTTCATTTTTTTTATGTTTTAATGATTAATGATGCAATGTTACGGTCAAGCCGAAATGTAGTCGTGGCAAAACCGCTTTCAAGTGGCTGTAAAGTTTTTTAGTTACATTTACAGTGCTTTTGCAGTAACTTTTCAGTGTTGTAAAAAAGTGGTATACTACATTTGAATCGAATTTTAGAATGACAGAACTCGAACATTTTCAGCGATTAAAACAATTAGTGCTTTTGAAATATCAGGAGCATTATCCCTTTTTTCAGGGAAGCTGGAAAACGTTTAGTGCTCAGGATATTCAGAATCTTATCGGTTTAATAGAAGAAATAAACAGGCAGACTATAAGTGAGAAATGGATTTATACTCATTTAAAACCTGAGGTAAATCAAAAGATTCCGAGAAAAGACATGCTCAATATATTGACAGAGTTTGTTGGACTTTCAGGCTGGGATGAATTTGTGTTTGAAGCCTCTTCCGAAAACGAAGCAATATCTAAAACTAAAAAGAAGCTATCTAAAACATGGTTACTGATTTTGTTGCCGGTTATAGCAATCGCAGTCTGGTATTTTGGCTTTTATTCATCGGCTAAGCCAAAAACCAATACGATTGAATTGAACAACGAATTCACCAATGAAAAGATAAAATCAGATGAGGTAAAAGTGGTTCAGGTTGAGGATACTGTTGAAAGGAATTTGGAAGTAAAAGACGGGAAAGTCAATGTGAAAACATCCGGAGATAAAGAAACGAAACTGGTAATTAAAAGTCCGTTCTACCGACCTAGAACCATAACGTTAAATGCTGCCAATAATGGTTCTGTTGTGCCGCCACCAAAGATTACACTGACACCCGATGATTATGCTATGATGCTTAAGGCTTTTATGATTTCGGATATCAAGGATTGGCAAACGAGAAAAGAACAACTGAATAAAATTTTGGCTGACGATTTGGAAGTAATCGTAATGCTGAAAAATAATTTGGGTTCCGAATATTATGATAAAAATGAATTCTCCCAAAAACTGATTGTACCAACCGCAACAGTAAAACGAATGAAAATTATTGAAGTAAAAAATGATGCTGATGACAGAATTCAGTTTATTAGAATTAAACAGGAATAAAATGAGGACTATTTATTTATTTATTGCAACACTGATGTTTGGGCATACTGTTCTGGCACAATCTGCTAATGATAAAAAGACAGCAGAAGTTGTTTCACAAGTCCGTCTTTCCCAAAAATATGCGGTTAAAATGTTGGAAGATTATCGTGAAAACGGCAAAAGCAAAGTAGAAGATTTGTTTGCCTATTTTCAAATGCTGACCGATGCTTCACTTACCGATGATTTGAAAAAAGAAGTTGTAAAAAACATCAAAAACAGTTTTCAAAACCAGAATCCTGAAGTAATCGATTTTACTTCGGAAACCAATGATACAATCAAATTGGATTCGCTTATTGACAAATTATTGTTCTCAGAACCGATTGTTTTTAAAGTGTCTGATGCAGAACAAAATAATTCGGAAACTGGGTTGAGCTGGAAAACAAATTATACGATTACGCGAGTAAAATCGGGCGTAAGCCAAAACATTAAAGTCAGTCAGTTGGTTTATCTGTTTGAACAAAACAAAGTCTTTGGCACTTCTTCAAAAAACGTAACGGTTTCTTTTTTAGGGAAGATGGAATAAGCTAAAATCCAGCTGCTTTATCATCGCCACGAAAATCAGCTCCGCCTTCTAATTTCCGGTCGGGTTGGACTAAAATGGCATCTACTTTTCCTAAAACAGGAGCAAATTTTTCATTGATGTTGTATCCTTTAGACATGAGATTTTCCAAAGTGGTTTTATCGAATTTATTGGGTTCCACCATGATATCATCCGGCAGCCATTGGTTGTGAAATCTTGGAGCGTCAACGGCTTGCTGCATCGTCATTTTAAATTCATATACATTCAAAATCGTCTGCAATACCGAAGTTATAATGGTAGAACCACCAGGTGAACCCAACAGCATCAATAGTTGACCATTTTTTTCAACAATGGTTGGCGTCATCGAACTCAGCATTCTCTTTTTTGGTGCGATGCTGTTGGCTTCAGCACCAACTAAACCATAGAGATTTGGAACGCCGGGTTTTGATGAAAAATCATCCATCTGGTCGTTTAAAAAGAACCCCAATTCGTCACAATACAATTTGGAACCATAAGCATCGTTTACGGTTGTTGTAACCGCAACAGCATTTCCTTCGGAATCAACAATAGAGTAATGTGTGGTTTCCATACTTTCATAAACGGAAACATTTCCGTGGCTTACATCAGCAGAAGAAGTCGCTTTGTCAAAAGAAAAACTTTTCATTCGGTCTTTCAGATAGGTGTCATTCAGCAATTGTTTTTGTGGAATTTTGACAAAATCGGGA
This sequence comes from Flavobacterium sangjuense, assembly GCF_004797125.1. Classification (NCBI taxonomy): domain Bacteria; kingdom Pseudomonadati; phylum Bacteroidota; class Flavobacteriia; order Flavobacteriales; family Flavobacteriaceae; genus Flavobacterium; species Flavobacterium sangjuense. The sequence goes on from NZ_CP038810.1 coordinate 1,426,283, forward strand.
TCGCCAAGAAAATAGTTTCTGTCGGCATAAGCTCTGCGTTCTGCTTCCACCAAAAGCTGGATGTAGTGTGGTGAATTATATCCGAATTTCGAAACATCATAAGGTTCAATCATTTTCATAATCTGCGCCAAAGTAATTCCTCCGCTTGAAGGTGGCGCCATAGAAATAATATTCAGTTCTTTGTATCGAAAAATTATCGGCTTGCGCCAAACGACTTTATAATCGGCTAAGTCTTTCAAAGTGATAATGCCGCCTTTTTGTTTTAGAAATGACACTAATTTTTTAGCTGTATTTCCTTTGTAAAACTCGTCTTTTCCGTTTTTCAGGATTTCTTTCAGCGTATTGGCTAAAGCCAAATATTTGATAGTGTCACCAACCTGAAACGTTTTATTGTATAGGGTTTTATCACCACTAATTTTTACGATAACTGCGCGATATTCATCGAGTTTGGCTTTCTCTTTTTCGGTGACGACGATTCCTTTTTCAGCCAAATCAATTGAAGGCTGGAATAAAGCAGCCAAAGGTAATTTGCCAAACTTTTTATGCACTTCAAAAATACCGGCAACGCTTCCGGGAATTCCAACAGACAAAGCGCCATTGGTACTCAACTGCGGAATAACATTTCCGTTTTTGTCCTGGTACATGTTTTTGCTGGCTTTCTGTGGTGCTTTTTCGCGAAAGTCTAACGAACCGACATCGCCATTTGCTTTTCGGTACACCATAAATCCGCCACCGGAAATGTTTCCGGCATAAGGATAAGCCACGGCCAAAGCCAATTGTGTAGCGACCATAGCGTCAAACGCATTGCCGCCTTTTTTGATAATGTCAACGCCAATTTTGGAAGCTTCTTCCCGAGCCGAAACGACCATCGCTTTTTCGGCAACGAGTCCTTTTTGTTGGGAATAAACCGTAACGGAAATTAGTAGAAATAAAAGAAAAATCTTTTTACTCACACCTTTAAAATTTGTTTTTTGGTGTTCGTGAACCTTCGGTTTCATATTAACTATTCAGTTCTTTTAATTTTTCAGCACAATGCTGACGCAATTCTTCAAAAAACAAAGTGAATTCCTGTTCAAATTCGGTGTAGTATTTATGAAGTTCCACCATTGATTCGTGCATGTCCACCCGGTTTTTGGTGCGGTGATCCATTTGGAACATTATCATTTCCAAACCGGCAATTGTCGAATAACTCACCAACCAGTTTCTGGCAAACATATAGGGAATCATGCCTTTTATTCTTTCGGTAAGGATTTCGTAATTGTCTTTTAGAAGATGGTAAAAAGTATCAGCGTAATCTTCGAGATCTTCATCACAATATTTTTTCCAATTTTTAGCCAAAAAATGATCATAGAAAATATCCATAATCACACCCGAATAATGTCCGTATTTTTCGTGTAAACGGTGTTTGCTCTGCCTATAAATAGGATGCATATCGGTAAAACTATCTATCGAACGGTGCAGCAGAATTCCCTTTTGAATTTCCATTGGATAAACATCATAACTGTGTCCACGAATGCTATCCGCCATAAAATTTCCGATTTTTAATAAATCGTTGTCACCGGAAAGATAAATGTGGGCTAGGAAGTTCATTTTTGTTTTTTAGGCGCTGAGTTTCTAAGGTTCTGAGGAACTAAGAATTGCTCTGTGTTGTTTTGTAAATATAGAAAAAGTTTACCTTTTTAGCACAAGCATTTAAAAACTTAGTGCCTTAGTGCCTTAGTACCTTGGTAACTTTTTTATATTTGTACTCCTAAACAAAATACAAAATGACTTTAATAAAATCTATATCGGGAATTCGTGGTACCATTGGTGGCAAAGTGGGTGATAATTTAACTCCGGTTGACGCAGTGAAGTTTGCTTCGGCTTATGGAACCTTTCTTAAAAAAACTATTAAGAAAGATAAGCTGAAAGTTGTAATTGGCCGCGACGCACGTATTTCGGGACCGATGATTCACAATTTGGTTATGAATACCTTACTTGGATTAGGTATTGATGTTATCGATTTGGGATTATCAACGACACCAACTGTAGAGATTGCCGTTCCGATGGAAGCCGCTGACGGTGGAATTATCCTTACTGCTTCGCACAATCCGAAACAATGGAATGCGTTGAAATTATTGAACGCCAAAGGCGAATTTTTAAGCGGAAAAGAAGGTGAATTGATTTTAGAAATTGCAGAATCGGAAGCTTTTGATTTTTCGGATGTGGATTCTTTGGGAGAAATTACCGTGAATGATGCTTATATGGATATTCATATTGATGAGGTTTTGGAATTACCGTTGGTAGATGCCGAAGCTGTTGCCAAAAGAAAATTCAAGGTTGTTGTTGATGGTGTGAATTCTTCGGGCGGCATTATTATCCCGAAATTATTGGAGCAAATGGGAGTGGAGTGCGTGAAATTATACTGTGAACCAAATGGACATTTTCCACATAATCCCGAACCTTTGAAAGAGCATTTGGGTGACATCTGTAAATTGGTTGTAGACGAAAAAGCCGATTTCGGAATTGTTGTTGACCCTGATGTTGACCGATTAGCTTTCATTTCAAACGATGGCGAAATGTTTGGTGAAGAATATACTTTGGTTGCCTGCGCCGATTATGTGTTGAGCAAAACTCCGGGAAATACCGTTTCAAATATGTCATCTTCCCGTGCTTTGAGAGACATCACAAACAAACACAACGGAAGTTATCAGGCGAGTGCTGTTGGCGAAGTGAATGTGGTTGAACTGATGAAGAAAACCAATGCTATTATTGGTGGCGAAGGAAACGGCGGAATCATTTATCCTGAATCGCATTACGGAAGAGATAGTTTGGTTGGAGTGGCTTTGTTCTTAACGCATTTGGCAAATCTCGATATGACTGTTGCCGAATTACGTGCTTCATATCCACAATATTATATGAGCAAAAACAAAATTGAACTGACACCACAAATTGACGTTGATGCGATTTTGGTTGCGATGACAGAGAAGTATAAAAACGAAGAAATCAATACGATTGACGGAGTAAAAATTGACTTCGCTGAAAATTGGGTTCATTTAAGAAAATCGAATACAGAACCTATTATCAGAATTTATACCGAAGCTGGAACGCAGGCTGAAGCCGATAAATTGGCATTGAGAATTATTGACGAGATAAAAGCTGTTGCAGGATTATAAATAAAAACCCTTTCAAATTAGAAAGGGTTTTTGTTTATTTCTTATTCATCTCCATATAATCCAAAACTAAATTACAAGTTGCTTTTAGCCCGGTTTTAAAGGCGCTATCATCTATTATAAATGAAGGCGTATGATGTGGGCCGGAAGCTTTAACATCAGCTCCTTTTGGCATGCCACCAATAAAAAAGTACATGCCCGGCACTTTTTGTTGGAAGAAAGAGAAATCTTCGGCACCGGTAACGGCAGGCGCTAAATTGACATTTTCTTTGCCTGCCGCTTTTTGTAGTGAAGGCAGCATAGCAGCAGTTAGTTTTTCGTTATTAAAAGTAACCGGATAGTAATGTTCGTATGGTAGAATAACCTCTGCAGTTGCTCCGGCAGATTCAGCAGTTTTTTCAGCAATTTGCCTGATACGCGCATAGACTAGTTTTTCGTCATCGTCAGTAAAAGTTCTTACGGTGCCTAACATTTCAACATTTTCCGAAATGATATTATCCCGATTTCCTCCATGAATAGAACCAATAGTAACCACAGCAGGATTTTGTGTGATATTGACATTACGGCTGACAACAGTTTGTAAATTATTGATGATTTGAGCCGCCACCACAATTGGGTCAACGGACAACCAAGGATAAGCGCCGTGTGACGGTTTTCCTTTTACGGTTATTTTGACTGTGCCCACAGCTGCCATAAAACCACCGGGACGATAATTAATTTTACCTACTTCAGTTTGGGCGCTCATATGCAAACCAAATATAACATCCACTTTTGGGTTTTCGAGTACACCTTCTTTTATCATTAATGCTGCACCACCTTCTTCTCCTGCAGGAACACCTTCTTCGGCTGGCTGAAAGATGAATTTCACGGTACCTTTAAGTTCTTTTTTCATCCCTGATAACATCTCAGCAACACCCATTAATATGGCTACGTGTGCATCGTGTCCGCAGGCGTGCATTACGAAAGTTTCTTTTCCGTTGTACATGGTTTTTACTTTGGAACAATAAGGCAAATTATTTTTTTCTTCCACAGGCAGTGCATCCATATCGGCACGAAGTGCTACTACCGGTCCGGGTTTGCCTCCTTTTAAAATTCCGACGACACCTGTGATTCCAACTCCGGTTTTTACTTCAATGCCTAACGATTGCAAGTGTTTGGCAATTAAAGCTGCAGTTCTTACTTCATGGTTTCCCAATTCAGGATGTTCGTGAATATCGTGTCTCCAGGCAATAACTTTGGATTCTATTTTATCGGCAGCGGTGCTGATAGCGTTTGCATGGTTTGTTTTTTGGGCATTTATATTGGATAGAGAAAATAGACAAATAAATAAAAGTAGGAGTGAAGTAAAGTAATTGGTTTTCATGGTTGTAAAGTTTTGTAGGCTAATATATTAAAAAAAGGCATTCCTTTCGAAATGCCTTTGAGGAACTTGTTTATTATACTTATTTCTGTGGTGTTTCATCAAAGTTTATCATCCAGTGAATGCCGAATTTATCAACGAACATTCCGAAGTAAGCGCCCCAAAATGTTTTGTCCATAGCCATTATGATAGTTCCACCGGCTGAAAGTCCGTTGAAAAGTTTATCTGCTTCGGCTCTGCTTTCTGTGTTAAGTGACATAGAAACATTGGTTCCAATAACCACATCGCCACTTTGTGAAGTACTGTCACTTCCCATCAAAATACTACCATTTCCAATTGGTAATGAAACATGCATGATTCTGTTTGCATCTTGTGCTGATGGTGGCGGACAATTCGAATCATCTGAAGGTGGCATGTCGCTGAATTTTCCAATGTATGGAAATTCGCCGCCAAAAACTGATTGATAAAATAGAAATGCTGCTTCGCAATTTCCATTAAAAATTAAATAGGGATTAATTGATGCCATTTTTTTAGGTTTAAAAGGTTTTTTTGTTTTATAAGGGATTAGGGATAAGTTAAAAGGGATAAGTTATGTAAAGTTCACTTATCCTTATCTCTATTCCCTTATCCCTTATTTTCAAGATATTTTTTAAAGTTGTCTAATATTGATTGCCATCCACCTCTTTGCAGTTCAATGGAATGAATGTTTTCGGGCTCAAAGTTTTCGGTGATGATTACTAGATTATCCAATACGTCAAACTTAACCGTTACTTTTCTTCCGTCAGCAATGGTGTAAACGAATTTTTTCATTGGAACAACTTCTGAATAGATTCCGGTAAAATCAAAGCTCACAGAGCCGTCTTTCGCAGCCATAGTTGCGGTAAATGTACCACCAACTTTTAAATCATTTTCTGATTTTGGGCAATGCCAATCGTCTGAAGCATTGTTCCAATTGACGATATGTTCCGGTTTTGTGAAATAATTCCATGCTTTTTCTAATGATTCTTTTGTTGAGACTCTAACAGTAATCGAGTTCGTTTCGTTTTCTGCAATTTCTTTTACCTTTTGCAAAGCTTTTGGAAAAGTTTCACTGAAATAATCAGCAAATTTTTCTACGACATCCATAGTCGCTGTAACCGTTGTGATACCCTCTTTTTCAGTTAAATCATAACGTTCTTCAGAACCAGACCATTGCTGCGTTTCCGGAGTATTTGGCATTTCCCTGAACTCCTTTATTTCACCAAGATGCACAAAAGACATAATGTCAAAAGGTTTTTTGATGCTGATTTTCGAATTCATTCCGCCACCGCTTGGTGACATGAAATGAATTTTGCTGCCTTCATTCCAATCAGAAATCGTGAAAGAGCCTTCGCAAAAAGCACTGGTCCAGTTTTCGTAGTTTTCTTCATCCCAAAGCGAATACCATACTTTTTCTTTGGATGCTTTGATATCAATTGAAAAGTTTATTTTTTTCATGACATTTAATTATTAATGTTGTGGCATTTTACTAAAATCCATATAGAGCACATTCCAGCGATGGCCGTCTAAATCACAGAAACCGCAACCATACATCCAGCCTTGATTTTCGGCTGGTTCGGCAAAAACAGAACCGCCGGCAGCTTTTGCATTTTGAGCAATCGCGTTTACTTCTTCACGACTTTCGGCATCAATAGAAATCAGGATTTCGCTTGATTGTTTGGTATCGGTAATTTGGTGTTGGATAAAATTCTGAAACATACTTTCTCCAAAAAGCATTACCACAAAATTGCCTTCACCGACGAGCATGCAAGCTGAATCAGGTGTTGTTCTTTCTTCAAGAAAAGTAAATCCAATTTTACTAAAAAAGTCTTTCGATTTCAATGCATCCTTAACCGGAAGATTGAGCCAAATTTGTTTTGTCATACTATGTCGTTTAAAATTATTCTAACATTCGCTCACGAATGTACTTCACAGGTGAACTTCCAAAGCTTAAGAATTTTTCATGGAAATCCTTGAGGCTATACTTGTCGCCCATTTTCTTTTTATAATCATCTCTCAACTGTTGGATTGCTGTAGCGCCGCTGAAATAAGAACAAAGCTGCACTTGAGAAACGGTTGCTCTGTGGTATTTCTCCTCAACCTGTTGATCGGTTTGGAAACACTCTTTGGACAATAATTTTACGATGTCTTCTTTAGGTTTGTTCAAACATTGAATATCGTAATCAATAATCACATTTGCTAACTCACGAAGTTTCCAAACACCCAATGCCAATTCGATTTCAGGCTCGTGATTTCCCCAGCCGTTTTCTACCATCATACCTTCGGTATATACAGCCCAACCTTCAATCATAGCGCCATTTTGGAAAACAGAGCGCAATACATCCGGTGATTTTTTGTTATTGTAAATCCCCTGTAGGCAATGACCCGGAACCGCTTCGTGGATAGATAATATCTGAGAAGTATACGTATTGGTTTCGCGCAAAGCACTTTCAGCTTTCGCTGGCGGATATAGCGTTAAGTCATCAATATTGTAATAGGTTGTACCCTTTTTTTGATATGGTGGGACAAACTCAGCGCTGGCCATTGCAAATCCTCTGGCGTACTCTGGCATATACCTAACCTTGATTGGTGGAGAAACAGTATCAAAATCGAATAAGTCTTTTTCGATAATGAATTTTTTCAAATCAGTTACTTGTTTTTTCAGCGTTGGATAAAAGTTAGCCGGTGTAGCATGATTGTCCTGCATTTTGCTCAAGACTTTTCGGATTACGTCAAGGCTGTCTTTTGGTTTTGCTTGTGTTGGATAATATTTGCCCCAGACTTTACTTGCTGTTTCATACATTTTTTTGTGCCACATTTTCTTATCGGCAACAGCCTTTTCATAAATCTGTTCCGGAGTAAAATCGGTAACTAGGTCGTATTTGAATTTTTCGGCAAACAGTTTTTTACCAATTCTGTAATCTTTGAATTTGAAGTTTTTATCGCCATCAATTTTTTGCAATCCACTTATATAACCATTCATGGCGGCAATCGCTTTGGTGATGTTTTTTTGCAGCGCCTCTTTTTCTGTCGAACTTAAATGTGATGCCGCAATCGAATCGGTAAGCGACTTGCCAAATAATCCGATTCCGCCTTTGTTTTGGTTGATAGCCATTTCCAAATGCTCTTTGGTTGGTTGTTTCAAATTCTCTAAAGCCGCTTTATAATACGCATCAGAATTCTCCAGATATTTAGTCAGGATTTTCAAGCGCTCATCCAAAGGCGCATATGGTTGATTGATGATATAATCACATGAGCCACTAATGTTATACACAGAAGCATCCCATTCCTGTTGTTTGAAAACGGTAGTGTACCAAATATCGCTTTCCAATTGGTTTTTGATGATGTTGCTGCTGATTTTGTTATTATCACTTAATTGGTCATAATCCAAAGCGTCTAAATCGGCTAACCATTTTTTAGAAAAAGCAACATTGTTTTCAAAAGCAGCTGCGTTTGGCACAACTAATTTGTCATAATATTTTCCATAACCCTGAGCTATAGAACCCGAAGGATATTGTTTCCAGTAAGCATCTAAAAATTTGGTTTCAAATGACGCGAAGTTAGCATCAGTATTGTCGTTGTTTTCTTTTTTATCAGATTTACAACTAACGAACGTAATGATAAGCAAAACAAGAAGTCCAGCAAGTGTTTTTTTCATGAGTTTGGTTGGTTTAAATTTAGGATTACGAATTTACAAAAATATATTCAGTAGTCTATTAAATCAACTTTACCTTTTTTAAAACATTTCCGATGACATTATTAACCTCTTCAGAAATTTGAAGTTTGTAGTTCAAAAACACATATAAAGCACCAACCAAAATCGATTTTAATCCAATATTGATAATCGCGTGGAAAGGGAAATCCCAGAAGTAAAATAGCAGGAAGCAAACCGCTAAGATGCCAAGCGATTGTAGTGTTTTATGGGTAAACGGATACAAATCCAACTTTTTGACAACGAATATAAGTTTGATAGTGTTGTAAATCGCAACGGTTATCAAAGTGGCAAAAGCAGAACCTTCAATACCATAAAGCGGAATGAAAACCGCATTAAGCACAATCATCAATACAACCGTAAAAATTCCAAATAGCACAACGGTTCTGTAGTACTTGGTGTTAACGATAATAGAGTTGTTGTTGCCCAATAATACATCGTAAAATTTGGATAAACCAATAAGAAAAACAGCCAAAATTCCACCACTGTAATCTTGCGGAATCAGCTTATATATTTCATGTATATTGACAAAAATTAATATCATGATCAATCCACCAACAACCTGGAGATTGATGGCACTTTTTTTATACAGGTCATTGAGTTCGTCATGTTTGTTTTCGGTCATTAATTTGGCCGTAATCGGAGCAACAATCTGTGTCATGGCGCGGCTTGGAACCGCAATTACCGTAGAAATAAATATGGCAACAGAATACAATGCGTTCTCAGAAACCGGAAGATATCGCGCAATCATGACTTTGTCAAAATCTACGAGCATCACCGCTATACCGCCCGAAACAATTATAAACGAAGAATACTGTACAATTTCCTTGATATTTTTTGGAACAACAAATCGCAAAACAGGCATCTTTATCGATAATGCATAGAGCTTCATGGCCACCAGCTGAGCGAAATACGCCAAAGCGGCACAATACACGAAAGTATCTTTGGCAATATATCCGAAATGAACGGAAACAAGCAACGCCATTATAATCATCCGCACCAAAACTTCACTGATAAAATTTCCTGTCACCGACTTCATATGAACTTTTGCCCAGGCATAAAACACCTCAAAATACGCCATGAATAAACCTATCACCGGAATCAGCCAGAAGAAAGGTCTTAATTCAGGGTTTTCGGATATCCAGGCATGTGAAATTCCATCGTAGAAGAAATAGAATCCAAGTCCAACAGGAATGATTAAAGCCAATGGAAGAAACAGTATAAACGTTAAAAACTCGTCGCGCTCTTTCTGATTTTTATAAGAAGAAAAGAATCGGATTAATGTATTCTGCGCGCCAAAAGCCATCAGCGGCATCATAATATTAGCGCCCGAAAGTACGGTGGCTACAATTCCGTAATGCAGTTTTCCGAGAAAGTTGGTATACAAAAACAACGCATTAATAGCACCAATTCCGAACCCAAGGAACGTGATGATGGTGTTTTTAATGGATTGACTTTGGACGATTCCCATATTCGAATTATGAGTTATGAATTATAAGTTATGAGTTACGAAGTTAGCGGTTTTTGGCTATTCTCCGCAGTTAGCATTGTAATAATCTACTAAATCTTTCAGCTCACTGAAGTTGTATTCGTGATTTTTTATTTTTTCAACCGCTACATCACAATCCTTCATATACTCTGCAAATGATTTTATGTAATTGTCCCTGATTTTTGTTGGATAAGGTTCGTTTTCCCTTTTTACATAATAGGTTAGCTTTTCATTTTCGGTTGGAATGCCGGAAGAAGTTGTAGTTGATGGAATGCCTGCAGTTCGTCCTGTGTTGCCTATAGGAACACTTTTAGAAGTAGTTGATGTTGTTGTTCCTGAATTTCTATAAACCCTTCTTTTTTTGTAAAGCTTGACATCGCCTTCTGTAACGACTTCATATAATTCGGCATAACTGTTTTTGGTAACTTTCAGATATTCGTAATGTATAACTTCATCATCAGAAACAATCGTTATTCCTTGAGCCTCTTTAACCGTCCAGGTTTCGTCTTTATCTTTTTCTTCAATCTTAAAAATGATAACTTCTTCCTGAGAGGTAAAAATGGTTTTCAGTCGGCCGATGCCTTCAATAGAAGTGCTGTCATTGAAATGGATAATCGCTTTTTGAAATTCGGTCTTTTTAGAAATCGGGATGCCAATACCAATTGATGGCGTTATTGTTTGAGAGTGATTAGAATAAGTAACAAAAAACAATAAAAGGAATAACAGTTTTTTCATATTATGAAATAAGTTTTGCCAGTTTTTCAGTCAAGCTTTTTCTGGAATATTGTTGCAAACCAACGGCGTGCACTTTCAGGTTTTGATTTTGATATTCCTCATAGTATTTCAAAAGTAAGGCTTTTAGTTTTTCCTTTTCATAATAAGTAAAGAACACGCCGGTATTGGTAGAAGTAATAATTTCGGCAAAATCAGAGTCTTCAGGACCGATTGCAATTATTGGTCTTTCGGAAACCATATACTCAAAAAGTTTTCCGGGAATGATGCTTTTAGTGTCTTCGGAATTGATTTCGATTAGCAATAAAACCTGTGATTTTCGTTGGTGTTCGACGGCTTCCTGATGCGAGACATAACCAAGGTTTTGAACGTAATCATTCAACTTGAATTCGGAAATTGTGTCTAAAACTTCCTGACTTACAGCACCAATTAATTTCAAACAAAAATCGTTTTTGAAATCTTTATTTTCTTTGATAAGTTCCTTTAAGGCTTTCCATAAAATCCTCGGATTTCTTTCCGAAAGAAACGAGCCAATATGTGCCAAAGTGAAGTTGGAGTCCAGAGTTTGCTTTTCGATTTTTTCTACATCGTATCCGTTTGTAATCACTTCAATTGGTTTGGATGTGATTGCTTCAAATTCGGTTTTTGTGGTTTTACTGGTAACGATTATAGTGTCGGCCGAGTTCAACACTTCTTTTTCTAACGCTTTGTGTTTTTTGGCTGCAGATGAAGATAGTTTCAACGCTTTGTGATAACCAATGGTTGTCCATGGATCGCGGAAATCGGCGAACCATTTTACGTTTAAATCCTTTTTTAATTGTAAGCCAATTAAGTGCAAACTATGCGGCGGACCGGAAGTTACTATGGTGTCAATATTGTTTTCTTCGATGTATTTTTTCAGGTACTTTACAGATGGTTTTACCCAAAGATAACGCGCATCGGGAATAAAAATATTGCCACGAACCCAAAGTAAAGTTTTTTCTAAAAAGGATTGTTTCTTCTGATTTGGAATAATTCCGGAACTGATTTTTTTGGTTTTGTTTTTGCCAAAAAAAGAAGCCAAACCATAAGGTTCAAAGATTTTGTTTCTTAGAATTATTGCCTTCTCTGAAACTTCGCTTTGCAAACCGTTATCTATAATCGGATAGGTTGGATTTTCGGGAATGTAAACAATTGGCTGAATGTTGAAATCGGGCAAATACTTGACAAACTTTAACCAACGCTGCACTCCGGGTCCACCGGCTGGCGGCCAATAATAAGTGATGATTAAAAGTTTCTTAGGTGCTGACATTACGTCTTTTTTCGGTTATCAAGATAAACGCCACCGATAATCACGATGAACATTAGGATAGAACTGAACAACGCAATCGTACTTCCTGTTTTTACAACTTGTGGTTCAAACTTGAATTCGATGGTGTGTTTTCCTTTTGGAATCAGCATTCCACGTAAAGTATAATCTACTCTCTGAATATCGCTTTCTTCTCCATCAATGGTAGCTTTCCAACCATCTTTATAATAGATTTCAGAGAAGACAGCAAAACCATCATTTGAATTATTTGAAGTGTAAATTAAATGGTTTGGTTTGTATAAGTCTAATTTTATAGTAGCCAAACTATCAGTTTTGAAAACTGGTATAACCCCAGATTTTTTGAAATTTTCTTTGTTTCTAATGGCTACATTTTTAGTATCTATTTTTCCTAAGGCATTAATTTCTTCATCGGCATTGTTGACAGTTTTCAGTTCTTTTACAAACCACGCATTTCCATTATGAAACGGATTCACAATTGGAATATCACCTTTTTCGGTACCAACAATCAAATATTTGATATTAAACGCATTGATGATAGGAATGCTTTTGGTAATTGAGAGTGTTTGTGGGTCGATGATGCTTCCCAAATCGCCCATGCTTTTTTCGAAATGATGCTCATAAACTTCCTTAAAGCGTCTTGGCATAACTGCGCTATAACCTCCAATTGATTTATGGAAATACGAAGAACGCGGACTATAAATACCACCGGCTAATTCATAAACCCTAAAGTGGGTTGTGTCCTGAAGTATCAGTGAATCGGCTTGTGTTGGCTGATAAGGGTTGTCTATTTCGTAAGCACTTCTGAACTGTTTTCCATCGTTGCTTAGATAATTTTTATCTACAAAGAACAAATCGCCAACCATAAATAATCCAACCAAAATCACCGCTGTATTGGCTGCCAGTTTGTTTTTGGTATACAAATAAAGTGCACCAAACGAAATAGCAATCAAAAATCCGGAACGCAATAAATCGGCTGAATACAAATCTTTTCGGTCTTCTCTTAGTGCATCTATGAATTGAGTTCCAAATGATTTGTCAGGATGTTGTTTTAGCGCATCAATTAATTGGTGATCAATTTCACCTGCAAAGTTGAACATGCTTTTACATACAAATAGCAACACTATAATTCCTAAAGTTGTAGCTCCGGTTTTCCATAAGCTTTTCCAACGGTTTTCTTCATTGGTAAAGAAAGACTGTAAACCCATAATTGCCAGAGCAGGAATGCATAATTCCAATAACACCTGTATAGAAGAAACCGCTCTAAACTTATCATACATCGGGACATAATCGATAAACAAATCCGTCAGGAATGATAAATTTTTCCCCCAGGAAAGCAGTAAAGAAAAGATTGCTCCGGCAACAAAAGCGTATTTTATTTTGCGTTTATCATGGTATAATGCCAAGACAAAAAAGAAGAAAACCACAGCGCCAATATAAGCCGGTGCAGCTACTTGAGGTTGATCACCCCAATAGGTTACAGCATAATTATCGGTAAGCTCCCGTGCTTCTTCCGGAGATGCACCATAGTTGAGCATGAAATTATACACATGTGAATCTTCGGTAAGTTTTTCGCCATTTCCACCACCAAATAATCTCGGTGCAAATAAATTCAGACTTTCCACAATACCATAACTATATTCGGTGATATAGCTTCTGTCCATCGCGATGTTGCTTTCTTTTTTAGAACCATCAGCATTTAACGTTAACTCGCTTTTGCCACGCGTACTAAAATCAGCATATTCTTTGGTTGCCATCAAACTCGTCGCATTCACTCCAACAGCCAAAATAACCGCAACAGCAAATGTTCCGATGATTTTTGGCAATGATTTTAAATCCTTTTCTTGGTATAGTCGGTATAAAAAGTAGCCGCTCATCACTATCAAAAGCAATAACAAATAGTATGTCATCTGAAAGTGATTGGCCGTAATTTCGAGAGCAACGGCGAGCATCGTTAAAATTCCGCCATGCAAATATTTCTTTTTGAAAACCAAAATAAAACCAGCGACTACAAGAGGCATATACCCAATGGCGTGCGCTTTGGCGTTATGTCCGACGCCAATAATGACAATCAAATACGTCGATAATCCAAAAGCGAGCGCGCCAAAAAATGCTTTTAAAGGATCGACTCTAAAGACCAGCATCAACGCATAAAATCCTAAGAAATAAAGAAATAAATAATCTGCCGGACGAGGCAAAAACCGAATAGCATTATCCAGCATTCCGATATAATCATTAGGATAATTAGCACCCGATTGATACGTTGGCATACCACCAAAAGAGGAATTTGTCCAATAGGGTTCGGTGTGATTTTCGGCCCTGAAATCAATTTGCTCTTTTGCCATTCCCGTATATTTTGCAATATCGGATTGGTATATTTTTTTGCCTTGCAAAATAGGGTAGAAGTAAACTAATGAGATAACGATAAAACCAATGATGGCTAATAGATGCGGGTAGAACTTTTGAAGTTGCTTCATGTAATTTGGTTGATGGTTTATAGTTGGCTGTTATCTAAAACAGCAACACTAAATTATTCTATTTCTTCAAAATCAACATATTCACCAACGATTTTTTTCTCTTTTGGCTTTTCGGTTGCTTGATTTTGAGTGGTATTTTGGTTTTGATAATTTTCTTGCTGTTGCTGAAATTGCTGTGATGCTTTTTCAACTACTTTTTTGGCTAAGACAGGTAAAAACAAACGTGCTAAAAACTTCACTACATAATAGAAAATGATAATGAATAAAATAACGTCTATAAGTCCCTGAAAAGATGCGGTTTCCATTGAATAAATAATTTTTGTCAAAAATACTAAATTCCATAATTTAAATTTCGCTTTGACTTCTTAAATAAATAATAAATTATACTACTTTTGAAAGGATAAGTTATAACGTTTAAATTTCTTCACGTATGATGAATATAAAAACATTTCTTTCGGTAAGTTTTTTGTTGGTTTCGGCTACACAATATGCACAGTATACCGACATAATTAATTCCAATAGACCGGGAAAATCGATGTCGGCATTTTCAGTAGGAAAGACTGTTATTCAGGCAGAAGCGGGATTGTATGGCATAAGAGAAGAACACAATTTATCGCGTTATGAAGCCAATGGTTTCGGAACGGAAATCGATGTAAGATACGGTGCTTTTTTTGACCAATTTGAATTTGCTTTAAATACACAATACCAATACGATTGGTATACAGCGCCATTAGTTGAAGATACTCGCGGCGGATTTAAGCAACTTACCGTTGGTGCAAAATACCTGGTTTATGATCCTTTTATCAAACAAGACAAACCGAATATCTATAGTTGGAAAGCCAATCACAAATTCAACTGGAAGCAATTTATTCCGGCTGTTGCAGTTTATGCCGGAGTCAATTTTAATTTGGGAAATAATCCGTTCACGTTTCCAACAGATAAAGGCATAAGTCCAAAAGTGATGGTTATAACTCAGAATCATTTTGGAAGTAAATGGGTTTGGGTTAACAATATTATCGCTGATAAGTACATGACCGATTATCCGACTTTGGGAATTATATCTACTATGACAAGAGGATTTAATATGCGTTGGTCTGGGTTTCTGGAATTTCAGGGATACAAAAGTGATTGGTATGCTGATACTGTTTTTAGGATTGGTGCTGCTTATTTGGTTCGCGAAAACATTCAATTGGATCTTTCTTTTAGCAAAAATGTGAAAGATACACCGTCGTTGCTTTTGGCAAATGTTGGAATGGCGTGGCGTTTTGACAGCAATTATGAAACCAATTATAAAAGGATAAAAGGCGAAAAGAAATCTAAGAAAGACAAAAAATCGAAAAGAGATAAAGGCAAAAAACGTAAAGACGAAGTCGAATTAGAAAAGACCAAATAATGATTACCATAGTTGAAGCCAATTCCAAGAAGCTACTCAGGGAATTTGTAAATTTTCCGTTTGCCTTATACAAAAACCACCCTTATTGGGTTCCGCCGTTAATCAATGACGAGTTGGACACCTTTGATAAAACTAAAAATCCGGCATTTACATCTGCGGAAGCGTATTTCTATTTGGCTTACCAGGACAATAAAGTTGTTGGCAGAATTGCGACTATCATTAATTGGGATGAGGTTAATAACCAACAAAAAAAGAAAGTCCGTTTTGGCTGGTGGGATGTCATTGATGATATTGAAGTGACCAAAGCGTTGCTGGAGAAAGTATATGAATTGGGCAAAAAAAACAATTTAGAATACGTTGAAGGACCGATGGGTTTTTCAAATTTGGATAAAGTCGGAGTACTTACTGAAGGCTTTGATGAAATAGGTTCCATGATTACCTGGTATAACTATTCATATTATGCGGTTCATTTGGAAAGATTGGGTTATGTAAAGGAGAAAGAATATCTGGAGAACAGATTCCCTTTTTCAAATGTGAAAACAGAATTTTTTGTCAAGCCAAACGAATTGATAAAAAGAAGGTACCAGCTTACCGCACTAAACTTTACGAATACCAAAGACATCATGCCTTATGTAGACAAGATGTTTGATTTATTTAATGCTTCGTATGCCAGCTTGTCTTCTTTTGTTGCGATTACCGATGTTCAAAAAGAGTATTTCAAGAAAAAATACATCAGCTTTATCAATCCGGAATACATAAAATTTGTAATGGATAAAGATGACAATATGGTTGCTTTTAGTATAGTGATGCCAAGTTTTTCAGAAGCATTGCAAAAAGCAAAAGGGAAGTTGTTCCCATTTGGATTTTATCATTTGCTTAAAGCAAAGAAAGAAAGTAAGGATGTACTTTTCT
Organism: Flavobacterium sangjuense; assembly: GCF_004797125.1. Lineage (NCBI taxonomy): Bacteria > Pseudomonadati > Bacteroidota > Flavobacteriia > Flavobacteriales > Flavobacteriaceae > Flavobacterium > Flavobacterium sangjuense. The sequence goes on from NZ_CP038810.1 coordinate 1,442,834, forward strand.
ATTTAATAGGTATTGACCCCGAATACCAAAGCAAAGGAGTTACTGCAATTATTTTTAATGAATACTACACTACTTTTAAAGAAAAAGGAATTCAAAACTGCATACGAACTCCTGAACTTGAGGATAATCATGCCATACATAATATGTGGAAGCATTTTGATCCGGTTACCTTTAAAAGAAGAAGAACTTACAAAAGAGACCTGAAGGAGTAAAACGAATTATTTCTTATCAAGAATTTCCTATACAACATGAGCGCTACATGCTATGAAGCCTGAAAAGTTGTGTGCTAGTTGTACTCAATCGAATCATGAATTTTTCTGTCTTAGGTTGCAGTATGATTGAGGTAGTCTGCTTATTATAATTATTTTAAGCAGGTTATAGTCCAATGTTTTCAACATAGAATAGTTAACAAAAACTTAAATTAACTTAAAAACGAATTTGTTTTTAACCGATTTTATGCACTTTGTCGATGAAATCAGATTGTTCGTAGAAAACTTACGTTTTTTTTAACATTTATTTATAATTCTATATAATTTTATAATCCCTATTGAAAGTCTACTCCTAATTTGATTGGTTAAATAATTTGATTTAACCCTAACCCTAAAATACTAAACCAAGCCTATTCATGATGTGGTATTACTTTAATACTAAAAACATTATGAAAAAAAGTACACTACTACAATTTTTTGGTTTTCCCTGTTGTGACAGTTATGTCACAAATGAAGGTGAAAGTGGTCTAAAGTTTGATTTTTCCAAATCAAGCACCACGGATTCTGATTGCCCTGATGACAGAGGCAGCATAAAAAATAAAGGTATGATTAGCATTGCGATGTTATTCGTGCTTTTTTTATTTTCTAACTTTTTGACAGCGCAAACTATTACGGTTGACGGTAATCCGGCAGACTGGTCCGGTAACGCAAGTGCACTGCATGTGCAGGATGCCTTTGGTAACGGGCAGGTGGATAACCAATTTACCACCGGCTCCAAAGATTTCTTCTTTGCAGTAGATTTACAATGGTCTATCAGTCAGACTAAGGCAAAAAATGACATAGCCAATGGAGCTTTTCAACTTGCCAATCAGGTAAAATACATTGATACTGACCTTGAGGAAGTAACACTTAATGGTACCTTTTTAGTATTTGCGGGTGACAGAACTTCCAATAATGGGGATGCTCAGATTGGATTTTGGTTCTATTTAAATGGAACGCACCCGGTTGACGAAGGTGGATTAAAGAATTTTAAACCGCCACATGTTCGTGGAGACCTTTTGGTATTGGCCAATTTTACCGGTGGTGGTAGATTGGGTACAGTATCTGTTTACAGATGGGTAGGAGGAGAACCTGTTACACCTGGTTCTTCATATGTCCCTAATACAAATAATAATTTAGAAACTACAAACGTAGCCAGTGTTGTTGCTGAAAATAATGCTACGAGTTATCCGGTTCCTGCTGGTTGGGGATTTTTACCTAGAACACCTTTAAATTATCAAACAAACGAATTTTATGAAGGTTTTGTAGATTTAAGTACAATTGGAGGAAACACGAACTTTACATGTTCTGCAACGGTTTTACTTGAAACAAGATCATCACAATCAGTTACTGCTTCTTTGGATGACTTTGTTGGCGGAACTTTAGGAAATGTTCCTGTAGTTACTGTTAACTCACCATCTATTACTTGTGCGGGAGGAAGTGCTCAGGTTACTGCTACCGTTGACCCAGTTGGAACATATACTTATGTATGGACAGTACCGCCAGGTGCGACTGATCCGGGGAATGTATCTACTTTTAGTACTAGTGTACCAGGAACTTATTCTGTTATTGTTACAAATGAAACGGGTTGTGAATCGAATCCTGGTTCAGGAGTCGTTTCGACTCCAACGGCTGTTGAACTAACCGCTCAGGGAACTAATCCACCATGTTTTGGAGGCACAGGTTCAATTACGTTCAGTGCAACAGGCGGAACAGGAGCTATAACATATACCGTAAACGGAAATGCAGCTACTTCACCGGCAACGGGATTAGCAGCAGGCGTTTATACTATTGTCGCTACAGATGCCAACGGATGTACTGATTCAGAGCAGGTGACTATTACAGTTCCAACAGCAGTTAACTTAACCGCTCAGGGAACTAATCCACCATGTTTTGGAGGTGCAGGTTCAATTACGTTCAGTGCTACAGGCGGAACAGGAGCTAAAACGTATACCGTAAACGGAAATGCAGCTACTTCACCGGCAACGGGATTGGCAGCAGGCGTTTATACTATCGTGGCTACCGATGTAAACGGCTGTACTGATACAGAACAGGTAACGATTACAGTTCCAACAGCTGTTAACTTAACCGCTCAGGGAACTGACCCATTATGTTTCGGAGGTACAGGTTCAATAACGTTCAGCGCAACAGGCGGAACAGGAGCTAAAACGTATACTGTAAACGGAAATGCAGCTACTTCACCGGCAACGGGATTGGCAGCAGGAGTTTACACTATCGTGGCTACCGACGTTAACGGTTGTACAGATACAGAGCAGGTGACTATTACAGTTCCAACTGCTGTTGAATTAACCGCTCAGGGAACTAACCCACCATGTTTTGGAGGTACAGGTTCAATCACGTTCAGTGCTACAGGCGGAACTGGAGCTAAAACGTATACTGTAAACGGAAACGCAGCTACATCACCCGCAACGGGATTGGCAGCAGGAGTTTATACTATTGTGGCTACCGATGTAAACGGATGTACTGATACAGAACAGGTAACGATTACAGTTCCAACAGCAGTTAACTTAACCGCTCAGGGAACTAACCCACCATGTTTCGGAGGTACAGGTTCAATCACGTTTAGTGCTACAGGCGGAACAGGAGCTAAAACGTATACCGTAAACGGAAATGCAGCTACATCACCGGCAACGGGATTGGCAGCAGGAGTTTACACTATTGTGGCTACCGATGTAAATGGTTGTACTGATACAGAACAGGTGACTATTACTATCCCAACAGCAGTTAATCTAACCGCTCAGGGAACTAATCCACCATGTTTTGGAGGTACAGGTTCAATTACGTTCAGTGCTACAGGCGGAACAGGAGCTAAAACATATACTGTAAACGGAAACGCAGCTACATCACCCGCAACGGGATTGGCAGCAGGAGTTTATACTATTGTGGCTACCGATGTAAACGGATGTACTGATACAGAACAGGTAACGATTACAGTTCCAACAGCAGTTAACTTAACCGCTCAGGGAACTAACCCACCATGTTTCGGAGGTACAGGTTCAATTACGTTCAGTGCTACAGGCGGAACAGGAGCTAAAACATATACCGTAAACGGAAATGCAGCTACTTCACCGGCAACGGGATTGGCAGCAGGCGTTTACACTATCGTGGCTACCGATGTAAACGGATGTACTGATACAGAGCAGGTGACTATTACTATCCCAACAGCAGTTAACTTAACAGCTCAGGGAACTAACCCACCATGTTTTGGAGGTACAGGTTCAATTACGTTCAGTGCAACAGGCGGAACAGGAGCTAAAACGTATACCGTAAACGGAAATGCAGCTACATCACCGGCAACGGGATTGGCAGCAGGCGTTTACACTATCGTGGCTACCGATGTAAATGGCTGTACTGATACAGAACAGGTGACTATTACTATCCCAACAGCAGTTAACTTAACCGCTCAGGGAACTAACCCACCATGTTTCGGAGGTACAGGTTCAATCACGTTTAGTGCTACAGGCGGAACAGGAGCTAAAACATATACTGTAAACGGAAATGCAGCTACTTCACCGGCAACGGGATTGGCAGCAGGAGTTTATACTATTGTGGCTACCGATGTAAACGGATGTACTGATACAGAACAGGTAACGATTACAGTTCCAACAGCAGTTAACTTAACCGCTCAGGGAACTAACCCACCATGTTTCGGAGGTACAGGTTCAATTACGTTCAGTGCTACAGGCGGAACAGGAGCTAAAACATATACCGTAAACGGAAATGCAGCTACTTCACCGGCAACGGGATTGGCAGCAGGCGTTTACACTATCGTGGCTACCGATGTAAACGGATGTACTGATACAGAGCAGGTGACTATTACTATCCCAACAGCAGTTAACTTAACAGCTCAGGGAACTAACCCACCATGTTTTGGAGGTACAGGTTCAATTACGTTCAGTGCAACAGGCGGAACAGGAGCTAAAACATATACTGTAAACGGAAATGCAGCTACATCACCGGCAACGGGATTGGCAGCAGGCGTTTACACTATCGTGGCTACCGATGTAAATGGCTGTACTGATACAGAACAGGTAACGATTACTATCCCAACAGGAGTTAACTTAACCGCTCAGGGAACTAATCCACCATGTTTTGGAGGTACAGGTTCAATTACGTTCAGTGCTACAGGCGGAACAGGAACTATAACGTATACTGTAAACGGAAACGCAGCTACTTCACCGGCAACGGGATTGGCAGCAGGCGTTTACACTATCGTGGCTACCGATGCTAGTGGATGTACTGATACAGAGCAGGTAACGATTACAGTTCCAACAGCAGTTAATCTAACCGCTCAGGGAACTAATCCACCATGTTTTGGAGGTACGGGTTCAATCACGTTCAGTGCTACAGGCGGAACAGGAGCTAAAACATATACCGTAAACGGAAATGCAGCTACTTCACCGGCAACGGGATTGGCAGCAGGCGTTTACACTATCGTGGCTACCGATGTAAACGGATGTACTGATACAGAACAGGTGACTATTACTATCCCAACAGCAGTTAATCTAACCGCTCAGGGAACTAACCCACCATGTTTCGGAGGTACAGGTTCAATCACGTTCAGTGCTACAGGCGGAACAGGAGCTAAAACCTATACCGTAAACGGAAATGCAGCTACTTCACCGGCAACGGGATTGGCAGCAGGCGTTTACACTATTGTGGCTACCGATGTAAATGGTTGTACTGATACAGAGCAGGTAACGATAACAGTTCCAACAGCAGTTAATCTAACCGCTCAGGGAACTAACCCACCATGTTTCGGAGGTACAGGTTCAATCACGTTCAGTGCTACAGGCGGAACAGGAGCTAAAACCTATACTGTAAACGGAAATGCAGCTACTTCACCGGCAACGGGATTGGCAGCAGGAGTTTATACTATTGTGGCTACCGATGTAAACGGCTGTACTGATACAGAACAGGTGACTATTACTATTCCAACAGCAGTTAATCTAACCGCTCAGGGAACTAACCCACCATGTTTCGGAGGTACAGGTTCAATCACGTTCAGTGCTACAGGCGGAACAGGAGCTAAAACATATACCGTAAACGGAAATGCAGCTACTTCACCGGCAACGGGATTGGCAGCAGGCGTTTACACTATCGTGGCTACCGATGTAAATGGCTGTACTGATACAGAACAGGTAACGATTACTATCCCAACAGCAGTTAATCTAACCGCTCAGGGAACTAACCCACCATGTTTCGGAGGTACAGGTTCAATCACGTTTAGTGCTACAGGCGGAACAGGAGCTAAAACGTATACCGTAAACGGAAATGCAGCTACATCACCGGCAACGGGATTGGCAGCAGGAGTTTACACTATTGTGGCTACCGATGTAAATGGTTGTACTGATACAGAACAGGTGACTATTACTATCCCAACAGCAGTTAATCTAACCGCTCAGGGAACTAATCCACCATGTTTTGGAGGTACAGGTTCAATTACGTTCAGTGCTACAGGCGGAACAGGAGCTAAAACATATACTGTAAACGGAAACGCAGCTACATCACCCGCAACGGGATTGGCAGCAGGAGTTTATACTATTGTGGCTACCGATGTAAACGGATGTACTGATACAGAACAGGTAACGATTACAGTTCCAACAGCAGTTAACTTAACCGCTCAGGGAACTAACCCACCATGTTTCGGAGGTACAGGTTCAATTACGTTCAGTGCTACAGGCGGAACAGGAGCTAAAACATATACCGTAAACGGAAATGCAGCTACTTCACCGGCAACGGGATTGGCAGCAGGCGTTTACACTATCGTGGCTACCGATGTAAACGGATGTACTGATACAGAGCAGGTGACTATTACTATCCCAACAGCAGTTAACTTAACAGCTCAGGGAACTAACCCACCATGTTTTGGAGGTACAGGTTCAATTACGTTCAGTGCAACAGGCGGAACAGGAGCTAAAACGTATACCGTAAACGGAAATGCAGCTACATCACCGGCAACGGGATTGGCAGCAGGCGTTTACACTATCGTGGCTACCGATGTAAATGGCTGTACTGATACAGAACAGGTGACTATTACTATCCCAACAGCAGTTAACTTAACCGCTCAGGGAACTAACCCACCATGTTTCGGAGGTACAGGTTCAATCACGTTTAGTGCTACAGGCGGAACAGGAGCTAAAACATATACTGTAAACGGAAATGCAGCTACTTCACCGGCAACGGGATTGGCAGCAGGAGTTTATACTATTGTGGCTACCGATGTAAACGGATGTACTGATACAGAACAGGTAACGATTACAGTTCCAACAGCAGTTAACTTAACCGCTCAGGGAACTAACCCACCATGTTTCGGAGGTACAGGTTCAATTACGTTCAGTGCTACAGGCGGAACAGGAGCTAAAACATATACCGTAAACGGAAATGCAGCTACTTCACCGGCAACGGGATTGGCAGCAGGCGTTTACACTATCGTGGCTACCGATGTAAACGGATGTACTGATACAGAGCAGGTGACTATTACTATCCCAACAGCAGTTAACTTAACAGCTCAGGGAACTAACCCACCATGTTTTGGAGGTACAGGTTCAATTACGTTCAGTGCAACAGGCGGAACAGGAGCTAAAACATATACTGTAAACGGAAATGCAGCTACTTCACCGGCAACGGGATTGGCAGCAGGCGTTTATACTATTGTGGCTACCGATGTAAATGGTTGTACTGATACAGAACAGGTGACTATTACTATTCCAACAGCAGTTAATCTAACCGCTCAGGGAACTAACCCACCATGTTTTGGAGGTACAGGTTCAATCACGTTCAGTGCTACAGGCGGAACAGGAGCTAAAACCTATACTGTAAACGGAAATGCAGCTACTTCACCGGCAACGGGATTGGCAGCAGGAGTTTATACTATTGTGGCTACCGATGTTAACGGATGTACCGATACAGAGCAGGTGACTATTACAGTTCCAACTGAAGTTGTTTTAATAGCTCAGGGAACAGACCCATTATGTTTTGGAGGTACAGGTTCAATCACGTTCAGTGCAACAGGTGGAACAGGTGAAAGTACTTATACAGTAAACGGAAATGCAGCTACTTCACCGGCAACGGGATTGGCAGCAGGCGTTTACACTATCGTAGCTACCGATGTAAACGGATGTACTGATTCAGAGCAAGTGACTATTACAGTTCCAACAGAAGTTGAGTTGTCATTAACGTCACAACCTGAAGAGTGTGAAAATGGTGGAAATGGTAGTATTGAGGCTACTTTCTCAGGAGGAACCGGCACATATACCGTAAGTATAGACGCTGGTCCATTTACAGAACAAAGTTCTCCATACACTTTTGCAAATTTAAATAGTGGTTCACATACCGTTACTGTTAGAGATGCAAATGGATGTGAAGATAGTGCACAAATTACGGTTGAATTAATCCCTTGTGATCAGTTTTGTACTTATACCCAAGGAGCTTATGGTTCAGCAGGTGGTGCAATGTGTGACGGAACAACAGGAGGTTATACAACTGCCGGAATGATTGCACAAATCTTGACAAATCTTGGAGGTACAGTTACTATTGGTAGACCTGGCCGTTCAGTTGTAATGAATTCACCAAGTGCTGTAGATTGTATTATAGACAGATTACCTGGTGGTGGTGGTGCAAAAGAACTAAAAGTTGGAGATGTTAATATATGTTCATTACCAGCATCTTATTTACATTCTGGAAGAATTAATAATGTATTACTTTCTCAAACTATTACGTTAGTATTAAATGGAGGTATACATTCTGAAGATGCTTCAGATTTAAGCGATTTTGTTTTACAAGCAGGTACTATTGCAACAGCAGAGCCTGAAGGTGGTTGTGGTTCTACTACAGCTACAGAGAGAGTTTGTGGTCACTATGATGAGTTCGGTGTGTGGATAAATACTACCAACGAATACACATACAAAACAATTAGTGCTGCTGTAGTCAATGCTATTACTCCAAATGGTAATGGTGACAAAACAGTAGACGGATTAATAGATTTAGCAAACCGTGCTTTAGGTAATGCCGATGGTGTTATAGGTACAGAAGGAGGCGTAGGTCTTTCAGCTATTAATGCTGCTGTAGATGCATTAAATAATGTTTTCGATGAATGTAAAATATTCGTTGGATGGAATGTGGCTCCATGCCCAGCAAGACCTGCACCTGTTGCTAAAAACCAACCTGTAATGAATGGTTTATCAGTGATAGCTTATCCTAATCCATTTGCAGACAACTTCAAAATTGATGTTAAAACAAGCAATGATGCAGACTTGAATGTGAAAGTATTCGATATGCTAGGAAGATTGTTGCAAACTAATAATGTTAAAGTTACTAATGCTGAAACATTAGAGATAGGTGGTAATTATCCAGCTGGAGTTTACAATGTGATTGTTACACAAGGAGAAGAAGTAAAAACTCAACGTGTGATTAAAAGATAATTAGTAATTAAATTTTAAATAGAAAACCCTTTCCATTATTGGAAAGGGTTTTTTGCTTTTATTATGTTTATGATTGCCATTAATTAAACCCTATTAAGAAAGTTGTTAAGAGAGCCAAATGCATTATGCACATTAAAATAATTCAGGATTAACTATAATGATGGAACTTATCTAATATAATTTCAGCTGTAAATTTTCTTAATCTTCTATTTGACTTCTCTTAATAGAAATGATTATGCCTACTAAAAGTGACAAAGCAATAAAGCTCAACGAAACCCATTCAGGGAATTTATAGTGATGAACTACTAACATTTTAATTCCAACAAAAGTAAGGATGGCTATTAAACTGTATTCAAGACAGCTAAATTTTTCCAACATATTTGCCAAAAAGAAATACATGGAACGCAATCCAAGTATAGCAAAAATATTAGAACTAAAAACTAAAAAGGGATCAGATGTGATGGCTAAAATGGCAGGAACACTATCTAAAGCAAATAGCATATCCATTACTTCAATTACCAGCAAAGCAACAAAAAGAGGAGTTGCGTGATTTATGTTGTTGATTTTTGTAAAAAAATGCTCTTTCTCCATATGGCTTGTTATCGGTATAACTTTACCAATTACTCTGTATACAAATGATTTCTTTGGATTATACTCTTCTTCGCTTTTTTTGAATAACATTTTAAAAGCAGTAAAGAGTAAGAATGCTCCAAACAAATAAGTCATCCAACTGAATTTGTTTATCAATATAACACCAAAGAAAATCATCAGTCCTCTAAAACCAATAGCACCTAATATTCCCCAAAATAAAATACGATGTTGGTATTTTTGAGGAATTCTAAAGGAAGCAAAAATTATGGCTATTATAAATATGTTGTCAATGCTTAATGATAATTCTATAAGATAACCGGTGATATATTTTATAGTGGCTACAGCTGGTTTTATTCCTGTTGGATTTGCAATGTATTCATTACTGTACAACCAATTTACAACTCCCGAAAAAGCAAAAGAAAGCGTAACCCAAACTCCGGTCCAAATTCCGGCCTCTTTTGAGCTAATAATATGTGGTGTTTTATTAAATACACCTAAATCTAAAGCAAGAAAAATAAAAATAGCGGCAAAGAATAATATCCAAACAATCATAAAATAAAGTATTTATAGATTGCCAAAGATACTTTTTTGATTTTTAGAATTTGAAAGAAATTTAAAGAAAGATAGTTTACAGGTTTTAAGCAAAAAAAAGTGCCTTCATGAATGAAGACACTTTTTACTAAAACTAAACAAATATTTATAATGCGGATTTTACAGTTTTTATAATTCTTGAAGCAATTTTGTATGGGTCACCATTAGATGCAGGTCTTCTATCTTCAAGATAACCTTTCCATCCTCTTTGTACTGTTGCAATTGGAATTCTAATTGAAGCTCCTCTGTCTGAAACACCATAAGAAAAATCATGAATTGAAGCCGTTTCGTGCTTACCCGTTAATCTTTGATCATTATAGGCGCCATAAACCGCTATATGCTCGAGAACTACTGGTCGGAAAGCCTCGCATATTTTATCGTAAACAGCTTTGTCACCACATGTTCTTAATACAGAATTAGAGAAGTTAGCGTGCATACCAGAACCATTCCAGTCCATATCTTTTCCTAGAGGTTTTGGATGGTATTCAATATAGTAACCATATTTTTCGGTCAAACGATCTAATAAGTATCGTGCAACCCAAATTTCATCTCCTGCTTTTTTGGCTCCTTTAGCAAATAATTGAAACTCCCATTGTCCACAAGCAACTTCCTGATTAATACCTTCAAAGTTTAACCCAGCTGCAATGCATAAATCAGCATGCTCTTCAACTAATTTTCTTCCGTGAGTATTTTTTCCGCCAACTGAGCAGTAGTATAAACCTTGTGGTGCTGGATAACCTCCAATAGGGAATCCTAATGGTAATTGAGTTTTAGTATCCATGATGAAATACTCTTGTTCAAATCCAAACCAGAAATCATCATTATCATCATCAATTGTTGCTCTACCGTTAGATGAGTGCGGAGTTCCATCAGCATTCAAAACTTCACACATTACCAAGTATCCGTTTATTCGAGTTGGATCCGGATAAATAGCAACCGGTACTAAAACACAATCTGACGAACCTCCATCAGCTTGTTTTGTGGATGATCCATCAAATGACCAATTCTCAATTTCTGCTATAGTTCCTTTAAAATTTTCATGCTCTTCTACTTTGGTTTTACTTCTTAAATTTTGTGTTGGCTCGTAACCATCTAACCAAAGATATTCTAATTTTATTTTAGCCATATTATATAAATTAATTTGTAATTGTAACTCAATAGCAAAAATAGAATAATTTTTTATTTGGCAAATATTAGAGGGTATTTATTATTATAGTAACAAATATTTTTGCTAGAACGGTATTTTTAATGGGGGTAAATTGATAAAATATCATTTTTTTTGTCAAAAAAATATAATTTAACAATATTAAAGATTTGTTTTTAGACATAGTTTGTTACTTTTGCTTTTTAATTTTAAAACTATATTAAAACTATTTAAAATTTGAGTTTATGGCAACATTACGTTTTCAGGCATTAAAAGATGCATCAGGTAGAAAACCTGTAAAGTTTGAAGAATCCGGAAGAAAATCAGATCTTTTTGGTTCAAATGTATTTAATGATAAAGCGATGAAGCAGTTCTTAACTGCAGATGCGCACAAAGGTGTAAAAGACGCGGTGCAGCACGGAACTAAAATTGATAGAAAGCTTGCCGATTACATTGCGATGGGAATGAAAGAATGGGCTTTGACAAAAGGGGTAACTCATTATACACATTGGTTTCAACCATTGACAGGAACAACTGCTGAAAAACATGATGCCTTTTTTGAAACTTCTTATGATGGTTTAGAAGTTTTTGAAAAATTTGGTGGTGGCCAATTAGTACAACAAGAACCAGATGCTTCTTCTTTTCCAAATGGCGGAATCAGAAATACATTCGAAGCGCGTGGATATACTGCTTGGGATCCAACTTCTCCGGCATTTATTTTTGGAACAACTTTGTGTATTCCTACTGTTTTCATCTCCTATACAGGTGAAGCTTTAGATTATAAAACACCACTTTTGCGTGCGTTAAATGCAGTTGATGAAGCCGCTGTTGACGTTTGCAAATATTTTGATAAAAACGTAAAAAAAGTAACAGCCACTTTAGGTTGGGAACAAGAATATTTTTTGGTTGATGCTTCTTTGGCAAATTCCCGTCCGGATATCGTTATGACAGGCAGAACTTTACTTGGTCATACTTCGGCAAAAGGACAACAATTAGATGATCATTATTTTGGTTCAATTCCATCTCGTGCTCTAAATTATATGAGAGAGTTGGAAGAAGAATGTATGTTACTCGGAATTCCGGTTAAAACGCGTCATAACGAAGTAGCGCCAAACCAATTTGAGCTGGCTCCAATTTTTGAAGAAACCAATTTAGCTGTTGACCATAATTCACTATTAATGGATGTAATGTCAAAAGTGGGTGAGCGCCATGATTTTAAAGTGCTGTTCCATGAAAAACCTTTTCAAGGTGTAAACGGTTCAGGGAAACATAACAACTGGTCAATGGCAACGGATACTGGAGTAAACTTGCTTTCTCCGGGAAAAACACCAATGAGCAACTTACAATTCTTGTCGTTTTTTATTAATACAATAAAAGCAGTTCAGGAATATGAAGAATTACTTCGCGCAGCCATTGCAACAGCGAGTAACGATCATAGATTAGGAGCAAATGAAGCACCACCGGCCATTATCTCAGTTTTCATCGGACAACAATTGACAAAAGTTTTAGCTGAATTAGAAAGTGTAACAAAAGGGAAGTTATCTCCGGAAGAAAAAACAGATTTAAAACTGAATGTTGTAGGTAAGATTCCGGAAGTAATTTTGGATAATACCGATAGAAACAGAACATCGCCTTTTGCCTTTACCGGAAATAAATTTGAGTTCCGTGCTGTGGGCTCATCTGCAAACTGCGCTAATGCGATGACAACTCTGAATTCTATTGTGGCCAAACAATTAATAGATTTCAAAAAAGAAGTAGATGCCTTAATTGAGAAAAAAGATTTAAAGAAAGACGAAGCGATTTTTAATGTATTGAGAGAATATATTAAAGAGACAAAAAATATCCTTTTTGAAGGTGATGGTTATAGCGAAGCTTGGGAAAAAGAAGCCAAAAGACGTGGATTGAGCAATCATAAAACAACACCAACGGCTTTGAAAGCTAAGGTTTCTAAAAAAGCATTGGATTTATTCAAAGATTTGAATGTAATGAATCACGTTGAAGTGGAAGCGCGTTACGAAATTGAATTGGAAGAATACACTAAGAAAATCCAAATTGAAGGAAGAGTTCTTGGAGATATTGCACGTAATCATGTTATTCCAACAGCGATTCGCTACCAAAATACGCTGATTGAAAACGCTCGCGGATTGAAAGAAATATTCGGAAAAGATTTCGAAAAACTAGCTAAAGAACAAATCTCTTTAATCAAAGAAATCTCTGGTCACATTGAAGGAATTAATTCTAATGTCGAAGCAATGACCGAAGCACGTAAAAAAGCTAATGCCTTAACCGATGCTCAGAAAATGGCAGAATCATATTGCGACAAAGTAAAACCATACTTTGATGTAATCAGAGCGCATTGCGATAAACTGGAACTTTTGGTTGATGACGAAATTTGGACATTGACAAAATACAGAGAGTTACTGTTTACTAGATAAATATTATTAGTAGCTATTCCTGCTGTTCGCTGTATCTTTTTATAAATTGCCACGGGTTTTAACCCGTGGACAATTTATAAAAAGGATGCCGCTTCCATCAGGGCTAAAAAATCCCGTTCATTGAGCGGGATTTTTTTTCACCGTTACTAAATGTAATTTTTTTCTACATATTCTTGGTCTTATTTTTGATTACTCCAAACATTTTTACGTAACTTTCGATTGTTTTTTTAACCTATGAAAACATATTTTAGTTTTTTTTTCTTTTTAATTTCAATAGTCACTTGCTATGCTCAAGAGAAATTCACTGTGTATTTTGAGAGTAATAAGTTTGAATTAAATACCAAAGAAAACACAAAACTAAGTGCCTGGATTTCCGAAAACAAGAACAATAAAATAGTAGCCATTCACGGTTTTACAGACGAAGACGGAACCAGTGGTTTCAACGATACTTTAGCCCAAAAACGCGTAAATTGTATTTTTAATACGGTCAAAAACCAAATCAAAATCAGAGAAGATTTTAAGACCAGAAGTTTTGGCGAAAGCTTTGAACAATCCAAAAACAAAGCAGAAAATCGCAGAGTTATCATTTATTATATACTCGAAAAAGACTTAGCACGCGAAGATGAAATCCTCGGAATTAGAAAGGAAATCGTCGAAGAAAAACCCAAGCCGGAAATAGTTTATCCCGAAAAATTAGTCTTCGAAAATCCAAACGGAACCAAGTCTGAATTTAAACTCGACCGCGCTTTTATGAAGAAAGTCGGGGAAGCCAAATCGGGAGAAAAACTCAAAATCGAAAACCTGAATTTTGTTATCAACACGTTTGCAGTTGTTAATGAATCCCGCGGAAAAATGTATGAGTTGCTTTTGGTACTTCAAAAAAATCCAAATTTGAAAATCGAAATTCATGGACATTTGTGCTGCATGCCTGTTGACAGAGCCGATTTGTCAACGCAACGCGCCAAAGCCATTTATAATTTTTTAGTGCATAATGAAATCCAAAAAGAGCGCTTGTCTTATAAAGGTTTTGGAAGTTCACAACCCATTCATCCATTGCCCGAAAAAGATGAAAACGAACGTGCTGCCAATCGAAGAGTAGAAATTTTAATTGTAGAAAATTAACATGCAAAAGATTTATATACTCTGTATTTCACTATTTTCGTTATATGGTTTTGGCCAAAATAAGCTTGATGTTTTTTTTGATTTCAATAAAGATGTCCCAAATGAAGCATCACAAATTAAAATAGACCAATGGGTTTTAGATAATAAAACAGCTGAAATCACCAAAGTTTTAGGCTATTGCGATAGTGTTGACGACAGTAAGTATAACAAAGACTTAGCCATGCGAAGAGTGAATTCGATAGTGGAGTTTTTAACTAAAAACAATATAAAAGTTTCGGATAAAGTAGCGCTAAAATCATTTGGTGAGGATTTTAAATATTCTAAAAATCAAAGTGAGAACAGGAAAGTAGAAGTGTTTTACAATCTGATAAAAGAAAAAAATACAGAGACAAAAAATGTGCAAACAATTCCTGATGGTCCTTTTGGAAGAGGACGAGCTAAAGAAGTTGCGGCTCCTGAAACAAAAGAAGAGGAAGACATATTAGAGGTTGCCGATAAGGTTGCACTTGTTGAAGAAGAAAGAGCAACATTAGAATCAAAATTTGATAAAGCCAAAAAAGGCGATTTAGTTAGAATAAATAATATCAATTTTTATTTTAATTCCGAAAGAGTGATGGATGAATCGCTGCCGCTTTTGGATGAATTGCTTGATATTATGATGAATAATCCAAAGATGGTAATTGAAATTCACGGACATATTTGCTGTAATCCAAATCCGAATGACACCAAATTATCCTATAGAAGAGCTTTGGTTATTCTGAAATACTTGACAAAATACGGAGTTAATATAGATCGATTAGCGTTCAGAGGTTACGGAAGCAATAATCCGATTTATAAGATACCAGAAAGAAATGTAAAAGAAAGAGCTGCCAACCGCAGAGTAGAAATCTTAATTGTAAATAAATAATGAAATTAAAAATCGTCGTATTGTTTTTTCTGGTTTCTCTCAAATCGTTGGGGCAAAAACAAGTGGAAGTCTTTTTTGATTTCAATAAAGATTTTCCAAATCCAACGTCCATTTTGACACTCAACGAATGGATTGCCAAAAACAAAGAGATTGAAATTACCAAATTGTTAGGCTTTTGCGATAGTATTGATACCAAAAACTATAACAAACATCTGGCCGAAAGACGTATCGAGAGTGTACGTGAATTATTGGAAAAAAGCGGTTTAAAGTTCAGCAAAAATCTGGATAAGATAGCTTATGGTAAAGATTTTAAACAATCCAAAGTTCAGGCAGAGAACAGAAGAGTGACTATTTTTTATTCGGAAATCGCTCCGAAAATTGTCGAAAGCGAATTCACCAGGCAAATGCGAAATTCGAAAGTAGGCGAAACCGTTAAGTTACCTAATATTTATTTCTTCAATAATTCGGCGCGTATTGTACCAAAGTCAGAAACTAGTTTGTATGATTTGCTTTGCGCTATGCAGGAAAACCCGAAACTTAAAATTGAAATACAAGGCCATATTTGTTGTCAAATGGTTAATGATGTAGCCAATATTTCCACGGCTCGAGCCCGGGCAATTTACAATTATTTGTTGCGGAATAAAATCGACAGAAAAAGGATGAAGTTCGTGGGTTATGGTGTGTTGCGACCTATTCATAAAATTCCAGAGCAAAACCAAGCAGAAGAAGATGAAAACCGTCGCGTAGAAATTCTAATCGTTGAGAAATAAATTTTATCTTTGCGGCACACAACTAACTACAACAAATGAGTTCCGATAACAGTCAACGTTACAATCTTCGTGGAGTTTCGGCTTCCAAAGAAGATGTCCACAACGCTATTAAAAACATCGACAAAGGATTATTTCCCAAAGCTTTTTGCAAAATTGTTCCCGATTATCTGACTAATGATGACAATTATTGTCTCATTATGCATGCCGATGGTGCCGGAACAAAATCGTCTTTAGCGTATTTGTATTGGAAAGAAACCGGCGATATTTCCGTTTGGAAGGGCATAGCGCAGGATGCTTTGATTATGAATATTGACGATTTACTTTGCGTTGGAGCGACTGATAATATCATGCTTTCCTCTACCATCGGAAGAAACAAAAACCTGATTCCGGGTGAAGTCCTTTCTGCGATTATCAACGGAACCGAAGAATTGATTGCCGAGCTAAAGACTTTTGGTGTAACCATTCATTCAACTGGCGGTGAAACTGCCGATGTTGGCGATTTGGTCAGAACCATAATCGTAGATTCAACCGTTACTGCCCGAATGAAACGCAGCGATGTGATTGACAATGCGAATATCAAAGCCGGCGACGTAATTGTTGGTTTGGCTTCTTTCGGTCAGGCCAAATATGAAAAAAGTTATAACGGCGGAATGGGAAGCAACGGATTAACATCGGCACGTCATGATGTTTTTGCCAAATATCTTGCCGATAAATACCCGGAAAGTTTTGACAGTTCGGTGCCAAATGATTTGGTTTATTCCGGAAACACAAAACTCACGGACGAAGTAAAAAACTCTCCAATTGACGCCGGAAAACTAGTGTTATCTCCAACGCGAACTTACGCGCCAATTATCAAAGAAATTTTAAGCAAATACACTCCAAACGACATTCACGGAATGGTGCATTGTTCTGGTGGAGCGCAAACCAAAGTGCTGCATTTTGTGGATAATGTTCATGTGATAAAAGACAATTTATTTCCGGCGCCACCACTTTTTAAATTGATACAGGAACAATCAAAAACGGATTGGAAAGAAATGTACCAAGTCTTTAACTGCGGTCACCGTATGGAATTATATGTTCCTAACGAAATTTCCCAGGACATTATCAAAATCTCAAAATCTTTTGGCGTTGATGCCCAAATTGTGGGTAGAGTAGAAGCCAGTGAAAACAAGAAACTCACTATTGAAAGTGAGTTTGGGAAGTTTGAGTATTAGTTCTATTAACTTTTAGATTTTAAGGTATAGACTCCGCCTGCAAAAAGCAGAATCGCAGCTCCAATATACATATAACCCTGTTGTTTACTGGATTCATTGGAAACATCTATTTTCATTCCTAAAAAAATAATCTGAGCTGTATTGTCAGCAATTTTATTTATCCCGATATAGGCTAATGACAAGCTCAATATGATTAATGCTGCTCCGATAAGTTTTGTTGTGTTCATTTGGATATTGTATAGTTTATCCAAATGTAACTTGTAAATCGTGTCTTTCGGTTACAGAATTTTGGTTAAATCTTTAAAAATTTACGAAATAATTATCCGATTCTTACCGAAGTCATACCAAACTACCCGCCAATAATTTATCATTAAACAACGATAGTTCTTTTAATTATAATTTAATAAATTTAGAGGAAATTGATGGATTATTTTTTAAGCGAATAATATATATTCCATTTATAAATCCGGAAACATCTATTCTATCATTATTTGAGATAGTTGCTGTTTGAATTAATTGTCCGATAGCATTGTAAATTTGGATTTCTTCTTTTTCATAACCAGCTGTTTGAACAGTTATAAAATTTGATGAAGGGTTTGGATAGATTGATAATTTATTTTTAATATCAAAATCTTCTATTCCAAGTGGGCTTAGGGTAATTGTTTGTAATAAATTGTTGTAACCCGTTGTTGATTCCCAAGTGCCACTATTTGCAAATTGAATACTATAATCTGAATTTGAAGATAGTGAAGGTGCTTTATCAGGCATCCAAAGATATAATTGAAATGTGCCTGTTATTCCTGGATTAAAATTTTGGGTAATAGAGATTGAATTTTCCCAGGTTCTTATGTCAGTATTTACTATATAAGTTGTTACTGAATTCGTCGCGGTGTTTTTCATTACCAAATAAACATCTCGTTGCTTAAAAGGTCTCGCAAAACCTTCATTTGTAATCGCTAAATTCAAATCAAAGTTTGACCCATTTGACGTTACTGTAGAAGAATTTATAATAAATCTATACCCCAAATTTTTAAGTATTTGATCATATTGATTTGCCGTTATTTGATTCCAAAAGTCCGGGTGATAATCTCTGTTTAAAGTAGTCCAGTTTGTCAGTCCCATTTCATAAATAGCATTTGCACCAGTAGTCCGAAAACCACTATTACAAGGGTTTAATCCATTGGTTTCTCCGGTCATTGGCAAATATTTCGTTTCATTAGATAAATAGTTATACTCTGCTGTGCCGACAGGATTAGTACATTCGTTATCAGTACTATATGTTCCCATATCACCATAATTATTTAGAAAAGCATCATTATAAAAACCTATTCTGGCATTTGGTGTTGCTTGATAGGCAGTAGCTGCTGTTAACTGGGTTGTTCCGTACATTGTCTGTTTTATTCCAACATATCTAACCTGAATTGGAATTTCAATTGGAGTATTTGCTAACATTGCATCTACAATTTCTTTTCTATTATTCCATTGTGTTGTAGATATTGCGTCTTCGGTTCCAAATTCGGTTGAGTTTGTATAATACCATTCACCCCAAGTGCCAATAAATCCAGCTTGATGGGAAAAAATAACATCTTTATTGTTGTTTAGTAAGGAAGAAAGTTGCGAAATATGGGTTAATATTTGAGCTTTTGTTGGTTGCTGGGCCTGTGTTCCTTCTGAATCAGAATAGGAAAATCTAATAATAACTTTAAGTCCTGCAGTCCTTATATTATTAAAATCAGTTTGCAGATTATTTAGATAAGTTGCATTAATATTTGAAGTCATAAAAGCACTTAATATAAAATATCTGTACACAACAGTTACTTTGTCAGCACTGTTTTTCCAGCCATTTAAAGTTGCAACTGAGAGATTATTTGCACCAACTGTTGTTGCATAATTAGCAGCAGTTATAGAATATTTTTGTAAACCTCTTTCCGGATTGGCAATTATATTTGTTGAAGCGGTATAATTAACCGTTTGGCCAATTACAGCTACCTGATTGAGTATTAAAAGCAAAAATAAAAAAGCCTTTTTCATAATTCTTATTATTAAATTTTATTGGATTTTCAATTCTCCAAAAAAATTACCACAGCGTTTCTGGGTTGTACCTCAGTTGTTGCGTTTGGCTTTCTATTTTTGACCGGATGATATCCCTCCAATTATTGGTGAAGAAAAATTTGCTGTTCCATTCCAAGTACCAGAGCCTCCAGTTGGACTTACATAATAACCTTTAGCTTCCGTATCAGAGTAAACGATTATTATATCTCCTGATGTATAAGCCCCTTTAATAGGAGAAGAAAAATTCACTGTTCCATTCCAACTACCAGAGCCTCCATTTGGACTTACATAATACCCCTTTGCTTCAGTATCTGAATATATAACTGTTATGTAATTTGAAGAAATAGCACCTTTGATGGGAGAGGAAAATGTTACTGAACCATTCCAAGTACCAGAGCCTCCAGCTGGACTTACATAATATCCTTTTGCCTCAGTCTCAGAGTAAATTACATTGGTATAATTTGAAGAAATAGCACCTTTGATGGGAGAAGAAAAATTCACTGTTCCATTCCAACTACCCGAGCCTCCAGTTGGACTTACATAATATCCTTTTGCCTCTGTGTCAGAATATAATACGATTGTGAAGTTAGATGCTGTTTTACCAATAATAGGAGAAGAAAAAGTTGCTGTTCCGCTCCAACTGCCTGATCCGCCTGTTGGACTTACATAATAACCTTTAGCCTCTAAATTTGAATACAGGACAGTTATCCCGCCTTCAATATTATTATTTTTATTTTCAGATACAACAACGTTATTAATAGTTTGTTGGGTAGAAACATTTTCTGCAAACAAAGCATAAGGCACACTCATTAACTGATTAGTTCCAATATTTGTATAATTTGTTCCACCGGCAGGATCAATTTCTACTTTTAAAAATTTAGAATTTGTTCCCCAATTTATAGAGGAAAATGCACCTGCAATAGCTGAGCCCTGTCCTATATTTAAGTTAAACAAACCTTGTGCATTAGTTGTTTTGGCATGTGTTTCTGAATAAACAACTGTTCCTGAAATTGAATTATCTATAATGCTGATCTTAACACCAACATTTCCATTGGCAATTGTGTTTCCACCTAAATCAAATGCAACTGCCTGATAACTGATTCCCTGAGGCGCTTGAGAATAACCACTTATTGTAAGTAGGAATGTAAATAATAAAAGGACTGATTTTTTCATAGATTTAGCGTTTAATGATTTTAAAAGATTTGAAGTTTTGATTGTCTGTTTTAATGATATATGTCCCTGTTTGTAAATTAGATAAGTCAATTTGATTATTACTGTTTTTTTGGTTATTGACTAATTTTCCATTTAAATCGAAAATATAGATATTTTTAATAATCTCATTTTCAATATCAAGGAATACAGAATTTGATGTTGGATTAGGGTAAAACTTTAAATTTTGATTAAACTCAATTTCATTAATACTTAATGAAGTAAATTCAATTCTTGAAATTGAACCAATTAGTCCAGAGCTTGCATCGTTTTGATTTGTTGGATTTACAAATACTTCTCCAACTGTATAAATAAGATTATTGTTAGATACTGCTCCTGAATTTGTAGAACTCAATGATTGTCCGTAAATAATTGGGATAAATCCAACGCTAATAAATATTGTAAAAATTTGTTTCATTTATATTATTTTAAATTTTACTTTCAAGCTGAAGCACAATTTGTAGCCGCTACTAAAATATATAAAAATACTGATGAACAGCTAATTAAAATGTTTAAACCCAATTTAGTTTAGCTTTTTAACCAATCTTCACCGAAGTCATGCTCAAACTACCAGCCAATAATTTATCATTAAATAGCGATAGTTCTTCGTTTTTTTGTTTTAATCCCAAAGTATAAATTAGCGGCAAATAATGATCGGGTGTTGGTATAGCTAATTGTATGGCGGAGGATTCTTTTTGGTAATCAATCAACGATTGAAAATCACCATCTAAAAGGTAATGGTTAAAGGTACTTCGGGCTTCAATTGCCCAATCAAATCCGTAATCATCTTTATGGAAATTATGAAAATCTACCAGACCCAAATTGTGTACAATATTTCCGCTGCCAATAATTAGTATTCCTTTGTCACGAAGTTTACTCAGTTTTTGTGCTAAGTCAAAATGATATTGTGCTGGTTTTGTATAATCAATGCTCAACTGAATTACGGGAATGTCAGCCTTTGGATATAAATGTTTTAAAACCGACCAGGCACCGTGATCCAAACCCCATTTTTCATCGAGTTCAACCAGCGTTGGCTCTAATAATAATTTGGTTGCTTCAGCTAATTCAGGGTTTCCTTTTGCAGGATATTGTACCTCATAAAGCGCTTTTGGAAATCCACCAAAGTCGTGAATCGTTTGTGGCATTTCCATAGCCGTAACTTTGGTTCCATTAGTAAACCAATGCGCCGAAATACAAATTATAGCTGTTGGCTTTGGCAGTGTTTTGGCAACGTTTCTAAAACCGGCAACAAATTCATTTTCTTCAATGGCATTCATCGGGTTTCCATGCCCAAGAAATAATAGCGGCATGCGTTCCGTAATGGGTAAATTATCTGAAAACTGCTGTAAGTTGTTTAGATTTTGCATAACGTAAAAATAACGAATCTCTTCCCAAATTTGTTACGTAAGTCAATATTTTCAATAAAAAAAACTCACTTGTTTTAGTGAGTTTGATTAATTATTTTATGATGGTGACCTTCATAATGATGTATTTTTCTTTTGCTTCTATGTCTAAAGAAAATAAATATTCCTGTGGTTAATATCAGTATGCTTGAAAGCCAGAGATAATAACCTGATTCAAAGTGAATTATTTTGGCAGAAATTCCTTTTTCGTCCACTCGTATTTCTTCCCAAGTTGAAAAAATAACGGCTAAAAAAGAAGCTAAAAAAGCCGTAATCATAGATAGTTTATAGTGTTTAATAAATAAAATTATTGAAATCACATACAAAGGATTGGCTAACCAAATTAACCATTCTAACACACCACCTCCAAATATGGCGACACTACCAATGGTTATATATTGCCATGAACTTACCGATTCAATGATATCGTAATCAATGGTAACTACAAATTGAGTCAGTGAAATAATAAACACAATCACACTCAATACGATGGTTAATGTTTGTATTTGAATAGATTTCATAAAATAAATTATTTAATATAATTTAACTTTGCAAAATGAATGTAAGTACTAATTTATGCATTTTTTCTAATTTTCGTAGTATTTGCGAATTTTATTATTAAAACCGAACCATGATTGTAAACTTGAAAAACGGTGTCGACAAATTGCTTTTTGGTATGAAACAAAAAGATGTGGAAGCTTTATATGGCAAAGCAGACAAACAATATAAAGACGAAGACGGAAATGTTATCTGTTTGTACAACAAGCAAAAACTAAGTCTGACCTTTTATGAAGATGAAGACTTTCGTTTGGGTTACATCATTTGCTCCCACGATGAGGCGACGATTCTAGATAGAAAAGTCATAGGAAGAAACATAGAAGTTGTTAAAAACGAATTGCCATTCAAATCCTGGACAAAAGAAGATTTTGACACGACCGAAAATCACTTCAATGAAAGTAATTGGTTGATACTGCAATCAGAATATGATGATATTATCCGGGTTGAAATTGGTGCCATCATCAACGATAAAGACGAGTTTGATTGGAAGTTTAAGAGTTAGTATTCAGGAAAACAAACATAAACCTCATAAACTTTTAAACTATCTCAGCACTTAAACCAGCTTCCAACAATTGTGTGCATTGTGGTTTTAGTTCATCGAACGAACCGGTTTTTACAGTACATTTTCCTTTATAGTGAACTAAAATAGCGCATTGTTCCGCTTGTTCCGAAGTATGATTACAAACACGAATCAGTGTGTCAATCACATGATCAAAAGTGTTGACATCATCATTATACAATACGATTTCGTGGTTAATTCCAATTTGTTCTTCGACTAAAACGTCTTCCTGAACTTTTTCAATAGTACTCATTTTCATTTCGTTTTACAAGGTGTAAAATTTCCAGCTGCTAATTTACATATTTAAGCGAAGTCCAATTATTTCTTTCGAATTTTTTAACATACGTCAGGCCTTTCTCAGTGCATGATGCATCAATAAAAGGAATGTCTTCAGTGTAAAATCCGCTTAATAAAAGGATGCCGTTTTTGTTTAAGCAATCAACGTATTGCTGCATATCATTTAGCAAAATATTGCGGTTGATATTGGCAATAATCAAATCGTACTTTTTGTCTTTTAGCAAAGAAGCATCGCCTTCGTATACGGAAATTTCATGGCAATTATTACGTTCTGCATTTTCAATAGAATTCAAATAGCACCAGTTGTCAATATCGATGGCGTCAATAGGTTTGGCGCCTTTCATTTCGGCAAGAATGGCCAAAATAGCAGTTCCGCAACCCATGTCTAAGGTTTTCATGTTGGTTATATCTGTCTCTAAAAGATGCTGAATCATCATGTGAGTTGTTTCGTGATGACCAGTTCCGAAACTCATTTTAGGTTCGATGACAATATCAAATTCGGCATTGGTTTTTGGGTGAAATGGAGCGCGGACATGGCATTTTCCGTCTACATCAATTGGCTCGAAGTTTTTTTCCCACTCTTCATTCCAATTGACTTGCTCAATTTCTTCGATTGTGTGGGAAATAGTGAACTCAGGAGAATGTAGCAAATAAATATCATCTAATATATTTTTAGTCCAAAGGTCTTTTTGAATATAAGCGCTAAATCCGTTTTCAGTTTCCATGAAACTTTCAAAAGGTTTTTCGCCAAGTTCTGCGATTAAAATTTCAGAACCTGGTTCTTTTGGCTCAACCGAAAAATGATATGCTAAATAGATGTTTGACATTCTTTTTTTTGCAAAGGTAACAATCGATACCCTTACTTCGAAGTCATTTCATCAAAAAATTAATCATCTGTTTTTGCAACAGTTTTTAGGCTGGCATTCGGAATTTCATCTGGAGTTACACTGAAAATCATCAATTTGCTATAGCGTTTTCCCTCAGCGTCATAAAGATAAGTAATGGTATTTTCTTTTGGATTGTAGACCAATTTTGCTCTCATGAATTTGGAACGTATCAACCACGTACCTTCTTCTTCACTGGTTTGTGTAAACTCAATAATTGAACCATGATGCATTCGCACTTGGCCATTATCATACATGCAAAGGACAATATAGCCATTTGTTTTTGAGCCTATTTCACGAATATCAATAATGGTGTTTTCATATTCTGTTTCTTTCAGCTCGTATTTTTCAAACTCTTTGTTCCAAATATAATATTTTCTGCTATCGGATTGAAACCGCTTCTGAATATCAACTTGGGCATGCATATTCCAACAGAATACGAACAAAAATAGTAGGATGAATTTTGCTTTCATTTGTTTTGACTTTAGGACGAAGTAAAATAATGGGTTTATTCGATTAAAAGCAAATAAAATCGATGAAATACATATGTAATTTAATAAATATAAAAAAAACCTTTCAAATTAATGAAAGGTTTCAAATTATAACATTACTTTTCTTATATCGAGCTAACGATTGCGGAAAAGTCGGTTGCTTTTAGAGCAGCACCACCAATTAGTCCTCCATCAACATCCGGTTTTGAGAAAATTTCTTTAGCATTGTCTGGTTTAACGCTTCCTCCGTAAAGTATTGAAACATCTTCGGCAACATTACTTCCATAACGTTGTCTTACAGTTTCTCTAATAAATCGATGCATTTCCTGCGCTTGATCCGGTGAAGCAGTTTCTCCGGTCCCGATTGCCCAAACAGGTTCATATGCCAAAACTATTTGTTCCCAATCTTTGTCTTTAATATGAAACAATCCATCACGAAGTTGGTTTTCAACTACATTAAAATGTTGGTTGTTTTGTCTGTCTTTTAATTCTTCACCAAAGCAAAAAATTACTGTCATATTGTGTGATAAAGCAGTTGTTACTTTATCTGCCAAAATAAAATCGGTTTCATGAAAATAAGCACGTCGTTCAGAATGGCCAATGATAACAATATTTACTCCGACACTTTTGAGCATATCTGCCGAAATTTCACCTGTGTAAGCACCACTTTCAAACTGACTCATATTTTGTGCAGCTACAGCAATATTGGTAAACTCTAAATGATCTACAGCTGAAGCTAGGTTGATAAATGTTGGCGCAACGATAACTTGTGCTTCAACGTCATAAGGTAATTTATCTATTAATTCGTTTAATAAATCTTCTGTTTCTTCCGCATTTTTGTGCATTTTCCAATTGCCGGCAACAATTTTTTGTCTCATTATTCTAATTTTTTTAATTGCTCGTTAATTTTATCAAAATCGGTTTCAATAGCGCGATAAATTACAATTTTACCTTTTTTATCCAGTATTATATATCTCGGAATCCAATCTAAATCTATGGATGTTCCAAATTCACCTTTCATGCCATCGGTTGCCCAATAATGGTCGCCTTTTAGTTCATGTTTTTCAATTCCGGCTTGCCATTTATCAAAAACTTTATCCATCGAAATGAATATGTAATCAACATTAGGATTGTTGGCTTGCATTTCTTTTACTTTTGGCATTGCTTTTACGCAATCGCCGCACCAGGAAGCCCAAACTTCAATCACAGTAACTTTTCCATTGTGTTTTTTTAGAATTTCCTTAAATGAAATTTCTTTGTTGTCGGGAGTTATTAATTTTTTGGATAATGCTTTCTTCGAAAAAGTATCACTCTCAACATTTGAAAATGCAAAAGCTACAACTAGTATCACTAAAAGCAGAACAATTTTTTTCATAATTTTTTATTGAATTTGGGGCGAAACGGTTTATTCAGATTTCTTATCTTTCTGATCTTTTAGATAAAATAATTTATGATTTTTTCTTTTACGCTCTCGTCTTTCTTTTTTCTTTTTATAATCATAAAGATACTTTATAATTAAAATAACACCTAAAGCTGAACAAAACACAAATGTACTTCCAAGAAGTATGTATACAGTATTCCCTAATGGTGGATCTTCCATTGTAGAGATATGCTCTAAAACGTAATAACCTATCAAAAAAACAAGAACACATGCTCCAATTCCGATGAGCGCACGTTGATGCAATCTTCTGGACATTATATATTTAATCATTACTCTGAATTTTAATATTTAAAAATAGTAAAAAGATATCTAAACTAATTATTTTTTTAGTTCGGAGAAAGGTTTGCTAATCAATTTTTGATAATCAATAGGGTCAAATTTATTATCATTGATGCCCCAATAATATTTATATTCATTTCCGTTCCATAAATATTTTACGCCTGGAGTATCTTTTCCAGAACCCAATACTTTCCAAAAAGGAATAACTTCAATTATTTTATATGGATATTCGGCTCCGGCGAATTTAAAAAAGTCCGGAATCAAATCTGCTTCCTCATTCATAAAGATAATTGAAATTTCGGGAAAATTTTTATCTTTTTGCCTCAATTCTGTCAATTCTTTTGCTGCTACACGACAATGATCACAGCCAGGTACAAAAAAGCAAAGTGTTTTTCTTCCCGTATCAATTTTAGAAAAATAAGACGCATAACCTGATTTGTGTTTTTCAGGCTCATTTATTTCTTGCTTTACGATGGTTTTTACAGTTTCAACTTTCTTTATGGTATCTTTTGAAATTACAGTTGCTATTGTGTCAACAGCGGCTTCCTGAATCGTATCAATAGTTGTTTCTTCTGGTGTCGAAACTTCAAATTCACTTGCTGGTGGTTGTATTGGAGCCAACATAAAAATGGCCAAAATTGTAGCAAACAGCACTGTAGTCGTAACCCAAAAGTTCCCGTCTTTAGCTTCTTTTGGTAACAAAACAAAAAGATACCCCAAAAGTCCAACTGCGACTATGTTTTTGATGATAGCTTCTATTGGAGTCATTGGTAAAAGTTCGCCAAAACAACCACAGTTTCCGCTATTCCCACCACTCAAGAAAGTTACATAACTCAAATGACCAATGAAAACCACTAATAATAATATGGTAACAGGAATGATAAGCTTGCGCAAATAGTTTTTCTGTAACAATAATAGCCCTAAGGCCAATTCAATTCCGATAAGTGTTCGGGAAAAAAATGGAGCAAAACCTTCAGAGAATCCCATCGGATACAATTGCTTAACTTCAAAAGTTGAAATCGCAAAATAAGGTGAATCCAATAAATGTCCTTTAGATAATTTTGCTAAAGCAGAAAGTATAAAAAGAATCGCTACAATAATTCTTAATGACCATGCGATGTAATTTTTAGCTGATGTTGTCATAGTATTTTTTTTTGTCACCCTGAGCGTAGTCGAAGAGTTATTGTCCAAATTTCATTAAAATCAAAGCAAAAACGGAGTAGTTTATCATGTCCTGATAATTAGCATCGATGCCTTCAGAAACCAAAGTTTTTCCTTTATTGTCTTCAATTTGCTTTACGCGAAGTAACTTTTGTAGTATCAAATCGGTCAACGAACTCACACGCATTTCGCGCCAGGCTTCACCATAATCATGGTTTTTGTCTTCCATTAGTTTTTTTGTTGCTGCTATTTTTTCATCATATAACTGAATAGCTTTAGCCGCATCTAAATCGGGTTGATCCACAACGCCCAAATCCAATTGGATTAACGCCATGATAGAATAGTTGATAATCCCAATGAATTCAGCGGTTTCGTCTTCGTCAACTTTACGAACTTCATTTTGTTGCAAACTTCTAATGCGTTGGGCTTTGATGAATATCTGGTCAGTTAATGATGGTAATCTCAAGATTCTCCAAGCACTTCCATAATCTGTCATTTTGTTGGCGTAAAGTTGTCGGCAAATTGCGATTACCTTATCATATTCTTGAGAAGTTTTACTCATTTCAGTGTATCTTTGTATCAAATTTCACCAAAAGTAAAGAATAAAGATTGAAGTACAAAGTACTAAATCTTATAACTCAATTAAGATTGTCAATGACCATTAATTGCCTCGGAAAACTAATTGACTTAACGTCTCCCAAAGTGATGGGAATATTAAATGTCACCCCAAATTCGTTCTACGATGGAGGTAAACATTCCGATGAAAAGAGTGTGCTTTTCCAAGTTGAAAAAATGCTTGCTGAAGGTGCGGCTTTTATTGATATTGGAGCTTATTCAAGCAAGCCAAGTGCAGAATTTGTTTCGGAAGAAGAAGAAATTGAACGGTTAATTCCGGTTATAAAATTAGTACTAAAACACTTTCCGGAAACGCTGATATCTGTTGATACTTTTAGGTCCAAAGTAGCGAAAGCCGGAATCGAAAATGGAGCCTGCATTATCAATGATATTTCGGCAGGAAGTTTAGACACAGCTATGATGGAAACCGTTGCCAAACTCAAGGTTCCTTATGTTATGATGCACATGAAAGGCAATCCGCAAACGATGCAAAGTATGGCGAATTATGAAAATATCACTAAAGAAATGCTGCTTTACTTTTCCGAAAAAGTTGCGCTGGCACGGAGTTTGGAAATCAGCGATTTGCTGATTGATCCTGGTTTTGGATTTGCAAAAACCAAACAACAAAATTTTGAAGTTATGAATAATTTAGAGTTGTTTCAAATGCTCGAACTGCCAATATTAGTTGGTGTTTCACGAAAATCAATGATATATAAAACGTTGGAAACTTCAGCTGATGCTGCACTAAACGGAACAACAGTTTTGAATACGATTGCGTTGCAAAAAGGCGCTAATATTCTCAGAGTACACGATGTAAAAGAAGCTATGGAAACTATAAAGTTAGTATCACAGTTATGAAAAGAATAGTTGTTTTAGGTTTTTTGTTTTTCCTTTCTTCCTGTCAAAACAAAGAAGTGTTGTTGTCGCAAGCTAATGAAACGGTTGTGGCCGATGTGAAAGATCATTCTCCGATTTATTTCTTTTTCAAAACAGAAGAAAAAGATACTTTAGTTGATGTCAATAGGAATAATTCGATTAGCTCTACCAATTGGCTTTTCAATATTGATAAACGTTTACCGTTGCGAAAAGTGATTTTGGAAATTAAAAAGCTGCAAACCAAAAAGGCTGCAAGCATGCACAAAAGTGAAACGTCTGAAAACTATTTTGCTTATACTGATACGGTGAAGAAAACGATGGCTTTTTTACCTTTTACCAAAATTCATTACAAGCTGGAAAAGCCCGATTTTAATATAGTTTATTTTCATTTAGACCGAAATGATTTGGTGCATTATAATGAAATGGTCTTCTCAAAAAATCAATTGCAGGAGTTTATCGATAAGTTAGCTGCGCATACCAGAATTTATTTTTCTTTTGATAAAGGCATGTCTTTTGGGAAATATATTGAATATAAATTCTTTATTAAAACGCTTGAGGTTAAGCAAAAAAGCGTTTCAATAAATGCTAACCGGGAATACATCTACTAAACTTCGTAAATCGTACTTTTACTGATGATGATACGGTTCGTTTCGAAGAATCGTAAACCCGCGATACAATTGTTCTATAAAAAATAAACGCACCATTTGATGCGAAAATGTCATAAGCGAAAGCGAAATTTTACCCTGCGCTTTTTGATAGACTTCATCGCTAAAACCATAAGGTCCACCAATAACAAACACCAAAGTTTTTACTCCGGAATTCATTTTCTTCTGCAGATAATCTGAAAAGCCAACACTGGAAAATGTCGTTCCGTTTTCATCTAATAAAATCAATTGATCCGTTGGTGTGAGTTTAGATAAAATCAGTTCGCCTTCTTTTTCTTTTTGCTGACTTTCGGAAAGATTTTTGACATTTTTAATATCGGGAATAATCTCCAAATCAAACTTTATATAAAAAGATAATCGTTTGGTGTAATCATCAATTAATGACTGCAACGCTTTGTTATCGGTTTTGCCAATGGCTAAAAGTTTGATATTCATACGATAATTTATTTATTCCAAATCTTCCAGGCTTTTTCCGCCTGAAGGACTAACATTTCGTAACCGTTTTTGGTAATTGCACCTTTCTTTTTAGCCTTCTTTAAAAACTGCGTTTCTTCCGGATTGTATATCAAATCGAAAGCAATATGCTTTTCGGTAAAGAAATTATAAGGAATTGGCGGAAATTCTTTGGTGTTTGGACTTGTGCCAACAGGCGTGCAATTAATGATGATGTGGTAATTATCAAAAGTGGTAGCATTGATTCGGTTATAATCAATCATGCCTTCTTTTTCTTCTCGAGTCACAAAAGTGTATAGAATTCCGAGTTTGTCTAATGCAAAAGAAACTGCTTTCGCTGCGCCACCAGTTCCAAGTATTAAAGCTTTTTTATGATGTGGTTGTAGTAATGGTTCCAAAGATTTCATAAAACCATAATAATCGGAATTGTAACCTTTTAAGTTGCCTTTCTTGGTTATCCGAATAACATTTACGGCTCCAATTTGAGCTGCGTTTTTGGAAAGCTTATGAAGAAATGGAATGACACTTTCTTTATATGGAATAGTAACATTTAATCCTTTTAAGTCAGGATTATTGGCAATAATAGTCGGGAATTCTTCTATAGCCTGAATGTCGAAATTTTCATAAGAGCAATCGGCTAAATTTCCTAAAGCAAATTTATCAGTGAAGTATTTCTTCGAAAAGGAATAGCTTATGTTTTTCCCTATTAAGCCAAATTTCTTAATTGTTTCCATCTATTTTGACAAAATAAAAAAATTTACATCTCACTGCTTTACCTTCAACTTGAGCAGGAATCCATTTTTGCGATTTTTTTAGAATATCTTCGACTTGCTTTCTAATCCCAAGACCTAGAGTTCTTTCGTTTACCGATATTTCAGAGAGACTTCCGTCTTTTTCAATTATAATTGTATAACTAATTAGATCTCCTTTGAACTCTTTATCTTTGGGAATTGTCAGATTATCAAGGATATATTTACGTAAAGCTTCTTTACCACCTGGAAATTCAGGTCTGATGTCAACCGTAAATTCGGAATGTATTTGGTTTTCTTTTGCTAATTGTTCTTCTTGATTTTCTAAAGCTTCCTTTATACTATCATTTTTATTAAACATTAGTATCTTTTCCTTTATAGGAATTTCTTTTTCAGCAGTGTTTTTTTTAGTTTGTGCAAAAGAAAAAGATACTAGTAACAACAGATACAATTGTAAAATTGTTTTCATCTATTATTTTTTGTGCTTTGCGATATATTCCTGAACAGAAGTTCTGTCCCAAACGGTTGGAAACAGTTCTTTTATAATGGTGTTGTGTTTAAAATTAAGACGCAAACCATTACTCAAGTGATAATTTCCTTTTTCTTCTTCGTTCAAAAGCATATGAAAACCTGCCATACGATATTCTATTTCGTAATCGTCCGGGAAGTATTCAGCAGCTTGGATTAAAGTTAAAATGGCGTTGTTGTATTCGCCCATTATTTGCATAATGTCAACCCAAAACAACCAAGTGTCTAATTGATAATCACCAAATTCAACAGCTTTGCGATAACCGAATTCGGCTTCTTCAAAATGATCCATCGCTTTGTTAATCGTAGCGTAACGTTTCCAGTACAAACGATTTTGGTCATCAATAGCTAATGCTTTGTTGACAAAATACAATGCTTTTTGATAATTTTTTTGGCGAACATAAAAATCAGTAATCGCAATCCAACCTTTGTCTAACAATGGATCTTCGTGTACTGTTTTATTGAAAAATTTCAGTGCCTGTACTTTATTGCCTAGTTTTTCATAACATTTACCAATACGTAACAAAGCATACGATGTTGGGTCATCTAACTCGATAGTTTTGTTATAACTTTCAATGGCGTCTTCATAACGTTTCAATCGCTCTAAAGCTTTTCCTTTTTCCATGTAAGCGCCAACAAATTCTTCGTCTATATAAGTTGCGAATTCAAAAGAACGCACTGCATTTTCATAATCTTTTACACCATAATATAATCTTCCTGACTGATGCCAAGCGATTTCGCTGTATGGATTTCTATCAATATACGTTTTAAGGTATTCAATGGCTTCAAGGTTCTGGTCTAAAAATTCAAAACAATACACTACATTATATAAGGCAGATTGATCTTCAAAATCTTCTTCCAAACATTTGATAAAGTTTTCTTTTGCCAATTCCAGATTATCCATAAAAAGATATTCCATACCTATTAAGTTATAGACATCGGCAAAATCTTCGGTATACTTTAGAGCTGTTTGTAAAAACTCCACCGCTTTTTCGTGGTTGTCTCTTTTGGAATAGATATTGGCTTTTTGGATAAAAATTTCTTCGTTAGTTGGCTCAATTGCATAAAGTTCGTTAAGTAACTTTTCAGCCTGATCGAGTTTGTCATCGTACACCAACATTTCTACCTGAACAAGTTTTAATCCCGTGGACTTTGGATGTTGTTCCAGTCCTAATTTTAAGGCTTTCTTGGCTAGTGTAGCTTTTCCCATATCGAGGTAATGCAGAATGATTTCCTCGAATTCCTCTGAGTCGAAAAATAAAACTTTGTTGGTTTTCAACATCGATTCAAATTTCGATAAGGATAAGTTGTAATCTTCTTCGTCGTGATCTAGGTGCATAACAGTAGGTGTTAAAATTATCCTTAATAAAATTAGGGAAACACGTTGCTTTTTTAGTGAGTTGTGATTATTGTTGTAAACAATTTAATTAACAATTTTTTAACTCGCTGAAAATCTGATTCATAGCCTCAATAATGATGGCGCAACCTTCACTGATTTCATCATCAGATATTGTTAATGGAGGAGTAATTCGGATAGCGCAACCTTCAAAAAGCAGCCAAAATAAAATCAAACCTTTTTCCTGGCATTTAAAAATTACTTTATTGGTAATCTCTGAATCTTTTGTCATCGCCGCCAGCATCAATCCTCTTCCTCGAATTTCTTCTATCAAAGGATGTACCAAAAGGCTTCGAAAAAGCTTTTCTTTAGCTAATGATTGTTTGGTGTAGTCTTTTTCCAAAATTTCTTCCAAAGTGGCCAAACAGGCTGCCGCTATGACAGGATGACCGCCAAAAGTGGTGATGTGTCCAAGCTTTGGATCATGGCTTAATAAATCCATGTGCTTTTCATTGGCAACAAAGCCACCAACAGGCATTCCGCCAGCCATTCCTTTTCCTATTATAATTACGTCGGGAACGACATTGTAGTTTTCAAAACCGAATAGTTTTCCGGTGCGTCCGAATCCGGGTTGGATTTCGTCAAGAATCAGTAAGGCGCCAACTTCTTCACAACGTTTTTTGATTTTGGCTAAAAAATCATTTTTAGGTTCTATAAAACCAGCACCGCCTTGAATGCTTTCAAGAATGATTCCGGCAGTTTTGGTTGTTATTTTTTGAATGTCTTCTTCGTTATTGAATGTGATGAAATCAACATCCGGAATTAATGGGCGAAAGATTTGTTTGCGCTCTTCAAAACCCATTACGCTCATCGAACCCATCGTATTGCCATGATACGCATTATGACACGATATTAATTGGCTTCTTCCGGTAACTCTGCGAACGAGTTTTAAAGCGCCTTCGCAGGCTTCTGTTCCGGAGTTCACCAAATAAACTTTGTTTAAACTCGGCGGTAAATTCTCTACCAATAATTTACAATACGCTACAGCAGGATGTTGTGCATATTCACCATACACCATCACATGCGAATATTTGTCCAACTGGTCTTTGATAGCCTGATTAACTCTTGGGTGCTGATGACCCAAACTTGTCGCTGAAACTCCGGCCACAAAATCCAAATATTTTTTGTTATTCGTGTCGTAGATATAAGAACCAACAGCATGTGAAATTTCCATGCCCAAAGGATAAGGCGAAGTTTGAGCCTGGTATTTTAAAAAGTCCTCTTTCATTTTCATCTCATTTACTTACTCTATTTTACCACTGGCTTTGGGTTATTCTTATCGTAATCCAAAGTTTCTTTGCTTGGTTCCAGCGGTAGATTGTCTTTAGCCATTTCGGCTTTTCTATCTGCTTGAATTTTGGCATCGAGTTCATTTTCTTCAGGCGGAAAAATATCGTCTTTCGATTTTATTCGTTCATCGGCACGCCAAATGAAGCCGCGTAATTTCCTAGCATTTTCGGGCAAGTCCTTTTCGGGATAAATATCGCCATCCGGATTGTTATAGACTGTTATGGTTTCAATAGTATTTTTGTCTAAAATCAAATTGATTTTGCTACCAACACTTTTGTTAATTCCGATGAGTTCGTGTTTGTCATTTCGCATATAATAAATGACTTCGGTGTTTTTTATAATATCAACTTCGCTGAGTTTATTGTCTTTAAATTTGCCGTAAAGATTTAGTCCTTTCACTTGATTATATCCGGTTCCAATGGTGTCTTTTGATATGATAAAAGCATTGTTCAGTACTTTGAGTGAATCGAGTTTTTCAGTCTTGTTATTTCCAATGAGATGCATAATGTCACCTGTCATTTGGTTATCGTAATTCCAAAGGATCGGTCTGCCTATGAGTTTTGTCAGCGCAATTTTTTGATTGGAATGTATTGAATCGCACTTACCACTCATATCCGTTTTATAAAAACGAACGTTATTGAAAGCACGAATAATACGTTCTCCCGTTTTTCCGGTAATCAACATTTTCTTTCCGTGAATGTACATCGAATCATTTTCTACCAATGATATGGCAACGGCTCTTTTGGTAATCATCATCGAATCTTTTTCCGTTTTCAGATTTCGATAAATCTCGGCATAATGCCCTTTGATAATTCCTTTGTTTATTGAATCGGTAACCTTTACATTATTAGTTGCCGATGCATATTCCCGGTTTCGGTCGTAGTACAAACTATCACCTTCAATTCTCCGATCCTTGTATTTGATATAGGACTTTCGAAGAAAATGCGCCAGATTTTTTTTGGTATCATAAAAACCTTTTTCGGTGTAAATGAAATTCTCCTTACTCGTTATGGTTGAAGGACCAAATAAATAGGAGTGACCCGAATTGGTATAATAATCCAAATGATTAGACTTGATGGTATATTTTGGATTAGTAATGGTAACAGCTGTTAGAAATTTAAACTTCTTTTCGTTGGCAAAATACCTTCCGGATTTGCTTCTCAGTTTATTTTCCTTGCTCGTAATCGTTCCGTAAGTGTTGTAATACGCTTCCTGTGTATTTCTGTCAAAGTTGATTGTATCGGTAACCAAAGTCGATTCGGGAGAGCGCATCACTACATTTCCTGTAGCATAAGCTTGCTTTACTTCGCCATTATATTCCGCATATTTGCTGTTTAAGAAAAGCGTATCACCTTGCACCATTTGGACTTCGCCAAAAGCTTTGATATAGTTTTCCTTTTGAAAAAAATAAGCTTTGTTACAGGTAAAAATTACACCTTCATGGTTTACTCTAACATTTCCCTGAAGCAAAGCTGCATCTGGAAACAGCGTTTCATCGACATCAAAATGATCGGCATGTTCAACAACTATTTTGGATGATTTTTGCGCATTTATAGTGGTTAATGTAAAGAGCAATAATCCGAAGTAAAAAAGTAACTTTTTCAATGAAAATATATTTGCCCCAAATTTAGGAAATTAGGAACAATGAAAAGGCTTATTAAGAATTATTTATCAATAGATAGCCGGAATTAGTTTCCAAAAAAAAGCGCTAACCTTAAATTAAGAATCAGCGCCTTTCCACTTACTTAACTTTATTCTTTGACCACTTTTTCTACTTTACTTCCTTTATCTGAAGTTATTTTGAGGAAATAAACACCATTTGATTTACCTGAAATATCGAAAGAAACTTCATTACTATTAGCTAAATCAGTTTCTAATAATCTTCCCTGAATATCATATAAGGATACCGATTGAATTGTAGAATTACTACTGATGTTGATTAATGAATGAGTCGGATTTGGATATACTTTCACACTGTTATCGAATTCGTGAATCGGATTGTTTAAGGTAGCGAAAGTCGTCTGCGCATCATTCGTGTTAATTGGGGCATTATAATCGAAATAGATTTTAGCTGTTTTGCTTACATAATCTCCGTTTACCAAACTGTTTTTTGATTTTATTTTGAATAACACATCGCCATGTCCACCAACCGGAGGCGTACCAGTTGCCGCAGCAAGTTGAATGTTTTGGAAAACAAACTCGACAGTATTTCCTGTTATTTTTATGTATGACTGATGTGAGGTTCCTAAAACCTGTAACGAATTGATATCATATTTAGTAATGTCAATTACATCTTTTACCACCACATTTTCAGCAGCATAGTTTCCTGTATTTTCAAAGGTCACTCCATAGTGAAGGTATTTGCCAATTTCTGTCACAGGAAGTAAGTCGCCTTCAAAACAAATGATTGCATTCGGGTCATAAGAACCCACTACTGTTTGGTCTAAGGTAAATGCATTATCATCCCAGTTTTCATCTGTTGTTATATCAATAAAGGAAGTGAAAGTCAATATGTCTCCAATATTTGACGCTGGGCTTAGATTTAAAGTTATTAGCACGCTGCCACTTTGAAAAGGTTGCAAGCCCATGACGGTCCATGCTAAGTGCCCACTCGAAGTCGCAGTTGGTGTCACCGAGGAAGAAACAAAGTCCAGCAAGGTATCATTATAGCTAAAGTTAAGAAACACAGGAGAGGTTTGATTCCCTTTGTTTTTGTATGTCAGTTTATAAGTAGCATTAAATCCGGGACGAGCTGTGGTTAAGGGCTGAATGACCATTTCTACATCTCTGTGAATACCATTTGGCGCCAAACAGAAATTTTGTGTTATTGTGTGATTGAGATTATCAGCAAATGGAATTGTTGCAGTAACAGGACTGAAAGTAAACCACGTCGGATTTTCAATCTGAGGTGTGATAGTGAAATTACCGTCCTGAGTATAAAACGAATAGTTACCGGTAGCGTTAGTAAAAGTATCGCCTGTATTCGTACCATCATTAATGTTGATTTTGATAAGAGGCTGAGGTGCGTCACCGGCATCACAGCCATCGCCATTACCGTCAAAAATAATGTTACCGGTTATCGTATTAAAATTACCTCCCGGAACAAAAGAACAATACGAGGTAACTATAGTTGAAAATCCTTGTGAGATGAAAAGAGTTTGGTAATAATCGACTTCATCTTCATCGGCGCATACAAACTGAAGGTTAGGATTGGCAGAAATCATAGAAACAGCATTACAGACCCCACCATTTTTTATGTTTAAATAATTTAGCGTGTTGCTGTTGGAACATTGAACACCACACAATACCGGATTATGGCTTAAGTCGAGTTCCGTAAATAAATTACCGTCGCAGTTTATGCTTGTAAGACCTGCAAAAGCGGAAACATCAATCGAAGTAAGATTGGTATAACGAACGTTCAAATCGACAATGCTGGTCAAACCTGTCATATTCAAAGAAGTAATTGGGGCAGCGGCACAATGAAAATTAACCAGATTTGTACAATTCGATACATCAAGGCTTGTCATTGGGTTTGCGCCACAATTTAAATCTGTAAGCGCAGTATTATTCGATAAATCCAGAGTACTGAGATTATTGTTTCGGCACGATAAATATTGTAAAAGCGGCGCTCCGGTAACATCTAAGCTGCTGATTTGATTTTGTTCGCACCAAACATTTCTGAGATTGGGTTTTCCACTAAGGTCAAGCGTATTAATCCAATAATTGCCACCACAGAAAAGTCTTTCCAAAGCAGGGCAATTGCTAACGTTCAGGTTGTGTATCTGGTTGTATTGGCATTGAAAATCTCTAAGGTTTTGCAGTCCGCTTACATCAAGAGTCTCAATATTACAACCGGTAGGCGTATAAAATACTTCCAAATTCAGAAAGCTTTTAATACCTTCAAAAGTAGTTGTAGCAATATTGATAGGATCTAGTCGATGAGCCAGTAAGGCTTCGGTTACCTGAATTTCACCATCACCATTTACATCCAAAACCACCGGATTGGATGTAGCATCAGTGGCTATATTACCAAAGACTAATTCCCATTTGAAATTTGGATCAGGAATATAAACAATATCAGGATTAGTAACAATCAATTGAAATGAAACTATTGCAGAGCATCCGTTTACGTTTTGAACTCTGGCATAAATATTTTCCGGATTACTGCTATTTGTATAAGCAGCTTCATTAATGATTTGATTTACCTGTGCCTGAGCGCTCGGCAAATCGTGATAATAAGCTATAGTTGTCCCTACATCACTCGTGATAATGTTATTCTGTGTTGTCAAATCAAAAGTAGCTTGCCCATCAAACGGAATATCAACATAGGTCATATTTGGTGGTGTATTGACTGTTGGTGTAGGCATGAATACCAATTCAAATGAAGTAATGGCAGGGATTGGATCTATAGGGTCAGTAACACGAACCCAAATGATTTGTCCAATTGGTATGATGTTCGCAAAAGCAGTTGGATTAGTAATTGGGTTGCCTCCAGTTTCTGCATCAGTTTGAGTTTCATGAAAAGTTACCGATAGGTTAGGGTTACCATTGATAATAATAGGTATATTAAGGGTCAAATCCCAAACTTCAAAATTGTCATTGTTGTAATCACACATTTGTAAAGGTGGCGGCGTGTTGATGACAGGCTGTGCAAAAGCAAGACCTGTTACAAATAATAAAAGCAGCGTAATTGTTCTCATGGGTTGGGAGATTATAGTATTGGTTTTCATGACATTGTTTTTTTAAAGTGCTTTAATCAGTTCCTGCAATTTATCTTTTTTGCTTTGCGCGATAGGGATGTTGGTATTATCAGCCATAATCACATAACCACCATCCGATTTTATATAGGATTTCAAATAGGAAAGATTAATCAAATGTGACTGATGAACCCTTTCAAATCCGTGTTCAGTAAGCAGTTCTTCATATTCCTTTAGCGTTCTCGATATTAATATGGGCTTATGATTTTTGATAAAAAACTCTGTATAATTTACTTTGGCTTCACACCGAATAATATCGGACACTTCAAAAAGATGAATGCCATCACTCGTTGACAACGCAATTCTCTTGAAATTATCTACTTTCTTTCGGATATTTTCCAAAAGCAAATCGATGTGTTCAAAGGAATTTGATTTGCTTGCCACTTGTTTTATTTTGTTGATGGTGTGCTGCAATTCCTCAGGATCAACAGGCTTTAAAATAAAATCCAAAGCCGAAAATTTAAACGCCTTAACTGCATACTGCTCATGCGCCGTGATAAAAACTATATGGGCATTAGTTTTACTGTTATTTATAGCAATGCGTTCTAAAATATCAAAGCCAGTTCCGTCCGACAGATGAATATCAAGAAAGATGACTTGTGGTTTCAGTTTTTCAATGGAAACGATTCCGGTTTTTACACTTTCGGCCTCACCAATAATGGCAATATCATCGGTATAGCGTTCCAATAGGGCTTTTAATCCTTTGCGAAGGTGCTTGTCGTCGTCTATTAAAATGGCGGTTATCATAAGTTATGAAATATATTGTATTGGCAATAGCAATGTTACCTGTGTGCCTGTGATTTCGTTATTGGTTGTTAGTTCCTTAATCTCTATTTGTGCCGATTTGTTGGTGGTCGCTTCCATAATTTCCAGACGCTTTTTGGTAATTTCCAATGCCATTGATTTATGTGCGGTCACTGAGTTTTCTTTTAGTTGTTTGGATTGCGTTAATCCAATGCCATCGTCAGTAATGGTACAAATTAGCTGCCCATTTTTCACATCAAAATTAATTTCAATTTTTCCATTTCCTTCCTTTGGAACCATACCGTGAAGAATGGCATTTTCTACAAAAGGCTGTATCAATAATGGTGGCATTCCCATATTAAATTCTACTGCTTCGCTGGACGTTATTTTGAAAGTGAATTTTTGATGAAAACGCAATTGCTCCAATTCTAAATAATTTTGTAAGCTTTCAATTTCTTTGTCAATCGGAATGATAGCACCTTTGGAATATTCTAAAGTAAGCCGCATTAATTTTGAAAATTTAGACAAATATTTCAATGCCGAATCGGTGCCGTTTTGCACAATAAAACTCGAAATTGATCCCAAGCAATTGAAAACAAAATGCGGATTCATTTGCAGATGCAAGGCTTTCTGTTCATATTCGGCAACTTCTTTTTGCAGCGTCAAACGACGTTTTACCTGACGGCGGTTATAAATAAGAAATACCAATCCGATTAATAATATTGCACCAAGTATACTAAAGATGGTAAATTGTGTTTGTCTTTTACCTTGTTCTGCCAAAAGTGCTTCTCTCTTTTTGTATTCATAGTTCATTTCAACCTGAACAAACTTTTTGTTATTTTCTTCATTGGTAATGCTGTCACGGGCAACAATATAATTTTTATAATGTTCTAAAGATTGCGCTGGCTGATTGAGTTGGCTGTACAAATCACTAAGCAGTTTTTCCGAATGAAAGGTTTGGTCAAGCACGCCAATTTCCTTGGCATAAGCCAATGATTTGGTAGCATACGTCATCGCTTCATTATACTTCTTTTGATCAGAGTAAAGTTGGCCTAAATTATATAATGCCAAGGAAGCACCGAATTTATTCTGCAAGGACTCATACATTTCCAAAGCGCGATTGTAATAGCTCGTCGCCTGGCTGATGTCCTTTTGTTTTTTATAATAATCACCAAGATAGTTGTTTAGTAAGGCATAACCACGAACGTTATTTATGGTTTTAAAATACTTTTCTGCTTTTTGGTAATATTGAAAAGCAGTTGCAGCATTGTTTTGTTCAAAGTAAATTACACCAATATTCGTCAGCGTAACCGGAACGGTTTGTTCTCCGGTTTGTTCCTGAATTTTTAAGGACTTTTTAAAATATTCTAAAGCTTTATCATTGTTACCCTGAGACTTGTAAACAACGCCTATGTTATTACAAACTTTTGAAATGCTGCCTTTTTGATCAATTTCCTGATAAATTTTTAGAGCTTTCTCATAGTTCTCCAGTGCTGCATAATAATTGCTTTCCTGTGAAAAAATGACTCCTAAACTGGCGTAACTTCTGGCAAGACCATTTTTATAACTCTTATTTCCGGTCTCAGCATCAAGCAGTTTGTGATAGATAAGTTGCGCTTTGCTAAATGCTTTCTTTGCATTTTTATATTCGCCTAAAATAATATGAACATTCCCCTGATTTATAGCTGCAGCGGCAAGTCCGTCATTGTATTGAATTTTTCGAGCTAATCCTTCCGCTTTTTTGGCATAATAAAGAGAAGAATCAACATAACTTTCTTTGAATTCAAAAGCCAGATGATTATAAATATTCACTTTCGCCGTGTCAATTTTGGCAATGCGAATTACTCTTTTTAAGCTGTCTATAGTCTTATTTTGAGAATAAGTTGTTGTGGCGTGCACAATACAAAACAAGAAGATTGCTATTTTCAGAATTGTTTTCAAGATGATGACAATTAAATTTCTAAAACAAATATAACCTAAGTTTTGGCTACAAAATCAACCATTTTTTATTCTCGTTGTTTTAATTATTATTCATCTGCTTTAACTTATTATTCTAAAAAGTAACCTAATGCCACTGCTATAATTCAGCTATTTCCTTATATTTGTTGTTACGACTTATTGAACCTATTTTAAGTCAGAAGTAAGTATGAAAACAAGTTTAACATTTGCCGTAGTTATGAGTTGTGTTATAGCAAATACGACGATTGCTCAAAAAAAGACCACTATGCCTGCCAAATCCAAAGTAATTACCACACCTAAAAAAGATGTAGTTTATCAAGTTTTTACCCGCTTGTTCGGAAACAAAAATACCACAAACAAACCTTGGGGAACAATTGAAGAAAACGGAGTTGGGAAGTTCAATGATTTTACAGATAAAGCGTTACAGGAAATCAAGAAACTGGGCGTGACTTATATATGGTATACCGGAGTTCCGCATCATGATGTGATTAGAGATTATACCAAATATGGCATTTCCAATGATGATCCCGAAGTGGTAAAAGGCCGTGCCGGTTCTCCTTATGCGGTGAAGGATTATTATAATGTAAATCCGGATTTGGCGGTTAATCCAGCGAAGCGATTAGAAGAATTTGAAGCATTAATTGCCCGAACCCATAAGAATGGTTTAAAAGTCATTATCGATATAGTACCAAATCACATCGCCAGAAATTATCATAGTTTGAGTAATCCGAAAGGCGTTACCGATTTTGGTGCAGAAGATAATACTTCGGTTGAATATGCAAGAGATAATAATTTCTATTATATACCGGGCAAAGCGTTCGAAGTGCCAACTTCACCAACATACAAACCTTTAAATGGCGAACAAAATCCGTTAATTGATGGCAAGTTTGCCGAGTTCCCGGCAAAATGGACAGGCAATGGTTCGCGCGAAGCAAAACCGGATATTAATGACTGGTATGAAACCGTAAAAGTAAATTACGGCATCAAACCTGATGGTTCAAAAGATTTTCCGGAATTGCCACAAGGATTTGACAAAAAAGACTGTAAAGCGCATTATGAGTTTTGGAAAGACAAAGATGTACCAAGTTCATGGAAAAAATTTCGTGATATTGCTTTGTATTGGACAGCAAAAGGCGTAGATGGTTTTCGTTATGATATGGCCGAAATGGTGCCTTATGAGTTTTGGAGTTATATGAATTCGGCTATAAAGATGAAGAATCCAAAAGCATTTTTATTGGCTGAGGTTTATAATCCTAAAGAATACAGAAACTATATTAATCTTGGAAAAATGGATTATCTGTATGACAAAGTAGAAACTTATGATCATTTAAAATCGATAATACAAGGAGAAGCTTTACCTGAACCACTTTCGGAAATTCAGGAAGGCATGGCTGATATAGAGCACCATATGCTGCACTTTTTGGACAATCATGATGAGCAGCGTTTGGCAAGCCCGGAATTTGCAGGAACTCCCGAGAAAGGGAAGCCAATGATGGTTGTATCGGCTACGATCAGTTCTTCACCAACGATGATTTATTTCGGACAGGAAGTAGGCGAGGATGGAAAAGAAAATGCAGGTTTTGGAACTCATTCGCGTACTTCTATTTTTGATTATGTCGGCGTTCCACATCATCAACGTTGGATGAATGGAGGTAAATTTGACGGCGGACAATTATCTAAAAGCGAAGCTGATTTACGTGATTTTTACAAACGCTTACTCAACTTTACATTATATAGTGATGCCTTGACAGGTAAGTTCAAAGAAATACAAACTATCAACCGAAACGAAACCAAACGATATGATCCGGGAATGTATTCCTATGTGCGCTGGACAGCCAAAGAAAAACTGATTGTAGTAGTGAATTTCTCTTGGGTAACCACCAGTAATTTTGAGTTGAAAGTGCCGGAAGATGTTATTAAAATTTGGAATATCAAAGACGGATT
Organism: Flavobacterium sangjuense; assembly: GCF_004797125.1. Classification (NCBI taxonomy): domain Bacteria; kingdom Pseudomonadati; phylum Bacteroidota; class Flavobacteriia; order Flavobacteriales; family Flavobacteriaceae; genus Flavobacterium; species Flavobacterium sangjuense. The sequence continues at coordinate 1,486,610 of NZ_CP038810.1, forward strand.
GTACGATGTAAAAGACCAACTCTACGGAAGCACCGCACAGTTAAAAGTAACAGATGGCAAAGGAACTATACGGTTGAGTGTGAAGCCGAGCGAGAGTTTTATATTTAAGTTGTAATTTTTTACACCTGACAGGTTTTTCACATCTGTCAGGTGTAAACTAGTTATTTAGTTTTGCTCAAGTCTAATTCCTAATTTTAATCTCAATCAATTTTTGGATGTCCTCAAGATTTGATTTATCTCTAACCTCAATCCTAATTCCTCTTCCTTCAGCATAAACCTTAGCTGCTTTAAGTTCTTGTTTTATAACTTCAGAAATATCACTTTCAAAAATCTGTTCAGTAGCTTTCTGTCCAAAAACAAATCCAGTTTTAAAGAAATTATCTCTCGGAAGTAAATAAATTAAAACCCTTTTAGCATCTTTTACTCTATAGCTCCACCCAAATTTTTCTCCTGAAAAATTCCATTCTGCTTTTGCATTAGGATAGTTTTTTATGGCATATGCTTCAAAGTTTGTCCAAATATCGAATGTATTGCCTAAACCTTTTTTTAAATCATCTAATGTCGGCTCACTATTTTTGTCAATAAATATACTTTTCATTTTTGGTGTTTTTAAAACTTGATTTCGGTGGCAAGTTTTTTTTGGAATTTGTACTAATTTGGTTTAGCTGATATAGAAAAATAGTACAAAAAATTTATAATATGAAAGAGGTTCAAACCCTTTTGGGATTCTATCCTTTGACATACGCCAGTTTTTCTGCCACTTTGCCTTCAACTATCTTAAAAACATCCACACCGCGCAAATGCCAGGGTTGTCCGTCTTTCATTTTGCGATAAATCCATCGGACTACACAGCGGTTTCCGGCTGCAAAAATATCTTCGGCTTCAAAATGAGCATCCGGACTGTTGGTAAAAAACTTTTCCCAGAATTCGCGCACCGCTGTAGCACCTTCCAAACGAGTACCATCAGGCATTGGTGCCGTATTTTCAAACACACAATCTTCGGTCATTAAATTCATAACCGCTTCTACATCATGCTCGTTAAAGGCCGAATTGAAATTTTCTACTACACTAAGGGTTTCGGCTGTGTTTTTTTCATAATCATTCATTACAGTAGATTTTAGTTACTTTACACCTTTCTCTTTTACATACCAGGCAAACCACAAGGAGACCAGCGCCCAGCCTATAATCATGTCATATACTGTCGACTTAACATAGTGCCATGGGAAATCCCACCAGTTCATCTCGGTAAACGTACACTCCAACAGGACAAATAACGAGAAGCACATCGATACGGCAAAGCGTTTTCCAAAAGTAGGGTAGCTGCCACTATACAATACAAAAGCTACCAAAAGGCAGGCAAGTAACGAATAGAGAAACCCTTTAGCCATCTGGCTTGAGTCCATGGCGTTCATTTTGGTGTGGTAAAATACCATTGCCCAAGGCTTGCCTACACTTTCGTTCATTATTTTTTCGGTTTCTGCTTCCGAATTGGGAGCATTCCAGTCCGCCGAAGGCATATAATAAACACCGTCCTGCGTAAGATTGGTGTTTAGGGTTTGCATGATAGCTCCCTGATTGGGAGTGTAAATGCTAAAATCGTTGTGGAATCCGCCCATCCACATAATGGTTTGAAAGACAAAGAAAATAAGCGCACCAACTAAACTTCCAATAACTACTTTTTTCATGATATGATTATATTTAATGGTTAGTACTACTAAGATATGAAAAAAATAAAAAACCCTCTCATTATTGAAAGGGTTTCATCTTTATTTAGTTATAGTTTGCTTCCTGTCAGGACCAACAGAGACAATCTTAATTGGCACTTCTAACTCGCCTTCTATAAACTCTATGTAGTCTTTTAGTTCTTTTGGTAAACTTTCAAAGGTGGTTAAACCGGTTAAATCCTGTTTCCATCCTTTGAATTCGGCATAAATAGGCGTAATGTTTTCTTCTTCAATATTAAATGGTAAATGATGAATTATTTCACCTTTATAAGTGTAGCCCGTACAAACTTTCAAGGTTTCAAAGCCCGAAAGCACATCGCCTTTCATCATCATCAGTTGGGTTACACCGTTTATTTGTACCGCATATTTCAACGCTACTAAATCGAGCCAGCCACAACGTCTTTTTCTTCCTGTAACTGAACCAAATTCGTTACCAACTTTTGCCATAATATCGCCTGCCTCGTCAAAATCTTCGGTAGGAAATGGTCCTGAACCAACACGTGTTGTATAGGCCTTGAAAATCCCAAAAACTTCTTTGATTTTATTCGGAGCGATTCCTAAACCTGTGCAGGCTCCGGCAGCTGTGGTATTAGATGAGGTTACAAACGGATAGGTTCCAAAGTCAACATCCAATAACGACCCTTGTGCGCCTTCGCATAGGATCGATTTTCCTGCTTTTTGAGCTTGTGCCAAATATTCTTCGCTATCAATAAAATCCAATTTTTTTAAGTCTTCAATAGCTTCAAAAAATTCTTTTTCCAGTTCAGCTAAATTGTATTGAAGCTCCACACCATAAAAAGCAATCATGGATTCGTGCTTGTCAGCCAAAACTCTATATTTTTCTTTGAAATCAGCTAATTCAATATCGCCCACACGGATTCCGTTTCTACCGGTTTTGTCCATATACGTTGGTCCAATGCCTTTTAGTGTCGAGCCAATTTTGCCTTTTCCTTTTGCAATTTCAGAAGCGGCATCAAGCAAACGATGCGTAGGCAAAATTAAATGCGCTTTACGCGATATAAACAATTTTGATTTTAAATCAAGATTGAATTTGGCCAAACCATCAATCTCACTTTTGAAAACTACAGGGTCAATCACGACACCGTTTCCTATAAGGTTGATGTTGTTGCCATGAAAAATCCCCGAAGGAATGGTTCTTAAAACATGTTTTATTCCGTCAAATTCTAAAGTGTGTCCGGCATTTGGTCCGCCCTGAAAACGAGCAATAATGTCGTATTTTGAGGTGAGAACATCAACAATTTTTCCTTTGCCTTCGTCACCCCATTGTAATCCGAGTAGTAAATCTACAGTCATTGTGTGTTGTTTGTGTGTAGTTAAGTGTTGTTTTTTTTCTTTGAAATATCTAATTTAAAAAAGTAGTTTAATACTCCCAAGGTCAAGGCTGTAAAGAATGCAGTTAAAAGAAGTTTGAATGCAAATTCTAATGTAAAGCCTGAAAGTCCTTCAAAAAGTTCAATTACTATTTTATATACAATTATGAAAACGAATACGCCAATAAATGTCTTTTTAAAATAGTCGAATGGCTTCATTATAGTTGTTCTTTTTTACTCGCATAGAAGTACAGCGAATGGTTGTGGATTTCAATACCAAATATTTCTTCGATGGTTTGTTTGATGGTTTGGATTCTTGGGTCACAAAACTCAATTACTTCGCCAGTGTCGGTCATGATTATATGATCGTGCTGCTTGTCGAAATACGATTTCTCATAATGAGCCTGATTTTGTCCAAACTGATGTTTGCGTACCAAACCACAATCTAATAAAAGTTCAATCGTGTTGTATAAGGTAGCACGCGACACACGATAGTTTTTGTTTTTCATTTTGATATACAAATTCTCAATATCAAAATGCTCTTCGCTATCATAGATCTCCTGAAGGATAGCATAGCGTTCAGGTGTTTTGCGGTGTCCTTTGTTTTCAAGATACAGCGTAAAAACGTTTTTTACGGTCTCTTGATTTTTAGTATTATCGGATGCAATTAGTGTCATGGGACAAAGGTAATTTTTTTGTTTAAGGTATCAAAGTTTAATAACTCATAACTCATAATTTATAACTTAATAACTAGTTTGTATAAACCCTGGTTACTTTATCAATGCCATCAATTTTTTTGATATTATCGATGAGTTTTTTCAGAATCGCATTATTTTGTACAATAACGGCAACTTGTCCATAAAATATTCCGGCTTCACCACTCAGGGAAATACTTTGGATATTCACATGCATATTGTTTGAAATTACTTTGGTTAATTCATTGGTTAACCCTAAACTATCCATACCCGTAATTTTCAAAATAGCTTTGAACTCTTGTTGCGATGAATCAATCCATTTGGCCAGCATAATTCGGTACGCATAATTCGATTGTAGCGCAATGGCGTTTGGACAATCTTTTTTGTGTACTTTGATGCCTTCGTTGATGGTAATAAAACCAAACACATCATCGCCGGGAATCGGGTTGCAACAGGAAGATAATTTATAATCGAGTTTATCTTGCTCCGGACCAAAAACGAGCATGTCGTAATTGCTGTTGAGTACGGGTTTGTTAATTTCTTCAGGATTAGCATTTGGCGAACGCTTGATTTTATTTTTGAAGAAATTCATCAAAGTATTGCTTTTTTGAGCAGCAAAATCCTTGAGTTGTTGGTTTTCTATAGAGCCAATTCCGGCGCGGTAAAACAAATCTAAACTGGTTTTTAGCTTAAAGTAGTTTACCAATTCATTGACCACATTTTCATTTATAGTGATTTTTAAATGCTTTAGTTTCCGGGTCAGTAATTCTTTTCCGTCTTCGGCAATTTTCTTGGTATTTTCGTTGAGAACGTTTCTGATTTTATTTTTGGCCCGAGAAGTCGTTACATAATCCAGCCAGTTGACTGTTGGTTTTTGATGGACAGAAGTAATGATTTCTATTTGGTCACCACTTTTTAATTCGTGATTGAGCGGCACTAATTTCCCGTTAACGCGGGTTCCGCGGGTTTTGATTCCGATTTCGGAATGTATGCTAAAAGCGAAGTCGAGTGAAGTGGCACCTTTTGGCAATGATTTTATTTCACCTTTTGGCGTAAAGACAAAGATTTCTTTGGCATACAAATTCATTTTGAAATCTTCTACAAAGTCGACTGCATTGGTTTCAGAACTTTCTAATGCTTCTTTCAAAAGATTCAACCAAGTATCCAAACCGCTTTCCTCAGTAGCGCCTTGTTTGTATTTGTAGTGCGCAGCGTATCCTTTTTCGGCAATTTCATCCATACGTTCGCTTCGCACCTGAATTTCAACCCAGCGGCCTTTTGGCCCCATAACGGTAATGTGCAAAGCTTCATAACCTGTCGATTTTGGTGACGAAATCCAGTCGCGCAAACGACTTGGACTTGGGCGATAATGATCGGTAACTATAGAATAAATTTTCCAGGCCAGGAATTTCTCGTCGTGAAGATTCGATTTGTATATAATTCGCAGTGCAAATTTATCATAGACTTCATCAAAAGTTACGTTTTGCGCCGCCATTTTTCTACGAATGGAATAAATTGATTTTGGTCGGCCTTTCAGGGTGTACTCAACACCTTCTTCGTCTAACGATTTTTTTAAAACAGCCGATATCGTTTTGATGTATTCGTCCTGCTCTTCTTTGGTTTCCTTGATTTTGCTGACAATATCTTTATAAACATCAGGCTCGGTATACTTCAAACCTAAGTCTTCCAGTTTTGTTTTGATGTTATACAAGCCCAAACGATGCGCAAGAGGCGCATAGATGTATAAGGTTTCCGAAGCAATTTTTACCTGCTTGTAATCCGGCATGGAATCCATGGTTTGCATATTGTGCAAACGGTCAGCAATTTTGATTAAAATCACACGCACATCATCATTCAGCGTCAATAGCATTTTACGGAAATTTTCCGCCTGCATTGAGATGTTCATGTCTTTTTTAACCTGGGAAATTTTGGTCAGACCTTCGACCAAGTGTGCAATCTTTGGATTGAATTTTTTTTCGATGTCTTCAATAGTTACATCAGTATCTTCAACAACATCATGCATCAAGGCGGCGGCGATACTTGTTGCACCAAGACCAATTTCGGAAGCCACAATTTTGGCAACACCAATAGGATGAAAAATATAAGCCTCACCCGATTTACGGCGTTGGTCTTTGTGTGCTTCAACGGCAACATCAAAGGCCTTTCGTATGAGTTTTTTATCAGAATCGGTTAAGGTTTGATAACTTATGCGAAGTAATTCCTTGTATTCTCGGGCAATGGCTTTTTTTTCTTCTTCTAAATCTATTTCAATCATAGCATGTTCAATCAATTCCTAAAATTAAGTATAACAAATGAACTGTGCAACTGAATTGTGTTATCGATTGGCAATTTTGTAATCCAGACTATAATTTCCCGGACCAGTAAAATAAATGCCCAAATAAATTACGAAATAGACAAAAGCAGTGTTTACTTCTGTTCCATTATCACCGGAATTGATTACAGCAAATTTGGCAACACAGGCAATTATATATCCCATGCAGATAAGCAATGGAATTAAAGACAACCTAGTAAATAAGCCAAGTATTAAAAATAAACTGCAGAAGAATTCAGCAAAAATGGTCAATGCCAATGGTGCTTTTCCTGTCATGCCAAGAAAGCTAACTTCTTTAGCCCAAAAATCGGAAGCAGCCATAGTTTCGAAATTTATGAGTTTTTGATACCCATAACAGGCCATAAGAACACCAATAATAATTCTGACAAGTAAAATACCTAAAGATAAGTTGATAGGTTGGAACGAGAATACTAGATTTTTTTTCATTTGAATTTGGTTTTATGGTTGATTATTAAATTGTATTACTTAAATCCGCGTTGTCGTTTGGCTTCAAAAATCAATATGGCAGCAGCAACCGAAACATTCATGCTGTCAATTTCGCCCTGCATCGGAATGATAATGTTTTGTGTCGCTTTTTCGCGCCAAAGTTCAGTTAATCCTGTGGCTTCTGTGCCAACAACCAAAGCGGTTGGCGTAGTGTAATCTTGCGTATGATATGATGTCGAATTCTGCAAAGTCGCACTATAGAAATTGATGTTGTTTTTGATTAAAAAATCAATTACTTCTTCGGTTGACCCTGTTGCGATTTGGTTTGTAAACAAACAGCCAACACTGGAACGCACGATATTCGGATTGTATAAATCGGTTTTTGGATTGGCGATAATTACGGCATCGACTTTTGCTGCATCACAAGTTCGCAAAACCGCACCAATATTACCAGGTTTTTCGATAGCTTCCATTACTAAAATCAACGGGTTTTCAGGAAGCTTTAAATCGGATAATTGTAATGATTTGGTTTTGGCAACCGCCAGAATTCCTTCGGTAGTATCGCGATAGGCTAATTTTTGATAGACTTCTTTTGAAATCTCAATTGGGTCATTCGTTAATTTGGTTATTTGGTTATTTGAAACCAATTGGGGAAGAAATAAAACGGTTTCTATTTCATACTTTCCTTTGATTGCTAATTCAATTTCACGCATTCCTTCAATCAAAAAAGTGCCGGATTGTTTTCGCGCTTTAGCTTTTTCCTGAAGCAGAATCAACGATTTTATAAACGGATTTTGAGCGGAAGTTATTTGTTTCATACTTAAGTAAAGAGTGCCAAAGTTACAGCGTTTTTTTAATGATTTAAATATAAAAATCCACGCAAAGGTTCAGGATAATCGATATCGTTTAAAAACAATAAATAAAAATAAGTGCCGTCAGGTGCGTTTTTAAGACCAATGCCATCTTTTACATAACCATCCCAATCTTCGGTATTTTGATTTCCTGTCCAAAGTAATCTTCCCCAACGGCTGTAGATTTCTATTCTATAATCCAGGAAAATATTACGCAAACCGCCAATGAAAAAGGTATCATTATAAGTATCTGTATTGGCAGAAACAAAGTTGTAAACTGTTGGCGGGCAATTTCGGGTTGTCAATAAAAACGAAGTGACACTAAAACAATTATCGTTGAAAATGCGAACAAAAATTTCTTTTGGCGTTGGCATTACCTGGTAATTTGTAGTATTCAAAATCGGATTTACATCGGCAGTTGCATCTTCAAGCGTTTCATAAAAACGAACAGTATCTCCCGGATTTGTTTTAACCAAATCTTCATAAGACGAAAAGTCAAAAGTGCCACGGGTAAAGCCTTCGTTACAAGCCACTAAATTTTCTAAAGCATTGAAAGCCGGAGAAACCCAAAGCGAATCGTTTAGGATTGACGTATTATTATTTTCGATTAATTCGGTCACAATCCCTGTTCCGTTTCCTATGTCATCTACCATAAATTTTATCTCGAAATCTAATGTAATTGTATCAGGCAAAACAATTGTAATTTGACCCGAAATTGAACCGCCAATAGGAATTTCGTCGGTTGTTAGTATAGTCTGGAAAATTTGTCCATCGATATAAATTGAAACTGGAGTTCCTCTCGGCAATGGGTTGGTTGAATTTAAATTTGAAACCGTATAATTCACCACAATGGTTTTCGAATTACATTGCTTTTCTATCGAATCGATTGAAACAGTTGCGTCTGGTAATTGGCTGTTTAATTTGGTTACAACCGTATTAATCATCACAAAATCCTGGAAAGAAGTAAGCGAAATCTCTGCAGTTGTATCGCCGATTGCTATATTGTTTTGAATATCATAAATATCCAAATCCATATTGTACAAAGTGTTGCTTCCGGTTATCGAATTTGTTCCGTTAAAAACATTATCTGGTGGATTCGAAGCATTGCTTAATAAGGTTCCGTTCATTCTGAATTCTTCCGTTGCCAAACCCGAATCACCTTCCCAGGCAACAAAACCTACTTTGGAATTATTGTCGTCTATAACATTTAAACTACTCAAAGTAATCGATAATTCATCCGGAACGCCTTGTAAACCATCGTAAACGTTGATTTGATTTAATGGTAGCGCATCATTCTTATAAACAATTACAATTGCCCAACCTGCAAAATTGGTTCTTCGTTGAATATGTAACGCATCAAATGCCGAATTGTCTAAATTGGATAGCGTATAATCACCGTTTCCTGTAGTTTGAATCAGAGAAGTAACATCTTTAAAAGCACTAAAATAGGTTAAAGTCAGACCGGGAAATTCCCTAACAAGTGAGAAAGTCCTATCAGGAGTGATGACTTCTGAATTTAAATTGACTTCAAAATCACCATCGCCACTTCCGGCCCAATATAAATAGGCTTTTTCAATTACATCAGTAGCATTTAAAGAAAGTGTTGCTGTAGAAGAAGTGGTTGTTACGAAATCAAGAGTTGTGTTGTTTTCAGCAATATTCATAGTATTGCCTATAAACGTAAAATCATAACGACCATTAAATTGGTTGTACAATGTTACATTTTGCCCATTAGTTTTAAAAATGAAACAAACAAGAATAATAAAACAGAAAAAAAGTCGTTTTAATTTCAAAGCAAAAACGGTTAAGAAGATAAAATTAAACAATATTTTTGGAAATTGAATTTTTAATAAGAACGACTTTTTTAAAATAAATGTTTAATTTTCCGATGTTTAAAAGCGACTTGTGAAAAACTACTCTATTAGACCTTATACTTTAGAAGATTATGCTATTTGGAACGACTTTATAAGTAGTGCCAAAAATGCAACGTTTTTGTTTCACCGCGATTTTATGGAATACCATTCCGATAGATTTCAGGATTTTTCGTTGCTTGTTTTTGAAGGAGAAGAATTGGTTTCGGTTCTTCCGGCCAATCGGGTAGGAGATACTGTTTTTTCTCATCAGGGCTTGACTTATGGTGGATTTGTTTTTGACAGTAAAATCAAACTGGGCGAAGTGATTGAGATAACAAAGGCTGTTTTAGCGTTTTTGAATCAAAACAATATTACCACTTTTCAACTCAAATTAATTCCGTCAATTTACAACGCCTTTTTTTCTGAAGAAATTGAATATGCTATGTTTTTGGCGAAAGCCAAATTAATACGCAGAGATTGTCTTTCTGTGATTGATTTGACAAAACCTTTTACGGTAACTAAAACCCGGAAAGAAAGTATTCGTCGTGGTGAAAAGAACAAATTAGAGATTAGAGAAGAGCTGAATTTCAACTTGTTTTGGAATGAGATATTGATTCCAAATTTGACAAAAAAGCACAATTCAAAACCAGTTCACACAGCTGAAGAAATAATTAGGTTGCAGCAAAAATTTCCAAAAAATATTCGACATTTTAATGTTTATGTTGATAACAGGATTGTGGCGGGAACAACTATTTTTATAACAAATGCCGTAGCACATCCACAATATATTTCGGGAAATGAACAGAAGAATGAATTAGGAAGTATAGATTTCCTTTATAATTATTTGATTACAGAAGTTTTTGCTGCTAAAAATTTCTTTGATTTTGGCCCTTCACACGAGGGAAATGGAAAGAAAATCAATGAAGGGATTCTCTTTTGGAAAGAAAGTTTCGGCGCAAAAACAACTGTCCAGGATTTCTATGAAGTTCAAACATCAGATTATCATCTTTTAGAAAATGTTATGCTATGATTAAATTCCTCGACTTACAGAAAATTAATCAGCAATATCAAGAGCAATTTCAGCAAAAAATGGAATTGGTTTTAGATAAAGGTTGGTTTATTCTAGGTGATGAAGTTAAAATATTTGAAAGCATTTTTGCAGATTATTGTGGCGTAAAGCATTGTATCGGTGTTGGTAATGGTTTTGATGCGTTGGTATTGATTTTTAAAGGATATATCCAACTTGGAAAACTTAAAAAAGGTGACGAAGTTATTGTTCCTTCGAATACCTATATTGCTACTATTTTAGCAATCTTGCAAGCCGATTTAATACCTGTTTTAGTTGAACCAAAATTAGACACTTACAACATCAATACCGATTTAATTCAGCATAAAATAACCGCAAAAACTAAAGTCATTTTGGCGGTTCATTTATATGGTCAATTGGCCGAAATGGAAACCATAAATGTTATTGCCAAACAAAATAATTTATTAGTAATTGAAGATGCTGCGCAATCACATGGTGCAATTTCTAAACTTAAAAAAGCAGGAAATCTGTCTGATGCTGCAGCATTTAGTTTTTATCCGGGTAAAAATCTAGGTGCATTGGGCGATGCAGGTGCGATTACGACTAATGATGATGCTTTGGCTAAAGTGATTTTTGCTTTGAGAAATTATGGCTCAGAACAAAAATATCATAATGAATTCATTGGCGTAAATTCGCGTTTGGATGAATTACAAGCGGCTTTTTTGAATGTGAAATTACCACATTTAGATAGTGAAAATGAAATCCGAAAAACTATTGCAAAAAGGTATTTGTCAGAAATCAAAAATGACAAAATAGTATTGCCAGCCTATGATTTGTCAGGCAATCATGTATTTCATTTATTCGTTATCCGAACTTCAGAAAGAGATGTGCTTCAAGCTTATTTGAAGCAAAATAATATAGAAACGATTATTCATTATCCAATTCCGCCACATCAACAAAAAGCTTTCGCTCCCGAAACTTTGAGATGGAATTCGCTTTCATTCCCCATAACCGAAAAAATTCATCAGGAAGTGTTAAGTTTGCCAATAAGTCCAGTAATGACAAAGGATGAAGTTGATTATGTAATTAAAATTTTAAATCAGTATTAATGGAAATTTTTAGTAAAATAAAATTTTTCTTTTTTGGCGTTCTAAGAAATTGGAAGTACAAATTCCTGTCTGACTGTAACCATGTTTCAGGAAAACCAAAACTGTTTCATCCCTTACTTTTGAAGGGAAAAGGTAAAATATCCTTTGGCAAAAAGGTGCAAATTGGTGTTGTTGCTTCTCCAAATTTTTATTCGCATTATGCTTATTTGGAAGTTCGAAATTCAGACAGTGAAATTACCATTGGTGATAATGTTGCTATCAATAACGCCTTTTCTGCAGTGGCTTTTTCAAAAATAACCATTCAAAGCAATGTTTTAATCGGAGTAAATTGTGCCATAATTGATAATGATGGACACAATCTTGAAATTGACAAACGAAATGATGATGAGCTGAAATCGGAACCTGTTTTTATTGCCGAAAATGTATTTTTGGGAGATAATGTAACCATTCTAAAAGGAGTAACCATTGGCAAAAATTCCGTTATAGGAAATGGTTCCATTGTTACTAAAAGCATACCTGAAAATGTAATTGCTGCCGGAAATCCGGCACGAGTGATAAGAAACCTCTAAATTGAAAATTTTAAAACAAAATACATTACTAAAAGTTTTGTCGCTGAATTCTGTTTCGGTAGCAGTGAGTTTTGTTTTGGGTATTTTTTCTTCTAAAATCATTTCTGTTTTTCTGGGAACATCGGGCATGGCTTTGATGGGAAGTTTTAGAAACTTTGCCTTAATGATAAAATCGATTGCAACACTTGGTATCAGCAACTCGATTGTCAAATTGTTTGTCGAAAATAAAGAAGATAAAAAAGAACTTTCGGTTATATACTCCACATTTTTCTGGGTTTTTCTAATTATTTCAAGTGTATTGGCATTGCTTGTTTTGGCTTTTGCATCACCCATTTCAGCCTTTTTATTTTACACAACTAACTACACAATTCCCATTCGCTTTTTTGGATTATTGCTTCCGTTTATGGTGATTAATACTTTTTGGCTGGCCATTTATAACGGTTTGGAAAAGTTTAAAAGAATAATGATTATCCAGATTATTTCGAATGTTTTAGTCTTCGGTTTGACGGCTTTGTTAATCTGGAAGAAGAATATTTTCGGCGGACTTTTATCTGTTGCGATTGGGGAGGTTTTGATGGTTTTAGTGACGTTTGTTTTTGTTAGAAAGCATGCTAATTATTTCAAATTTGACCTTCAAAAATTGATTAGCAAAAAGTATTTCAAGATTATCAAAAGGTTTTCAGTAATGGCATTGCTAACCGCTATAATTGCTCCGTTGACATTGCTTTTTATACGAAACATGATAGTCGAAAATTACTCTATTGAAGAAGCAGGAATTTGGGATGCAGTCAACAGATTGTCGAGTTTTTATATGATTTTTTTTAGTTCAGGATTGTCATTGTATTATATGCCGAAACTGGCGTCAATTCATACGGAAAAGGAATTTAAAGCCGAATTAAAATCGTATTTCAGCGTTTTTCTTCCTTTGTTTTTGGCGATGTTGATTGTGATTTATATTGCCAAAGGAATTATTTTGAAACTGGCATTTACTGCCGAGTTTTCACCCGTTGAAAACATATTGATTTGGCAGCTTTTAGGAGATTTTTTCCGAATAATGACGTTGGCATTTGGTTTTCAAATTCTCGTAAAAACCATGATGAAGCGTTACTTTTTAGTAGAAATAGTTTTTAATTTAATGTACTTTTTGCTTTCTTTTTATTTGATAAAACAAAATGCAACAGCAGGCGTTTTGCAGGCTTATTTTTATACCAATGTTTTTTGTTTTCTATTGGTTTTGGTCTTGTTCAGAAAACTTTTCTTCAAAAAAAGCAGCAACTAATTCCCTGAATACACATTGTAGTATCGGGTTTTATATAAAGGTTTTTTGCTTTTTGTTTTGTCAAAATCCAACCCAATAATGCTATAGTCATACGGCAAAGTATCAGCAGAAACATTCTTCCCTTTTTCTTCCGCAATTTTATAATTGGTGAAACCATTCGATATCAAATCAAATTTAAGATTATAAAAAATCAAATTGCCATTTGTATAATAATGATGATTGCCCTGAATCTTTTTGATGATTTTATCAGAAGTTATATTCAAACCCCAATCTTTATCTTCATAAGCTAAAATTTTAGTCTCAAAATTGAAAAGAGAAACACACTGAATAACTAAAAGCAGCGGAAACATATAACTCAGTTTAAGTTTGTCAATGGTTGTTTTATATGGCATAAGTACTAGTAGCAATAGCACAATACTGCAATAATTAAACACTCTTGCATACGGATTTACACGCTGAATGACAATTAAAATTAAAGGCGTAAGAATCATAACCACCACAAAAAATATTGCTCTTCTTTCCTTTGATTTCCATATAAAATATAGACTCAAACTACATATGGCAATCACAATCAGCCAATGAATTCCTGTGATTTCCTGAATCGCTAAAAGAGGATAAACCGGTATTGATTTTAAAGTTGGAATAAATCCCATTGGTTTTACATACAGATTGCTGATAATGCTGTTTAATCCGCAGTTGTAAATTATTGGGGCATAAAGTAGGATTGATGTCAAAAAAATGCCAAAACCAACTTTGAATTGTGTCCAAAACAAATGACGTTTAACAAATACTATATATACACTTAGCGATATAATTGGGTAAATAAATGTCGGAATCGTATACAATCCAATTACCGAAAACAAACCAAAAAATAAAAAGTTTTTTCGGTTTTCGTCACCATCAATAATCTTGAAAGTATAATATAAACAGCCAATAAACAATAGTGTAACCAAACCGTAACCTCTGGCCATATAGCTGTAATACACCGTTAAAAAAAGGCCACTGTATAAACCAACGAGAAGCAATCCGAAGTTTCTACTGAAAAAAGTAACCGCAAATTTATACAGCGCCAAAAGAGTCAAAATGTTTATTACAATCGAAGTCAGCCTGATTTTAAAAAGGAGGTTTCCAAAAGGTAAATTATTGCTAATGCCGGTTAGTATCGAAAAAAAAACATGGTTATTTGGAGCAGGATAATTGGTAACCGTTTCTGCTAAACCTTCGCGTGTAAATAAGATATAGGTACAGGCTTCGTCAAAAGAAACCGGCAGCGTCAAAGCGTAATAAACAGAAACGATTGTGGCTGTCAAAAGAAGCCATAGAAATAGAAAATGGTTTTGTATGAAATGAGTCAGCTGCTTCATTTCGTCCAAGTGTCAAGATACTTTTGGGCAATTTTTAGATAATCGTGTTCTTTTTCTATAAAAGTTCTGGCACGGTTTCCAATCGCTATAATTTCAGTTGGATTCTCAATTAAAAAAGACAGTTCATTTACCAAATAATCAACATCAGGCAAACCATTTATAGCAACCTTTTGAGTTAAATTATAATGTTTTTCAAAGATATTGCTCGCATTTGTAAAAACAACTTTTCCTTTTGCCATAGCTTCTAATCCGTTGCTTCCCTGATCATGTCCGTACAATTGGTCAAGCAAAATATGCGCTTGATTGTACCGGCTGATATAATCATTATAGGGAACATTTTCGGTGACAAAAACATCAATTTTGTCGTCATATTTTTTCTTTATGATTTCCAAAGCTTTTTCAAAAAAATCATTTCCTTTTTTGAAATAACTTTCCCGATTGATACCATGAAAAATGATGATTCTTTCGTTGATTACTAATTCCTTTTTTGGAAATTTATCAACATTCATCGGACTCGGAATTAAACCCAAATACTTTGGATGATTTTGCAACGGAATATGATAATCCAAATCGGTGGCAATCACACCTTGTATATTTTCATAGATATACTGATGCAGTTTTTCAAAAGGTTTGGTTCTGAATTTTAAAACATTAGAGAACTCTTTGTTCGCAATTTTTCCGGCTAAATAAGGCTGTACAATCGATGGATTATCGGTATGCTCAAAGTTGTAATCGACATACATATAATCATCGCCGGCCGAAAGCAAAAACACTTTTTGGTTGTGTTTGAAAAGGTATTTCAGAATCTTTTTTTCATGTCTGTAATCACAAAAAAAACTATTCTCATTTATCAATTGAACAACGTCAAAATCTTGAAAATGGTTGCTGTTTTTCCGGAATTGGCGATACGTTAAATAGGAAGAAATATCAAAACCGGTAAGAACCAAAAGTCCCAGTTTAATTTTTTTTCTGAAACCCGAATCCCATTTTTTCTCCAAAGGAAAATCAACCGGAAAATCTTTGAAACCATCTTTAAAACCCAAAATGATTACTTCGTTTCCAAGCTTTTGCAACCCTTCTTTTAAGGAATTATGCAATCGGCTGTATTCTCCAATGAGTAAAATCTTCATTTCTTACTATATTTGATGCAATATAAGTAAGAAATGAAAAACAACAACAAAATTGCTATAGTTTCCGCTTCACTTGGTGTTGGCGGCGCTGAGCGTTTTGCGGGTTTGTTGAGTTTTATGTTGCATGACTTGGGTTATGAAGTGCATCACATCATAATTTTGGATCATGTTGATTATGATTACAAAGGAACTTTAGTCAACTTAGGGAAATTATTTTCCGAGGAGAAAGGTGTTTTCAGAGCCATAAAAAAAGGAAAATACATTGCCAAATATCTTAATGAAAATGATATTCAAACGGTAATTGACAATCGTTCCAGACCATTTTTTATACGTGAGGTTTTCACCAAATGGATTTATGGCAACAGAAAATGCTATTTTGTGATTCACAGCTCGAATCTTGAAATGTATTTTTCTAAATTCTCTTTTGGAGCGAATTATTTATATCAAAAGGCAACCAAATTGGTTTGTGTTTCGAAAGATATTGAGAATAAAATTGAAGAGAAATATACTCTCAAAAACACCACCACAATTCATAATCCGGTTGATTTTCCCGAGAAAATATATCAATTGCCCAATCTTATTCCGAAGAATTGCATTTTGTTTTTTGGCCGGTTTGAAGAAGAAATCAAAAACTTTACTTTACTGCTCAACGCATTTAAACAGTCCAAAGTTTACGGAAAAGGAACGATGCTGTTGCTTATTGGCGATGGTTCGGACAAGGATTTTATTCAGGCAAAAATTGTGGAATTGCAATTGGAATCTTTTGTACTTGTTTTACCATTTCAAAAGAACATTACCGCATTTATCCAAAATGCAAAATGCACTATTCTGACCAGTCGTTTTGAAGGTTTTCCTATGAGTTTAGTAGAATCGTTGGCAGCCGGAACTCCGGTTATTTCAGTAGATTGTGAAACCGGTCCAAAAGAAATTATCCAAAATAATTTCAATGGATTATTAGTAGAAAATCATAACGAAAATGCCTTGTCCGAAGCGATAAAGGCGATGATTGAAGATGAAAATTTATATCAAACCTGTAAAAATAATGCGCAAAAAAGCGTAGAACATTTATCTTTGACAACCATTGCGCAACAATGGAAACAATTATTAGAAGCATAATGACAACAATTCACGACGCCATAACTCTTGATATTGCCAAAGTTCACGATACACGTGGCAATCTTTCTGTACTTGAAGGAAATGCGGTTCCATTTGAACTGAAGCGCGTTTATTATTTATACGATATTCCGAGTGGTGCAAGACGTGGTGGACATTCGCATAAAAATCAGCAGGAATTTTTAGTGGCTTTGAGCGGTAGTTTTGATGTGGTTTTGAATGATGGCAACGAACAAAAAACGGTTACGCTCAACAAACCTAACGTTGGCTTACTAATCGTAAACGGCATTTGGCGTGAGTTGCAGAACTTTTCTTCGGGTTCAGTTTGTTTGGTTCTAGCTTCGGATATTTTTGAAGAGGAAGATTATATCCGTGATTTTGAAGAATTCAAATTATCTAAAAACGGAATTTCCTAAACCAATATTGGCTAAAAACACTTTAAATTTTAGCAGCATTCTTAAAATAATTGGCGGGAATTGAAGTAATAGCCGTTTCTTACTATTCAGGTTTTTCAAATCAATTTTAGCATAAATTTCTTGTGATGTTTTCTTATCGCCATTGAGATTGCATTTTATCACAGCTGAAAATCGATTTAAGTCCATGTACTTTTTCAACCTGGAATTCTTCTTTTCTTCTGCAGCATATTTTTCGAAAGTATAAGATTCAAAAAAGTAATCCGAATTTCGGGAAATGCTTTTATCATCATAAACATAGCGTGCCAGTATTTTGCGAATAAAAACGACTGGAAATTCTAATCCAATTCTAATCCACAATTCGGTGTCTTCGCCATTTTTTATTTTAGTGTCAAAGGCACCAACTTTGTCAAAAATACTCTTGTGAATGCAAACACTCGATATCCACAGCACACATTCCTTTTGGCTCGCATCAAAGAAATTCACGATTTCATAATCAGATTTATTCGGAATGGAATAATGCGCTTTAATGAGTTTGCTTTTAGTTTCAATTTCTATAGCCGAAGCAAAGACTTTTTGCTCAGGAAGTTTTGAAATAAAATGATGCATGGTTTCCAAAAAGTTGGAATACCAAAAGTCATCAGCATCAAGAAAGCAAATGTAATCTGCTGTTGCTTTTTCAATTCCGAAGTTTCTTGTCACAGCTATGCCTTCATTTTTTTTGGTAAAGTACTGAATTCGGTTGTCGTTAAATGCTGAAATTTTGGCTTCACTTTGGTCGGTTGAACCGTCATTTATAATAATAATTTCGAAATCGGCAAAAGTCTGGCTCAAAACGCTTTCTAATGTTTTGGCAACAAACTTTTCTTTGTTATAAACTGGTATGACTATCGAAAAATAAGGCATCAGCGAGAATTTATTTGACAAAAATAACCCAATCGATACACATCAAATATAAATAGCGAAGGATTTTTAGAAAGTAAATTTTTGGTATAAAGGCTTTTAAAAATTCCAAATCCAAAAGCAGCAATTTTTACTAAATGCAACCGTTTTAACTTGATATATGTTTTGGTCAGAGTTGTGTCTTCAGGATGAATGATGTTTTTGTCCAGAACAAGTTTTAAATTTTCCAATGAGCTGTGGAACTTTTCCAGGAAAATCGCAGATTTCTCCAAATTTAAATGATAGGCTGGATTTTCGATATGACCAATGGCAATTTGTTCTCTTTTTAAACCCAAAATAAAAACAATGTCTTCATAACCATAATTAAAAATCTCATTGTCAAAAGGATGCGAAAGCAGTACTTCTTTTTGAACCAAAATATTTGAAATCAAAGTATAATGAAAAGGATTGGAAAGTCTTCTAGATAAAGGAGTTTCTTCTCTGCTTTTCCCAAAAACCCAACGCAGCATTTCATCAGGTTTTGGCTTTTCATTGTAATAAATAATTCCACCAAAAATGGCTCTTTCTTTGTTGTTTTTTAAGCTTTCAATATACGTTTTGATAAAGTCTTTTTCTTTTGGGATAGTGTCGCAATCCATCAATAGAACCCAATCATATTTCGCTTTTTGAACCAAAGAATTTCTGTTTTGGCCACGACCGAGATTGGTTTTATGTCGCTCAAATCGGCAATTTGAAAGCTGATTTATTTTCGAATTGATTTCGGTGTTTTCGTTAATTGGCGATGCATCATCTGCCACAATAATTTCAAATTCAATGCTTTCCGAAACTGCCTGACGATGCAATTCTTCTACCAATGGCAAAGTGTTATAATTGTAGGTCGGAATTAGAATTGAAATCATTTAGAAAAACAGAATTAAGTAATATCTTTACAAAGAAAATGTTTTTTTCACAATTCTAACCTTATGAACCGAATAGAATTAGCAACGCTGATTTTTGACAGACTTGTTTCCGAAAAGGAACGGCTCAAGACTGAATTTCGCAATTCAGATTCAAATATTGGTTTTTTTTTTCTTGATGATTTGTTGCCCAATGATATTGCGTTACAAATTCACGCTGTTTTTCCCAAACCGGAACAAATGGTTTTGAAGAAAAGCTTGCGTGAAGATAAATATGTTGCGGCTCAGATGAATTTGTATGATCCTTTGTTAGAGGAAATAATTTATGCTTTTCAGGACGAAAGAGTAGTGAAGGTTGTTGGTGAAATTTGCGATATACAAAATCCAATTCCGGATGAACATTTATATGCCGGCGGTATTTCGATGATGGGGAAAAAACAGTTTCTGAATCCGCATTTAGACAATTCACATGATAAAGACCGCAATTTATGGCGCGTGTTGAATTTGTTGTATTATGTTACGCCAAATTGGGAGGAATCCAATGGCGGAAATTTGGAACTTTGGCCAAATGGCTTGAAACAAAAACAAATCACGGTTCATAGTAAATTCAATCGATTGGCTGTGATGGAAACGCATAATGATGCATTGCATTCGGTTTCTCCGGTTGTTTTTGATGGCTATCGTCGTTGTGTTTCTAATTATTACTTTGCAGTATCTCCGTTGCAGGATTCGGATCGATTTCATGTAACTTCATTTCGTGGTCGTCCTGAAAATAAATTCTCCGATTTAGTTTTACAATTAGATACTTTTCTGCGAATGACAGTGCGGAAAATTTTCAAAAAAGGAATCAAAGAAAATCCACATGTTTACAAAAAAGATAAGCCCTGATGAAGTCTTTTTTGCTAAAATATAAATACCATTTTCTTATCGTTGTTGTGGGTTTGTGTTGTTTGGAACTATTGAATTTCCCGTTGCAATTAGACAAGCAAACACTGATTTATCCTGATTGCTCCAACTATCTGGAGTCAGCTCAAAAAATGTATCTGAAATTTACCGGTCATTATTACCGTCCGATGTTAATGGCATTTATCACTGGAATTCCCTATTTGTTTGGCAGTTCTGATGCCGGTATTTTTGAATGGAGCTTTGTTGTAAATGTCTTTTGTTGGTTGGGAACATCGATTATTTTATTTGAAGTTCTCAGGAATTTTGTCAAAGAAAAAGTGGCTTTTTGGTTTGCGATACTTCCTTTTTTTATTTTTGGAAATATCATTTTGAATTACCATTTACTGACTGAAAATATCTTTGTTTTCTTTACGGCGCTTGCTTTCTATTTATTGTTCCAATATTATAAAACAAGTAAGTTTTGGTATTTGTCATTGTCGTTATCGCTTGTGTTATCAAGCATGCTGATAAAACCCGGCGCTAAGTTTTTTGGGATTGTTATGCTGTTGTTTTTTATCAGAGAAATTCTGAAAAATTACAAGCATAAAAGCATGATTTTCCTTTATGGAAGTTTGGCAATGATAACGATTCAGGTTGTTGGGATGAAGGTGCAATACGGCGATTTTACCATTAGTTATATTGATGGCGTGACGTATCACAATTACATTTGCAGCAAAGCCGAATGTTTTAAAAACGGAAAGGAATACAATCAAATTGACAACCCAAGAGCAGAATATTTATTTGGTTTGGATTTTACAGACCAGAAGAAAGTCGCCTTAGAAGATTTAAAACATCAAATCAGAACTAATTTCCCCAACTTTATAAAAGCTTATTTTTCAGATGTAATCGAGAATTCCAAATCAGGAAATGCCTGTATTCAGGATTTAAAGAATTATGATAATAAGGCAGATTTCCCTTTTTGGAAACAACTCATTTTTGATATCACAAAATGGCAAAACAGAATTTTTACTTTATTGGCTGTTTTGTTGTCGGCTTTGTTTTTATATACCAATTTCAGAAAGGAAAGAATATACTTTTTTGTTGCCTTTTTTATAGCATACATCATAGTATTATCGGGAATATCGTGCGGTCAGGGCGATAGATTTCACCTTGTGGCTTTTCCTTTTGTAATATTGCTTTTGGGTAAATATTTATCGGAAACCAAACAATTTAAACCGTCTTCTGAACAACTTCAAAAATAGTGCTGTCTTCGCATTTCAATGTTTTGGCCGGGAATTTCATAATCACAGCATAATCGTGGGTTGCCATGATAACTGTTTTTCCGTTATCATTGATTTTTTTCAAAACGCCTAAAACTTCAGCACTCGTTTGAGGGTCAAGATTTCCGGTTGGTTCGTCAGCCAAAATTAATTCCGGATCATTCAATAAAGCACGGGCAATCGCCACTCTTTGTTGTTCTCCGCCCGAAAGTTGGTGTGGCATTTTGTTAGTCAAACCAATCATGCCAACGCGTTGCAACACATCGTCAATTTTGACCTGCATTTCAGTTTTGTCGGTCCAGCCGGTTGCTTTCAAAACAAACAGCATGTTTTCGTTTACGCTTCTGTCCGGTAACAATTGAAAATCCTGAAAAACAATCCCAATTTTTCTTCTCAAAAACGGAATCTCATCTTCTTTCAGATTCAATAAATCATAGCCAACAATGTATCCGGAACCAACAGTTAAAGGCAAATCACCGTATAGTGTTTTCATAAAACTACTTTTTCCGGTTCCTGTTTTACCAATGATATAAAGGAATTCACCTTGTTTAACATCAAGATTTATTTGTGACAAAATCACTTTGTTTTCTTGGTAAATCGTTACATTTTTTAGAGATAAAACAGTTTCTGACATGGGTAATTTGTTTATTGGGTAAATGTAATAAGATAAGGTTTGTATTCAAAATATATTTTTAAAATAACTTTTTTGTCACCCTGAGCGAAGTCGAAGGACAAAACCCATTTTCCGGAGACAGTTAAAAAAATGATAAAATTTAAACCTAAAAGCCTAATTCACATGTTGTACGCTCATTTGTTAAAATTGTTTAAAAGAATGTTTATAATAAATGGCGCGGTTTTTACGTTATAGGTATATAGAGTATAATTTTGGATAAATTAAAATAAAAACTATGCGCAAGAGTTTAATGTTATTTTTTCTATTTTTTATAGCTGTAATACCGAATGTTTCAGGTCAACAATCAGCTATTTACACCAATAATTTGTCGGATTTTGATAATGCGGTTTTGTTGTTTAAAGACAAACAATACCAATCAGCTCAAATCTTATTTGACAAAGTAAAAAACGACAATACTACCGAAGATATTCAGGCAGATTGCGCTTATTACATAGGTATTTGCGCGATTCACCTGAATCAGAATAATGCGGATGAACTTGTTGAAAAATTCATCTCAGATTATCCAACAAGTTCCAAACAAAATCAAGCCTACATTGAAGTGGCGCAATATTATTTTGAACAGGGAAAGTTTCCTCAGGCACTGCAATATTTTGACAAAGTCGATGAAAATGCGTTGACTTACGAGCAAACTGAAAAATTCACCTTCCAGAAAGGTTATGCTTATTTTACAGCAGGCGATAAAAAAGCCGCCGCAGATTACTTTAATAAAGTGGTTAATTCCAAAGAATATGGAACACAAGCCAATTATTATTTAGGGTTTATGCAATATGAAGGAAACAATTATCAGGAAGCCAATAAGTATTTCGAAAAGGTAGAAGGCGAAGAAAAGTATTCGGATAAACTATCTTATTTCAAAGCTGATATGGCTTTCAAGGAAGGTAACTTTCAAAAAGCGATTGACGCCGGACTTGCAGCTATGCCAAAATCGAACGCTTCGGAAAAATCAGAATTGAATAAAATCATTGGCGAAAGCTATTTTAATCTGCAGCAATACGACAAAGCATTGCCTTACCTAAAAGAATACAAAGGCAAAAAAGGGAAGTGGAACAATACCGATTTTTACCAATTGGGTTACACCTATTACAAACAAAAAGATTACGAAAATGCCATTTCGCAATTCAATAAAATCATTGACGGAAAAGATTCAGTAGCGCAGAATGCGTATTATCATTTGGGTGAATGCTATTTCAAAACGGATAAAAAGCAACAAGCTTTAAACGCTTTTAAAAGCGCGTCGGAAATGGATTTCGACAAAAAAATTCAGGAAGATGCCAATTTGAATTACGCCAAACTGAGCTACGAAATCGGAAACTCTTACCAATCTGTGCCGGATGTATTGTCTGCTTTTTTAGCTAAATATCCAAATACGACAAGCAAAGCTGAAATCGAAACTTTGTTGATTAACTCTTATATCACATCTAAGAATTATAAAGATGCGTTGACTTTATTGGAAAAAAATAATACTCCTGAAAACAAAGTGGCGTATCAGAAAGTGTTGTTCTACAGAGGAATTGAATTGTATACTGACGGAAATTATAAGGAAGCGTTGGGCATGTTTAAGAAATCAATTGCCAATCCGCGAAACGAAAAAATAACGGCTCGCGCTACGTTCTGGAGAGGTGAAACCGAATATGTTTTAGATAATTTCAGCGATGCAACTTTGAGTTTTAAACAATTTGAAAGTTCGGCTGAAGCCAAATCAACTCCGGAAAACAAGAACATTAATTACAATATTGCGTACGCTTATTTCAAGCAAAAGGAATACGACCAAGCTGGGAATTATTTCCAAAAATATGTTGACGGACCAAAAGATGACAGAGTTCGGTTGAACGATGCTTATCTAAGATTAGGCGATTCACGATTTGTTACTGCTAAGTATTGGCCAGCGATGGATGCCTACAACAAAGCCATTGATATGAAAGGCATTGACTCGGATTATGCCGCTTTCCAAAAAGCATTAAGCTATGGATTTGTGGGTAAAAACGATAAGAAAATCGAAGACTTTAATTCGTTTTTGGCTAAATTCAAAACGTCACAATATCGCGATGACGCTTTGTTTGAATTAGGAAATACATACGTTACCGAAAACAAAACTGATTTGGCGATTAAAACTTATGACCAATTGTTGAGCGAATTCAGAAATGGTTCGTTTGCTTCGAAAGCGATTCTGCGTCAGGGATTGATTTATTATAACGCTCAAAAAGATGAATCGGCTATTGCCAAATTCAAAGAAGTGGCTGCAAAATATCCAAGAACTCCTGAAGCTTTAGAAGCGGTTTCGACAGCGAGATTGATTTATATGGATAACGGAAAAGTGAATGAATATGCGGCTTGGGTAAAGACATTAGATTTTGTTGAAGTGTCTGATGCCGATTTGGATAACGATACATATGAATCAGCCGAAAAACAATATTTGCAAAATAATACGAAGCAGGCTATTACGAGTTTGAGTGGTTATGTTAAACAATTTCCAAACGGAATTCACGCTTTGAAAGCCAACTTCTATTTGGCACAATCACTTTACACTGACGGAAAAGAAGCCAGCGCTGTTCCGAATTATGAGTTTGTAATCGGTAAACCAAGAAACGAATTTACCGAGCAATCGTTAGCGCGTTTGGCTGAAATTCATTTGAAAAAAGACGATTATACGAAAGCGGTTCCGGTACTGCAACGATTAGAAACAGAGGCTGATTTTCCACAAAACGTAACTTTCGCGCAAGCCAATCTGATGCGTGCGTATTACGACCAAAAAGATTATGCGAATGCGGTTGTGTATGCTGATAAAGTTTTGGCAAATCCAAAAACAGATAACAAAATAAAAAGTGATGCGCAGATTATCGTCGCACGTGCTGCGATAAAAGTGAACGACGAGCAAAAAGCGAGAACAGCTTACGCAAAATTGTTGACCATTGCAAAAGGAGAATTAGCAGCCGAAGCCTTGTATTATGATGCTTATTTCAAGAATAAAGATGGAAAGTATGAAGATTCAAATAAAACAGTTCAAAAATTAGCCAGGGATTATTCGGGTTATAAATATTTTGGAGCCAAAGGCTTGATTGTAATGGCGAAAAATTATTACCAATTGAAAGATAATTTTAGCGCTACTTCTATTTTAGACAGCGTTATCAAAAATTTCAAAGAATTCGATGATGTTGTTTCTGAAGCGCAAACCGAATTAAATATTGTCAAAGGTGAAGCAGCTAAAACAAATTCTTCTATCCAAAATTAAAATCAAATGAAAAAGACATTTCAATATACTATAGCAGCCTTTTTGTTTTTGGGAAGTTTCCATAAGACAACCGCACAAAAGAAAGATGACAACATTGGAACCGAAGTAGTGAACGTTGTAAAACCTTATACGCCTTCAATTTCGGATGCGTTTAAAGTAAAAGAAACACCAACGCTTGATGATGAAGAAACTTCTAAAAAAGAGAACATCCAATACAATATTTTTTCGTTTCCGGTAGCTTCAACGTTTGCACCAGCCAAAGGAAAAGCAGCAAATGTGGATAAAAGTGCGGAAGAGAAAATATTTAGTAACTATATGACGCTGGCAGCAGGAAATTATGGTGCAGTTAACGCTGAACTTTTTATTACCGAAAACGTCAGCAACACGGATTATTTTGGTGGAATGTTGCGTCACAGTTCGGCTCAGGGCGGAATAAAGGAAGTGACTTTGGATGATAAGTTCATGAATACGGCTTTGGATTTAACCTACGGAAGCAGAACGAAAGCAATGTCATGGAATGCCGATTTGGGTTATAAAAATCAAATATACAATTGGTACGGAATTTATCCTGGGTTACTGTCTGATGCAACGATTGAAACCATTGACGAACGACAAACGTATCACACTTTATATGTTGGTGGAAGATTAGGATTGAGCAATGTCTTAAAAGAAAGCACATTAAAATTCAGCCGTTTTTGGGATGCTTTTGGTTCGGCAGAAAATCGTTTTGTAGCAAAACCATCATTGGAATTTGATATTGTGGAGCAAAAAATAAAAGCCGATTTTGTATTAGATTACATCAGTGGTTCGTTTGATCAGAATTTTAACAAAACAGCTTCTATAAAATACGGTTTTACCAATGTTGGCTTTCAGCCAAGCATCAAAATTCGCAAAGATGATTTGACAATAAATGCAGGAGTTGGTTTCTTCTACAGCGCAGCGCAGGAAGCCGGAGAAAGCAAATTCTTTATTTATCCGCAGGTTACAGGTTCATATAAAATCGTTGGCGATTTGATGATTTTTTATGCTGGTTTGGAAGGAACATTACAACAAAACTCATATCATGATTTTGTACAGGAAAACTTCTTTGTTTCACCAACACTTGGCATTGCTCCAACAGATCAAAAGTTTGATATTTATGCCGGTTTAAAAGGAAAGTTGGCAAGCAGTATTAGTTATAACATCCGCGGTTCATACAAAAATGAAGATGGAAAAGCACTTTTCAAAAGCAATATCTATGATCATTTTAATGCAAATACTGATGGTTATACTTTCGGGAATTCATTTGATGTTGTTTATGACAAAGTAAAAACGGTAAGTTTCTTTGGTGAACTGAAAGCAGATTTCTCCAAAAATGTATCTTTTGGTATCAACGGAACGTTTAGCAGTTATTCAACCGATATTGAAAAAGAAGCATGGAATTTACCAGCTATAAAACTGGCTACAACACTTGATGTTAACATTACACCAAAATGGTATGCGGGAACGAGTTTGTTCTTTGTAGGCGAAAGAAAAGATATTTTCAGACAAGCTACAGTAACGCTGCCTTTTCCTCCGGATGAAAACATAACATTAAAAAGCTATTTCGATTTGAATGCACATGTTGGCTATAAATATAGTGAGCGTATGACTTTCTTCTTAAAAGGAAACAATTTAGCCAATCAGGATTACCAAAGATGGTTAAATTATCCTGTGTATGGATTGCAGATTATGGGTGGCGCGAGTTATAAATTTGATTTCTAAAATAAATAATTTCAAAATGAATCCTGTAGAGTATATTTGCTTTACAGGATTTTTTTATTTCCAAATGGTATGACTTTAAAGCAACAAATTCTTCAACGTTACAAAGAAATGCTTCAGGACCGAATTGATGTTTTCCAGGACATGATTTCAGGTCTGACTATTGATGCGCAAAACGACGCTAAAGGTTCAGCTGGAGATAAGCATGAAACAGCGCTTTCAATGATGCATCTGGAGCAGGAAAAACTCAATCATAAGCTGAAAGAAATATTAGAGCAAAAAGCAATTCTCGACAAAATTGACGCATCTCAAATGCATAAAAAAGTAGCTTTGGGAAGTTTGGTAAAAGCCAATGGAATGCTACTTTTTATAAGCACCGCTTTGCCAAAATTAATTATTGAAGACAAAACCATTTTCGCGCTTTCGCCACAATCTCCGCTTGGAAGTAAATTGATGGGAAATGAAGCCAGTTTTTCATTTGACATGAATGGGAAACCTTATACTATTGAAAGTGTTTTATAACACTTTTTAACTCAAAACTTCCTTTTTAACTTTTTTAACTTTCATAATTTAATTATATTTTATTTTTTAGTTATAAATTGTAATTAAATAGTTTGTTATGTTTTTCATTTATAACTATTATTACATCTTTGCCCTATCAAAATAAATTTAGATTATGTGTGGAATTGTATGTGCTTTTGATTTAAAACAAAAAGCAGAAGTCTTAAGACCAAAAGTGTTGGAAATGTCGAAAATCATCCGTCATCGCGGTCCGGATTGGAGTGGGATTTTCAGTAATGAAAAGGCAATCTTATCGCATGAACGTTTGGCTATTGTTGATCCGGCTTCGGGAAAACAACCGTTGTTTAGTGAAGATAAAAGTTTGGTTTTGGCTGCCAATGGCGAGATTTACAATCACAGAGATTTACGTAAACAATTTGAAGGAAAATATAAATTTCAAACCGAAAGTGACTGCGAAGTTATTTTGGCCTTATATAAAGAAAAAGGCGTTCATTTTATTGATGAGATGAACGGGATTTTCGGATTCGCTATTTATGATGTTGCCAAAGACGAATATTTCATCGCTCGTGACCATATGGGAATTATTCCATTGTATATTGGTTGGGATCAAAACGGAACTTTTTATGTAGCTTCCGAATTAAAAGCTTTAGAGGGTTATTGTACCAAAATTGAATTATTTCCTCCGGGACATTATATGTCAAGTAAAGACGGCGAATTTGTGCAATGGTACAAAAGAGAATGGACAGATTATGATGCCGTAAAAGAAAACGCAACCAGCATTACCGAAATCAAAAAAGCATTGGAAGCAGCTGTTCACCGTCAATTGATGAGCGACGTGCCTTATGGTGTTTTGCTTTCCGGAGGATTAGATTCTTCTATTACTTCGGCTATAGCCAAAAAGTATGCGCAGAAACGAATCGAATCAGGCGATACAGTTGACGCCTGGTATCCACAATTGCACTCGTTTGCGGTTGGTTTAGAAGGTTCTCCAGATTTGGCTGCAGCCCAAAAAGTGGCAGACCATTTAGGAACCATTCACCACGAAATTAAATTCACAATTCAGGAAGGATTAGATGCCGTTCGCGATGTGATTTACAATATAGAAACTTACGATGTAACTACAATTAGAGCTTCCACACCAATGTATCTGATGGCGCGTGTTATCAAATCTATGGGAATAAAAATGGTATTGTCAGGTGAAGGTTCAGATGAATTATTCGGAGGTTATTTATACTTCCATAAAGCACCAAATGCCAGAGAATTTCATGAAGAAACGGTTCGTAAATTAAGCAAATTACACATGTACGATTGTCTTCGCGCGAACAAAAGTTTGGCCGCTTGGGGAATCGAAGGTCGTGTGCCATTTTTGGACAAAGAATTCATGGATGTCGCGATGCGAATCAACCCGCAGGACAAAATGATTAACGGAGAAAGAATGGAAAAATGGGTGCTTAGAAAAGCATTTGAAGATATGTTACCGGCAAGTGTTGCCTGGAGACAAAAAGAACAATTTAGTGATGGAGTTGGATACAGTTGGATTGATACTTTGAAAGAAATGGTAGCCAAAGAAATTTCGGATGAGCAATTAGCGAATGCTAAATTCAAATTCCCGATACAAACACCAACATCAAAAGAAGAATATTATTATCGTTCTATTTTTACCGAACATTTCCCAAGCGATGCAGCCGCTTTAAGCGTTCCTCAGGAAGCGAGTGTGGCGTGCAGTACCAAAATCGCATTAGAGTGGGATGAAGCGTTTAAAAACATGAATGATCCCTCAGGAAGAGCTGTGGCAAATGTCCACGATGATGCCTATATAAAAGCCTAAGAAAATCATTTAAAGAGATAAGGACAACCTTAAAAAGTAAGCTCAAGGGTAGTAGCTTGAGTTTTGTTTGAAGATTAGTTTGTTTGTTAAAAACGTTCGTCATTTTTGATGAGCGTTTTTTGTTGAAATCATGTCAAAAATGTTAATAACTTAAGGGTTTTAAGCCCAATTTTAAATAGGAAATCCTATGTGCTTTTGTATATTTGCTCGTTAGACAAAAAATAGATTTTTTACCATAAAATAATATGAGCGACGAGATTAAAAAGAACAGTTATTCGGCCGATAGTATTCAGGCGTTAGAAGGAATGGAGCACGTAAGAATGCGTCCTTCCATGTACATTGGAGATACTGGAGTTAGAGGTTTGCACCACTTGGTTTATGAAGTAGTTGACAACTCTATCGATGAGGCTTTAGCTGGACATTGTGACACGATTGGTGTTATTATAAACGAAGATAATTCGGTTACCGTTGAAGATAACGGACGTGGAATCCCGGTTGACATTCACAAAAAAGAAGGCGTTTCTGCACTTGAGGTTGTAATGACTAAAATTGGTGCCGGAGGAAAATTCGACAAAGATTCGTATAAAGTTTCGGGTGGACTTCACGGTGTTGGGGTTTCCTGTGTGAATGCGTTATCCGACCATTTGAGAGCTACGGTTTTCAGAGAAGGAAAAGTATACGAGCAAGAGTATGAAAAAGGAAAAGCGATGTATCCTGTTAAGCAGATTGGCGAAACAGACAAACGCGGAACTATGGTTACTTTCCATCCGGATAGAACCATCTTTACTCAAACAATAGAATATTCATATGATACACTTGCAGGACGTATGCGCGAGTTGTCTTTCCTGAACAAAGGAATTACGATTACGCTTACTGACAGAAGAGATGTAAATGACAAAGGCGAATTTGCTTCAGAAGTTTTTCATTCAAAAGAAGGATTAAAAGAATTCGTTCGATTTTTAGATAAAGGAAGAGAAGCTATCATTTCGCATGTGATAAGCATGGAGCACGAAAAAGGAGAAGTTCCTGTTGAGGTGGCTTTGGTTTACAACACCAGCTATTCTGAAAATATTTTCTCTTATGTAAATAATATCAATACACACGAAGGAGGAACGCATTTGCAAGGTTTCCGTATGGGATTAACGCGTACGTTGAAAAAATATGCGGACTCATCAGGTTTGTTAGATAAATTAAAATTCGAAATCACAGGAGACGATTTCCGTGAAGGATTGACCGCTATTATTTCGGTAAAAGTGGCTGAACCACAATTCGAAGGGCAAACCAAAACCAAATTAGGAAACAGAGAAGTAGTTTCTCCGGTTTCTCAGGCGGTTGCCGAAATGTTGGAAAATTATTTGGAAGAAAATCCAAATGATGCCCGAATCATTGTCCAAAAAGTAATCCTTGCGGCTCAGGCACGTCATGCGGCTAAGAAAGCGCGTGAAATGGTACAACGTAAAACCGTTCTTGGGGGTGGTGGTTTACCTGGGAAATTATCGGATTGTTCCGAACAGGATCCTGCAAAATGTGAGGTTTATCTAGTCGAGGGAGATTCGGCTGGTGGAACAGCAAAACAAGGGCGTGACAGAAACTTTCAGGCGATTTTGCCATTAAGAGGAAAGATTCTAAACGTAGAAAAAGCGATGCATCACAAGGTTTTTGAAAACGAAGAGATTCGAAATATATTCACCGCATTAGGGGTGACTATTGGAACTGAAGATGACAGCAAAGCGTTGAATTTAGAAAAACTGCGTTACCACAAAGTAATCATCATGTGTGATGCCGATGTCGATGGTAGTCACATTTCTACCTTAATATTAACGTTCTTCTTCCGTTTTATGAAAGAACTAATCGAAGGGGGACACGTTTATATCGCTGCGCCACCATTGTATTTGGTTAAGAAAGGAAACAAAAAAGAATACGCATGGAATGATGACCAACGTGATTTAGCTAACGAAAAAATGGGTGGAAGCGCCGCTATTCAACGTTATAAAGGTCTTGGAGAAATGAACGCAGAGCAATTGTGGGAAACTACAATGGATCCTGAATTCAGAACGCTACGTCAGGTAACGATTGATAGTTTGGCTGAAGCCGATAGAGTGTTCTCTATGTTGATGGGAGACGAAGTTCCGCCAAGAAGAGAGTTCATCGAGAAGAATGCGGTGTATGCTAAGATTGACGCGTAAAAAGTGGATTTGTGGATTTGGTTATTCGGTTATTCGAATTTCCTTTACACAAATAACCAAATTAAACAAATAACCGAATAAACATATTAAAATGAAAGTTACGATTGTAGGAGCAGGAAACGTTGGAGCTTCTTGTGCAGATGTTATCTCTTATAGAGGAATAGCAAGTGAAGTAGTAATATTAGATATCAAAGAAGGTTTTGCTGAAGGTAAGGCTATGGATTTGATGCAATGTGCAACTAATACAGGGTTTAATACTCAAATCACAGGTGTTACAAATGATTATTCTAAAACAGCGAATAGCGAAGTAGTAGTTATCACTTCCGGGATACCTAGAAAACCAGGAATGACGCGAGAAGAATTAATAGGTATCAATGCTGGAATTGTAAAGTCAGTTGCAGAAAACTTGTTGAAACATTCTCCAAAAGCTACTTTTGTAATTGTGTCTAATCCAATGGATACTATGACCTATTTAGCTTTCAAATCATTAGGTTTGCCAAAAAACAAAATCATAGGAATGGGTGGTGCTTTAGATAGTTCTCGTTTTAGATATTATTTATCAAAAGAACTAGACATACCATCTAATGATGTTTCAGCTATGGTTATTGGAGGTCATGGTGATACTACAATGATTCCATTAACACGTTTGGCTTCTTATAATGGAATTCCGGTTTCGGAGTTTTTGTCACAAGAAAAATTAGATAAAGTAGCTGCTGACACAATGGTTGGTGGTGCTACTTTAACCGGGCTTTTAGGAACTTCGGCTTGGTATGCTCCAGGGGCATCTGTGGCTTATTTGGTTGATAGTATATTAAATAACCAAAAGAAAATGATAGCCTGTTCGGTATTCTTAGAAGGTGAATATGGACAAAGCGATATCTGCATTGGTGTGCCATGTATCATTGGTAAAAATGGTGTAGAAAAAATAGTTGACATCACTTTAAATGCTGATGAAAAAGCAAAATTTGCGAAGAGCGCGGATGCGGTTAGAGCAATGAATGGTGACTTGAAATCAATCTTAGGATAATATTTATATACCTATATAAAAAGGCTGCAATTTTTGCAGTCTTTTTTTTGATATTAATCAGTAAAATATTGGTTAATCTTATCTATAATTATATATTTGCACGTTTCAAAAAAAGTGAGATTATTGTAAATCCAACTCTTTAGCTTCTAACGTTTTGAATTACAGTACATTTTTATAAAAAATAACAAACAAAAATTAATTAATTTTAGTAATAATGCAGAATAAAGGACTAGTTAAATTTTTCGCAATACTATTTGCATTGGTAAGTATCTATTCACTTTCGTTCACTTTTGTGGCGAACAAAGTAAAAGAGGACGCCAAAAACTTCTCAGCAGGAGATCCAGTAAAAGAAATTAAATATCTTGACTCAATTGGAAAGGAAAATGTTTTCAATTTAGGGTTTACTGAGTTTACGTATAACGAAGTAAAAGACAAACAAATCAATAAAGGTCTTGACCTTGAAGGAGGAATCAACGTAATTCTTCAAATATCTGTTAAAGATGTTTTGAAACAATTATCGAACAATTCTAAAAACCCTGTTTTCAACAAAGCATTAGAAGATGCCAGATTGAATCAAAGAGGAAATCAATCTTATCTTGATGCGTTTTTCGAAGCATTTGATGCCAATAAAGGAACTACAAAACTAGCTTCTCCTGATATTTTTGCAAACAGAAATCTTCAGGGACAAATCGACTTTAATATGACCGATGACCAAGTGAAAAAAGTCTTGGTTAAAAAAATTGATGAATCAGTTGAATCGGCTTTTGGTGTATTAAGAAGTCGTATCGATAAATTTGGTGTAACACAACCAAACATCGTTAAACTTGGACAAACAGGAAGAATCCTTATCGAATTGCCAGGTGCAAAAGATGTTGACCGTATCAAAAAATTAGTGTCAAGCAAAGCTGAATTAGAGTTCTGGGAAACTTACAAAGCAGAAGAAATGATGGGCTTTTTGCAAGCCGCAAACGAAGCTTTGAAAGCTACTGTTAAAAGCGAAGAGAAAGTTGCCGCAGCTAAACCTGCAGATTCGTTGACTAAATTATTGACGGATGATAAAGCTAAAGATTCAGGGGCTGTTAAAAAAGGAAACAATCCATTATTTGACAAATTCATTTCTCAAGGTGGCGGACCGGTTTTAGTCATTGCTTCTCCAAAAGATACTGCAATAATCAACTCTTATTTGAGAAGACCTGAAATCCGTAATTTATTACCGGCAGACAAGCGTTATGCAAAATTTGCATGGGGTAAACCAACGGTAGAAGTTAATGAGAAAACCAAAAAAGAAACTGAAACAGTTGAACTATATGCTTTAAAAGGTAACAGAGAAAATGTTGCTCCAATGAGTGGTGGTGTTATTGTTGACGCTAGAGATACGTTTGACCAAATGGGTAAGCCAGCGGTTTCTATGCAAATGAATGGTGCCGGAGCAAGAGTTTGGGAAGAATTAACAGGAAGAGCTTTTACACAAAAAAGTTATATCGCTATTGCTTTAGATAATGTGGTGTATTCTGCGCCTGGAGTTACTTCCGGACCAATTTCAGGAGGAAGATCAGAAATCACAGGAAGTTTTGAAGTGGCTGAAACTAAAGATTTAGCAAACGTATTAAGAGCCGGTAAATTACCTGCTGCTGCTGAAATTATACAATCAGAAGTGGTTGGACCATCATTGGGAGAAATTGCGATTCACGCAGGTTTAATTTCTTCTATAGTAGGTTTCCTTATGGTATGTTTATGGATGATGTTCTATTACGGAAGGGCAGGTTGGTATGCTAATGCTGCTTTGATATTGAACTTATTATTCTTGTTTGGTGTAATGGCAAGCTTTGGTTTCGTATTAACATTACCTGGAATTGCGGGTATCGTTCTTACATTAGGAACTGCGGTTGATGCGAACATCATTATATACGAAAGGGCAAAAGAAGAACTCCGCGACGGAAAAACATTAGGAGATGCTGTAGTTTCTTCTTATGGATGGAAAGGTGCGATGCGTTCCATCATTGATGCGAACGTAACTCACGTTTTGACCGGAACTATCTTATACGTTTTCGGAACTGGATTAGTACAAGGATTTGCTTTGACACTTTTAATTGGTATCGTAACTTCATTGTTTACATCAATCTTTATAGCAAGAATCTTTATTGATAGAGATATTGCTAATAATAGAAAATTGACATTCACAACCAACCTTACTAAAAATTGGTTTACAGGTTTCCATTTTGATTTTATCGGAATTAAAAAATGGTCTTACTTATTCTCTACAGTAGTGGTAATTGGAAGCTGTATTTCTTTCTACGTTAACGGATTGGATCAGGGTGTTGATTTTGTTGGTGGAAGAACATTCCAGGTGAAATTTGAAAAACCGGTTGAGTCTACTAAAGTGGCTGAAGAATTATCTGCAGCGTTTGGTACTACAGTAGAAGCAAAAGTTTTTGGTAGCGATGACCAATTAAAACTTACAACGAAATACAAAATCCAGGAAGAAGGTGTTGCTGTTGATAAAGAAGTAAATGAGAAGTTATTTGCTGCTTTGCAAAAGTATTATAACCCAGGTTTGACTTATGATAAATTCATCAATTTATATGATGGAAAAACAGTCGGAGTATTGCAATCCTCTAAAGTAGGTGCAGCGATTTCTGCGGATATTAAAACAAACTCATTCTGGGCCGTTTTAGGAGCTATGTTTGTAGTTTGTTTATACCTTGTGATTTCATTCCGTAAATGGCAGTATTCTCTTGGAGCTTTAGCTGCTGTTGCGCATGACGTTATCTTTGTATTGGGAGTTTACTCTTTATTATACAAATACATGCCGTTCCACATGGAAATGGATCAGCACTTTATAGCTGCTATCCTGACGGTAATTGGATACTCAATGAACGATACCGTAATTGTATTTGACAGAATTAGAGAGTTCCTTGCGGGAGACAAAAAAGGACACTTTAAAGATGTCGTAAATGCGTCTATTAATACCACGCTTTCAAGAACATTGAATACCTCATTAACGATGATAATGGTATTGTTAATCATGTTCATCTTTGGTGGAGAATCAATCAGAGGATTTATCTTCGCGATGTTGATTGGTATCATAATCGGAACCTATTCTTCATTGTTTATTGCGACTCCGGTATTGGTTGACTCAATGAGCAAAAAAGATGTTGCAGATATCGAAAAAAGACACGGTAACTAAGTTACTTCGTTTATAAAATAAAAGGGTTGTCAGTTTGGCAACCCTTTTTTTGTTAGATTTGTTTTGGATAGACTTATATATATGTTGTGCGCAAGCTTCTTCAAAATTCTTAAAATAAACATCAATGAAATCAATAAAGGATTTAATATATTTTGATTACGACAAAGCTAAATCAATAAGCAGCCAATTAAGTGGTGGATTAATTAGTGAAATAACTAGAGCAATTGAAGAAGAAGGAGGATTAAATTCTGAGATTGGATTTGATATAAAATTTGTAAAGGGAAGTGTTGGAAGTTCTGCAAAAGACAAAACAATAAAAACGGAACGAATTGAACTATATCATGAATTACTGAATGATGTTGAAAATAAGCTTACTGAAAAAAATGTACTTAATGATTTAAACATTTTACTAACTACATCATTCAATGATTTTTTAGAAGAAGTTCCTAACTATAACTACATAAAGGCTTCGGGATGGAGTTCTTTTGAAGATTTCAAAAGATTCAAAGAAATAATGTCAAATTTCAATGAAATACAAAGGTTGATATATGCATCTGTTCTTGAAAACTCTCCAGAAATAATTGCTCAAAAGAAAGAAATAAATGAACTTAAAAGAGGTCTTGCAAAGGCAAACAACGTTAAAGAACTAGCCAAATTAAAGGCAATTGAAAAGCAATTTGATAAAACGTTAGAAGAATTTTCAGAAGCTAAACTTTTAGATGAAACTTTTGTAGAAAGAGTTAAGACTTTTTTAGACACTTTTTCTCCGAATAGATTGAACTTTAGATTAGCTCCATTTGATTTATTTCCTGAATTTCAAATATTATCTAATTTAAAAAGCCAGTATCTTGTTAATGGAAATTTTGAAAATGTAATATTTACTTATGGTAGTAGGCCAAACATTAAACTAACTGTGTTTGGCGTAATTACTTCTTGTCCGAGAAAGAAAGATATAAGAGTTGATTTAAATGATGAGTTTTTAGGATATGAAGATGAAGAATTAACAGAAGCAGTTGCTTATGATAAAATTTTTAGAAATGTTTTTTCATCTTTTGAAGGCTTTGAAAAATTCTTTTTTGTGCCAAGCTATCCAAAAATTGCAATAAGTCCAATTGCAATATATAGAGAGGTAATAATTGAATAAATCTAGTTTATAACTGTGGTTTTAAGCAGATCCATGAGCACTACAAAATCAAAACAAAAAAGCCAAACTCTTAGTTTGGCTTATCATTTTTAATAATGTTTCTCAGTACCGCTTTTTCAGGATAATTGATGACTTCTAAGGTGATATCTTTGTTCTTGCTGGTTTTTCCATAAATGATATATAATTTTCCGCCTTCTTCTTTAATATTGCTTTTGTCAAAATCGACATCGCCATAAGTTAAAACGTTTTTGATATCTGTCGTATCAACCCAGTCTTCTGAAAGTCTTCTCGACGCTTCAATATCATACAAAAACGGCTTGTTTCTGAGGTCATTTAAAACTCTGGCATTCGGGAAATAATTGCAACGAGTATCTTTTCCGCTCCAAACCGCGGCGACAAAAAAACAACCAATAACCAAACCTATCAGATAGTAGGCAAAACGTTGGTAAAACTTCATAGTAAATTAATTTTCGGCAAAAGTAATCAAATGTTTTACTATGAACATTGGTTCTGTGCTAAATTTTACACTACTGTCATTTCCGCGCAGGCGGAAATTAGAAAACAATCAAATTAATATCATTATCCGGAAGATTGAACCAATCGCCAATAGCTTTGTTAGTCAAAATCCCATGATACAAATAGACACCGTTTTTCAAACCTTTGTTGCAACGAATGGCACTTTCCAAGCCACCATCTTCGGCGATTTGGAGTAGGTAAGGCGTGATGATATTACTGATAGAAAGCGAGGCCGTTTTAGAATAACGCGAAGGAATATTCGGCACGCAATAGTGAATGATGTTACTCTTGATAAAAGTCGGATTTTCATGCGTTGTTACTTCCGAAGTTTCAAAACAACCGCCGGTATCAATACTGACATCTACAATCACGGCACCTTTTTTCATGTGTTCCACCATTGTTTCGGTAACGACAACCGGACAACGCTCTTTGCCGCGCAATGCTCCAATCGCGACATCGCATCGGCGCAAGGCTTTTAACAATGATTTTGGTTGTATAGTCGACGTAAATATTCTTTG
This sequence comes from Flavobacterium sangjuense, assembly GCF_004797125.1. Taxonomy (NCBI): domain Bacteria; kingdom Pseudomonadati; phylum Bacteroidota; class Flavobacteriia; order Flavobacteriales; family Flavobacteriaceae; genus Flavobacterium; species Flavobacterium sangjuense. Next base: position 1,524,402 of record NZ_CP038810.1, read on the forward strand.
ATTTAAATTGTTTTGCAGTCGGCGTAATTTGGTTATCGAATTGTCAAAAACTTTCACATTGGCTCCTAAACCTAAAGCCGTTTTGGCGGCAAATTCTCCTGCAGTTCCTGCACCAAGAATCACAACATCAGTAGGAGGAACGCCTGTAATATTGCCAAGCAATAAACCTTTTCCGAATTCGTTGTTAATCATCAGTTCGGCCGCAATCAAAACGGACGCTGTTCCAGCAATTTCGCTTAACGATTTTACAGCAGGGTACGAACCATCTTCATCTTTGATGTATTCAAAAGCAAGTGCGGTAATTTTTTTCTTGGATAAGGCTTCGAAGTATTCTTTTTTTCGTGTCTTCAATTGAATCGCAGAGAGCACGATGGCGTTCGTGTTGACTAATCCGATTTCTTCCATCGTTAAAGGCTCAACCTTTAAAATCATTGGGCAGCTTAATACTTTCTTGACATCTTTGGTAATGGTTGCTCCGGCATCGCTGAATTCTTTATCGGTATAACTCGCACTCAATCCCGCACCCGATTCAATCATTACTTTGTGTCCGTGTGACGTAAGCGAATTTACAGCATCAGGCGTTAAACAAATACGTCTTTCCTGATAAGAAGTTTCTTTTGGAATTCCGATAAAGAGTTCACTTTTATGACGATATACTTCTAATTTTTCCTCTTGAGGTAAAAGCTGCTGCTTAGTGAAAGGTGTAATAGCCATACTGCACAATTGTAATTTTGCTCCAAATTACAAAAATTTATTCAATTATGTCAATCTTAAATTTCTTTTACCATCAACAGATTCATACAAATTGATGGTTGAAAAATCATCAGGAAGCAAATTCGGAATTTTTTCTGCCCATTCGATAAAACACCAGTTTCCGGAATATAAATAGTCTTCAATTCCCATATCTAAGGCTTCGATTTCCGATTTCAATCGGTACATATCAAAGTGATATACTTTTAGATTGTCATCGGCCTGGTATTCATTTACCAGAGAAAATGTTGGGCTGCTGGTGGCATCAGTCACACCCAATTCTTTTGACAACGCTTTAATCAAAGTTGTTTTACCAACGCCCATACTGCCATGAAAAAGAATGACTTTATGGGGTTTTTCAAGTATAATTTTTTTGGCTACCTGGCGTATTTCGTCTAATGAAAAAATGATTTCCACTTCACTATTTTATTTGGGATTAAAAACTAAAAACGGAACAATCATTTCTTCTAGAGAAATTCCTCCGTGTTGATACGTATTTCGATAATAACTTACATAATGATTGTAATTATTAACATACGCCAAAAACAAATCGTTCTTCGCAAAAATATAGGAACTACTCATGTTGATGGTTGGTAACCCAATTTTCTTTGGATCTCTAACCGCATACACATCTCTATCTTCATAAGTCAGGCTTCTTCCGGTTTTGTAGCGCAAATTCAGGCTGGTGTTTTTATCGCCAATAACTTTGGAAGGATTCTTTACGTTAATCGTTCCGTGGTCGGTTGTGATTATCAATTTGAAACCTAATTTCTGAGCTTGTTGAATGATTTCCAAAAGCGGTGAATTTTTAAACCAGCTCAATGTTAAAGAGCGATACGCTTTATCATCGGAAGCCAATTCTTTTACCACATCCATTTCGGTTTTGGCATGCGATAACATATCTACAAAATTGTAAACGACCGTAACCAGATTATTGTCTTTTAATCCTTTGAAGTTTTCGGCTAATTTTTTTCCGCTGGTCAAATTGGTTATCTTGAAATAATCCTGTTTGATATTCAATCCCAATCGTTTTAAATGTGCGGTTAAAAATTCGGCTTCATACAGGTTTTTTCCGCCGTCTTCTACATCGTTTTTCCAATATTGCGGAAACTGTTTTTCCATTTCAATTGGCAATAAGCCAGAGAAGATTGCATTTCGCGCATATTGTGTTGCAGTTGGCAAAATGGCATAATAAGGAACTTCTTTTTCCAGTTTGTAATGATTGGCAACCACACTTTCCATAGCTTTCCATTGGTCATAACGAAGGTTATCTATGACAACAAATAAAACTGGCTTGTCTTTTTTGACCAATTCAGGAACGACTAATTCTCTGAAAAGCGTGTGTGATTGAACCGGTTTGTCGGCTTTGGGCTCGAACCAATCTTCGTAATTGCGCTCAATGAATTTACTAAACTGCGCATTGGCTTCTACCTTTTGGCTTTCGAGGATTTCAACCATACTTTGATCGTTGATGTTTTCTAATTCCAATTCCCAAAAAATAAGTTTTTTATAGAGTTCAACCCAATCTTCATAGCTGTTTACCATGGCCATTTCCATAGCAATTTTGCGGAATTCCTTTTGATAATCCAATGTTGTTTTTTCAGAGATCAATCTTGAATGATCCAGGTTTTTCTTCAAACTCAACAATATCTGATTTGGATTTACGGGTTTTATCAAATAGTCGGCAATCTTGGAACCAATAGCTTCTTCCATGATATATTCTTCCTCACTTTTGGTAATCATAATCATTGGAGTAGAAGACTTTTTTTCTTTCATTTCAGAAAGCGTTTCCAAACCACTCATACCAGGCATATTTTCATCCAGAAAAACAATATCAAAGTTACCATCTTCAAAAGCATCAACAGCATCTCTACCATTGTTGAAAGCAGTTACCTTGTAGTTTTTCTTTTCCAGAAATAAAATATGCGGTTTAAGTAAATCAATTTCATCATCAACCCATAGAATTTTTATAGTATCCATATTTGTTATATTGTTTGACGCAAATTACTACATTATAAAACGTAGTATTATTAAAATTATTATAAATGTTGAAATTAATTTCAACTCTCAAAGGAATGTTAAAGTGTATTTGACTTTGATAAAAATAATTACATTTGATTCACCATTTATAAAAGAAGAAGTTGAAATTTTTGGCCATTATACTATGTCTTTATGTTAATGTGCTTGCCGTAATACCAACGGTAAAAGTAGTTAAGATGACTATGGAATTGAAATGCCACGATGCTTGTTGTGGTAAGCCTCTAAAAGAAATTCCAAATGGCTGTCAAAAAGAAAAATGCCTAATCAACCTTAATTATCATACTGGACCTTTTTTGGTTTTCGAAGCGGATTATAAGATGCAAAATTTCTTTTCTGATTCTTTGGTTAGACAAACTACACATTACAACACGACTTTAATTCCCAATTATAATGTTGTCATTTGGCAACCGCCGGAACATTCATTTAATGTTTAAAACAATCGTCAGTCACCCGAGGCGCAGCCGAACTGTTTGGAGCGCAGCGGAAAAAATCTTTAATAATTAAAAAAAATAATAACATTTAAAAATATAAAATCATGAAAAAATTAGTTTCAATGGTAGCTATAGTTGCCTTTTTATTCTCAATGAATGTAAATGCTGCTCCAGATCCAAAAGCAAAAAAGAAAGAAGCCAAAACAGAAAAAGCATGTACAACTGCAGAAAAAAAAGAGTGCAGTGCAGCTAAAAAAGCATGTTGCGCTTCTAAAAAAGCAGAAGAGAAAAAATAGTTTAACCAAATTATTTTTGAAAAGTGTCCTGAATTTCAGGGCACTTTTTTTATTTTATCACTTTTAAATTAGACATAATGCTATACATTTGGTAACATTTTTATTTTTTTTATACCAATGATTATCAAAACTATAAACTTATGCAATTCAGAAACAAACTTACCATTAGCATGCTATCGGCTTTATTCGCGATAAGCTGCAGCCAAAAAGAAACTCAATACGAAGATCCATTACTTACTAATCGGGATACAACTGTAAATCCGGGCGACGATTTTTTCCATTATGCCAATGGAGGTTGGTTTAAAAAACATCCTATTCCGAGTACGGAAAGCAGCAACGGAATTTTTAGAACTATAGGAGATACCATTAATGCTCAGATCAAAAACATTTGTGAAAAATCAGCAGAAAACAAAGACGCTGCAAAAGGAAGCAACGAACAAAAGATAGGCGATTTTTATGCTTCTGGTATGGATACTTTAGCCATTGAAAAAGCAGGGCTGAAACCATTAGCTGCGACTTTATCAAAAATCGAAGCCATTACTGATGTTTCAACTTTGATGAATACTATTGGGTATCTTCATACAATAGGTGCTGGTCCGGCATTCTCTTTTTATGTTGGACAGGATGATAAAATAAGTTCAAAAAATGCTTTGTTCTTTGGGCAAGGTGGTTTGGGTTTAGGTAACAGAGATTACTATTTTAATACGGATGCCGAAGCGGTTAAAATCAGAACTGAATATGTAAAGCATTTGGAAGCAATGTTCCAATTAATGGGAGACAATGCTGCAAAAGCAAAGACTGCAGCCACTACGATTATGAAATTGGAAACGGATTTAGCTAAAAACAGCAGAAAATTAGAAGCACTTCGTGATCCGATAAAGAACTACAACAAGATGACTTTGGCCCAATTCAAATCATCAACACCATCTATAGCTTGGGAAAATGTTTTGCCACAATTAGGTATTACAAAAGCTGATACGGTTATTGTAGGTCAACCTGAATTTTACAAAGGATTGGATAAGATTGTCAGCTCATACAGCATTGCAGATTGGAAAACCTATTTGAAATGGGATTTGGTTAACACTTATGCTTCTTATCTTAATAATGCTATCGAAAAGCAAAACTTTGCTTTTTACTCCACAGTATTGAATGGTGTAAAAGAGCAAAAACCAAGATGGAAACGTATCGTTGAGCAAACCGATGGCTCATTAGGAGAATTGATAGGTCAGGTGTATGTTACAGATTATTTGCCAAAAGGGTCAAAAGAAAAACTATTGGAGATTGGGAATAACATTCGGGATGTATATGCAGATCACATCAAGAAGTTGGATTGGATGAGTGAGGAAACAAAGAAAAAAGCACTTTTCAAATTGAGTAAAATCGTAATGAAAGTGGGTTATCCTGATAAATGGAAAGACATGAGCAGCGTTACTATCAATAGGAATGCGTATTGTGCCAATGTTATGGCTGTTAATAAATGGTCATACGATTATATGATTAAAAAATATGGCAATCCGGTTGACAGAACCGAATGGGGAATGTATCCGCAAACGTATAATGCCTATTACAATCCGAGCAATAATGAAATTTGTGTTCCTGCCTGTAATATTTTGGTTCCCGGATTTGAAGGAAGAATGCCTGATGATGCTATTTTGTATGGTATAATTGGTGGTTCTACTTTTGGTCACGAAATCACACATGGTTTTGATGATCAGGGAAGTCAGTACGACGATAAAGGAAACCTGAAAGACTGGTGGACAGCAGAAGATAAAGCTAAGTTTACTCAGAAAACAAAAGCAATTGTGGCTCAATTCAATAAGTTTGAACCGCTTAAAGGTAAGTTTGTAAACGGTGATGCAACACAAGGGGAAAACATCGCTGATTTAGGCGGTGTTGTTATGGGATTTGAAGCTTTCAAAAAAACAGCGCAGTACAAGAATAAAGAAAAAATAAGCAATTTTACACCAGAACAAAGATACTTCTTAGCTTATGGCTATGCCTGGATGGTACATGCTAAAGATGAAGCAATATCGAGACAAATCATGTCAGATGTTCATTCGCCGGCTCAATTCAGAATCAATGGACCATTGATGAATATTCCGGAATTCTATAAAGCATTCAACATAAAACCGGGAGATAAAATGTATCTACCCGAAAAAGAAAGAGTAGTCATTTGGTAATGCCTAAACCCAAAAAAATCCCTATCAATTGATAGGGATTTTTTTTTGGAATCTATTTCCCACTTCCTAAAGTTTCATGAACAAAAATTAATTTATTTAAAAATTAAATTATGTAAGATAAATTAATTAGTATTTATAAAAAATATGTATTTCATCGATTATATATGCATTTAATAGATTTATTTTATTTAAACTATTTACATTTGGGTATAAGATTTACGATATCAAATTCTAAATAACAGCAATTAGGTATTTAAAGTTTTATCCCTCCCTAAAAGATCAAAAAAGAACAAAAAAAAATTAAAATCACTTTTAATTAAATTATTAACGTATTAAATCTTTTAGTTATGAAAATGAAATTTACTCTTCTATTTACAGTATTGTTTTTTGCTGGAGCTGCTTTAGAAGCCAACGCTCAAGTTAATAATACTTTTACAGGTGAAAACTGCGGTGTTAATAATACAGGGAACTATAACACAGGATATGGACTTAATTCGTTAAGTAATAATACCAGTCATAGTAATAGTGCTTTTGGAATAGGGACATTGAGTTCTTCTTCAGGTGGGTTTAACTGTGCTTTTGGAAATGGCTCACTAGCCTTGAATGGAAGCGGGAGTTTAAATTGTTCATTAGGAACAGGAACTTTGCATAATAATGATTCCGGTTCATCTAATATTGCGATTGGTCATAGATCGTTAGAATCTAACATTGACGGAAGTTACAATACTGCAGTTGGTTATGCAGCACTATTAAAGAACATAGGTAGTTCAAATACAGCAATAGGAAATTATAGTCCAAGAAGTTTGCTGTCAGGGGATTCTAATATTTTTATCGGATCAGAGACAGCTATCAATTTATTAAGTGGAAGCTACAATGTTTTTTTAGGGAATAGAATAACTGTTCCAAAATTTCCATCCACACCAATTTTAGCTGGGAACGACACTAATCAATCAATAATTATTGCAGATGGTTTAGGGAATCAAAGGATTTTTATTCAAAAAAATGGAAATACAGGAATTGGTTTGGGTAACAATGTCATTCCGGTTAACAAATTAGATATAAAAGGTGGTGTTGCTATTGGTAGGAATTTCACGCCAAATGGAGTAACTCCCGGAATTTCAGCTCCTGCAAACGGATTAATGGTTGAAGGAAGAGTAGGAATAGGAACAACTTCACCTAATAATAAAGTTGAAATCACACAAGGAACAGAAGGTAATTCCGGACTTCGTTTTACAAATTTAACCAGTAACTATAACCCACCAACATCTCAAGTGTCTAATAGGTTTTTAACGGTTAATCAAAATGGTGATGTTGTTTTAAACAAAATGGTGAATGCTGTTGAAACTAATGTATTAACATCAAACGCTAATTTGATGACCAGTAATGTAAATAATGTTTCGTCATCATCAACGATTATTAATTCTATTTCTAATACTGTAAATAATAATCAATTAGTAACTACTGTAAATGGTGTTGCGAGTGCTCCGGTAAACTTAACTGATATCTCAGGGCTTGATACTAGTACTACAAACGAGCTTCAAACACTTTCTCAATCAGGAAATACCATAACGCTTTCTAATGGTGGTGGTTCATTTAATTTGCCAACATTTACAGATATTCCTCAAACCATTTCACAAACAGGAAATACAATTACGCTTTCCAATGGTGGAGGCTCATTTACATTACCAACTCCGGTAGATACTGATGCTCAGTCATTAGCTTTATCAGGTAATACATTATCTATTTCAAATGGAAATAGCGTGACACTTCCAACTTATGTTGATGTACCACAAACAATTTCTCAAACGGGAAATACAGTGACGCTTTCTAATGGTGGTGGTTCTTTTACGCTTCCATCTCCACAAGCACCACAAACACTTTCTCAAACAGGAAATACTATTACACTTTCTAATGGTGGTGGTTCATTTACGTTGCCAACACCTATAGATACAGATGAGCAAACCTTATCGCTCACAGGAAATGTACTTCATATTTCTAATGGGAACAGTGTGGTATTACCTAACCACGGACCACAATCAATTACTCAAAACGGAGCCATAGTAACTTTATCGAATGGAGGAGGTTCAATAACACTTCAATCAACTATTGTAACAGCGGGAAATAATGTGTCTATATTAGGAAACGGATCAGCCGGTACACCTTACGTGGTAAGCTCTACGGATACCAGTTTATATGCTGATAATGGTAATATCAATCCGGCAACGACTGTTAACGGAAACAGAGTTGTTTCAATGAATGGCAGTAACATTTGGTTTAATAGTGGAAGCAGTCAGCCAAACGGGAAAGTTTACATTGGTTCAACAGCTTCGTATCCATCAACTTCAGGAAATTATAAATTATATGTAGAAGGCGGAATCTTAACCGAAAAAGTAAAAGTAGCTCTGAGAAGTACAGCGAATTGGGCAGATTATGTTTTTGAAAAAAATTACGACTTAATGCCTTTGAAAAATGTAGAAGAATATATTGCTAAACATAAACATTTACCTGGAATTGATTCTGCAAGTGAATTGGCTAAAAACGGACTTGATTTAGCAGAAATGCAATCCAAACACATGGCTAAGATTGAAGAGATGATGCTTTATATTATTGAGCAAAATAAAACCATTGAAAAAAACATCAAGGATATTGAAGAATTAAAAAAACAAGTAAAAGTACTAACAGCTAACGAAGATTGATATGTATAAGATACTAAAAACAGTAATAGTTTGTGCTATTTGTTTTAATTCTTATAACATTTCAGCACAGCTCAATGAGTATTTGAATTCTGAAGAAAAAAGAATATCAAGTGCTAACCAGACCGAAGTAGAAATTCAGAAATTCATTGACAATAATTTTAACAATTATGTGTTGTCAAAAGAAGTTACTGATGATGTAATCAGACATCTTAGAGAAGAAGAAGAATTTAGTCAGGCAGAATTGGATAAAGCAATTCTAAACACTAAAATTTACGAATTAAGAAAGTTGTTCTTTGCCGAAAATCCGGATAAAAAAGACTTGTATTTTGCAAGACCAATGCCTGTTGCTGTGCAACAAACCTGTGTGAATGGTGATTTTGAAAATGGTACAGCTGGCTATACCTTTTGGTCTGATTCATATCCGCAACCGGCTTCGGGAACATCATTCTTTTTATCATGTGCGACACGATCGGTGCAAACCGCTTTAAATGTTGTGACACCGGCAACCAACAATTTAAACGCAGCAGTAACTTACATTGATAATACAAGTCCTGGTTATCAGCAGTATGATCCAATGTTAGCAAGTTTAGGAGTAAACGTTCCAACCTTGTTTGCTTCTGGCGGCGGAGGTAATAAATGTATTAAGTTAAACAATGAAATGGGATTTGGTTCCTCTGACATTACTACGGTTTCACGTTACTTTCCAACAATAAATCAAGCAACAATTGATTTTAATTTTTCATTGGTAATGGATAATAAACCGGCACATGGACAAGATATTCAGCCTTTTTTCAGGGTTAGGGTACTAGACCAGTTCAGTAATGTTGTTGATGAAATATGCATTGTGGCTGATCCGGACAATTGCCTGTTTAACGTAATATATGTAGCCAGCAACAGAAGGGTTCTTTATACCGATTGGATTTGTGCCCGATTGAACGTGGGTGAAATTCTGGGTCAACCCGGAACAATTGAATTTACGATAAGTGACTGTCAACCTTCGGCACATTTTGGAACAGTTTATATTGATAATATTTGTGGTTCTATTTGCGCTTCTCCAAAACTGGGAGCTCTAAATACAAATGCAACCAATATTAATTGTCCTGATACTGTTGCTAACACACCTTTTCAGGTTTGTGGGACTTATCAAACGCCACATAACGCCACCTTAAGTTCCATTACATTAGATATTACTCAAAACGGAACAGTTGTAGGAACATTAAGTGCGCCAACGCAGCTTACAGCGAGTACATTTTGTTTTACCGTTTTACCAAGTATGTTTGGAGCAAGCCCAACAGGAAATTTTGAATTTGAGATTAATGCCAATTTTAATGTCAGTTGTCCCGCAGGCGCATTTATTTATACCATTTCTGACAACTCAGCCGGCGTTGGACCTGATGTGACTTTTGTAGATTGTTGTTTGTCAACATTAACATTGGCATCTCCTTCAGATGACCTTAGTAATTTGGCAACAGTAGCTGTAAAAAAGAAGGAAAGGTCAGATTGGATTAAGGCAGCAAATATAGTATCCGTCGGAGACAATGTTTTGTCAAATGGAGTGGTGTATCATGCTTCAAATTATGTCGAGCTAAATCCGGGTTTTGAAGCCGCTTTAGGTGCGCAGTTTTCAGCTTACCCTGAAGGTTGTACTTCAAATTTTCTATATAAAACTCAGCCGCCAAATGCAAATCCGAGAGGTGATGAACCTCCAAGTGTTGACGAAACTGTCAACCTGATAAAAGTGTCAAAAGATTTTGCCATAGTGCCAAACCCGTCAAGCAGCACTATAGAGATTATAATGAAAGACGCTAAATTCAATAAGGTTAGCATTACGACTATTGATGGTAAGATTGTAGACGAGCGAAATGTTGAAAAAACAGATATAACCATGATTGATGTGAGCCGCTATGCCAATGGTATTTACATAATAAATGTCACCGCTGAAGACGGAAAATTATACACCAAAAAATTAATTAAGAATTAGAATACTACCATTAAGATATTTTTAAATGAAGAAAGCTTCTCGTAACTGAGGAGCTTTTTTTATGAAATCATTAAATTAAAAACTTAAAACTAAGAATAATTTATAATTCGACTTGCTTTCTATATATTTGCTAATTGCCAAAAGCTATTTTATGCTACAATTAAATGTAAAAAACGAAACATCACGACTACGAGCAGTTGTGCTCGGTTCAGCAATAAATAATGGTCCAACACCCAAAGCGGATGAAGCCTATGATCCAAAATCTTTAGAACATATTCTCGCCGGAACCTATCCTGTCGAAGCCGATATGGTCAAAGAAATGGAAGCTTTTAATCAGGTTTTTCAAAAATATGATGTAAAAGTCTTTCGTCCGAAAATGATTGAAAACTACAATCAGATTTTTACCCGAGACATTGGTTTTGTGATTGATGATATTTTTATAAAAGCTAATATTCTTCCGGATCGAGAGCGCGAATTAGACGCTATTCAATATATCATTGACCAAATAGATCCGGCAAAAGTGGTTCGTCCACCCGAAGAAGTGCATATTGAAGGTGGTGATGTTATGCTTTGGAACGATTATATTTTTATCGGAACATATAAAGGTTCTGACTATAAAGATTACATCACGGCACGAACAAATATGCAAGGTGTAAACTATATCAAAGCCTTATTTCCAAACAGAAAAGTCAAAGAGTTCGATTTAGTAAAATCAAAAATTGAAGCTCGAGACAATGCATTGCATCTTGATTGTTGCTTTCAGCCTGTCGGAAAAGATAAAGGAATAATTTATAAAAGCGGTTTCCGTGAAGAGTCGGATTATGTTTTTTTGGTCAAGCTTTTTGGCAAAGAAAATCTATTCCACATTACTCGTGAAGAAATGTATGATATGAATTCCAATGTGTTTTCTATTGCTGAAAACGTAGTGGTTTCTGAACAAAAATTTACAAGATTAAACAATTGGCTTCGCGATAACGGATTCATCGTTGAAGAAATACCGTATGCCGAAATAGCAAAGCAAGAAGGACTTTTGCGTTGTTCAACTTTACCACTAATTAGAGACTAAAATGAAACAAACTACCAACTCCATATTGATGATTCGTCCGGTTGCTTTTCGCATGAACGAACAAACGGCGGTGAATAATTATTACCAAAAAGTACTTGATGGACTTTCGCCTGAAACGGTTAATGCCAAAGCGCAAAAAGAGTTTGATACTTTTGTTGCCAAGTTGCGAAAAGTAGGCGTAAACGTTACTGTTGTTGAAGATACATTAGAACCAAACACACCGGACAGCATTTTTCCAAACAACTGGATTTCATTTCACGAAAGTGGCGATGTAGCTTTGTATCCAATGTTTGCCGAAAATCGTCGTGCCGAAAGAAGAGAAGATATTCTCGACATACTTGAAGATGAAGGTTTTCAGATTAACCAAATAGTAGATTATACTTCGGCTGAAGAGGACAATGTTTTCCTCGAAGGAACAGGAAGTTTACTATTAGACAGAGAAAACGGAAAAGCCTATTGTGCGCTTTCTCCAAGAGCTGACGAGGAAGTTATGATTGAGTTTTGTGAAGATTTCGAATTAACTCCGGTTATTTTCGAAGCGTTTCAAACCGTAAATGGCGAACGAAAACTGATTTATCATACCAACGTGATGATGTGTCTTGGCGATACATTTGCCGTAATTTGTGCCGATTGTATCGATGACAAAAAAGAGCGCAAAATGGTTTTAGATAGCCTTCGAGGTGATGACAAAGAAATCATCTTAATAACCGAAGACCAAGTGAATAATTTTGCAGGAAACATGCTTGAAGTAAAAGGGAAAAACGACGAACGTTTTCTGGTAATGAGCGAATCAGCATATAAAAGCTTGACCAAAAAACAAATTGCACAACTCGAAGCACACGTCGAAATAATTCATTCCAGTTTAGATACAATTGAAGCCTGTGGCGGCGGAAGTGCACGCTGCATGATGGCAGAAATTTTTCTTCCGAAAAATTAATTATGAATTATAAGTTATGAGTCATGAGTTGCAATTTAGCTCATAATTAGCTCCGCTCAGTTCGACTTTCAGTCTCGGGTTATAACTTATAACTAAATCCCTCGGATGATGCTCAAAACCGAACTAATAATATATTGAATTCCGATAGCGATTGTTAGGAATCCAACAATTCTCGAAATCGCTACAATTCCGGAAGCACCAAGATATTTTGCCAAATAATGAGCACTGCGCAGTATGATATAAATTAAAATCGATACCACTAAAATAGCCAGGCAGGAAAAAGCAATTTCAGCAGTAGTTTCATGATGTTCCTGATAATATGCAATTAATAGTGATATCGAACCTGGACCTGCGAGCATGGGCATTGCCAATGGTGTCAACGCAATATCGTTTCTGTTTTCGATGTCTTCCTGTACTTTTTTGTTGATTCCTTTATTTTTACTGAAGTTTCCATTCAGCAGCCCAAACCCCGAACTGGCAATGATAATTCCCCCTGCAATTCGTAGTGCGGTAATGGTGATGCCAAAAAACTCTAAAACATACTGCCCAATGAAGAAAGAAATAATCAGTATTACAAAAACATTAAAACCTGTCCAAATTGCCACGCGAGCGCGTTCTTTCTTTGTGTAATCCTGTGTCAGGCCAACAAATATCGGTACAGTTCCAATTGGATTCAGTACCGAAAAAAGTGCCGCGAATAGAAAGACAAATATCTCCATAGTTTTTTTTGGCAAAGGTAAATCGGGAGTTTCACTTTAATTATTAAATAGAAGTTAAATAAACCTACCGAAATATAAAGTTACCATTATCTTTGATACCAAGAAATGAAATCATGAAAAACAAAAAAACAGTAGTGCTGGGCGCAACAACAAAACCAGAAAAATATGCCTACATAGCAATCAATAAATTAGTAGAAAAAGGGCATAGTGTTTTAGCAATTGGGCAAAATGCAGGAGAAGTTGCCGGCGTTAAAATTCATACCAAACAAATTCCACTTGCGAATATTGATACCGTGACTTTGTACTTAAATCCGAAGCGTCAGGTAGATTATTATAACTACATCATCGAAACCAAACCAAAACGCGTCATCTTCAATCCGGGAACGGAAAACCCACAGTTTTATCAACTGTTGCAAAGCAATGGTATTAAAGTGGAAGTAGCGTGTACGTTGGTTTTATTGGCTACAAATCAGTACTAGTCATTGCGAGGAACGAAGCAATCTCATCCTTTTTTTAAAATTTAGTTTGACTTGTCGCCGGTTTACTAATCATCAATAACCCAAGGAAAGTAATCAATCCGTTTACGATTATCAGTTCGTTATCGATTACATAATTCCCAAAAAGCGCAGCTGAATTTTTGCTAATCAAAAAGCAAATCGCTGGCGAAAGCAGGCAAATGAAAGGTACAAACTTATCGTGCACTGTTTTCGATTTCATAAACAATCCAAAAGCATACAATCCTAAAAGTGGTCCATACGTATAACTCGCCACTTTAAAAATCATCGTAACTACGGATTTGTCATTCAGCGAATTGAAAATTATAATGACCAAAAACATTAGTGCTGAAAACCCAACATGAACGAAATGACGTGTTCTGACTATGTTGGGTTTGTTCTGATTTTCGGTTTTATCCATTCCTAAAAAATCGACGCAAAAAGAAGTTGTCAATGCGGTCAAAGCCGAATCAGTTGTAGCAAATGTAGCGGCGGTTAAACCCAATAAAAAGATGATAGCCGGAACAATACTCAAATGTTTAAAGGCAATTTCGGGAAATAAATAATCGGTTCTTGCCACGCCGTCAACCATTGGAATTGCAATGCCATTTTTCTCGGCATACAAGTACAACAAAGCACCAACACTCAAAAAGAAAATATTGATAATCACAAAAACGGTAGTAAACGTAAACATGTTTTTTTGCGCTTCGTCTATGTTTTTGCAGCTCAGATTCTTTTGCATCAAATCCTGGTCAAGTCCAACCATTGCAATGGTTACAAATATTCCACCCAGAATTTGTTTTAGCACAAAGTTGCCTTTCAGATAATCTTCATAGAAAAACACTTTAGAATAATTGCTGTTTTTCACGGCTTCAAAAGCTTCAACGGCACCAAAATCCAAACTATGGCAAACAAAAATTATCGTCAGAAAAACAGAAGAAACCAGGAAGAAAGTTTGTAACGTATCGGTAATGATAATCGTTTTTAATCCGCCACGATAGGTGTAGGCAAAGATTAATCCGAGTGAAATCAAAACCGTTAAAGCAAACGGAACATCAAACGCATCAAATACATAACGTTGCAAAACAATCACCACCAAATACAATCGAAAAGAAGAACCAATGGTTCTGCTGATTAAGAAAATAGTAGCTGCAGTTTTATAACTAATAACACCCAAGCGCTGTTCGATATAACTATAAATCGATGTCAGATTCATGCGGTAATAGAGTGGAAGCAGGACTTTGGCAATGATTATAAAACCAAGGGCATTTCCGAGAACAAACTGAAAATATTTGAACTGTAAATCGGGATTTCCAACTTCACCCGGAACCGAGATAAAAGTCACGCCAGACAAGGCAGTTCCTATCATTCCGAAGGCAACCAAATACCATTTTGAGTTTTTATTGGCTTTGAAAAAGGTATCATTGTCGGAGCTTTTTTTGCTGACCAAATTGGAAATCAAAATCAATAATCCAAAATAAATAACGATGATAATAAGAATGGTTGTTGGCGACATAATTTAGGTTTTTAGTGTTGCCAAATTAGTGAAAATTGTGGATGTGGTTATTTGGTTATTTGGTTATTTGTGAAGAAAGATGTGTTAATAACAATTATATTTCTAACATTCTAAAATTCTAACAATCTAATGGTCTAATTTGCTACTTTTGCCTCATGGAATTTTCTTCAAAATTGCTTGAAAAAGCTGTAAACGAAATGGCGCAACTACCCGGAATTGGAAAGCGGACTGCTTTGCGATTGGTTTTGCATTTGCTGAAACAGCCATCAGAGCAAACCCAATTTTTATCACAAGCGCTGACAACTATGCGTGAGGAGATTAAGTTTTGCAGCAGTTGTCACAACATTTCTGATGTTGAAGTCTGTGAAATTTGCAATAATCCCAACAGAAATCATAAAATTATTTGCGTAGTAGAAGATGTTCGCGATGTTATGGCGATTGAAAACACCAATCAGTTTAAAGGAATTTATCATGTTTTAGGCGGAAAAATTTCTCCGATTGACGGCGTTGGTCCAAGTCAATTAAACATAGATTCGTTGGTAGAAAAAGTAAAATCAGGAGAAATTGAAGAATTGATTTTTGCGTTAAGCTCAACAATGGAAGGCGATACGACAAACTTTTATATCTTCAAAAGAATCAAAGATTATTCGATAAAAACATCCACTATTGCCAGAGGAATTGCCGTTGGCGATGAATTAGAATATGCCGATGAAGTTACTTTGGGACGAAGTATTTTGAACCGAGTACCTTTTGAAAATACCCTAAAAAATATATAACAAAATAATAGCAGACTACATTTTTGTAATTAGAATTGAAAAACTATCTTTGTTTGCTAATTTTTTATTTAAAATAATGAACAAACCCAAAATATATTTACTACTACTGCTGAGCGTTTTAGTTACTTCCTGCATATCAAAAAAACAGTTGATTTATTTACAAGGTGAAAAAAGTGCTGCCAATGAGGTAGTTACCCCTTCAAATCAGAATCCTTATCGACTCCAGACAAATGACATTTTGAGCATTACAATAAAAGCCATAGATCCTAAATTGGTTGAAATATTTAATAGTTTAAATGTGCAAATAGGTGGAACTGTTAATGAACAAAGTAGTTACTTTACTGGTTATTCGGTTGATGATCATGGTAATATCAGATTGCCAATACTTGGAGAAATGAATGTTTTAGGATTTACTGTTGAAGAAGTTAGAATTAAAATTGAAAAGATACTTTTAGAAAAATATTTTAAAGAGGAAGCTGGTATTTATGTTGTTGTGAAATTAGCCGGTTTTAAATATACTATAAATGGCGAAGTTGCCAGTACAGGAACAAAAACATTGTATCAGGACAAGGTAAATATAATGGAGGCTATTGCTAACTCGGGTGATATTGCACTTACAGGGGACAGAAAAGATGTAAAAGTAATAAGAAGATTTCCACATGGTAATGAAACTTTTAGTATTGATTTGACAGATGCAAATGCTGTTAATTCACCGGCTTTTAATCTACAACCAAACGATTATATATTGGTTAATCCATTGAAAGAAAAAACATGGGGAACCGGAAAAACGGGAATAGAGTCGCTGTCTACTATTATTACGCTATTGTCATTAGCAACAACAACTTATTTGCTACTTAGAAATTAACACCATTTTTCATGATAGACGTAAAAGATTTTACTTTTTTTGATAAACAAAACAGCTTTGATTTTAAAGGTTTTTTAATTAAAACGCTGAGTTATTGGAAGTGGTTTTTGGTTGGGCTAATCATTGCTTTTTCTATCGCTCATCAGGTTAATGTTAGAAAACAAAAGATTTACGGAATCGAAACTACTATAGCGGTTCAGGAAGAAAACAATCCTTTTTTTACTTCAAATACAAGTTTGATCTTTAATTGGGGTGGAACTTCGGATAAAGTTCAGATGATTTCTACTACACTAAAGTCAAGATCACACAATGAATTTGTAGTTGACAAGTTGCAATATTATATCGATTATTTTAAGCAAACAAAATATTTTTTACAAGATGTTTATGGTCAGGTCCCATTCAAAGTAACCATCGATAAAAACAAAAACCAATTATTTAACCAGTTTATAAAAGTAAAAATGGTTTCAAATAATTCGTATCAAATCACTATTCCTTTTCAATCCAATACTGCAGAAGTTATTAGTTATATTGATAATAAACTATCAGTAATTCCGATTGAAAATAAAGAATTTAAAGCAATCTACAAAATAGGTGAAACAGTTAATTTGCCATTTCTTCATTGGAGACTGGATTTGTCAAATTTTGAAAAAAACAACTTTAATGAAGAAATATTAGTTAGGTTCAACTCCTTTGACAGTTCGGTTTCGTCTTGCATGGGTGTAAACGTAGCTATTGATGAAAAAGCGGGTTCCATTTTAAAAATAGGTGTGCAGGGAACCAATAAAAATAAAATGGTTGATTTTCTTAATACTACAGTTGAGGTATTAATCAAAAGGCAATTAGATAATAAAAATAAGTTTGCTGAGAACACTATAAATTTCATTGATAGAACATTGTCCGATATGGAAGGCAAGTTGAAAGAGTCTGGAGATGAATTAAAAGATTTTGGCAAAAGCAACAACATACTTGATATCGAAGCTGGTGGTGCAAACTACAAAACTCAATTGTTACAGTATGATGCCGAAAAAGATGCCGTAGAAAGAAAAATAGCGTATTTAAATTCATTACGAAAGTATTTAAAAGAAAGTGTTGACTTCTCAAAATTACCTGCGCCAACGATTGCCGGAATTGAAGAAGCTAACATCAATGCCAATGTCTCTAAAATAATAACATTGTCGATACAGCGTTCGGAGTTAGCCTACTCAGTAAAAGGCTCATTCTCCTATGAAAGATTAGATAATGAAATACAATCGGTTAAAAAAGTATTGCTTGAAAACGAATCTACTTACAGGAATTCTTTGATGTATGACTTAAATTTTGCCAACCAAAAAATTGCAAAACTTGAAAGCGAAATCAGCCAACTTCCGGAGAACAAGCAGGAATGGTTGAAGTTATCGAGAAAGTATAATTTAAGTGATAATATTTACAATACATTTTTACAAAAGAGAAGTGAAGCATCTATTGTAATGGCTGCAAACTTATCGGATATTCAATTTATTGATCCAGCCAAAGATGTAGGTGGTGGATTATTAGGTCCAAAAACGAGTGTAAACTATGTATTAGCTTTTTTTATGGGATTATTAATCCCGTTAATTCTCGTTTTCTTTATTTTCTTTATTAGTAACTCAGTTCAAAACATTGAAGATATTTCTGCGCAAACCCAATTACCATTAATAGGTATAGTTGGGGTTAAACATTCTGAAAGTAATTTATCAGTTTTTGAAAGACCAAAATCGGCTCTTTCGGAATCATTCAGAGCCATTCGTTCCTCTTTACAATTCTTATACAAAAAGCAAAGCGTTGATGGTTCAAAAACACTTATGCTGACTTCCTCTGTCAGTGGTGAAGGAAAAACATTTTGTTCGTTAAATATTGCGACTGTGTTTGCACTTAGTGAAAAGAAAACTATAATTCTGGGATTGGATTTAAGAAAGCCAAAAATCTTTGATGATTTTAATATTCAAAATGAACATGGTGCTGTTAATTTTTTAATTGGACAAAAATCATTGGATGAGGTTATACAAAAAACACATATTCCTTTTCTTGACGTTATAACATCCGGACCAATTCCTCCAAATCCTTCAGAGTTAATACTTGGAGACTCAATGAGAGATATGATGGAACAATTAAAGAAAAAGTATGATTACATTATACTCGATACGCCACCTGTTGGATTAGTTTCTGATGCTTTAGAATTATCTCAATTCTGTGATGTTACTTTATATGTTATACGCCAGAATTTCACCAAAAAAGAAATGTTGACATTATTAAATAACAGAACAAAACGAGGCGAGCTTATTAATGTGAGTATCATTTTTAATGGTTATGAAAATAAAGCAAAATATGGTGTTGGTTATGGTTACGGATATGGTTATGGTTACGGCTATGGCTATGGCTACGGAAGTGGTTATCATGAAGAGGAAGAACCAAAAGAATTTTTTGCTAAATGGAAATATCGAATATTGAAAAAATTCAGGGATGGCAGAAAATAAAACAACAATATTAATTACGGGTGGTGCTGGATTTATCGGTACTAATTTGTGTGAATATTTTTTGACGAAGGGATATTTTGTTGTTTGCTTTGATAATTTTGCTACAGGTCATAAACATAATATTGCCGAATTTCTGGGACATGAAAATTTCAAATTAATAGAAGGTGATATCAGGGATTTAGCACAATGTAAAAATGCTGTTATCGGAGTTGATTATGTATTGCATCAGGCAGCATTGGGTTCTGTTCCTCGTTCTATAAATGATCCTATCACGAGTAATGAGGTTAATGTTTCGGGTTTTTTAAATATGCTTGTTGCTTCGAGAGATGCCGGTGTTAAAAGATTTGTTTATGCCGCAAGTTCATCCACTTATGGTGACTCAGAAGCACTACCAAAAGTAGAAGACAAAATTGGAAAACCGCTTTCGCCTTACGCTATTACAAAATATGTAAATGAGCTATATGCTGAAATTTTCAGCAATACGTATGGTTTTGAAACGATAGGTTTGCGTTATTTCAATGTGTATGGAAGAAGACAGGATCCAAACGGAGCTTATGCTGCTGTTATACCGAAGTTTGTGATGCAACTGATGAAGCATGAAAGTCCAATTATTAATGGAGATGGAAATTTTTCAAGAGATTTCACCTATATAGATAATGTGATTCAAATGAACGAGTTGGCGATGTTGACTCAGAATCCGGAAGCCATTAATACGGTTTACAACACCGCTTTTGGTGACAGAACGACACTAAACGACATGGTTTCTTATTTAAAAGAATACCTGTCTGAATTTGATACAGCTATTTCAACTATTGAAGTGGTTCATGGCCCAAATAGAGCAGGAGATATTCCTCATTCTTTGGCAAGTATTGATAAAGCAAAAAGATTATTAAACTATACTCCCAATTATTCTTTTCAAGACGGTTTAAAAGAAGCTGTGAAATGGTATTGGAATAATTTAAAATAAAAATTAGCATGAAGATTAAAAACATTTGTTGTATTGGAGCAGGATATGTTGGTGGACCAACAATGGCAGTTATAGCCCAAAAATGTCCCGGCATTAAAGTTACAGTAGTCGATTTAAACGAAGCCCGAATTGCGGCTTGGAATGATAAAGACGTTAACAATATTCCAATATACGAACCGGGATTAAATGAAATAGTTGGAAATGTTCGTGGAAAAAATTTGTTTTTTTCTACCGATGTTGACAAAGCCATTGATGAAGCTGACTTAATTTTTATATCGGTAAATACGCCAACCAAAACCTATGGTACCGGAAAAGGAATGGCAGCCGATTTAAAACACATCGAACTTTGTGCACGACAAATTGCCAAAGTAGCCAAAAACAATAAGGTTATAGTTGAGAAATCAACCTTGCCTGTCAGAACAGCAGAAGCTTTGAAAAGCATTTTAGACAATACCGGAAACGGTGTACAGTTTCAAATACTTTCTAATCCGGAGTTCTTGGCAGAAGGAACTGCTGTTGAAGATTTACTAAGTCCGGACAGGGTTTTAATTGGAGGCGAAACTACGCCTGAAGGTCAGGAAGCCATAAAGTCTTTAGTAGAAGTTTATGCTAATTGGGTTCCAAGAGAGCGAATTTTAACCACCAATGTTTGGTCTTCAGAATTATCAAAACTTGTTGCTAATGCCTTCCTGGCGCAACGTGTTTCTTCTATTAATGCGATTTCAGAATTGTGTGAAAAGACAGAAGCTAATGTTAGCGAAGTAGCTAGAGCTATCGGAATGGACAGTAGAATTGGTCCTAAGTTTTTGAAAGCTTCCGTTGGATTTGGAGGTTCTTGTTTCCAAAAGGATATTTTGAATTTAGTATACATTTCAAAAGCATTCGGACTAAATGAAGTGGCCGATTATTGGGAACAGGTTATTATTATGAATGATCATCAAAAAAGACGTTTCTCTAAAAATATAGTGCAAACACTTTACAATACGGTTTCAGGTAAAAAGATAACTTTTTTAGGCTGGGCATTTAAAAAAGACACTAATGATACTCGTGAATCAGCTGCGATTTATGTTGCTGATGATTTAATAAATGAACAAGCCAAGATAGCTTTGTTTGACCCAAAAGTTTCACAAACGCAAGTGCTTTCTGATTTGGATTATCTTGCCACAAGAAAACCTGCAGAAAACGAAAAACATATCACGTCTTATGACAATCCGTATGACGCATGTAAAAATGCACATGCTATTGCCATACTTACAGAATGGGATGAATTCAGAGAATACGATTGGCAGAGGATATATGACGGTATGCTAAAACCGGCTTTTGTTTTTGATGGTAGAAACCTTTTAGATGGAGAAAAACTGAAAGCGATTGGGTTTAATTTTCATTCGATAGGCTCTTAATTAAATAAATTTATATTTGTTGCCACCTTTTAGATTAATTTGTTAAACAAGTCACATGAAAATTAAAATTGCCGTTATTGGATTAGGATATGTTGGTTTACCACTGGCGAGATTATTTGCTACCAAATATCCGGTTGTTGGATTTGATATTAATACCAATAGAATTCAAGAGTTAAATGCAGGTCAGGATTCTACTTTAGAGATAGATGAAGATACTTTAAAAAATGTGCTTGTAAATTCAAGTAGTAATTCTAACGGACTTTTTTGCAGTAGTACTATAGACGATATTCGGGATTGTAACTATTATATTGTAACGGTGCCAACACCTGTTGATAAAAATAACAGACCTGATTTAACACCATTGTATAAATCGAGTGAAACTGTTGGGAAAGTATTGAAAAGAGGAGATATCGTAATTTACGAATCTACTGTTTATCCTGGTGTGACCGAAGAAGAGTGTATTCCTGTTTTAGAAAAAGTAAGTGGCTTAAAATTCAATGTCGATTTCTTTGCAGGTTATTCTCCCGAAAGAATCAATCCGGGAGATAAAGAGCATACGGTAGAGAAAATCTTAAAAGTCACTTCGGGTTCTACTCCGGAAATTGGACAAAAAGTAAACGACTTATATAAATCGGTTATTACTGCAGGAACGCATTTGGCACCATCTATTAAAGTTGCCGAAGCTGCTAAAGTGATTGAGAACTCTCAACGTGATATCAATATTGCTTTTGTAAACGAATTGGCTAAGATTTTTAATTTGTTAGAAATTGATACGCATTCAGTATTAGAAGCAGCCGGAACCAAATGGAATTTCCTTCCATTCAAACCGGGATTGGTTGGTGGACACTGCATAGGTGTTGACCCTTATTATCTGGCACAAAAAGCACAGGAAAAAGGATATCATCCCGAAATTATTTTGGCAGGAAGAAGACTGAACGATAGTATGGGTGAATATGTAGCTTCTCAAGTTGTGAAGCTGATGATTAAAAAAGGTGTGGCTATAAATGGTGCCAAATTATTAATGTTGGGCATCACTTTTAAAGAAAATTGTCCTGATGTTAGAAACACCAAAATTGTGGACGTAGTTCATGCTTTGCAGGATTACGGAATCGAAGTTACCATTTTTGATCCTTGGGCAAAACCATCTGAAGTGCAACACGAATATAAATTAGTAACTACAGACAAATTGCCATCAGATACTTTTGATGCTATTGTTTTAGGTGTTGCGCATAATGAATTTACAACTGTTGATTTATCCAAATTAAAAAAATCAAATGGCGTTTTATTCGATGTAAAAGGAGTTTTAAACGAAAAAGCTGACGGAAGACTTTAAACAGTTATTTGGTTATAAGTTTTCACGCAAAGACTTCAGAGTTTTTTATATACCTATTGAGAATCAGATAATTTGGTCTTAGTGCCTTTGCGCCTTTGCGAGAATAATATATTTTAAAGTTTATTTATGAAAAAGATTTTAATTACTGGCGGAGCTGGATTTATTGGTTCTCATGTAGTGAGAAGATTTGTTACCAAATACCCAAATTATCAGATTTTTAATTTGGATGCTTTGACTTATGCCGGAAATCTCGAAAACATTGCAGACATTGACAAATCATCAAATTATACTTTTGTAAAAGGCGATATCGTTGATGCCGATTTTATCAATGATTTATTTCAGAAACATCAATTTGACGGCGTGTTGCATTTGGCTGCAGAATCGCATGTTGACCGTTCTATTACCGATCCATTAGCGTTTGTAAAAACCAATGTTATTGGGACGATGAATCTGCTGAATGCTGCTAAAACAATTTGGGCAAACAACTTTGATGGCAAAAGATTCTATCATATTTCTACCGATGAGGTTTATGGAAGTTTAGGAGCAGAAGGCTTGTTTAGCGAAACTACTCCGTATGATCCTAATTCACCTTATTCGGCTTCAAAAGCGAGTTCTGATCATTTTGTAAGAGCGTATGGCGAGACGTATGGATTGCCTTATGTGATTACAAATTGCTCTAACAATTATGGTCCAAATCATTTCCCTGAAAAACTCGTTCCTTTATTTATACATAATATTATCAATAACAAACCGCTGCCGGTTTATGGTGATGGGAAATACACTCGTGATTGGTTGTACGTTATTGACCATGCGATTGCGATTGATTTGGTTTTCCATGAAGGGAAGAATCACGAGACTTATAATATAGGTGGTTTTAACGAATGGCAAAATATTGATTTGGTGAAATTGCTTTGCCAACAAATGGATGTCAAATTGGGTAGAGCAGTAGGCGAGTCTGAAAAGTTGATCACTTATGTAAAAGATAGACCAGGACACGATTTACGTTATGCTATTGATGCATCTAAAATAAACAAAGAACTCGGTTGGAAACCATCGGTTACTTTTGAGCAGGGATTAGAAAAAACAATTGACTGGTATTTGTCCAATGAAGATTGGTTGCAGCATGTTACTTCGGGAGCTTATCAGGAGTATTATGAAAAACAATATAATGGTGGTGTGATGTAATAGTCAATTATTATTTTCTTACATTCTTACAATACAAAAGCACTTCAAAAATTGAAGTGCTTTTTTGATTATCAGTCAGTTCTACAGTTATAGTGAATGCAACTAAAATGATTTCAAAAACAAAGAAGTATTTTTCTTTAAGATTTCTTTAACAAAACTGTAGGAAAAAAATTAACAATAAGTTAATTTTTGGTCAAAAACATAATTTTCAAAGGATTTTTGTGCATTTTAACGATATTTTTTGAGACAAGATATTTTATTGAACAAAAATCTTCTTTATTTGCAGATTCGATTATAACCAACTTTTTAAATTATGATGAATCAGTACTCCCCTTCGAGCATTAGTAACCTACTTGTAATTGCTAATAAAGATTTAAAAACAAGAAAAATAAAAAATTCTGACAATTCACAAACTAAGTGGTTGTTAA
The DNA here is from genome assembly GCF_004797125.1 of Flavobacterium sangjuense. NCBI lineage: Bacteria > Pseudomonadati > Bacteroidota > Flavobacteriia > Flavobacteriales > Flavobacteriaceae > Flavobacterium > Flavobacterium sangjuense. Next base: position 1,548,954 of record NZ_CP038810.1, read on the forward strand.
GCATGATGCTTTTGTTTGGTATGTTATTTTCTGGGTTTGATGCTAAGGCGCAGTTCACAGTGTCTGGTGCTACCTCCGGTAATGGAACGTACACTTCTTTAACTCTTGCTTCTGGTGTTTTTGCATCTCTTAATTCAGGGACAATTACAGGAACAGGTGCAATAGTAGTTGAACAAACTAGCAACTCAACATCGGAAACTGGTGCCAACTCTTTGAACCAGGGTACTTGGACTACGCTAACTATTAAGCCATTAGCAAGTAATGGAGCCGCAAGAACTATATCTGGAACGTCTGCCGCAGGATCGCCTTTGATTAGTTTCAATGGTGCAGATAATGTAACTATTAATGGTCTAAATTCAGGAGGGAATTCATTGACAATTTCTAATCTTAGTACATCTGCTACTTCAGGAACTAGTACAATTGACTTTAGAGCAGATGCAATTGGAAATACCGTCACTAATTGTACAGTTTTGGGTTCAGCTAGCATGGCTACTACCACCAGTGGTGGAACAATTTGGTTTGGAACGGGAACATCTGTGGGTGATGATAATAATACGATTAGCAATTGTAATGTTGGTCCTGCTGGGGCAAACTTACCATCTAAAGCTTTTCACTTTAGTGGAAGTGGTACTGCTGGAAGAGAAAACAGTGGAAACCTTATCACAAATAATAATATTTATGATTATTTTTCTGCGACAGTTGCGAGTGCGGGTATATACTCTACTACTGGTTCTATTTCAAATAGTTTTACCAATAATAAGTTTTATCAGACAGCAACTAGAACACAAACAACGGGATCAACCCATTCAGCCATCTATATAACTAATACTTCGGGAAATAATTTTCAGGTAACTGGTAATACCATTGGTTTTGCAAGTTCAACAGGTACAGGAATTTATACTATGGTTGGAATTTCAGGGTCAATATATATTCCAATTTATCTCAATGTAGGAAGTACAACAGCAACTGATGTTTCTTCTAATACTATAGCGGGTATAGCTATTTCAGGTGCTCAAAGTGGAACTTCTTCAACTTCACCATTTCATTGTATATATGTTAACGCAGGTCTGACGACTTGTAATAATAATACCATAGGGAGTATGTCTGCAACCGGAAGTATAACGTATACTTCAAGTTCAGCTTCCGCTTCAGATGTTAATGGTATTTTTAATTTTGGTTCAAATAACTGGACAACTAATGGCAATAATATAGGAGGGATTACAGCTTCAGCTTCTGGTTCAGGAGGTTCTAGTATTTATGGTCTTCGTTGTAATACGACAAGTACAGCAACATGGACTTGTACGGGTAATACAATTGGAGGTACTGTTACTAATTCAATAAACTCTACGTCAACAGTTGCAGGTACTATTGTAAACGGAATATTAAATTCTAATCCTATAGGAACTATAACAGGTAATACTGTGCGCAATATGACAGTTGCTGGTGGAACAGGAACAGCTGCATCAGCTTCAATGATTGGTATTTGTTCAGCTTCTACTGCTAATCAAACAATTGGAACTAATTCAATTTTTAATCTTAGCAATAGCAATGCTAGTGCAGCAACTACAGTAACGGGAATTCAGTTTACGGGTTCAACAGCAAATATTGTTGAGCGAAATTTTATTTATGGTTTAACTAGTTCAACTACCAGTACATCCGCAGAAATTAATGGTATAAGAGTAGCCGGTGGAACAACCACTTATCGCAATAATATGATTACATTGGGAGCTGGTATTTCTAATGCTATTGGTGTGGCAGCTACTAATAGCGGAACAACTGGTATTAATGGATTTAATGGTGCATCAGGTACGGATAATTTTTATCATAATAGTATTTATATAGGTGGTACTGCGGCGGCTGGCTCAGGTGCTTCTTATGCTTTTAATGGTACTATAACTAATAATACTCGTGCTTTTAGAGATAATATTTTCTTTAATGGACGAACCAATAGTACAGCAACGGGTAAGCACTATGCTATTAAAATTAATGGTACTGCTGCAAACCCAACTGGTCTAACGATTAATAATAATATTTATTTTGTAAACGGAACAGGTGGTGTGTTCGGCTTTTTTAATTCACTCGATGTAGCTAACATTGGTGCATGGAAAACAGCAGTAGGACAAGATGCAGGAAGTTACGAAAGTAATCCTCAATACTTAGATCCAACTAATGCAACTCCTGATTTACATATTAATCCTGCTGTTGCTACATATGCAGAAGCGTCTGGAGTATCAGTGGGAGTTGCTGATGATTATGATGGTCAAACTAGATCGGGTTTAACCCCTACAGATATTGGAGCTGATGCAGGAAATTTTACTCCACTTGTCTTACCAGGCTGTACAACACCTACTGCTTTAGCATCTAGTTTAGTGTTTAGTTCGGTGACAACAACTTCTTTGAGTGGTTCGTTTACTGCAGCTTCTCCGGCACCAAGTAAATATTTGGTGGTGAGAAGCACTAGCGCTACAGCGCCAACTCCTGCTAATGGTACTCCTTATACTATTGGCAGCACTGCTTTGGGCGGTACAACTAATGTAAGATTGGCTGCCAATAGTACTTCATTTACTGATTCGGGATTAACAGCAGGAACACAATATTACTATCATGTTTTTTCTTATAATGATAGTTGTACAGGAGAACCATTTTATAGTGCCACTGCATATACTTTAGGTCAAATTACTCCTTGTGCGAGTGCAACTTCTGTTGCCAATAATAATGTGATTTATAATGCTGCCAATATCACATGGGCAGGTGCTGGTTCTTATATTGTAGAGTATGGAGCATCTGGTTTTACTCCTGGAACAGGAGCCACTGCAGGTGTAGGAGGTACGATTGCTTCAAGTGTTGCAACGACACCTTATTCTTTAACAGGTTTGTCAGCAAATACGGCCTATTCTGTGTATGTTAGACAAGTATGTCCGTTGGGAGGTTATAGTTCAAATTCAACGGTAACATCATTTACTACAGCTTGTGCTGCCATCACAACTTTTCCAAGTACAGAACCTTTTGCCACTTATCTACCAACTGTTTGTTGGAGAGAGGGTGATTTAGGCGATTCAACAGCTGGTCCAACAACAGTTGGAGGTGCTTCAGTTAGTGATTGGGTTGAGGATGGTTTCTTAAATTCAGGATCTACAGCGGCAGCAAAAATGAATATTGATACAGCAAGTGGTTCTGAATGGTTAATGTCTCCATTTTATACAATTCCGGCTAATGGATATATTGTTAGATATAGTGTAGGCGCAACAAATTTTGATTTAACTACCGCTGTTACTAACTGGGAAGCTGACGATTTTGTTCAGTTATTAGTTTCTACTTCAAATGCGAACTGGACTGTATTAAAAACATATAATGCTTCAAATGTTCCTTCTAATTTAGGTCAAATAGATCAAGCAGATCTTAGTGCTTATAGCGGACAAACGGTCCAATTTGCTTTCCGTGCCTTCGAAGGAGCATCAAATGGTAGTGCTGATATAGATTTCTTTATTGATAATTTTATTGTTGAATTACCGGTAGCTTGTACAACCCCTACTGCTTTAGCATCTAGTTTAGTGTTTAGTTCGGTGACAACAACTTCTTTGAGTGGTTCGTTTACTGCAGCTTCTCCAGCACCTAGTAAATATTTGGTGGTAAGAAGCGATAGTGCTACAGCACCAACTCCTGCTAATGGTACTCCTTATACTATTGGTAGCACTGCTTTGGGTGGTACTACTAATGTAAGATTAGCTGCCAATGCTACTTCATTTACTGATTCCGGATTAACAGCAGGAACGCAATATTACTATCACGTTTTTTCTTATAATGATATTTGTGCAGGAGAGCCATTTTATAGCGCTACAGCTTACACTTTAGGACAAGCTACCATTTGTTCAACTGCAACTTCTGTAGCCAATAATACGGTGACTAATAATTCTGCCAATATCACATGGACAGGTGCTGGTTCTTATATTGTAGAGTACGGTGTATCTGGTTTTACTCCTGGAACAGGAGCCACTGCAGGTGTTGGAGGTACGATTGCTTCAAGTGTTGCCACAACACCTTATGGTTTGTCAGGCTTGTCGGGAAATACAACCTATTCTGTATATGTTAGACAAGTATGCCCATTGGGAGGTTATAGTGCTAACGCAGCAGCTACTTCATTTACTACTGCTTGTAGTGCCATTACGACTTTTCCAAGTACAGAACTTTTTGCTACCTATTTGCCAAGTGCTTGTTGGTCTGAAGGTGATTTAGGAGATTTAATAGCCGGTCCGAATACAATTTCAAGTACTGCAAGTTCTTGGGCTGTGGATGGTTTCTTAAATTCAGGAAGTACAGGGGCAGCAAAAATAAATATTGATGCTGCTGCAGATAATGATTGGATAATAACGCCTTATTACACTATCCCTGCTTCAGGTTATATAGTGAAATATAGTGTAGGTGCAACACAGTTTAACGGAACAGTAGCTCCTACAACAGCCTGGGAAGCAGACGATTTTGTTCAGTTATTAGTTTCAACGGGCAATACTAATTGGACTATTCTTAAAACTTATGACAACACCAATGTTCCTTCTAATTTAGGTCAAATTGATCAGGTAAGTCTCAGTGCTTACAATGGACAGACTGTGCATTTTGCTTTCAGAGGAGTTGAAGGGGCATCAAATGGTGGTGCCGATGTAGATTTCTTTATTGATAATTTTATTGTTGAATTACCGGTAGCTTGTACAACACCTACCGCTTTAGCATCTAATTTATTATTTAGTTCGGTGACAACAACTTCTTTGAGTGGTTCGTTTACTGCAGCTTCTCCGGCACCTAGTAAATATTTGGTGGTGAGAAGCACTAGCGCTACAGCGCCAACTCCTGCTAATGGTACTCCTTATACTATTGGGAGCACTGCTTTGGGCGGTACAACTAATGTAAGATTGGCTGCCAACAGTACATCATTTACGGATTCGGGATTAACAGCAGGAACACAATATTACTATCACGTTTTTTCTTATAATGATAATTGTTCTGGAGAGCCATTTTATAGTGCCACTGCTTACACTTTAGGACAGGCTACTATTTGTTCAGCTGCAACTTCTGTTGCCAATAATACTGTGACCAATAATTCTGCCAATATCACATGGACAGGTGCTGGTTCTTATATTGTAGAGTACGGAGCATCTGGTTTTACTCCTGGAACAGGAGCCACTGCAGGTGTAGGAGGTACGATTGCTTCAAGTGTTGCAACGACACCTTATGGTTTGTCAGGCTTGTCGGGAAATACGGCCTATTCTGTATATGTTAGACAAGTATGTCCATTCGGAGGCTATAGTGCAAATTCAACTGTAACATCATTTACTACAGCTTGTAATGCCATTACAACTTTTCCAAGTACAGAACCTTTTGCCACTTATCTACCAACTGCTTGTTGGAGAGAGGGTGATTTAGGTGATTTAACAGCTGGTCCAACAACAGTTGGAGGTACTTCAGTTAGTGATTGGGCTGTAGATGGATTTTTGAATTCAGGAACTACTGGGGCAGCAAAAATGAATATTGATCAAGCAAATGGTTCTGAATGGTTAATATCTCCATTTTATACAATTCCATCTAGTAGTTATATAGTCAAATACAGTGTAGGCGCAACACAATTTAACGGAACTGGCGCTCTTACAACAGCATGGGAGTCAGACGATTTTGTTGAGCTTTTAGTTTCTACATCAAATGCGAACTGGACTGTATTAAAAACATATAATGCTTCAAATGTTCCTTCTAATTTAGGGCAAATTGATCAAGCTAGTCTTAGTGCTTATAGCGGACAAACGGTTCAATTTGCTTTCCGTGCTTTCGAAGGAGCATCAAATGGTACTGCCGATATAGATTTCTTTATTGATAATTTTATTGTTGAATTTGTTCCGGATTGTACCTCAGCTGTAGGTGGAACAGGTGCTGGTGGAGGTTCGTTTTGTGCATCCAATACCTCAGCATTATCACTATCTTCAACCGGTTTTTCAACAGGGACTGGAAGTACTTACCAATGGTTTAGTTCTACTGTTTTTGGTGATTATCCTGGAGCTGGAACCGGAATAGGTTCTGCTAGTGCTAATTATTCTAATCTAAGTTTACCAATAGGAACAGTAACTACAACTACATACTATTGGTTAAAAGTAACCTGTCCGTTTGGTACAGTAACTAATAATTCATCAATAATAACGGTTACAATAAATCCATCTGTGGCTACTATTAGTGGAGCTTCTTCTAAGTGCGCTAATGATGCAGCGGTTACATTAACAGAAACTGGAGGAACAGGGACTTCTTGGTTATGGAGTCCAGGTGGGGCTACAACACAATCAATAAACGTTAGCCCGACTTCAACTACAAATTATACTGTTCAGGTAACTAGTCCGGGTGGTTGTGTATTAACCTCAGCTATAAAAACACTTTCGGTTCTTCCAAACCCATCAACGGTGAGTGTTACACCTTCATCGGCTAATATATGTTTGGGTTCAAGTGTTGGTTTAACGGCAATCGGAGGGACTTTAGCTTCTTCATATACCGCAAGTACATCAACCTCTTTTGCTATTCCGGATGGTATTTCAACAGGTGTTGCATTAAATGCTACTCCAAGTACAATTCCTACAGGTGCTGTTATTGACAAAGTAGAAGTAACATATAGTATTTCTCATACTTACTCTGCTGATGTTGAAGTTAGTTTAAAAGCTCCAAACGGTAAAATTGTAAATTTAATGTACGATAGAGGAAGTAACTCAGGTTTAGGATTCACAAATACTGTCGTCACTTCTGATACAAGTGCGACGGCATTCCCTGCAACAGGTAATCCTTATACAGGTACTTTTAAAGCGCAGTTAACTGCTGCTGCAAGTTTATTTGCTACTACGAACGTAGTAAACACTCAAGTTTTTTCAGAATTGTTTACTATACCGAATGGTACGTGGTCTGTGCTATTCTATGATAATTTTGGCACAGATTCAGGAAGTGTGACAGCGGCATCAATTAAAATATATTACACTATTCCAGCATCTTTTACATGGACAGCAGCAGACCTTGGTTTAGATACATATTCTGGAGCTAGTGTGACAGCTACACCAGCAGTTAGTACTACATATCATGTTAAATCAACAATAAATGGATGTTCATCAAATGAAGGCACTGCTGCTATTACAGTCAATGCTCAGCCAGTTGCCGGTACATTATCTCCAACAGGAGTTCAATCAGCGGTTTGTGTAGGTGATTCAGTTTCAGCCACATTAACAGCAGGTTCTGGCGGAGCTGGTACAGTAGCCGACGAACTTGAAGTAAGTCTGAGTGGAGATGCTTATGTAGCTTATACATCTGGTAGTTCAATTAATACTACTGGTCAAACATCAGTTTCTATTCGTACAAGACGTACTGCTTCACAAAGCGGATGTACTGCATCAGGATATAATACAGTAAGCTGGGTTGTAAATCCAAAATACACTATAACTGCATCTCCTGTATCTAACGGTAGCATAACACCAAGTGGAGTAACGACTGTTTGTTCAGGTGGAGGTCAATCGTATACTATTACACCTGATCCAGGTTTTTTAATTAGTGACGTAACAGTTGATTCTTCAACTGGGGTTACATTGAACACAGGGAATTATACAACAGGAGGAACTTATGTGTTCTCAAATGTAACTTCTGACCATACTATCAATGTTACTTTTGTAACTGCTTGTATTCCTGTTGCACTTGAATCTGCCAGTGCTTCAATAAACCCAGTTTGTGCAGATGGAGGAACTACTTTAACTTATAGTGGTTTAAGTGGTACTGGTGCATCAGTAATTTGGAGTACAAATAGTGATGGAACCGGAGATACTTATGGAACAGGTTCACCATCATCAGAAGAAGTAGGTCCTGGTACATACTATGCGTATGCAACAGGTACTTGTGGTACTCCAGTTTCAATACCAGTTATTGTTGAAGATGCTACGCCATCAGCACCAACAGGAACTTTGGATATTACTAATAGTACTTGCGCTAGCGCTTGTACAGTAACTGGCGGTTCTATAGCTGTTGGTTCAGTTTCAGGTACAGGAGGAACAATAGAATATTCTACAAATGGAGGTTCATCATGGAGTGCAACTTTACCAACTTACGCTGCTCCACAAACTATTTTAGCAAGTGTTTTAAGTTCAGGTGGTTGTCGTAGCACTAGTACTCAAGTTGGAACTACTGTGGCAGGTACTTGTACCACCCCATCAGCGCCAACAGGAGCTTTGGATATTACTAACAGTACTTGTGTGAGCGCTTGTACAGTAAGTGGTGGTTCTATAGCTGTTGGTTCAGTTTCAGGATCAGGAGGAACTATAGAATATTCTACCAATGGAGGTTCATCATGGAGTGCAACTTTACCAACTTACGCTGCTCCACAAACTATTTTAGCGAGTGTTCTAAGTCCGGCAGGTTGTCGTAGTACTAGTACTCAAGTTGGAACTACTGTGGCAGGTACTTGTACCACACCATCAGCACCAACAGGAGCTTTATCTATAACTAATAGTACTTGTGCTAGCTTATGTACAGTAAGTGGCGGTTCTATAGCTGTTGGTTCAGTTTCAGGATCAGGAGGAACTTTACAATATTCTACTAATGGAGGTTCTTCATGGAGTTCTTCTTTACCAACTTATGCTGCACCACAAACAATTCTGGCAAGTGTTCTAAGTTCAGGAGGTTGTCGTAGTGCTAGTTTCCAAGTCGGAACTACAGTGGCAGGTACATGTACGCCAGTAACAGCTGGTATTACTAATAACAGTGGTACTACAGCATTATCCTGTTCACAAAGCAGTATTAATGTAACAGCAACAGGAGGCGGAAGCTATTCATGGAATGGCGGAGCTACTCCGGGTACTGCAGCAAATAGCTTTGCTACAGCAGGAACTTATACTGTAACAGTAACAGGAGCTAACGGTTGTACTGCTACCGCACAAATTACTATTACAGGAACCGTTTCATCACCAGCTACTTGGTATTTAGATGCCGATGGGGATCATTATTATACTGGTTTACCACAAACATCATGTTCACCACCTTCAGGGACTGGTTGGACCAGCACCGGTATATTAGGCGGCGGAGATTGTAATGATTCAGTTGCCACGATTTATCCAGGAGCTGCAGAGACTTGTTACGATGGCATACTTCAAAACTGTAATGGTAGCTTACTATCAGGGTGTGCTATTATAACTTCGAGATTACGACTAGGTGATTGTGGAGCAAACTTAACCAGTACGGGTCAGATAATTCGAGGCGATCGTTTTTCACAGGCGATTCCATCCGGAGTAACAGTTACAGGTTATCGTTTTAGAGTTACCAATACACAAACAGGAGCGTTTCGTATTGTGGAGCGTCCAAACTATGTTTTCCAATTAACCTATACAGATATTGCTACATATAGTACTACTTATACTATAGAAGTAGCGCTTCGATTGAATCAGGAATGGATGCCTACTTATGGTGCTGCGTGTAGTGTTACTACGCCAGGAGTAGCGCAGACTGCATTGACTGATTTGGCTTGTGGCAGTCATTTGGCACAGGTATCAAGTACGATTCGTGCGACAAGTGTAGTTTCTGCATCAAGTTATGATTTTGAGGTTTCGTTGATTGAGGATGATTTAGTTACGGCTACTACAGTCTTTAACAGTCCGAGTCCGTCTTTCAATTTATTACAATTGAGTAGTTTCCCAATTAAGTTTGGTGCTGAGTATCGAATCAGAGTTAAGGCAATAGTTTTAATTGACAGTGTTGCTCTGCCTTCAAGCTATGGGACTACTTGTTCAGTATTTACGCCAGAAGCACCGCTTGCTTCACTGCGCGATTGTGCAGGGGAAGGTGGGCTTGCTCTGACTTCGTACAACACTGTTATTTATGCTAATCCACTAGGTATAGGAGGAGCTCAATATATATTTACATTGTATAATGAAGATGGCTACAGCCAGCAGTATTATAGTTATAACCGATATGTACGTTTAATGGACTTCCATTTATTGACACCATTGACAGTAGGTGGGGATTATAAGCTACAGGTAGATGCATTTATTTATGGTTTCCCTTATGCTGGTAAAGATTGTGATATTTCTGTTCCGGCACCACCGACACCATCGGGCAAAATAGTTGTAGCTACAGTATTCCAGGCGAGTGCTTATCCGAATCCTTTTGCGAATAACTTTATGCTGGATGTTAAGACCTCTAGTGATTCAGTAGTGAACTTAAAAGTTTATGACATGGTTGGAAGATTGATTGAGCAGCGTGAAGCGAGAGTATCTGATTTAGAAACAACGACCATTGGAGATCGTTATCCAAGTGGTGTTTACAACGTGGTTGTATCACAGGAAGATAATGTACAAACGCTACGTGTAGTAAAACGATAATAGCTATTTGTTATTTATAATAAAAAGGCCTTCGAGAAATCGAGGGTCTTTTTTTGTTTCAATAGTATATCTAAAAGGGAGTAGATAATCAAATCAGTATTATTCTTAATTACAAATCCTATAAATTTTGACAGGAATTATTTTAGATTACTTACTTTATTAACTAAAAATCAATAATTTATTAACACGCAAACGTTTTCGTTTAGTGTAATTGAACCTGGGAAGTATTTTAAATAAGGTTTATTCTATATATTTACATTCCCTAAGTTTACTCTTTTCATACAATAGCCATGAATTAAATGCATTTTTAATTAATGCAATAATTTAAACATTTAATTTATTTTTTTTTATGAAAACAAAATTACTCAATTATCAAAAAATTGTTAAATCCGCATTTGTTTTACTTTTTCTTTATTCAAGTACTGCCTTCGCAGGTGCTGGGTTTTGGAAGCAATATGTAATTATTAATAATGGAGGAGGTAATACCTACTATGGTAATAGTCTCGGGTCATTTTTTAATGGCGCCAATTTAGGGACTTATTGTCAAAATGCCACATTAATCCTAAATGGGGCAGAAGCCAACACATTCCAGAATGGCAATGATAATGTTACCTGCGATGTATTCTGTCCCCGTATGTATTACAGAATTTACAAAAGTGGGACTACCGCACCCAGTTACACAGTTATGAGTTTAGGATTTAGATCTGTGGCAGGTAATAATGATAAAAAGTGGGATCAAACTACTCAGAATATCAACATGCTTTCCGGAACCACTGCCGGGACATATGTTATTGAGGTTTATTTTGAGGGAAATGCAGTATATTCTGGTGGTAACTTTAGTTTTAGTGATGGAACTTCCAGTGGCCCTTACACAGCAACTTTTACTGTTACTGACATACCAGCAATTACTGGTATAACAGGAAGTATCTCGAATACAGCATTATGTTCTAATGCTACCCAAACGCTTACAGCGAACGGTGTTGCAGGGACTGGTGCCACAGTAAACTGGTGGACAGCTACCAATGGAGGAGGAACTAATTTGGGTACAGGTACGACCTTGACTAATAGAGGTCCGGGGACTTACTTTGCAAGAGTAACGGGAACTTGTAGTCCAGCTGTTGAAGCATCTATAACTATTTCGTCAACTGCGATTCCGGCTATCACGAATATAACAGGAAGCGTATCAAATACAGCATTATGTTCCAATGCTACCCAAACGCTTACAGCGAATGGGGTTGCAGGAGCAGGTGCTACAGTAAACTGGTGGACAGCCACCAATGGTGGAGGAACTAATTTGGGTATAGGTACGACCTTGACTAATAGAGGTCCGGGGACTTACTTTGCAAGAGTAACGGGAACTTGTAGTCCAGCTGTTGAAGCATCTATAACTATTTCGTCAACTGCGATTCCGGCTATCACGGATATAACAGGAAGCGTATCAAATACATCATTATGTTCCAATGCTACCCAAACGCTTACAGCGAATGGGGTTGCAGGAGCAGGTGCTACAGTAAACTGGTGGACAGCCACCAATGGTGGAGGAACTAATTTGGGTATAGGTACGACCTTGACTAATAGAGGTCCGGGGACTTACTTTGCAAGGGTAACGGGAACTTGTAGTCCAGCTGTTGAAGCATCTATAACTATTTCGTCAACTGCGATTCCGGCTATCACGGATATAACAGGAAGCGTATCAAATACATCATTATGTTCCAATGCTACCCAAACGCTTACAGCGAATGGAGTTGCAGGAGCAGGTGCTACAGTAAACTGGTGGACAGCCACCAATGGTGGAGGAACCAATTTGGGTACTGGTACAACCTTGGCTAATGCAGGTCCGGGGACTTACTTTGCAAGAGTAACGGGAACTTGTACGCCAGCTGTTGAAGCTTCTATAACTATTTCGTCAACTGCGATTCCGGCTATTACGAATATAACAGGAAGCGTATCAAATACTTCATTATGTTCTAATGCTACACAAACGCTTACAGCGAATGGGGTTGCAGGAGCAGGTGCTACAGTAAACTGGTGGACAGCCACCAATGGTGGAGGAACCAATTTGGGTACTGGTACAACCTTGGCTAATGCAGGTCCAGGGACTTACTTTGCAAGAGTAACGGGAATTTGTACGCCAGCTGTTGAAGCTTCTATAACTATTTCATCAACTGCGATTCCAGCTATTACGAATATAACAGGAAGCGTATCAAATACTTCATTATGTTCTAATGCTACACAAACACTTACAGCGAATGGAGTTGCAGGAGCAGGTGCTACAGTAAACTGGTGGACAGCCACCAATGGTGGAGGAACCAATTTGGGTACTGGTACAACCTTGGCTAATGCAGGTCCAGGGACTTACTTTGCAAGAGTAACGGGAACTTGTACGCCAGCTGTTGAAGCTTCTATAATAGTAAATTCAGTTACTGCCGAAACATGGTATTTAGATGCAGATGGCGACAGATATATCACTTCTTCACCAACTACGGTTACTGCGTGTTCACAACCTGCAGCTACAGCACCAGCAGTTTACAGAGTAGTAGGAGGAGCACAAGGAGTACTAGGATTTGGAGTAGCATTTGACTGTAATGATTCAGCTGCCACGATTTATCCAGGAGCTGCAGAGACTTGTTACGACGGCATACTTCAAAACTGTAATGGTAGCTTACTATCAGGGTGTGCTATTATAACTTCGAGATTACGACTAGGTGATTGTGGAGCAAACTTAACCAGTACGGGTCAGATAATTCGAGGCGATCGTTTTTCACAGGCGATTCCATCCGGAGTAACAGTTACAGGTTATCGTTTTAGAGTTACCAATACACAAACAGGAGCGTTTCGTATTGTGGATCGTCCAAACTATGTTTTCCAATTAACCTATACAGATATTGCTACATATAGCACTACTTATACTATAGAAGTAGCGCTTCGATTGAATCAGGAATGGATGCCTACTTATGGTGCTGCGTGTAGTGTTACTACGCCAGGAGTAGCGCAGACTGCATTGACTGATTTGGCTTGTGGCAGTCATTTGGCACAGGTATCAAGTACGATTCGTGCGACAAGTGTAGTTTCTGCATCAAGTTATGATTTTGAGGTTTCGTTGATTGAGGATGATTTAGTTACGGCTACTACAGTCTTTAACAGTCCGAGTCCGTCTTTCAATTTATTACAATTGAGTAGTTTCCCAATTAAGTTTGGTGCTGAGTATCGAATCAGAGTTAAGGCAATAGTTTTAATTGACAGTGTTGCTCTGCCTTCAAGCTATGGGACTACTTGTTCAGTATTTACGCCAGAAGCACCGCTTGCTTCACTGCGCGATTGTGCAGGGGAAGGTGGGCTTGCTCTGACTTCGTACAACACTGTTATTTATGCTAATCCACTAGGTATAGGAGGAGCTCAATATATATTTACATTGTATAATGAAGATGGCTACAGCCAGCAGTATTATAGTTATAACCGATATGTACGTTTAATGGACTTCCATTTATTGACACCATTGACAGTAGGTGGGGATTATAAGCTACAGGTAGATGCATTTATTTATGGTTTCCCTTATGCTGGTAAAGATTGTGATATTTCTGTTCCGGCACCACCGACACCATCGGGCAAAATAGTTGTAGCTACAGTATTCCAGGCGAGTGCTTATCCGAATCCTTTTGCGAATAACTTTATGCTGGATGTTAAGACCTCTAGTGATTCAGTAGTGAACTTAAAAGTTTATGACATGGTTGGAAGATTGATCGAGCAGCGTGAAGCGAGAGTATCTGATTTAGAAACAACGACCATCGGAGATCATTATCCGAGTGGTGTTTACAACGTGGTTGTATCACAGGAAGATAATGTACAAACGCTACGTGTAGTAAAACGATAATAGCTATTTGTTATTTATAATAAAAAGGCCTTCGAGAAATTGAGGGTCTTTTTTTATTAGCTGTTGTTTGTTTAACCTGTTGGGTGTAATTTATTTTTAAGTATTTTTCTATAAAAAAACAACACAAAAACTTCTTTTTAGCCGCTTATTTACTTTACTGATTTTTGCCTTCTAAAACACATTTTTAAAAATAAAAAACACCCTTAATCCTTTCCACCTGCTTATTTATATGGGATTTCCTAATTTTATTTTTGATAATTTAGGTATTATATTTTTATGGATGCTATAAAAATACAGTCAAATAATTATTGACTGTTTTGTTTTTTTAACAAAAAAATGATTTACTACGATACTTTTTATTAACATTTTTTGTTTCGTATTCTATTTTGTTGTAAAATTGTACTAGTTATGCAATCGATTGCATTAATTTATTCATCATCAGTAGTTTGTATTATCATTTTTTTGATGAAAAAGTTACTTTAACGCAATCGATTACATTATTTTATGTCAAAATCAATTTTTAACTTAATTATTTATTTTATGATTAAAATTACCCAAAATTTTCATCAGGCAAAAGCCAAAACGGCGGTTCATCGATTGCTGGGGGTTTTTGTTTTAGCCTTGTCAATATTTAGTGTGGGAAATGCTTTTGGGCAAATTTCTATGACATCTAGCCCAACAAGCTATTCGCAGAACTTTGATGTACTAGCAACGAATAGTCCAGGTAGTAATGTAGCATGGGCTGACAATAGTACGATAGCAGGTTGGTATTGTAATCAAACTAGCTACAGAACATACACAACGGGTGATGCCACCCCTACCAATAGATTTTGGTCTTGCGGATCAAGTACTTCCAGTACTGAAAGATCTTTTGGTTCAATGATGACTAGTACTACAGTAAGAGATTGGGGGGTTAAACTTACCAACAATACTGGTAGTACATTAAATTCTATAACAATTGGCTTTGATGCGGAAAGGTGGTATACAGCTGGTACAGGGAGTAATTTTATTATACAATATTCAACTTCTGTAAGTACTCTTGGTACTGCAGTTACAAATACAACTGGTGCAAGTACTGGATGGACAACTATAGCGACAATTAGTTCGCCAGCTACATCATTAAGTTATACATTGTCTTCTCTTTCACTAACAAATGGGTCAACAATTTTTATTAGATTCTTTTCTGTTTATATGGGTTCAGCATCTAATGTGTCTTTATGGGCAACAGATAACTTTACAGCAAGTTGGGCTTCCGGTTCTTCTATTACAGCTCCAGCATTAGGGACACAGCTTACAACAACTTATGGGACTGCATCTACGGCACAAACTTCTGCTGTAGTTGGTTCTGGTTTAAGTGTTGGTATTACAGCTACGGCGCAAACAAATTTTGAGGTGTCAAGTGATAATGCTACTTTTGGTCCTACTGCTAGTCTTCCTCAGGCAGGAGCGACCTTGTATGTTCGTTTAAAGTCAGATGCTCCCGTAACAGGTTCGTATAACGATGTTAATGCTGCGTTATTATCAAGTACAGGTGCGGCTTCTGTTTATGTTAAAACAAAACCGACTTTAAATGCGGTTACCGCCAAAGCCTTAACCATAACAGGTCTTACAGGTAATAACAAACCGTATGATGGTAACACAACCGCTTCGTTTACTGTTGGTACTTTGGCTTATACAGGTTTAGTTAATAGTGAAAGTCATGCAGTAAATACTACCGGAACACAAACAGCAGCTTTTACAACAGCATCTGCTGCTGATGGAAAGCAAATAACGGTTTCAGGCTATTTGCCTCCTACAGCAAATTATACAGTTACACCACCTAGTTTAACAGGAAATATTACTAAAGTACCTTTAACTATTACTGCCGGGAATCAAAGCGTAACTTATGGTACAGCGGCAGCTACCGTTACTGCTGCGGGTACTTATACCCCAACCGGTTTTGTAAATAGTGAGAATTCATCGGTTATAACTGGTACTGCTTCTTATACAACTTCTTATACTGATACTACAGCTGCGGCAACCCCAGGTGTTACAATTACTCCTGTGGTAACTGGTTTAATAGCTACTAATTATAGCTTTACTCCGGCAAATGGTACTATCACGATTACGAAAGCTAATTCAAGCATTTCAATTACAGGAGGAAGTCCTACTTATGCTTATGATGGTAATCCTCAAGGACCAACTACTTCTAGTGTAACAGGTTCTACAGGTACGGTATCTTATTTATATACAAATACTTCCGGTCCTGCTTATAACAGTAGTGCACCGCCATCTAATGCAGGCGCCTATCAGGTAGTAGCAACGGTAGATCCGGATACTAACTATAACGGAGCTTCATCAACACCTTATGCTTTCAGTATTATATCGGCTACGATGCCGGAAATAACTAGTCCGTTAACAGCTTCTGCAACTTATGGCGTTGCCGCAGCGACCTATACAATTACAGGTACTTTCTCACCTACATCATTTGATGCAATAGGATTACCAGCTGGTTTAAGTGTAAATACTTCTACAGGTGAAATTACAGGAACGGCTACTGCTGCACCAGGTAATTATAACGTAACTATTAGCGCAACTAATGGAACTGGTACAGGAGATGACATCCTTGTTTATACTATCCTTGCAAAAGAACTTACGGTTAATAGTGCTGTTGCTAATAATAAAGTATATAATAGAACGGATGCAGCTACTTTTTCAGGAACTTTAAGTGGTTTTGTGAATGGTGATGATGAATTTGATGTAAGCTTAAATGGAACAGGTACTTTTGCACAGGTAACAGTAGGTACAGCAATAGCGGTAACTTCTACAGCTACATTAGGAGGTGCTAAAGCAAACTATTATACTTTAACACAACCAACAGGTTTATCAGCAGATATTACCCAAAAAGGATTAACAATTAGCGGTGCCACAGTAACTCCTAAAACATATACAGGAACTGCAGGGGCAACTATTACGGGTGGCAGCTTAGTGGGAGTTATTTCTCCTGATTCGGTTACGCTTGTAAATGGTGGCGGAACATTTGCTGATGTAAATGTAGCTAATGGAATTTCAGTAGCCTCTGCATTTAGTTTGGCAGTTGGTGGTGATTCTGCGAATTATACGGTGGCACAACCAACATTAACCGGAAATATCACGACAGCACCATTAACCATTACCGGTTTAACAGGAGTGAATAAACCATATGATGGTAACACAACCGCTACGTTTACAGGAACTCCTGAGTATTCTGGATTGCAAAACGGAGAAACGTTTTCGGTTACCGGTACCGGGACAGCAACTTTTGCCAATGCAACAGCTGGTAATGGAAAAACGATAACTATTAACGGTTATACTGCTCCTTCAGCTAATTATAGCGTTACAACTTCTACTGTAACCGCAAACATCACTAAAGTAGCTTTAACTATCACTGCGAATAACCAAAGTGTTGGTTATGGTACAGCTGCATCTGTTGTTACTGCAGCAGGTGCTTATACAGCTACAGGTTTTGTAAACAGTGAGACAGCTTCAGTTATATCGGGAGCAGCAAGTTATACTACTAATTATACAAATACTACTGCAGTTGGTGCTTCGGGAGTTACTATAACTCCTGCGGTTGGTACTTTATCAGCTGCTAATTATAGTTTTGGTACTTTTGTAGATGGTACTATTACGGTGACTGTTGTTACTAATACTACTGATTATTTCCGATCTACCGGCAATGGTGATTGGGGTGATATTGCAACATGGGAAGCGTCTGTTGATGGAGCTACTAATTGGCATACTTCATCTTTAGTTCCTGGTGCATCTGCCGCTATGGCGACCATTCAGGATGGACATACTGTTACTATCAGTGCAGATAGAACAATTGGTAATACAACTATCAATAGTGGTAGTACCGGAGGTACTCTGAAAACTACTACAAGTGCCGTTGTTACTGTTTCATCAACTAAGACCCTTACTGTAAATGGTACTTTTGAGAACAATGGTACCGTTACTAACTTGGTGTCTACAGGTGCTACTGTATTATTTAATGCTAACAGTACTTATCTTTTATCAGGAACAAGTGCATTCTTTCCAGGGGGATCTACGGTGACTTGGAATGCAAATTCTACAATCAATGTAACAGGAGGGCCTATTTCAGGTAATTTGGCTACTACCGCAAGTACTGTATATGGTAATATTACATTCAATACAGATGCCCCAACAGGTACCATTGTTCCTTTTAGTAGTAATAGTGGTTTACAAAGAATTGCAGGTAATTTGACGGTTACAAAATTTGGAACAGGTTTGTTGCAACTAATATCCAGTGGAGGTACGAATATTTTGCCTATTGACGGTAATTATTTGCAATCAGCCGGTTCAGTTGTAATGAATCCTTCTTCAGCTTCTTCAACTACTTTTAGACCCATTGTTGTAAAAGGTAATTTTACTTTGGATGGTGGTACGTTTCGCTTATCAAGTAGTACAGCAAACTGTTACCTGATTGTAAAAGGAAACTTTACAGTGAACAACAGTGCAATTATAGAAAACACAGGTGGTACCAGTGCCAGTGGAGCAGCATATGTTCACTTGGCCGGGAACGGTGCGCAAACTTATTCTCGCTCTACAACCAGTACAATTACAGCCACGGCGGGTAACCAGATTAATTTTGTTGTAAATGGTGGTAACGTTTTAGATATGGGTACAAGTATTATTGATGGTAGTGCGAATGTGAATGTAACGGTAAGTGGTGCGTATACATCCTCTGCACTTGTCGGTAATACAGCAGTTAGTGCTACGAGTACTCTTATTACTATAACCAGTGGAAGTATGACAGGTATATTACCGGGTATGGCTATCTCAGGAGGAAGTATCCCTGCCAATACTTATGTGACAGCTGTATATTCTGGTACTCAATTACAATTGTCAAAAGCCCCTACAGCTACTGCCACTGGTGTAAGTTTCACCATAGCTTCAGCTTCAGCAGCAACAATTAAGACTGCTAATGCAGGCGGCCTCGACAGTGCTTTTGCAAATGGCGGAACTAAAACACTGAACCCGGCTGCAAACTACGAGTTTAATGGTACTGTTGCGCAGGTAAAAGGTTCATTGCTGACAAATGCTGCTAATTTAACTATTAACAACCCTGCAGGTGTAAGCTTTAATACTCCTGTCACTGTAAGTGGAAACTTATCGATAACAGCAGGATCAACTTTAAGTGTAGCAAATGGTTTGAATATTCCGGTTGGAAGTTTGACATTGGGTGGAGCTGCTCAGGCTAGTGGTTCTACTTATGGAGGTACAGGGTCTAATGCCGGAACAATAAATGCAACATATTTTGCTGCAACAACAGGTACTGTGTCAGTGGGACCTAGTATCTCATTTACGGGTACTCCTCTTACTGCTGTAAATACTACTTATGGAACAGCTTCGGCTTCAACTACTTTTTCTGTTTCAGGAGTTAGTATGACTGCTGGTATTTTAGTAACGCCACCATCAGGATATGAGGTTTCTTTGTCTTCTGGTTCAGGTTATGGAGCTACGGTAACAGTAGGTGCGGCGGGTACTATTGCTTCAACTCCTGTTTATGTGAGATTAGCTGCGACAACAGCTGTGGGTGCTTATTCTGGTAATATTGTTCTATCTAGCACTGGTGCTTTAAGTAGAAACGTTGCTACTGTTTCGAGTACTGTAAAACCTACTACTCCAGTGGTAACCGTAGTTAATAACTGTGATGGTACATCAACTTTGTCTACCACTGCTACTGGAACTTTATTATGGAGTACTAATGAAACAACAGCTAGCATTACGGTAAATGCTGCAGCAACCTATACGGTAACTCAAACAGTAAATTCAGTTACAAGTGATGCCGGTAGCGGAACAGCTGCGCCAAGAACAGCGCCAACAGCGGCTATCTCAAACAACAATGGTTTAGCACTTAACTGTACCACACCAAGCACTACCTTAACGGCTAGTGGAGGAGGTACCTATTCATGGTCAACCGGAGCTACTACAGCTGCAATTACAGTTTCACCAACAGCTGCTTCTACTGATTATACAGTAACGGTAACAGCTGCTAACGGATGTACAGCTACTGCTACTGCTACAGTTACTGCAGATAAAACAGCACCGATAGCGGCTATTTCAAACGACAATGGTTTAGCACTTAGCTGTACTACACCAAGCACTACCTTAACGGCTAGTGGTGGAGGTACTTATTTATGGTCAACCGGAGATACTACGGCTGCGATTACAGTTTCACCGACCGCAGCTTCTACAGATTATACGGTAACGGTAACAAGTGCTAATGGATGTACAGATTCAAAAACGGTGACAGTCACAGCTAATAAAACTGCACCACCAACCCCAACTATTTCTGCGGGAGGTCCAACTACATTCTGTTCAGGCGGAAGTGTTGTTTTGACTTCGAGTGCGGCATCAGGTAACACTTGGTCAACAGGTGCTGTATCGCAAAGTATCACAGTAAGTACAGCAGGGGACTATACAGTTCAGGTTACCAATGGTTTTGGATGTCAAAGTTTATCATCGGCGGCTACGACAGTTACCGTAATCGCTCAGCTGGTTTGGTATTTAGATGCTGATAACGATGGTTATTCAAGTAGTGCAGCATCATCAGTTTCAGCCTGTACTCAGCCTGTTGGTGGTTATAAACTCGCTGGTCAGTTAGCCAATGCAGGAGTAGGCAGTATAGGAACAGATTGTAATGATTCAGTTGCTACGATTTATCCAGGAGCTGCAGAGACTTGTTACGACGGCATACTTCAAAACTGTAATGGTAGCTTACTATCAGGCTGTGCTATTATAACTTCGAGATTACGACTAGGTGATTGTGGAGCAAACTTAACCAGTACGGGTCAGATAATTCGAGGCGATCGTTTTTCACAGGCGATTCCATCCGGAGTAACAGTTACAGGTTATCGTTTTAGAGTTACCAATACACAAACAGGAGCGTTTCGTATTGTGGAGCGTCCAAACTATGTTTTCCAATTAACCTATACAGATATTGCTACATATAGTACTACTTATACTATAGAAGTAGCGCTTCGATTGAATCAGGAATGGATGCCTACTTATGGTGCTGCGTGTAGTGTTACTACGCCAGGAGTAGCGCAGACTGCATTGACTGATTTGGCTTGTGGCAGTCATTTGGCACAGGTATCAAGTACGATTCGTGCGACAAGTGTAGTTTCTGCATCAAGTTATGATTTTGAGGTTTCGTTGATTGAGGATGATTTAGTTACGGCTACTACAGTCTTTAACAGTCCGAGTCCGTCTTTCAATTTATTACAATTGAGTAGTTTCCCAATTAAGTTTGGTGCTGAGTATCGAATCAGAGTTAAGGCAATAGTTTTAATTGACAGTGTTGCTCTGCCTTCAAGCTATGGGACTACTTGTTCAGTATTTACGCCAGAAGCACCGCTTGCTTCACTGCGCGATTGTGCAGGGGAAGGTGGGCTTGCTCTGACTTCGTACAACACTGTTATTTATGCTAATCCACTAGGTATAGGAGGAGCTCAATATATATTTACATTGTATAATGAAGATGGCTACAGCCAGCAGTATTATAGTTATAACCGATATGTACGTTTAATGGACTTCCATTTATTGACACCATTGACAGTAGGTGGGGATTATAAGCTACAGGTAGATGCATTTATTTATGGTTTCCCTTATGCTGGTAAAGATTGTGATATTTCTGTTCCGGCACCACCGACACCATCGGGCAAAATAGTTGTAGCTACAGTATTCCAGGCGAGTGCTTATCCGAATCCTTTTGCGAATAACTTTATGCTGGATGTTAAGACCTCTAGTGATTCAGTAGTGAACTTAAAAGTTTATGACATGGTTGGAAGATTGATCGAGCAGCGTGAAGCGAGAGTATCTGATTTAGAAACAACGACCATCGGAGATCGTTATCCGAGTGGTGTTTACAACGTGGTTGTATCACAGGAAGATAATGTACAAACGCTACGTGTAGTAAAACGATAATAGCTATTTGTTATTTATAATAAAAAGGCCTTCGAGAAATCGAGGGTCTTTTTTTGCGGTTTTGTTGTTCTCTTTTTAAGTAAATCCTTATAAGGTTTTTAGGATTTAAGTGACAACTACATCGATTAAGTACATTTAAAATCGATTAAATGCTTATTAACCGTTGTATAACAATTAGTTAATATCTTTTTCTTGTAGATTACTTTTTTAGTGTTAAGTTTGAGGCTGGAAAAAAATTAATCAGATATGAAAAGTACCTCTACTATTTTAAGATTGAGTGAGTTTGTGACATCAGGAATGATGAATAACTCTTTGAAAAAAACTAAAACAATTCTACTCTTAATCGCCGTCTTTTTGATGGGATGTAATTTGAATTTTGGGCAAACCACACAAACATGGCAAAGTACTGCAAGTACTGCTTGGTTAACTGCAGCAAATTGGAATGCAGCTGTACCAGGGAGTAAAACAGTTACTACCAATAATGATATTGCTTTGTTCAACATTAATACTGCAACAGGTGTTGGTATTAACATGACTACCCAAACGGGAACCCATTATTTGGGGGCATTGAATTTCGGAACTGGAGCTACAACAAATAGAAGTGTTAGTAATAGTACTGCGACTGCAGGGACAGTGTTTTTCAATGGTGTTACTTTAAACGGGACTGCAAATACTATTATTTGGAATCAATCTTCCGGTACCCATTCATTTACTAACGGGAGCGGTACTTTTAATCTAGGGTTAAATGCTACTGATCATGTTATTCAGATTACGGGGGCAGGAGGAGTGACTATCGCTTCCGCTATTACTGGGACTTCTAAAAATTTAGAAAAAGCCGGTACAGGTGCAGGAGTTCTTACTTTGTCAGGAACAAATACTTATTCCGGAAACACATTAATCTCAGCAGGTACTTTAGCTCTTTCAACAGGAGGTTCTATTGCAAATTCACCTAATATTACTATTGGTTCATCAGGGACATTTAGTGTATCGGGATTAACTACAGCATTAACATTGGCCACTAATCAGGTATTAAAAGCATCAGCTACAGGTAGTAATACTACAGGTACGTTAACAGTATCAAACACAAAAGGACTTACACTATCAGCAACAGGAGGACTAACCTTTACTGCTTATGGAGGTGGAGCGACAGCACCATTGACTGTTAGTGGAGCTTCTGCTGGTGTATTGGCATTAAATGGTGCGCCTATCAATGTAATCACTACTACTGCATTAACTGCAGGTACTTACATTTTAATAGATAAAGCGCTTTCGGCAACAGGTGTTTCAGGAACTCCGGGAACCCTTACTGTAAATGGTAGCGGAATAGCGCCGTCAAATACAGCAGCTCTTTCTGTTAATGGCAGTGGGCAATTAGTTTTAACTGTTACTTCTACCAGTACACCAATTCTTGCCATTACTGCAAATAGTTCCGCGGCTTTTGGTTCAGTATGTACTAATGGAAGTTCAACTAAAACCTTTACCATTACTAATACCGGTACAGCAGCAACAAATGTTGTTGTTTCTTCAAATAATGTTGAATATTCTGTTGGACCTTTATCCTCTACCAGTATTCCTGGAACCAATGGTACAGCCACTTTTGATGTTACTTATACACCGGTATCTGGCTCTCTTGGTGCCACACTAACCAGTAAATATGATACAATTACAACCTCTGGAACTTTAGGTCTGACCGGTACAGCTTTAGCACCAGTATCTCAGGCTGTTACTTCAATTGGGGCTACAAGTGTGGTAAATACTATTGCAACCTTAAATGGTGATGCAACTTTTGGCGTTTGTCCAAGTACCACTACCAAAGGTTTTGTGTATTCTAAAGATAGCGAAAATTCAAATCCGGATGTAACGGGAGGTTTAACAGTAACTATAGTAACGTCGGGTTCATTAGGTTCAGCTGGAGCTTATACTGCGGCATTAACAGGGTTAACCCCAGATACATTATATCGTTTTAAGGCCTATGTTTTTGATGGCACAACATATACTTACAGTGCCTTGCAATCCTTTACTACCCTAAAGGTAGCTTCAAAATTGGCTTTTGGTATATCACCTGCCCCGCCAACGACGGGAAATGTTGGAACTAATTTAACGACATTTACAGTATTGGCGCAAAGACCTGATGATTCTACCGATACAGAATATACAGGAACAGTAACCTTGGTAAAAGGAACTGTAAGTGGTTCGGCTAATATAACAGGAAATGCTGTGGGAGCTGTTGCTGGAGTAGCCACTTTTAATGCTACTCAGTTTGATGCGGAAGGGACTTTTAATCTTACTGCGACTTCTGGCTCGCTAACAAATTCTGCTACGAGTAGTGATATTGTTATTATTTTAGCTAATTCAACATCAAATCCATGGATAAACACAGGAGCAAGTACTTCTTGGTGTACAGGTGCTAACTGGAATACAGGTTTTGTGCCATCTACCACACAAGTTGCGACTTGGAATGATGCAGGAACCGCTATTGTTGCGGGAATAACATTTTCAACTTGTATTCCAACCGTTTTAGGAATAGAAGTAACGAATTTAAGAACCCGAGCACTTTCTATTGGAAGCCAAGCATCTACTGCAGGAACTTTAACGTTGACCGGTGGTGTAATTAATTTAACCCCTAACACAATAATTAGAAATAATTCAGCGTTTGATTTAACGCTTCAACCTAATAATAGTAGTTCTGGCCCAATGTCATTAACGTTAGGGAACACCACCAACAATATTGTTAGAGTTGATGGTGCCGGAAAAGTCATTATTACTTCAGTTATTAATGGAGGAGCAACTCTTCCGTTAACAAAAACGGGTGCAGGTACTTTAGTTTTAGGAAATTCAGCCAATACATATAGTGGTACTACGACCATTACTACAGGAGAACTGCGTTTAAATCCTTCGACTACAACAGCTACTTTTGCTTCGCCGGTTGTATTAAATGGAGGTACATTAAGTACCACGAGTATCACTGCGTCTACAACTTTCACTAGTTCTTCTACATTAGGCTTAACGGAATCATCAACGATTGCCTTAGGTTCTAATGCACATTCATTAAAATTTGCTGCCAGCAATGGAGTATCATGGACCGCTGCCAAAACAATTACCATAACAGGTTGGAATGGAACAGCTGGTCAGGCTAATACCACAGGTAACAGAATATTTTTCGGAAATTCTTCAAGCGGGTTAACGTCTGGTCAATTAAGTCAAATTACGTTCCAGGGTTATACTAATGGTACAATTATTTTAAGTTCCGGAGAAATAGTTCCTAAAGCACCTCACACAGTTACCTATAATGCTAACGGAGGTACCGGGACACAAACGGATGCCACTCTTTATAATGATGGAGCAACAGTTACGGTATTAGGTCTAGGTTCTATAACAAGAACAGGCTATACGTTTGACCATTGGAATACCGCTATTGATAATTCGGGGATTAGTTATTCTCAGGGTAATACTTTTACAATAAATGCTAATGTAATATTATACGCTCAGTGGAACATTAACAGTTACACATTAACTTATGATAGCAATGGAGGAACAGGAACGCAATCGGATCCAAGTAGTCCCTATAATTATAACACAAATGCGACTGTACTTGGAATAGGTTCTGTTGTCAATCCTGGATTTAATTTTTCAACTTGGAATACAGCTGCAGATGGTTCTGGTGTAAATTATAATCCGGGGTCAAGTTTGTTAATGACAGCCAATACCACTTTATATGCAAAATGGGTTTCAGCATCGGCGCCTATATGTGCTTTATCTACTGCTGTTGCACCTGATGCAGAACAAATAAGATGCCAAGGTTTTCCTGCCAATGCATTAGCTGCAACGATTACTTCTGCAGGGACTACAGGTTCGCCAAGTTATTCGTATCAATGGTATTATAATACTACCAATGATAATACTACATTTACACACCCAGTGGGAACCAATAGTAATACTTTTTTACCACCAACTACAGGTTCAGAAGGAACCCGTTATTATTTCGTTGTTGGTTATTCAGATAATGTTGAGTGTGGTCCACAAACGGGCACTTCAGTATCATTGGCTTCGGCAACTGTTAAAGTAATCGTAAACGCAAACCCAACAGCTGCTATAAGTGTAGCAGAGACTTCGGGAACTACCAATAATGATGGTACCATTTGTACAGGAGCTTCGGTTACTTTAACAGCAAGCGGAGGGACATCTTATTTATGGTCAACAACTGCGACTACTGCGCCTATCACTGTATCGCCTACCACAACTACAACTTACACCGTAACGGTAACTAATGCAGCGAGCTGTTCGATAGATGTTAACACCTCTGTAACCGTAAATTCTTTACCGGCTAAACCAACGATTTCACCAAGTGGTACAGTATCACTTTGTTTTGGTGAAACGACCAGTTTAATGTCAAGTTCAGGAACTAGTTATGCATGGTTAAATGGTGCTGTTGCTAGTGGTAGCACACAAACTATTTCTTCTGTTGGCGCAGGGTCTTACACTGTACGTGTTACTGATGTCAATGGGTGTCAAAGTGCGGCTTCGGATGCCACAACAGTAAATGTAGGTTCGGCTTTAGTTCCTGGTACCGTTGATGCTGCTTCTACAGCTCCTAATACGGCAAATCACGTAGTAATTAGTCAGGTATATGGCGGAGGTGGAAATGCATCTGCCACTTATAAGAATGATTTCATTGAATTATATAATCCAACAGGTTCATCGGTTAGTTTGGCTAACTGGAAAGTTCAATATGCATCAGCTTCAGGGGCATTTGGAGATGCTGCAACTTTGACTGGTAGTATAGCTCCGGGACAATATTATTTGATTGGATTGGCCAGTGGTGGAACTCCTGGAATTGTTTTACCAACAACTCAGGCAACAGGTTCAACCAATATGTCAGCAACTTCAGGTAAAGTTCAATTGATTAATGCGAGTTCAACGGTTATTGACCTTTTCGGTTTTGGAGGTGCTACTACTTTTGAAGGAACAGTGGCTCCTGCACTTTCCGGAAACGTATTATCGTATCAAAGAAAAAATTCAGGTTGCACAGATTCTGAAAACAATGCTAATGATTTTACAAACACAAATACTGCGAATGCCAGAAATACTAGTTCTCCAACAAACTCCTGTTCCATATATTCAGAAACTATTTGTAGCGGTAACACCTCAAGCCTTATCAATGCCTCGGGTGTCAGCGGAAGTACAGAACCATATACATATAAGTGGTATAAAAATGATAGTTTAACCATAGCCCCAATAGGCAGTTCCATTCCTCTTGGATGGACGGAAGTTGGTTCAGGTTTATCGTTCACATCAGGAATGCTTACAGAAGACGCTACTTTTGCACTTTATGTAACAGCTACCGGTTGTGGTTCAGGAACTAGTGCCTGGGCTTCGGGTTACAGACAAGTGGATGTAAACCCAATCCCTACGGCACCTACGATTACACCTAGTGGAACGGTTCAAATAGCAGCCGGAGGAAATGTAACGCTGACGTCAAGTGCTGCTTCAGGGAATACTTGGTCAACAACAGAAACAACAGCTAGTATTATTGTAAATACAGCTGGAAGTTATACAGTTCATGTAACTACTAACGGTTGTGTAAGCGCAGAATCTGCAGCTACTGTGGTACAAATAATTCCGGCAGTTGCTACAACTTCACCGGCTACTTTAATCACTACCGATTCGGCGACACTAACGGGGAATGCTTCAGCTCAGGGACAAAGTGCTATTACTGTAAAAGGAATAGTATACGCTAAAACAAGTGATATTATAACTACTCTTACTATTGGAGAGGCAAATGTTGTTACACTTTCTACCTCGGGTGGTACGGGTGCTTTTTCTTTACCTACAGGATTATTAGTTCCTGATACTGGCTATTCTTTTAGAGCTTACGCGACTAACAGTCAGGGAACATCTTATGGAAGTACAGTAACTTTTACTACGTTAAAATTACCAACAATTACAAGTGTTACCCAACAGGGTTCCGGTTGTGATGGAACCGCGGCAGTCTTTGAAATAGTTGGTTTATTACCAGATATTCCTGCTGAGATTACCTACACGACAAGTTCGGGTACTCATACTGCTATATTTGATGGTAATCCTGGTAATTTTCCAATTCCAACGGCGGGTATTGGGTTAACACAGTTTACTAGTGTTGCTCTTTCTTATGACAATGATAATGGTCAACCTCTTACTATTACCAGTGTAAAAAGAACCGATATTAACCGAGAAATAACAGTATTTAATCCGGGTAGTAATGTTGCTAGTATAACTGTTATTCAAAAAACAACGCCGACCTTTGCTGCCATTAACCCAATATGTTATGGTTCGGCTAGTCCATTTAGCGATACTTCTCTCAATGGTGTTCATGGAAGCTGGGCAATTGATGTTTCCTTTTTACCTTTTGATAGTACTATTGTAGGTGACACTACTTATAGATTTACACCAGATACTGGTTTATGTGCTATAGAAGTAACGAGAGTGCTAACTGTAATTGCTTTACCGGCGGTTCCAACAGTAACTACAACAGCACCAACTTGTTCGGCTAATGGATTTAGTACTATTACAAATTACAGTGCAAGCAATACATATACGTTCTCACCTACAGGTCCAACAGCTGGTGCTGGTGGAACTATTACAGGTGCGGTTCTTGGAACATCGTATACGATAACTTCTACTAATACGGGTTGTACTTCCGGACAATCTTCAGCGTTTACCAATGCGGTGATGCTACCGACTCCGGCTACTCCAACAATTTCTGCTGGAGGACCAACTACGTTTTGTTCAGGCGGGAGTGTTGTTTTGACTTCGAGTGCGGCATCAGGTAACACTTGGTCAACAGGTGCTGTATCGCAAAGTATCACAGTAAGTACAGCAGGGGACTATACAGTTCAGGTTACCAATGGTTTTGGATGTCAAAGTTTATCATCGGCGGCTACGACAGTTACCGTAATCGCTCAGCTGGTTTGGTATTTAGATGCTGATAACGATGGTTATTCAAGTAGTGCAGCATCATCAGTTTCAGCCTGTACTCAGCCTGTTGGTGGTTATAAACTCGCTGGTCAGTTAGCCAATGCAGGAGTAGGCAGTATAGGAACAGATTGTAATGATTCAGTTGCTACGATTTATCCAGGAGCTGCAGAGACTTGTTACGACGGCATACTTCAAAACTGTAATGGTAGCTTACTATCAGGCTGTGCTATTATAACTTCGAGATTACGACTAGGTGATTGTGGAGCAAACTTAACCAGTACGGGTCAGATAATTCGAGGCGATCGTTTTTCACAGGCGATTCCATCCGGAGTAACAGTTACAGGTTATCGTTTTAGAGTTACCAATACACAAACAGGAGCGTTTCGTATTGTGGAGCGTCCAAACTATGTTTTCCAATTAACCTATACAGATATTGCTACATATAGTACTACTTATACTATAGAAGTAGCGCTTCGATTGAATCAGGAATGGATGCCTACTTATGGTGCTGCGTGTAGTGTTACTACGCCAGGAGTAGCGCAGACTGCATTGACTGATTTGGCTTGTGGCAGTCATTTGGCACAGGTATCAAGTACGATTCGTGCGACAAGTGTAGTTTCTGCATCAAGTTATGATTTTGAGGTTTCGTTGATTGAGGATGATTTAGTTACGGCTACTACAGTCTTTAACAGTCCGAGTCCGTCTTTCAATTTATTACAATTGAGTAGTTTCCCAATTAAGTTTGGTGCTGAGTATCGAATCAGAGTTAAGGCAATAGTTTTAATTGACAGTGTTGCTCTGCCTTCAAGCTATGGGACTACTTGTTCAGTATTTACGCCAGAAGCACCGCTTGCTTCACTGCGCGATTGTGCAGGGGAAGGTGGGCTTGCTCTGACTTCGTACAACACTGTTATTTATGCTAATCCACTAGGTATAGGAGGAGCTCAATATATATTTACATTGTATAATGAAGATGGCTACAGCCAGCAGTATTATAGTTATAACCGATATGTACGTTTAATGGACTTCCATTTATTGACACCATTGACAGTAGGTGGGGATTATAAGCTACAGGTAGATGCATTTATTTATGGTTTCCCTTATGCTGGTAAAGATTGTGATATTTCTGTTCCGGCACCACCGACACCATCGGGCAAAATAGTTGTAGCTACAGTATTCCAGGCGAGTGCTTATCCGAATCCTTTTGCGAATAACTTTATGCTGGATGTTAAGACCTCTAGTGATTCAGTAGTGAACTTAAAAGTTTATGACATGGTTGGAAGATTGATCGAGCAGCGTGAAGCGAGAGTATCTGATTTAGAAACAACGACCATCGGAGATCGTTATCCGAGTGGTGTTTACAACGTGGTTGTATCACAGGAAGATAATGTACAAACGCTACGTGTAGTAAAACGATAATAGCTATTTGTTATTTATAATAAAAAGGCCTTCGAGAAATTGAGGGTCTTTTGCATTTAATCAAGTATAATATAGTAAGGAATAAAATATATACCTAAACAAGAAATAAGTAGATTTAAATTGTGATATCTATTGACTATTTTTCTTTTAATATTTGTTGTTTTTAATAAATACGAGTACTTTTGTTACTCAAAAAAAATAATGTGCTAAATACTTTAGTTACTTCTAAAACAAGAGTGCGTTTGTTGGTCAAGTTTTTTATTAATGTGGCCAACAAGGGATACTTGCGTGGTTTAGCGGAAGAGTTTGACGAATCGACTAACTCTATTCGAAAAGAATTGAATAACCTTTCTGAAGCCGGTTATTTAAATAAAGTTACCATTCAAAATAGAATTAGTTACAACGCTAATACGCAACATCCATTATTTGAGACACTACAGAAATTGGTATTTCATTATTTGGGTTTACCTACTATTATTGAAATGATAGTAGAGCGAATGGGTATTGTAGAGCAGATCTATATTATTGGCGATTATGCTCGCGGCATTGATAGTGGTACTATAGAGGTAATAATAGTTGGACCACAATTAGATAAACAGTATTTAAATCAGTTAGAAGGTAAAATTGAAAAAGAAATTGAACGAAAAGTACGGTTTATAGCCACTAGTAATTATAAAGATAAAGGATTGTTGATTTATGAAGCCAAATTATTATCATGACCTTACGTAAGCAAGCACTTTCAGGTGTTTTTTGGACTTTTTTGCAACAGTTCAGTACACAGGGTATTTCTTTTATAGTATCCATATTAATGGCCAGGTTATTATTGCCATCGGAATTTGGATTGATAGGAATGATATATATATTTATTGCTATTGGTAGAATGCTTATTGACAATGGTTTAAGTCAGTCCTTAGTCAGAAATAAGGAAGTTAGTCAAGAAGATTACAGTACGGTTTTCTATTTTAATTTAGGAGGAAGTATTTTGATTTACATAGCTATTTATTTTTTGGCGCCGTGTATTGCACTTTTTTATAAACAAGACGTATTAACCCTTATTATACGACTTTATTGTTTGGTGTTTTTAATAAATGCTTTTGGAACTGTTCAAAGTACCATTCTAACTAAAAATATGCGCTTTAAAACTCAAATGTTAGTTGCTATACCCTCTTTGGTTATAAGTAGTTTAGTGGGGATTTCTATGGCATATATGGGGTTTGGTGTTTGGAGTTTGGTTTGGAGTGCTATAGTGCAAAGTTTTTTAAGTGTACTCCAACTATGGTTTTGGTCTTCATGGAGGCCAGCCTTACTCTTTAGTGTAGAAAAGTTTAAATATCACTTTTATTATGGGTATAAACTAACACTATCAGGTTTACTGGATGTTCTTTTTAACAATGTTTACACTATTATCATTGGAAAATTCTTTTCTCCAACGCAAGTAGGTTTTTTCACCCGAGCTGACTCATTGAAACAATTCCCAGTTAATAATATTGCTAAAATTTTAGACAAAGTTACTTTTCCCTTATTTGCTCATATTCAAAATGATGATGTCAGACTAAAAAGCGTCTATAAAAAAATTATGCAGATGGTTATTTTTTTGGTAGCACCATTACTTATATTTTTAGCCGTTTTAGCCGAACCGTTGTTCAGATTCCTGTTCACAGAAAAATGGTTACCTGCAGTACCTTATTTTCAAATTTTATGTGCTAATGGTATATTATATCCAATTCATGCTTACAATTTAAATGTTTTAAAGGTTAAAGGAAGAAGTGATTTATTTTTGAGATTAGAGTTAGTAAAAAAAATACTTTTGTTAGTAATTATTCTTATCACTTTTACTTTTGGTATCTATGGATTATTATATGGTAGTGTACTGTTTTCTATTTTGGCTTTTTTTATTAATACCCACTACACTGCCAAATTCATTAACTATACTTCATTTGAACAAATAAAAGATATTGCCCCTACCATTTTTTTAGCCCTTTTTGTTGGGGTGTTATTATATTTTATTGATATTTTTGTGATAACAATAAGTCAGTATGATATTGTTAGACTGCTAGTTGGCGGATTCGTATCTTCTATACTTTATGCTTTATTAGCATTTAGTCTTAAAATGCATTCCTTTACAGAGTTAATTTCAATTATAAAAAGAAAATGATCAACGTTACCAAAACTTTTTTCCCGCCTCTTGAGGAATATACAGAACAATTAGAACGAATATGGAAAAACCAATGGTTAACTAATAGGGGTGAACTTATTTTGGAATTAGAAGAAAAACTAAAAAGCTATCTTTCTGTTTCCAATATTATTTTGATGAATAACGGTACAATTCCGCTTCAAATTGCTTTAAAAATATTAGGGAAAGGTGGTGAAATAATAACAACTCCCTTCAGTTATGTAGCCACAACTGCAGCAATTGTTTGGGAAAATTGTACACCGGTTTTTGTTGACATACATCCTGACTATTTAACTATTGATGAGACTAAAATAGAAGCAGCTATAACTGATAAAACTACAGCTATATTAGCTACTCATGTTTTTGGGAATCCTTGCCATCTTGAGGCTATTTCGGCAATCGCAAAAAAACACAATTTAAAAGTAATTTACGATGCAGCGCATTCCTTTGGAGTGACCTATAAGGACAAATCTATTTTTGAGTATGGAGATGTAAGTACCTGTAGCTTTCATGCCACTAAATTGTTTCATACAGGTGAAGGCGGAGCATTATTTTGCTCTGATGAACATATAAGAAATCAATGTTTTTACAGTCATAATTTTGGTCACAACGGACCATTGGATTTTCACGGGCTTGGTATTAATGGCAAAATATCCGAATTGCAAGGTGCTATGGGATTAGCGGTTTTGCCTCATATGGCTACGATTATGGCAGAACGAAAAAGAACAGTTGATTTATATAATAATCACCTAAATTTTTCGAAACTTACTAAAATGAAGCTAAGAGACAACACTGTATGGAATTACAGCTATTATCCGGTTCTTTTTGAAACGGAGAGCGAATTATTAACTGTTCAAAAAGCTTTGAATGCAGAAAGTATATTTCCGAGACGGTACTTTTATCCTTCATTGAATACTATCAATTATGTTAATGCAAAGCAAATGATTGTATCCGAAAGTGTTGCAAGCAGGGTTTTGTGTTTGCCTTTGTCTCATGATTTAAGGCAAAGTGATATTGAAATAATTATTAAATCAATAAATACTAATTTATCATGTTAATTATAGGAGCTAAAGGATTTGCCAAAGAAGTTTTAGAAGTTCTAAAACAATTAAATCGCCTTGAGAATATTGCTTTTTATGATGATGTTAATCATGATATTGGCGATTTTTTATACAGTGAATTCCCTATTTTGAAAAGTGAATTACAAGCTAAAAATTTCTTTGAAAAAGTGGGCTCAGAATTCACCATAGGCATTGGTAATCCACAATTGAGATATAAATTATATAAGAAATTTACAGATTTGGGAGGTGTTTATGCTTCCACAGTAAGTCCATTAGCAATTATTGGAAGTTTTGGAAATCAAATAGGTGCAGGGTGTAATATTATGACATCTACTGTAATTACGAATGACATTACAATTGGCGAAGGGGTTTTGATCAATTTATGTTGTACTGTTGGTCATGATACATTAATTGATGATTTTGTGGAATTGTGTCCTGATGTAAATATTTCGGGTAATTGTCATATAGGTAAATTTTCTTTTATAGGCACCAATAGTACAGTTTTACCTAATGTAAGAATTGGTAAAAATGTTATTGTAGGTGCAGGTTCTGTTGTTACCAAAGATGTTCCTGATAATTCGCTTGTAATTGGAACTCCTGCAATAATTAAAAAAGACTTGCCTCCTTTTGAAGTTTAATTTATGTCAAATTCTAATTGCCCTATAGTTAGCGTTGTAATGATTACTTATGGACATGAAAATTTTATTCGTGAAGCCATTAGTGGTGTACTTATGCAGGAATGCTCATTTGAAGTTGAGTTAATAATAGCTAATGATTGTTCTCCTGACGATACAGATATTATAGTGAATGATATAAGAAAATGTTATGATGGTCCTCATAAAATACATTACCATAAACATATAAACAATTTGGGAATAATGCCAAACTTTATATGGGCTGTTAAACAATCTAAAGGTAAATACATTGCACTGTGTGAGGGTGACGATTATTGGACAGATCCTTTAAAACTGCAAAAGCAAGTTGATTTTTTAGAGCATAATACTGATTTTTTTATGGTTGGTCATCAGTCCCAAAAAATAATAAATATAATAGACGGGAGTGACACTGAAATAATCGGAATATTTAAAAAAGATGTATTTGATTACGATGATTTAGCCATTAAAAATATAAGAATACCTACAGCTTCTTTAGTTTTTAAAAATAAAATTAAGTTTCCTGAATGGTTTTTTAAAGTTTATGGAGGGGATAGAGCTTTAATATATTTGGCAAGCACAAAAGGTAAAATAAAAGTAATGGATTTTATAGGTTCCGTATATAGGATACATGACGGTGGTATTGAACAAGGGTATAAGAAAGATAAGTCTTCTTTGCCAAAAAGAAATATTCATGAAAATAATATCTACTTGTCAATTATTCCAAAAAAGTATACTTTCAAATATTTAAAAGCAAATAGTTGGAATTATTTTTATTTGAGTATAAATTATCTCAGAGAATTCAAGATAAGTAATTCGTTTAAGTCTTTTTATAAATCAATTTTATATTACATCAAATACTTATGGAGTTTACAGTATTTAGGAAAAATAAATAATTAAAAAATTAAAATGTCAAATATTCTTATTTCAACCAAACTTAAAACTACCAATATTGGTAATCAAGCCTTATCTGATGAATTGATACTAATGGCACGTGAATTTACCACAGAAAATAATCGATTTAAAGTAACAGGTCGTCCGGTTGGTTTAGATAAATATAAATTTGATTCGTTAGATAAATTAAATCCTGTTGCACATTTTGAAGGTATAGCTCAAAAAATTGCTGAAAAGG
Organism: Flavobacterium sangjuense; assembly: GCF_004797125.1. Classification (NCBI taxonomy): domain Bacteria; kingdom Pseudomonadati; phylum Bacteroidota; class Flavobacteriia; order Flavobacteriales; family Flavobacteriaceae; genus Flavobacterium; species Flavobacterium sangjuense. The sequence continues at coordinate 1,584,555 of NZ_CP038810.1, forward strand.
CAAGGAAACTAAAAAAACTTACTTTTGATAATGGAGATTTAGCTATTGTAAAGACCAATTTATTAGATGTTGAAGGGAATATAGTTAAAACAGAGAAATTAAGAAGAATCGCTAGAAAAGTGAGAAGATTTTATTATTCATTTTTTTTATATTCGAAAAAGTATGAAAATAGACTTGCTTTGTATAGCAATATGGATTATTATCTTTATAGTGGCGCTGGTGAAATTGGTTTCTCAGATTTTTTCCTTCGACAACTATTAGATTTGAGAGTGGCGCAGCTTTTAGGAGTAAAAACATGCGCTATTAATCAATCTGTTGAATTAACAGAAGGTATTGAAAAAGAAATTTTGATGCATGTTTATGAAAAAATGCATAAAATTGTGGTTAGGGGTGAAATTTCAAAAACATTGCTTGTGAGTAATAATATTAATCAAAATATTATTACTGTATGCCCTGATACAGCCTTTAGAAATAAAGTTGAAATCGTACCTAAAAAGACTTTTGATAAAAGCATAGCCTTAAATATCACACCTAAAACATACGATAAATATAACTATGACACTATAATAAAAAAGTTACTTGAGCATAACTATAAAATAACCTTTGTCAGTAACGACCCGATGGGGGAGAAAGAATTAGCTGAACAATTGCATAAAAAATATAATTTCCCTATTATTATTAAATCATTGAATTACAAAGAGTATTCAGAATTTATAAAAGAATTCGATGTTTTGATTAGTTCACGATTGCATTCTTGTGAATTGGCATTAACAGCAGGAGTGCCCGTAGTTCCGGTAGAAGGAAATGTACACAAAACTACAGAAGTCCTGAGTTTTGTTGAATACCCGATTTCGGTAGTAAATGCAAAATCTGATTCTTTTGTAGAAGAGCTATGGGCTAACATACTGTATGTTGAAAATAATTTTATTGCTATTCAAAATTGGATATTGGACAATAGAATGGGCATATCTGAAAATGCTACTAAAAATATTATAAGTGCTTTAGATTAAATTAACAAAAAAAAACAGACTCAATGAAATTTGCAGCATTTATAATGACTTATGAGCGTCCTCAATTGATTTTGGATACTATTAGCAAGTTACTTGAGCAAACTTTGCCACCTGTAAAAATAGTAGTGATTGATAACAGCGAAACCACGCTTACTCAAATAAGATTAGAAGAGTTCAATAGTCCAATAGTAGTTTATCATAGGGTTGGATATAATTCAGGACCTTCAGGCGCTGCGGCAATAGCGCTTAAAATGTTGGCTGATGAAGGTTATGATTGGATTTATTGGGGTGATGATGATGATCCCCCTCAGCATTCGAGAATTTTCGAACAGTTACTGGATTTAGCTCAATCACTTCCTTATTGTGGATCTGTAGGCTGTGTAGGGCATTTTTTCGATCCTAAAAAAGGAATTATAAATAGAGTTCCTAATATTCAGCTTCAAGGGAAAGGACACATAGAAGTTGATACAATAGCTGGAGGTATGACTAAAATAGTAAATGGGAAAATGATTAGAGAATATGACATTTTACCAGAAAAGGAATTTTTTTTTGGGTTTGAAGATTTAGATATTGATTTAAAAATTCAAAAAGCAGGATTTCATCTATACGTAGATAAAGAAATATATCTAAATGGGAGAATAAAAAGTGGGAAGATAAATTTGCACGTCAGAAAGATCAATAAGCCTACTCTTCAAACACTTTGGCGTGAATATTATTCTATTAGAAATTTAATGTATATTTTTTGGAGAAATAAATTATATAGTGCTTTTTTAAGAATTTTAGTAGTCAAATCACTAAAGATGGTTTTTAATTTTAGATATTCATTCGCTATTGGATGTTATACAACAAAAATTACATTATTGGCTTTTGCACATTTTTTTCAGGGAAAAATGGGATTACGGGTTAAACCTTTGAAAAAGTAATTAATTTTAATTTTATGCTGAGCTGAGTATTTACTTTTTTTAAAACCTTTATAAAAAAAATCGATAATAAATGAAAATATTAGTAACCGGAGCCGCCGGATTTATCGGAATGCATACTGCTGCTAAAATGGCTGCCGATGGTCATCGAGTCATCGGGTTAGATAATATTAATTCCTATTATGAAACACAGTTAAAGTTTGACCGTTTATTGCAATTGGGCATTGAAAAAGAAGATATTCGCTACAACAGCAAAGTATCAGGTTTACCCAATTTTGAATTCATCGAACTCGATATTCAGGATGCCGGAAATCTAAATACCCTGTTTGCCAGAGAAAATTTTGATTGTATCATTCATTTGGCTGCTCAAGCTGGGGTTCGTTATTCCATTACTAATCCAAGAGATTACATTGACAATAACATCATTGGATTTTTCAATATTTTGGAAGCTTGTAGGCAATTCAGTATCAATCATTTGATTTTTGCTTCAAGTTCTTCGGTTTATGGAAATTCTGACGATGTGCCATTTTCAGAAAATCAAAAGACAGATGCCCCGGTAAGTTTTTATGCCGCGACCAAAAAAAGTAACGAGGTGATGGCACATGCCTATTCGGATTTGTATAAAATAAAAATTACCGGCTTAAGGTTCTTTACTGTATATGGCCCTTGGGGTCGACCTGATATGGCGCCTGTACTTTTCGCCAAAGCGGGAGTTAATAAAAAGCCTATTAAGATTTTTAATAATGGTAATCAAAGCAGGGATTTTACATACATTGATGATATTGTTGAAGGTATTAAAATAGTTGCAGAAAACTCAAAAGACATTGAAAATTACAAAATTTTAAACATTGGAAAAGGGGCTCCGGACTTATTAATGGATTTTGTAACTACTTTGGGAAAAGAGCTTAATGTGGATTTTATTTACGATTTTCAACCTGCTCAGAAAGGCGATGTTATAGCAACTTTTGCCAATACTAAGGCATTGGAAAACCTAGGTTACAAACCTAAGACTTCTTTATTTGACGGTATTCATGAATTTGTAGACTGGTTTAAAAAATATTATAAAATAGCTCGATGATTGATGGGTAAAATTAAAATCGTTTATATAATAGATACTTTGCAAACGGGAGGAGCAGAGAAAAGCTTGGTGGATATTGCCATTAATAACAACTATTTTGATTGTGTTTTTATTACAATTTACAAGGGCGATTTTTTGGTTAAAATTCTCGAAGCACATAATATAAAAGTGTATTCTCTAAATATTGCTACTCGTTATTCTTTTTCTGAAGCGGTGGATAAATTAATTCCGTTACTACATGAAATCAACCCAGATGTAATACATTCAACCTTATTCCGGTCAGATATAATAGCACGTAGGTTAAAGAAACATTTTAAAATCCCTTTGATTAATAGTTTTGTAAATAACTCCTATACTAATGATCGATATTCCAAATTATCATTGACCGCAAAGCTGAAATTATATTTGGTTCAATGTTATGATATGATTACCGCCCAAAAGGTAGATTGTTTTATTTCTAATTCAGAAACTATTAAACTCTCTAACGCAAAGGCACTAAGAATTAATCTGGATAAAATAAAAGTAATTTACAGGGGAAGAAATTCTATTCTTTTTGATAATATTTCTGCAGATGTGGTTAAACAACTTAAAATCAAGCTTCAATTGGAGGGTAAAACTGTTTTTTTGAATGTCAGTAGACTACTCGACAGAAAAGGTCAGTTGGATTTGATTACTGCTTTTAGAGAGGTAAACAAGATAAATCCAGAGACAGTGTTGCTAATTGCCGGAGAAGGTAGTTATCGTTCTGAACTAGAAACCGCCATAAATGAATTTGGTTTAGAAAAGAGTGTTTTGCTTTTAGGAAATAGGGAGGATATTCCTGTTTTGTTGAAAATGGCAGATTTTTTTGTTTTTCCTAGTTATTATGAAGGATTGCCAGGAGCCTTAATTGAAGCGATGATGGCTGAAAAAATAATTATTTGCTCAGATATTCCGGAAAATAAAGAATGTGCAACAATAAATGAAGTAATTTTTTTTAGCAAAGGCGATATCGGAGATTTAAAGCTGAAAATGAGAGAAGTGATTATGAATGCTGAACAGTATTCTGATAAAGGAAAAGCAGCAAAACAATTAGCAAATCAAAAATTTGATATAAACAAAGTGGTAGAATACTATCATCAGACCTACAATGAACTAATTCAATCACATTCAAAATGAAAATTCTACAAATTATTCAAAAACCTCAATTTCGAGGGGCCGAAATATTTGCTTGTCAGCTAAGTGAACAACTACAACAATTAGGACATACTGTAGATGTGATTTTTTTGTCAGGAAGTAGAAGGGAAGTTTTACCCTTTAATAATCTTAATTTTTTGCACTTAGAAGCCGATTTAACTAAAAGATTTTGGGATTTCAAAGCCTATAAGAAATTAGCAACTATTATAAAAAATGGTCACTATGATATAGTTCAAGCCAATGCATCAGATACCTTAAAATATGCCGCTCTATCTAAGTTTTTTTATAGGTGGAATCAGCCTTTGGTGTTTAGGAATGCTAATAAAATAAGTGACTTTCTTACCTCATTGCCCAAAAAATGGATAAATTCCTTTTTTATTAATACTACTCAATTAATCGCTTCTGTAAGTGATTTATGTAAATTAGATTTTCAAAACCAATTTCCCAAATATACTAAGTCAGTTTTATCTTTACCAATAGGTGTAAGTGTTGAAAGTAAGCCTTATTCTAGTTGGGAAGAAGCTAAGTTGAGTTTCACAGCTGACCAAGATATTTGGATTCATGTAGGCAGTTTTGTCCCAGAGAAAAATCATATGGGATTAATTGAAATTTTTAATGAATTCAGTAAAAAGTTTAACAATCAGCATTTAATTTTAATAGGAAGTGGTAAACTATACCCTTCTGTTTTGAAATATGTTGAAGATAATCAGATAACGAATATTCATTTCTTAGGAAAAAGAAATGATGTAACTAAGATTTTACCCTTATGTGAAGGTCTACTCTTGCCAAGCCATATAGAAGGATTGCCAGGTGTGATATTAGAAGCAATGATGTCTAAAATTGCTGTTGTAGCTTATAATGTAGGAGGTGTTTCTGAAGTAGTTAATGAAAAAACAGGTTATTTGATTAATAAAAACAATAAGCATTCTTTTGTTGATGCTATGATAAATATAAAAGAGAAAAAGACTCTTGAAAAGATTCAAAATGGATTTCAATTAGTAAAAGAAGAATTTTCAAATGAAATAATTGCAAAGAAATTTGAAGTTGCTTATTACAATTTGCTAAATGGGAAAAATTAAAGTACTCCATATCATAAAATCTTTAGGCCGTGGTGGTGCAGAAATGTTACTGCCCGAAACCTTGAAAGTGCATGATACTTCTATGTTTGAGTTTCATTATATTTATTTTTTGCCCTGGAAAAATCAAATGGTTGAAGCCATAGAAAATTCTGGTGGGAAAGTAACTTGTTTTGCTGCTAAAAATAATATTCAATTGATTTTTCAATATCCCAAGATTGTAAAATATTGTAAAGAAAATGAGATTCAACTCATACATGCTCATTTGCCTTGGGCAGGATTTGTGAGCCGACTGGTTCATCGATTAACCAAAATCCCAACCTTATATACTGAACACAATCTTCAAGAGCGGTATCATTTTGTAACCCGTTATCTCAATCAATTTAGTTTTAATTCTCAAACATTGGCTATAGGTGTTTCTGAAGATGTTACTCAGTCTATTCAAAAAAAAATTGCGCCTTCCATACAGGTAAAAACTATTTTGAATGGTGTGAATACAGAAAGTTTTAAGCGAAATACACAAACAGAAGGAAAAGATATACGACAATTGTTTCAAATCCAAAATGATGATTTTGTTGTTGGAACCGTTGCTGTTTTCAGATTTCAAAAACGCTTGGATAAATGGCTCGAAATCATGTCGGTCGCCATCGCTAAAAACCCAAAGATTAAAGGTATTATTGTTGGTGCCGGACCTTTAGAAGAAGAATTTAAAGCAAAACACCAAGAACTTCACCTAGAAGGGAAAGTTTTTTTTGCCGGTTTGCAAACCAATGTTAAACCCTATTATGATGCCATGGATGTTTTTATGATGTCATCATCTTTTGAAGGATTACCAATCGCTTTATTGGAAGCGATGAGCATGGAATGTGCTATTGTTTCTACGGATGCCGGTGGTATTAAAGAGGTTATTCGATCAAATGAGGACGGATTGATTGTAGCTGTTGACCGATGGCAATTACTTTCCGATTCTGTTTTGGCCTTGAGCCAGGACAATCAAAAACTTGCCTTATACCAATCTAATGCCCGAAAAAGAGCAGTAGATAGTTTTAGTATTAATGCTATGGTGAAAGAGTTAGAATCTTATTATTCAACTTATTCATTATGATTGTTAGAAAATCAGAATCCTCGGATAAATCAGCTATGATTGACTTGCTCAAATTGAGTTTGGGTGAAGGCATTTTAAAAAAATCTGAACAAGTTTGGAATTATAAGCATGAACAAAATCCTTTTGGTGCTTCCTATGTTTTACTTGGTTTCGAAGAAACGGTATTGATTGGAATAAGAGCTTTTATGCAATGGCGTTGGCAAAAAGGAGAACAGATTTGGACAGCGTATCGAGCGGTTGATACAGCCACTCATCCTAATCACCAAGGAAAAGGAATCTTTAAAAAGTTAACTTTACAAGCCTTGGACGATGTAGCTCAAAAAAGTGAGTGTTTTATTTTTAATACACCCAATGAGAAAAGTAGGCCTGGTTATCTGAAAATGGGTTGGGAAATTATTGAAGCTATTCCAATTGCGATAGTGCCGGTTCCATTCTATGCTATTTCGAATTTATTTTCCCAAAAATTAGAAGTAGAACATATTATTTCTCCATCCAGATTGGATGAGATTTGTACATTTCATAATAACAGATTATCAAAAAAAAATGGCATCTTTACACCTAAATCAGCAGCCTATTTAAAATGGAGGTATGAAGATAATCCGATGCAGGATTATACTGTTTTTTCTAATGATGATTGGTATTTGGCTCTCTATTGCAAAAAGCATCGTTTTTTTAATGAACTTAGAATAGGGGATATAATCAGTGCTAATCCTTCTTTAGATTGCCGTTTGATACGAAAAACGATTATGCAATTTGCTTTCAAGAATAAGTGTTTGATAGTCACAGTAGCCGATAAAAGTTTGTTTGGACTTCGATTTTTCGGTAAGTTCGGACCAAAACTCACGTTCAAACCTTTAACAAAAGATACAGTATTTATTAAGAGTGCTATGGATATTAAAAATTGGAACTATAACTTAGGTGATTTAGAATTGTTTTAGATGATTGATTTTATAATTGTATTTATACTGCTTTTGGTAGTAACCCAAAAACTTTTAGCGAGTTTGTCAAAGAAGTTTGCTTTTTTTGACAAATCACTAATGCAGAAACTATATTGGTATCATCTATTTTTTTTTGGTATTTATTATCTCTACACCTTATATAATCCTTCAGATTCCAAACAGTATTACCTTGTTGCTCAAAATGCAGGTGAAGAATGGTCACTTTTTTTTGAGTCAGGAACCAAGTTTGTAAGTTTTGTGGCTATTCCCTTTGTATCTATGGGATTTTCCTATTTAACCATGATGTTGGTTTGTTCCTGGTTTGGGTATATTGGATTTGTTTATGCCTATCTTTATTTTAGGGAGAATATCCCAATTGATATTAAAATATTCAAAAGATACAATCTATTGACAGTGTTGCTTTTTTTGCCCAATATGCACTTTTGGACAGTTTCTTTAGGAAAAGGGTCTCTCATTTTTATGGGATTAATGCTTTTTACCTATGCGGTTAAGTTTCCTCAAAAGAGAATTGTCACATTGTTGATTGGTGGTTTCTTTGTGTATATGGTTAGGCCACACGTAATGCTTTTTGTTTTAGTTGGTGTTATGATAGGTTTGCTAACCGGTCGGGGAAAATTGACAACGGGTGTTAAAATATTGATTTTAGCAATGTCCTTAGGGTTTTTATTTGCGGCTAGTAATTCTATTTTAGCGGTTGCTAAATTAGAAAATTCAGAAAACGTAGTAGATGATTTCGAACAGTTCTCCGAAAAAAGATCTGTCGGTCTTTCTGAATCTGCCGGTTCCGGAGTTGATATGAGTAGTTATGCTTTGCCCTTTAAGTTTTTTACCTTTTGGTTCCGTCCTTTATTTATTGATTCTCCGAGTTTACTGGGTGTTTTTAGTTCACTGGAAAATTTAATTTACTTATTGCTTTTTGCGAAAATCTTGAATAGAGGTTTTATTCGTTTTATTCGAAAGGCACCCTATATGGTTAAAATGTCGGCTATAGTTTTCTTATTGACTTCTTTCGCCATGACATTTGTAATGTCTAACTTAGGGATTATTATGCGTCAGAAATCGATGGTTATGTATTTTGGTTTTTTTGTTATTTATTACTTTTTGGCACAAAAAGAATTTAATAAAAGACAACAACAAAAGCAAAGAGCGTATGAAATGGCCTTAATTCCTAATCCATGAAAAAAGGAGCTTTAGTAATCTCACTTGATTTTGAATTGGTATGGGGCATTTTTGACCATATCCAAATTAATGATAAAGTAGCTTATTTTGATAACACTTTAGCTGCTATTCCTCAAATGCTGGCACTCTTTGAAAAGAATAATATTAATGTAACCTGGGCTACGGTAGGAATGCTTTTTAACGAAAACTGGGATGAATGGAATGCCAATATACCGGCAGTTATTCCAAGCTATGATAATCAAAATTTAAATCCATATAATTATGGATTGCAACATCAAAAAAGTGGATTCGATCGATTTTTTTTTGCTCCCAATCTGATTAAAGAAATCAATAGTGTCAAAGGACAGGAAATTGGAACGCATACCTATTCCCATTATTATTGTTTAGAGAAAGGGCAAACGATTGAACAGTTTGATGCTGATTTGGCGCAGGCCATAAAAATGGCAAAAAATTTTAGTGTTGACTTGCGTTCACTAGTTTTTCCAAGAAATCAATACAATAGTGCGTATTTGGATATTTGCTCAAAACATCAAATAGAAACCGTTAGAACCAACCCAGATTCCTGGTATTGGGATACTACAAAATCGGAAACCTTTGTTTCAAAATTAGCCCGTACCGGTGATGCCTATTTGCCAATTGGAAAAAAATCATATTCAAAAGATTCGATATCAAATGATAAAGTCATTGGTCAGTCAGCAAGTCGATTTTTAAGACCACAACACCAATTTGAGTTTTTAAATAGCACAAGGTTGGCCCGAATTAAAAATGAAATACTTCATGCTGCCAAAAACGGAGAAGTCTATCATTTATGGTGGCATCCGCACAATTTTGGTATAGCTACTGATGAAGCCATTAAAACTTTGAAAGCTATTATAAGTGTTTTTAATCAGTGTAGAGATGAGTATGGTATGGAAAGTCTGACCATGAAACAACTTAGTGACGCACGTTCGGCGATTTAATATCATGATAGGTAAAGCGATAGATGGCCTGAAAAATTATGATAAAAAAGACATGCTGCTTTTTGGTTATCATCTGCTATTCATTCTAATCGCATACAAATTAAGAGTTGACAGAGGTATTTCAGATGCCCATTTATACTGGGGAAAAAGTATTGATATCAATCAGCATTCGTGGTTTGATTTTGCCAATTACGGAACCAATTTTATTTTGTTTCTCAATTATCCGTTTATTAAATTGGGATTGCCTTTTTGGTTTGGTTTTTTGATGTACGGAATAATTGGTTTTTTGGGCATCAGGAAATTTATGGATTGGGCTTTTTTAGTCTTTGGAAAGCCATTGCAATACAAAGGATTTAATCTGTTGTATTTAGTTTTTTTTCTGCCAAACCTTCATTTTTGGACAGCTTCTTTGGGAAAAGAAGCACTTCTTTTTTGGGGAATCGCCAGTGTTTTTTACGCTATGGCTTCTCATAATTATAAAACTTTTAGTTTTGTTGTAGGCAGTTTATTGGTTTTGATTATCCGACCACATGTTGCTCTGATGTTATTAGCTGCTATAGCTTTGATCGTACTTTTTGACAGCAAGTATTCTTTAAAAAAGCGAATAGCGTTTTTCACTTTTGCTTTAGTATTTTTGTCAATGCTTTTGTATATGGTTTTCCAGTTGTCAAATATTCGTTATTGGAATTGGGAAAGAATCACCTATTTTAATGAGTATTCTATTTTATCGTTTAAAGGTTCAGGAACTTATGTTCCAATGCTGGAATACAATTATTTTTACAAACTGTTCTCATTCAATTTCCGCCCTTTATTTTTTGACAGTATTAATGTTTGGACATTTTTCGGCAGTATAGAGAATTGTATAGTTCTTTTACTTCATGGCATTGCATTGTTTTTTGTAGTGAAGTTTTATGCTAAAATTACTTTTGGGCAATGGCTGAAAATTGTTTTTTTATTTACCTTTATTGCTAGCCTGTTGTATGTGCAACGCTATGCTAACTTGGGTATTTTTATGCGGACAAAAATGATGTTTCAACCCTTCATGATGATTGCTTTACTCTTCATAATTAAGCAAGGCATAGCATTTAAAAATTTAAAGGATTAGATGGAAAAACCCAAACTCATACGAATAACGACTGTTCCACTTTCTTTAGATAAATTATTGTCGGGGCAATTGAATTATATGAATTCTTTCTACGAAGTAATTGCCATTTCCTCTGAAAAAGAATATTTAGAGAGAGTTGGCGAAAAAGAAAAAGTGCAAACTTTTCATCTTGAAATGTCCAGAAAAATAACGCCAATTCAAGATTTTCTGGCGGTTATTAAACTGTATCGTTTTTTGAAAGTAAATAAACCTCTGATAGTTCACACACATACACCAAAAGCAGGAATCGTTGGAATGTTAGCGTCAAAACTAGCTGGCATACCCTATAGATTTCATACTGTAGCCGGATTACCCTTACTTGAAACCAAAGGATTTAAAAGAACGCTTTTAGATTTTGTGGAAAAACTAACCTACAGCTGCGCTACCAAAGTGTATCCCAATTCACATGGATTATCAGACATTATATTAAAAAACAACTATTGTTCAAACGCCAAATTGAAAGTAATTGCTAACGGAAGTTCTAACGGTATCGATACAGCTTATTTTAATCCAGACCTGTTTTCTAAGATTCAAAATTTGGAGCTAAAAGCAGCCTTGTCTATTTCAACTTCCGATTTTGTATTTGTATTTGTTGGTAGATTGGTGGCCGATAAAGGAATCAACGAAATGGTAGCCGCTTTCAAATTAGTAAATGAAAAATATCCGAATGCAAAGCTACTTTTAGTAGGAGATTATGAATCCGATTTAGATCCGTTATCACCTTTGACATTAGATCAAATTAAAGCTAATGATGCTATCATAACAGTTGGTTTTCAAAGCGATGTTCGTCCTTATCTGGCTGTTGCACATGCTTTGGTTTTTCCAAGTTATCGTGAAGGATTTCCCAATGTAGTGATGCAATCCGGGGCAATGGGTTTACCGTCAATAGTGTCGAATATCAATGGCTGCAATGAAATTATTGTTGAAGGCCAAAACGGAACCATTATTCCGGTTAAAAATACTCATGCTATTATTGAGAAAATGGAAAAGCTAATTGATGACTCAGCATATTATACCTCGTTAAAAAATAATGCCAGAAGAATGATTGTTGAGCGTTATGAACAGAAAGTTGTTTGGTCCGCCATTATCGAAGAATACAGAAGTCAAAAAATATAGCTATTTTTGCCAAAAAAACAATGTATACAAGAATAGTAAAACCCATAGCCGATTTCTTCGCCGCTTTAATTGGTTTGATACTATTATCCCCTTTATTTCTACTAATTACCGTTTTACTCTTTATTGCTAATAATGGAAAACCGTTCTTTTTTCAATTGCGTCCCGGAAAGAATGGTAAGATTTTTAAAATTGTCAAGTTCAAAACCATGAACGACAAAAAAGATAGTAATGGGCAATTACTTTCTGACGCACAAAGGTTAACAGCAGTTGGGAGTTTTGTCCGCAAAACTTCTTTAGACGAAATGCCTCAATTAATTAATGTGTTGAAATGTGATATGAGTTTGGTTGGACCAAGACCTTTACTTACTAATTATGTGCATTTATATAGTGATTTTCAAAATCGGCGACATGAAGTCAAACCCGGAATTACCGGCTGGGCACAAGTAAATGGCAGAAATGCTATTTCCTGGGAGAAAAAATTTGAATATGATGTTTGGTATGTAGAACATATTTCTTTTATTTTGGATATGAAAATACTTTTTAAGACTGTCCTAAAAGTAATAAAAAGTGATGGTATTAATGCTGCTAATGCTGCTACAATTGAACCTTTTAATGGAGAATAGCATAACCTTATATGGCGCAAGCGGACACGGAAAAGTGATTATCGATATACTGAATGCAGTAGGAGTAAAGATTAAATCTGTAATTGATGACAATCCAAAATCAGAATCTATTTTAGGGATTCCGGTTGCTAAAACCAGTGAGTATGATATGTCCTCTTTAGGGGAAACCATAATTTCTATTGGAAATAATAAAGTCAGAAAAAAGCTTTCTATATCTCTAAGCGCTAATTTTGCAAAAGCAGTGCATCCATCAGCAGTAATTTCTCCTAATTCAAGCATTGGGGAAGGAACTGTCGTCATGGCAAGAGTTGCGATAAATCCGGATGTGACTATCGGAAAACATTGTATTATCAATACTAATGCTACTGTTGAACACGATGCATTGATTGCCGATTTTGTGCATATTTGCCCAGGAGTTTCCCTTGCTGGGGATGTTACTATAGGCGAAGGTACTCAAGTTGGAATTGGAGCAGCAGTCATACAGGGAATTTCAATTGGGAAATGGGTTACCATTGGGGCAGGAGCAGTTATACTAAATGATATTCCGGATTATGCGGTTGTAGTAGGAAATCCGGGAAAAATAATAAAATACAATTCTATAAATGAATAATTCAAAAATATGGCTTTCCTCTCCGCATATGGGAGGTAATGAGCAGAAATATGTTAAAGAAGCTTTTGACACCAATTGGGTTGCTCCTCTTGGTCCAAACGTAAGCGGTTTTGAGCACGATTTAGAAAATTTCCAAAACGATGATGTATTCGTTGCAGCACTTAGTTCGGGAACTGCAGCTATTCATTTGGGATTGATTTTATTGGGAGTTCAGGCTGGTGATGAAGTTATTTGTCAAAGTTTTACTTTTTCAGCATCGGCTAACCCAATACTATATCTTGGTGCTACTCCGGTTTTTATTGATAGCGAAATTGACACTTGGAATATGTGTCCGATTGCTTTAGAACAAGCCATTGCTGATAGAATTTCAAAAGGTAAAAAACCAAAAGCAATAATTCCGGTGCATTTGTATGGTATGCCATTTAAAGTTGATGAAATCAAAGCAATAGCCTTAAAATATGAAATCCCAATTCTTGAAGATAGTGCCGAAGCACTAGGAAGTACTTACAAAGGGAAAAAATGTGGCACTTTCGGTGACATTGGCGTTTTATCATTTAATGGTAATAAAATAATTACTACATCCGGCGGTGGCGCTTTGGTTACACATTCAAAAAAGGTAAAAGATAAAACAGTTTTTCTGGCAACACAGGCTCGGGATAATGCACCTCATTATCAGCACTCTGAAATTGGCTACAATTATAGGTTGAGTAATATTTGTGCCGGAATTGGAAGAGGTCAAATGGAAGTTTTAGAAAAGCATATAAATCTGAGACGCGAAATGCATGATTTTTATGTTGATTTCTTTAAAGATATTGAAGGTGTTACCGTTTTTCAAGAGCCAAATGCTGATTTTTACTCTAATTTTTGGCTAAGCTGCATTGTCATCGATTCAGATAAACTAGGAAAAACAAGAGAAGAATTAAGGCTTGCACTGGAAGCTTCGAATATTGAATCCAGACCTTTGTGGAAGCCTATGCATTTGCAGCCTATATTTTCTGACTATCCTTTTTATGGGAAAAAAGTTTCAGAACAGTTTTTTGAAAATGGTTTGTGTCTGCCGTCAGGCTCCAATTTGAATGAAGATGAAAAAGGAAGAATCACTAACGCACTTTCTCAATTTTTTAAATAATACTTTTGTCTAAAAATAAAAATAGACTATTTTAGTTTAAATTTGTCGTTTACAAAAAAATATGAACCCTATTTCCAAGGTGCTTAAAGAAGCTATGTCCAGCAAAAGATTTCGTAATATTGGTTATTTACCAAGATGGATTATTTTTGCTATTGATGTATGTATCGTTGCTGTTGCTTGTGTAATTACGTTTGTTATTGTCCACAGTTTGAATGTTAAGCCCTATAATACGATTACGATTTTATCTCAATATGGTATAATTGTAGCAATAAATTCCATTTTTTTCATTTTTTTTAAAACCTACAGTGGGATAATAAGGCATTCCACTTTTATAGATGGAGTTAAGTTGTTAGTAGCTACTTCTACTTCCTATTTGGCCTTAATGGTTATTAACTATTCATTTCAAATTATAACGGGAAATAAATTATTACTTTCAACAGGATTATTTATTACGTATGTTATTTCCTTTTTATTGCTTTTTCTTTTTAGAATTCTGGTCAAAAACTTTTTTGAAAAGTACCTGCAGGTTGAAGATAAGAAGCAACTAATAAGAGCTGTTATTTATGGAGCTGATGCTAATGCTATATCGGTTGCCAATGCGTTAAAAACAGAAAAGCCATCCCGATTTAATGTTGTTGCTTTTGTCGATAAATTCAAGCAGGATAAAACCTCAAAGAGTATTCTTGATTTACCAATCATTAATCAAAATAGGAGCTTACATGTGATTTTGAGATCTGTCAATGCTGAATCGCTGATTATCGCTGAAAAGAGTCTGACAAAAGAAGAAACTATCGCGATTGTTGAAGAATGTCTGGAATATAACTTCAAAGTTTTTACAGTTCCGTTGATTACGGATTGGGAAGATCAAAAACAAATATCCAATCAATTGCAGCATTTTGCTATTGAAGATTTATTAGAAAGAAAACCAATTGTTTTAGATAATAATAAAATTTCAGCACAGATTAAAGGCAAAAGAGTTATGATAACTGGCGGTGCCGGTTCTATAGGAAGTGAAATAGTTAGGCAGGTTATTAATTTTAGCCCATATAAAATAATTATTTTAGATCAGGCAGAATCACCATTGCATAGTTTGCATTTAGAAGTTTCGGAACTTTCAAACGATGTCAAAATTAGAACCGTCTTAACAGATGTAAAAGATTATAACGCTTTAGAATCAGTTTTTGAAAAGTACAAACCTGATTTTGTTTATCATGCGGCTGCTTACAAACACGTTCCTCTGATGGAAGAAAATCCGTCACAAGCCATTTATACTAACGTAATCGGGACAAAAAATCTAGCTGATTTATCAAGCAAGTATCTTGTTGAGAAGTTTGTATTAATCTCTACCGACAAGGCTGTAAATCCAAGTAGCGTTATGGGAGCCAGTAAACGTATTGCTGAAAAATACGTTCAATCCTTGAATTATCACCTTTTAAATTCAAAGAAAAAAATTACCACTAAATTTATCACTACTAGATTTGGAAATGTTTTGGGTTCTAATGGTTCTATCGTTCCTTTGTTTACCAAGCAAATTCAGGAAGGAGGTCCAATTACTATTACACATCCCAAAATTATCAGGTATTTTATGACTATACCGGAAGCATGTCAACTTGTACTTGAAGCCGGAGCGATGGGTAATGGTGGTGAAATTTATATTTTTGATATGGGTGAACCGGTTAAGATTATTGATTTGGCCAAAAAGATGATTCGTTTAGCAGGATTTATTCCGGATAAGGACATCAGTATTAAAATTATTGGATTGAGACCAGGAGAAAAGCTATTTGAAGAGTTGCTTAATGATACCTCAAAAACTTTGCCCACTCATAATATAAAAATAATGATAGCGCAGGATACTATCGATGATTTTGAAGATGTAAGAGTGGCTATTACAGAATTAATTGCAACAGCTCAAAAAAAATCCAGTCAGGAAGTAGTAACCTTAATGAAAAAAATTGTTCCCGAATTTAAGAGTATGAATTCAGAGTTTCAAGTTTTAGATATCGACTAAATTGCTATTTAATGAATTTATCTATTCAAAAATATAAAATCAAATTGTAGCTTTGCGGCTTAAAAGTGAGCATTCTTTATAGTTTTGCTAAAAAAATCACATTGTAAATTATACCATAATGATAAAAAAAATATTCTTATTGCTACTTACCCTCACTATAGTTTCTTGTGCTAGTAAAAAAGACATTCTTTATTACCAAGATTTAAAAGATGGAACACAAGAATATATCAATTATTTACCAAGCTCCATTCAAATCAACGATATATTATATATAAGAATATCAGCTTTAATTCCTGAATCTGCCGAACCTTTTAATATACAAATAGGCGCAAATGCAAACAATATAAACATGGAAACCTATAGAATTCAGGGCTATTTAGTTTCACAGGAAGGTTCTATTGTATTTCCAATATTGGGTACTATAAAATTGGCAGGAAAAAGCACTATTGAAGCACAAAATTTGATAGCAAAAATGCTTAGTGACGGCGGTTATATAAAAGAACCAACTGTTAGTGTTAGAGTAATAAATAGTAAAATAACCGTTTTGGGAGAAGTTAAAAGCCCTGGTACTTATAGCTATGATGAACAGAATTTATCATTAAATCAAGCTATTGGTTTAGCTGGAGATTTGACTATAAACGGTGTGCGAAATGATATAATGATAATACGGGAAGTCAATGGAGTGCGAACATACGCAAACGTTGATTTGACATCTTCTGATTGGTTTTCCAGCCCTTACTATTATGTTAAACAAAACGATATTATTATTGTGAATCCGAACGGACCAAAAATTAAAACAGCTGGTTATATAAACAGCCTCGGCTCTGCTTTAGGAATCATTTCGTTTGGTTTGACACTTTATTTATTGTTAAAAAAATAATTAATGGAAAATATTCAGTTTGAAGCAGACGGAAGTCATAATGAGGTTAATATTTTAGACCAAGTATTTAGATACTTGCGCCATTGGTATTGGTTTTTGATTTCTATGTTGGTGTGTTTTTTTGTTGTAAAAAATTATTTAGCACATACCATACCTATCTATGAATCTAAGGCTAACATTAAAATTATTGATGATTCAAAAAACACTTTTGTGTTACCAGGTTCCGGATTAGCTTCAATGTCGAGGTCAAAAGTAAATTTAGACAATCAGATTGAAGTATTAAAATCGAATAGATTATTAGAACAAGTTGTAAGAAACTTAAGTTTAAATACACAATATTATAGAGTTGGGTATTTAAATAATATTGAAATATGGAAAAATAGACCTTTTAGTATTGAATGGTTAAGTAACGACATTGCTATGGACACTAAGTCTTTTGCAATTGAAATTGAAATCGTTAAAAATGGATTTAAAATTGTTACTTTCAACGGAGCAGAGGCTAACAAATTTTCTCGATTTAATTCTGAGCAAGCTTTAAATGGTATCCCTTTTAAAGTGAATCTTCAAGTCGGAACTAATATAGATTCTCTTATAGGAAGAAAGTATTTAATAAGACATTCAGCACTTATGCCAACAGTTATTGGGCTTTCCAATAATTTAAAAATAGTAAACAAAAATGAAAACTCCGATATTCTTACTATTTCTCTATCATCCAGTAATAAGGATCGTTCAGAAGCTATTTTAAATGAAATTATTAAGCAATATGATATTGATGGGATGACCGACAGAAGGTTAGTTTCGGAGAAAACTATTGAATTTGTTAACAATCGATTTAAATCTTTAGAGCGCCAATTAGATTCCATAGAAACTGATAAAGCAGCCTACAAGAGTAACAATGAATTAACATTTATTGAGTCTGATGCTGCCACTGCTACTTCAGGGAAAATTCTAGCAAATAATGATGTTTTTCAAACAGAGACACAAATTGCTTTATCAAAAATATTAGAACAAACGGTACGATCTGATAAGAAATTAAATTTGTTACCAACCAATATTGGCGTTGCAAATGCAAATGTAAACGGATTGTTGTCTGGTTTTAACACTATAGTTTTAGAAAGGGATAGAATGTTAGTAAGTGCCGGTGAAAACAATCCTAAGGTTACTTTTTATAACAGTAAATTACAAGAACTTCAAAAAAATATTCTTGAGTCAATCAAGGCCTATCAAAGAGAGTTAGAGGTTTCATTGTCTCAAAACAATATAAACAAAAGAACTTCTACAGGTAAGTTTAGAGCTATCCCAACTAATGAGAAAATTTTAAATTCCATTGAACGTCAACGAAATTTAAAAGAATCACTTTATATTCTGCTTTTGCAAAAACGAGAGGAAGCTGCGGTTAATTTAGCGATTACTGCTTCATCCATAAAGGTAATAGATTATGCACTTACGGATGCAAGCCCTATTTCACCTAAAAAAGGGTCATTCTATATTGGAGCATTGCTTATTGGGTTGTTGATTCCGTTTTTAATTTTATACATAAGCTTTTTACTCGATGACAAACTTCATACTAAAGAAGATATTTTAAAATTAACCCGAAATAAAGTTATCCTTTCCGAAGTTCCGCATATTGATTCGGATGAAAGAATAACAAGTAGTAATGACAGGTCTTTGCTTGGGGAATCTTTCCGAATTTTACGAACTAATTTAACGTATATTTTCCCTTTACAATCAGAAAAACAGGCTCAAACCATTATGGTTACTTCTACTATTAAGGGAGAAGGTAAAACATTTACCGCCTTGAATTTATCTATCTCTTTTTCTATCATGAATAAAAAGGTGTTGTTAATTGGAGCTGATATGAGAAACCCTCAGTTGCATAACTATTTAACCGTTAAGAAAAATGAACTTGGACTTCAGGATTATCTGCATGATGTAGCTATTGATTGGCGTAGTGTTGTTAAACAAAATCAACTAAATACCAGTTTAGATATTATCTTATCGGGTACTATTCCGCCAAATCCTGCAGAGTTATTATCCAATGGTCGATTGGATAATCTTATCGCTGAAGCTAAAAAAGAATACGATTATATTATTATTGATACTGCTCCGACGCTTTTGGTTACCGATACCTTGATAATATCCCAATTAGTTGATACTACTTTATATGTGGTTAGAGCTGATTATACTCCTAAAAAGATATTAGAGTTTTCAGTGAATTTGAGTGAAAAAGGCAAATTGAAAAACATGGCTTATGTAATCAATAATGTTGGTTCTAATTATAAAGGTTATGGTTATAGCTATGGTTACAATTACAAATATAACTATGCGTATGGTTATGGTTATGGTTATGACGATGCAAGTAATTCAAAGAAATCTTTTATTAAAAGATTGTTTAAAAGATAATAGAATTAAAAATCAAAAATAGAATTGTTTTGAAAAATTGGAGTCAGGTACTCATGGTTTTTCAAAACAATTTTTTTATGCATAGCTTCCAAATGACGATTATGATGCACATCAGAACCTATAAAATCTATTAAACCTTCTTTTAACAGAGAATTTGAAACTTTAGCCACGTGTTCACCATAATAACCGGTTGCCGACAACATATTTAGTTGAAACAAACAACCAACATTTTTTAACTTCTTATATTCATTCATTGAATGATGGTAAAAATGATACCTTTCAGGATGTGCTAATACAGGTTGGTAACCATTAGTTTGCAATTCATATAGTATTTCATATAATTGAATTGGTGGACTCAAATAGGATATTTCCACCAAAACATAATTTTCTTTTAAAGTTAACAGCCGTTCCTTTGTGATCAGTTCTCTAAACTCGGCATCCATCATATATTCTGCTGCGGCTTTAATATTGGAATTAGCGTCCGAAATCTTTAGTTCCTGAATTGTAGCCGATAGCTTTTGATTTATTTCAACACTGGTATTTTTCCATACATCACTCATAACGTGTGGTGTAGTAATAAACTTCTTGAAACCAATTTCCTGTAAGCCTTTTATAAGATTTTCAGTATCTCCAATAGTCACTGCACCATCATCAATTCCAGGTAATAAATGAGAATGAATATCTATATAATTATTCGGAATTAAATCACGTAAGTATGGCTTTTTTTTAAAGAAATGAATCAAAATAAGGTGTTTAATGGGCATAAATTTAATAAATAATAATCTAACTTCTCACTTTATACACTAATACCAAATAAATAGGTGTAATTCTTTTTATAGGGTGCTCTAATTTATATATTTGCAGGTGTTAACAATAAATCATAAGAGCTGTAATGGAAAATAATAGTCAATCTCAGGATTGGGATTTGGTCATAAAAGGGCATACCTCGCTTTTTGATGTTAAATTCAAGGATCTTTGGCATTATAGAGATTTATTGTTGCTTTTTGTGAAAAGAGATTTTGTCAGCTTTTATAAGCAAACGATTTTAGGACCAATGTGGTTCTTTATTCAGCCCATTTTTACCACGATTGTTTTTTCATTTGTCTTTGGAAGTCTGGCAGGAATAAGCACCGATGGATTACCAAAATACCTGTTTTATTTGACTGGAATTACAGCCTGGAATTATTTCGCTGATTGTCTGACTAAAACGAGTACTGTTTTTAGAGATAATGCCAGCATTTTTGGCAAAGTGTATTTTCCGAGATTAATCATGCCTTTGAGTATTGTGGTTAGCAATTTGGTTCGTTTTGGAGTCCAATTTTTGTTGATGGTATGCATGATGGTTTATTTTTATTTCTTCCCAATTGAAGGGACACACTTTGAAGTTACAGTAGGAATATTATTGTTTCCGGTCTTGGTCTTGCTAATGGCTTTTCTCGGATTAGGATTGGGATTAATAATTACTGCGATGACTACAAAGTATAGAGATTTAACCTTTTTAGTAACCTTTGGAGTGCAGTTGTTAATGTATGGAACAACGGTTATTTACCCGTTGAGTTATGCGAGAGAAAAAGGATATAGTACCTTAGTTGAATTAAATCCAATGACCGGAATTATTGAGAGTTTTAGATATGCTTTTTTAGGAAAAGGCGAATTCACCATATGGAGTTTGGGATATTCCACTTTAATGACCATTATTATATTATTTATCGGAATTGTAATATTTAATAAAACCGAGAAAAACTTTGTTGACACCATCTAATGAGTAAACCAATCATACACGTAGAAAATTTGTCAAAGGCTTATCAAATAGGCCAAATTGGTACCGGAACAATATCGCGTGATATTGAGCGTTTTTGGTTGACAAAAATTCTGGGAAAAGACGACCCGTTTTTAAAAATTGGTGAGACAAACGATAGAAGTTTAAAAGGAGAAAGCGACATCGTTTGGTCTTTAAAGGATATTAATTTCGAAATTAATCAAGGTGATGCTGTTGGAATAATAGGTAAAAATGGCGCCGGAAAAAGTACCTTACTCAAATTGCTTTCCAGAGTAACAAGTCCTACAACCGGTGAAATAAAAGTAAAGGGAAGAATAGCCAGTTTGCTTGAAGTTGGTACCGGTTTTCACCCTGAATTATCCGGTAGGGAAAATATTTATTTGAATGGTGCTATCCTAGGAATGCGCAAAAAAGAAATTACTCGTAAACTTGATGAAATCATTGATTTTTCAGGAGTTGAACGCTATATTGATACACCCGTAAAAAGATATTCTTCCGGAATGTATGTTCGTTTAGCTTTTGCTGTAGCCGCACATCTTGAAAGTGAAATTTTGATAGTCGATGAGGTTTTGGCCGTTGGTGATGCTGAATTTCAAAAGAAATGTCTCGGTAAAATGGGTGATATCAGCAAAGGGCAAGGTAGAACGGTTTTATTTGTGAGTCATAATATGGCTGCTGTAAAAAGTTTTTGTTCCAGAGGAATTGTTTTAGAAAACGGTTTGATTAAAAAGAATGATACCGTTGAGAGTGCTGTAGGATATTATCTAATGGGAAATTCAGCCTCATTAAATCAGAGGCAGTTCACAACAGAATTCGATACTATTGATTTTACCATACATTCATTAGCAGTAAATGTTGTCGACGATATTGAAAATGTTATTTTAGATGAGTATCAGGAAATAGAACTTAACGTAGGATTTACGTTGAAGCATGCTCAAAAACATTTGCATGTTACTTTTGTTTTAAATAACGAATACGGAGAACCTTTGTTTACTTTTTCACATATTAATGCAGGCCTGAAGTTAAAGCAAGGATTGAATCATATAAAATGTAAAATGCCCAAAGGATTTTTAAACATAGGTTCTTATTATTTATCCCTTTTTGTTATAGAAGATGCTAAGTCAGTATTGTTTCTGGAAAAAGACATACTCCCTTTTACAATACAAGAAGGAGAAAGGCCTATTGGTTCTTGGATGGGAAAAGAACCGGGTTTTATAAAGCCAATTTTTGATTGGAAAATAAATTAAATTAGTAAAATTATATCATGAAAAGAACCATAAAAAAGATAATCGCTAAGGTTGGATTTCGCATAGTAAATAAAAATTCAAAAGATTTAGTTCAGAATAGCCAGGTTACTTTACTAACCAATTTCTTCCAAACTTTAAAAGAGTTTGGTTTTGATCCAAAACACATTGTAGATGTTGGAGCTAACCATGGCAAATGGACAAGAAATGCTTTGAATTTTTTCCCTGATGCACATTATACAATGGTTGAACCACAACACTGGTTAAGAGATTCCATTGCGGATGTTTTAGATTCAAATGATAAAGTGAAATTGTATCCTTATGGAGCAGGAGAAACCGAAGGAACATTTAATTTTACGGTTATGGATAGTGATGTGAGTTCATCATTCAAATATTCAGAAGAAGAAGCAAAAGCAAATGGTTACAAACAAATTCAATTACCAATTATAACCTTAAATAAATTACTGGCCGAAACCAAGCTGCCAACCCCGGATATTATAAAAATTGATGCTGAAGGAATTGATATTCAGGTATTGAATGGCGCTTCGGATTATTTAGGAAAAACCGAAATTGTTATGGTTGAAGCTGGCGTAATCAATAAAGAATATGATAATAGCTTTATAAAAACTATTAATTATATGGATCAAAAAGGGTATACTCTTTTTGATATTACTGAGTTGAATAGACCTTTTCAAACAAAAGTACTTTGGCTGGTAGAACTTGTTTTTGTGAAAAAAGGAGGCGTTATCGATACTAAAGTAATTGAGGAGAACTAATATTTTCAATACTTTAGAGATGACAAAATATACGATTCTATAGTTTTAGATTTTAACTATGAAGGACAAACTATTAGTTTCAGTTGATATGATAACATACAAGCACGAAGCCTTCATAAAGCAAGCTATCGATGGGGTTTTGATGCAAGAAACTGATTTTGAGTATGATTTAATTATATCCGATGATTGTTCTCCTGATACTACATCACAAATTGTTAATGAAATTATAGCGAATCATCCCAAAGGTCATATTATAAAGTATTTTCGCCACGAAAAAAATTTAGGGATGCAGGAAAATAGTTTTTTTGCATTGCAACAATGTAAAGGGAAATATGTTGCCTTATGTGAAGGAGATGATTTTTGGACAGACAAAACCAAACTTCAAAAACAAATCGACTTTTTAGAGAAAAATCCTGAGTTGAGTTTTTGTTTTCATAAAGCATTTCGGTTTGACTCGGAAAATGAATCACTCAATAAAGTTTATCCCCAAAATTTAAATAAAACCATTTTAAACGAAGAAGACTTCTTTGCAATTCCAACAATTCCAACGGCAAGTGTCGTTTTTTTTAATGATATTAAGTTCCCAAAACTTCTTCATAGTCATCCGGATATGTTGCTTTACGCCACTTTGTTATCCAAAGGGAATGCCGGTTTTATAGATGAGCAAATGTCTTCCTACAGACTTTATAGTCACGGTATTTCTAATAGATATAGCGAAAATTGGTATTTAGAAAGACGAATCAACGAACTGAATATTGAAAAGAAATACCCTGATTTTTCATCAAAAGTCAGAGCCCAAATTGCCAAAATTCACATCAACCACGTGCTTTTGTATTTGAACAGGAATAGAGGTAAGTTGACTTTTGCCCAAAAGAAAAATTATCTGAAGACCATATGTTTTTCAAAATATTTTTATAGAAAATCATTAAAAGAGTATCTTGCACTGTTAAAAACACTGCTGAAGTAATCCGAAAATTGAATATATTTTGAAAAAAAAAATACTGCTTTTTGGACCGATTGGTGATTTTGGAGGAAGAGATATAGAAGTTAATATTATCGCCAAAGCCATTAGTGATCAATATCAAACAGCTGTCTTTTCCAGTATTTACATCACTGGGAATTCCTATGCAATTCAAGGGTTGAAAAAGGTTGATTTTAATTCATTCGAAAAGGAAATCTATAAATCAAATTGGTTTTTAAGGGTTTTGTCCCAAGTGTTTTATTGGAAGAATAAAAAGAAAAAATTGCCTTATGCTTACCTAAAAAACGATATCTCAAACTCTTTTTTTGATTTTGAAAAAGTCCAAAAAAGGATTCTTTTCAATGAACTCAAAAAGACTGATGCTGTAATTGCTTGTGTACAACCAACTTCTTCCTATCTGAAAGAAGCCATAGAAATTTGTCATAAATTAAACAAACCCTTTTTCATCAGAACCACCGGAACGATTCGCAAATTTGAGGTCAGCTCTTTTCAGTTTTTAAAAAATGTGACTTGTTTTATTCACCATTCTAAAACCAATGCCAATAATTTAAACAAACAGTTGCCCTTGCCATTTGTAATTATTGACCAATGCGCTCAATTTGAGTCAAAATTATTAGCTTTACCTATCAGCAATAACCAAAATATTTACGGCTATTTAGGTCGATTAAGCAGTGAAAAGGGTATATTGGAACTGATACGTTTCTTTAAAAATACCAACACTGGAAAATTGTTAATCGCAGGCGACGGTCCATTGAAAAAAGAAGTAATTGAAGCCATTAATCAAACAGACAATATTGAGTATTTAGGACAAAGTCAACCTGAAGAGTTGAACTTTTTTTTCCAAAAAATTAGCACTCTAATTATTCCTTCTCTCGAAGAATCAGGACCTTTAGTTGGCTTGGAAGCGATGGCTGCAGCCAAGTTGGTTTTATCTACAAGAGTTGGCGCCATGGAAGAACGACTGGCTAATTCACCAAATAATTTTTGGTTCGATATTGAGAATCAACAATCTTTTTTGGATAGTTTAGCCCAAATACAGCAACTGAGTAAGGACGAATTTGAAAAAATTGCAAATAACAACAGAGAAGTTTACCTTGCAGACTATCAGTTTACAGCGATTAAAGAAAAATATAACAATTGCTTGAATCAGTATTTGAATTCATGAGAATAGGTAAGAATCCACAAATAGATAAATCACTTCACTCTTCTGATTATTTTCATCAGGTGATTGTGCCGGTTTATATTCCTAACAACGAAGATTATTTTAAAGACAGTTTTAATGTATTTAAAATCACTGTGGATTCATTACTCAAGACTTCCCATTCTAAGACCTTTATTTCAATTGTTAATAATGGTTCTTCGGCTGAAGTAGCAACCTACTTAGAAGAATTGTACCATAAGGGAAAAATTCACGAATTGATTCATACCAACAATATCGGAAAAATCAATGCAATCAACAAAGCCTTAATCGGACAATCATTTTCTGTGGTTACGATGGCAGATGCTGATGTATTGTTTTTAAACGGTTGGCAAAAATCGGTTTACGACATATTGGATGCCTTTCCGAAAGCCGGAGCGGTTTGTACAACACCCAATTCCAGAACTTTAAAAAAACTGACGGAGAACATTTATTTTGATCAATTTTTCTCTAAATCATTGCGTTTTGCCCAAGTTAAAGACCCTCAGGCGATGATTGATTTTGCTGAAAGTACTGGAAATAATTGGGTTTATCGACCAATTCATTTGGAAAAATATTTGACTGTAAATCGCCATAACGTCAGCGCTGTAGTTGGTGCAGGACATTATGTTTGCACTTATCGTCGTGATGCTTTACCTCAAAATGGCTTTGCGAATACCCATACATTATTGGGTAATAATTTAATGGAACCAATCGATATCGGAATTATCAAAAAAGGGTATTGGCGTTTATCAACGGAGCAAAATTTTACTTATCATATGGGCAATCATACCGAAGATTGGATGTATAATAAGTTAAACGATTTAATCGAAGAAAAACAAAGCATTCTTAAACCTGAATGGGTTTCCGTTACATCTTCTCTTTTTTTAAATTGGTTCAAACTGAATGTTTTTGGTCGCTTGCTGTTTTCCCGACATATTTTATGGAAAAACTTTTTGCGTTTCAAAGGATTGAAAAAAGAAGAAGCAAAAGACTATTAACAAGGGCTTTTTCAATAAATTAGCACCAATAAAAACAGTGGTATGAGAGTGGGATTCAATCCGCATAAAGACAAACCTTTAGACCAAAGTGATTACCTGCATCAGGTGATTATTCCTGTTTTCATACCTCATTTTGAAGATTATTATAAAGACGCTTTTACCATACTGAAACATTGCTTGAATTCTTTGTTGCAAACAATGCACAATCAAACCATGATTACTGTTGTCAATAACGGTAGCTGTAAAGAAATAGTTGATTATCTCAATCAATTATATGAAGCAAATAAAATTCAGGAAGTCATTCACACCGACAATCTAGGTAAAATCAACGCGATTTTTAAAGGTTTATCCGGAAACAACATCCCTTTAGTGACCATATCCGATTCGGATGTTTTGTTTTTGAAAGATTGGCAAAAAGAAACCATTGCTGTTTTTAACAATTTCCCAAAAGCAGGCGTTGTAGGCATTGTACCTCAAATCAGAACGTTTGCGCATTTGTCAAGCAATTTGATATTTGAAAAATTGTTTTCCAACAATCTGAAATTTACCGAAGTTAAGAACCCCGATGCCTTCAAAAAGTTTTATTATAGCATTGGTTGGGGAGAAAATTATAATCACGATTATTTGCGTTGGACACTTTCTATCGAGAATAAAGATTTTAGAGCTGGTGTAGGTTCCGGACATTTTGTGGCGACATACAGGAAAGAGTTATTCGACGAAATTAAAACCTATTTTGGTTATAAAATGGGCGCTGATTCTGAAAAATATTTGGACGAAAGCCCATTGCAAAAAGGGCTTTGGCGATTGACAACCAATGATAATTACGCCTATCACATGGGCAATGTTGCTGAAGATTGGATGACCTCAGAAATTCAAAAAAATACCGTTTCACAAGTAGAAGCAGTGCATTTTATTAACCAACAGAAGCCGGCAAAAGTGAGCCGTTTTTCTTTTTATATAAAAAATAGAATTTTCGCAAAAATATTTGACAATAAAGCATTCAGAAAATATTTTTATCATTTTAAAGGTTTACCCAAAGACGTTGCTAAAAACTACTAAAATGACCGTTGGAAATTCAAAAACCGCCATACTTATTTCTACCAAAAATCGTTGCGACGATTTGTTGTTCACACTCCAAAAAATAAGGCATTTATTTAGTGTAAATGTGACTTGTGTTGTATTTGACGATGGCTCAACTGATGCTACTTTTGAAAAAGTAAAATCAAATTTTCCGGAGGTTGAAGTATTGAGAAACCAAACGTCAAAAGGATATCTTTTTTGTAGAAATGTGATGCTCAATAAGACAACTGCAGATTTTGCCATTTCGTTAGATGATGATGCACATTTTCTAACTGAAACTCCAATAGAAATTATTACTGCTTATTTTCAAAATAATCCAGCATGTGGATTGATAGCAACCCGAATATATTGGAGTAAAACAGCACCCGAAAATGGCAATAATAAAGAAATTCAGCAAAAGGTAAAAAGCTATGTTGGCTGTGGTCACGTTTGGCGAATGAAAGCCTGGAGAGCTATTTCAAATTATCCTGAGTGGTTTCAGTTTTATGGAGAAGAAACCTTTGCCTCATTTGAATTGTTCAAAGCAAAATGGGAAGTTCATTATGTTCCTGAACTTTTGGTATTGCATAGAGTTGATTTAAAAGAAAGAACAAAATCAAATAATGACTTTGCTTTTCGTTACAGAAGAGCAATCAGAGCCGATTGGTATATTTATTTTTTGTTTCTCCCACTTGGTAAAATCCCAAGAAGATTGGCATATTCTATATGGATGCAATGCAAAACCAAAATTCTAAAAGGCGATTTTAAAGTAATAAAACCATTGCTTTTGGCTATTTTTGATTTGATTTGCTGCTTTCCAAAGTTGATTAAAAACAGAAATGCTTTAACAAGCGAGGAATACGATGTTTATGTTAAATTAAACGAGGCAAAAATATATTGGAAACCATAAAAACGGTTATTTTTACAATCACTAATTTTACTAATGAAGAATATTGCAATAATTCCTGCACGTGGCGGTTCGAAAAGATTGCCCGATAAAAATATTTTACTTCTAAATGGCATTCCGATGATTGCCTATAGCATCATGTATGCTCAACAAAATCCTGAAATAATTGACGCCATATTTGTGAGTACTGATGATGAAAAAATCAAGGAAATAGCAATAAAGTATGGAGCCAAAGTAATTGACAGACCAACAGCAATATCCGGAGATTTTGAGCCTACAGTTAGTGCGTTGAAGCATTGTTTAGAAGTTATAAACGATAAGAAAATCGAAAATGTAATTTTACTTCAACCTACAAATCCGTTGCGTCCTGAAAATTTATTGAAAGAAGCCTTTGATATTTATCAAAACAAGAGTTGTGATAGTTTGTTTACAGTAACCAGAAACCAACACAAATTTGGTAAAATAATAAATGATAAATTTGTTCCTTTTAATTATGAAATAGGGCAAAGAAGTCAGGATTTAGAACCTATTTATTTTGAAAATGGATTGTTGTATATTAGCAAAACAGCAGCCGTTTTAAAAGAAACTATTATCACAAAAAATGCTTTTCCGTTTGAGGTGAATCATCCTTTTTCAACAGTTGATATTGATACTCAGGAAGACTTTGATTATGCCGAATATTTATTGAAAAAGTCAAAAAAGTAAATCTAAAATGAATCCGTATATAGAAATAGCAGGAAGAAAAATTGGCCAGGATTTTCCACCATTAGTAATAGCTGAAATAGGAATCAATCATGAAGGCTCACTTAAAGTTGCCAAAGAAATGGTTGATGCCGCTTTCCGCGCCGGAGTTGAGGTTGTAAAACACCAAACTCATATTGTTTCTGACGAAATGAGTGGTGCTGCCAAAAAAGTAATTCCGGGGAATGCTGATGTTTCCATTTATGAAATAATGGAGCGCTGTTCTCTGAATGAAGCTGACGAATTAGAACTTAAAAATTATGTAGAAAGCAAAGGAATGATTTTTATTTCTACACCATTCTCAAGAGCTGCAGCCGAAAGGTTAAAAAAGTTTGATATACCGGCATATAAAATTGGTTCAGGAGAATGCAATAATTATCCGTTGCTGGAACATATTTGTAGTTTTGGGAAACCAGTGATTTTAAGTACTGGCATGAATACTATTGAAAGTGTGAAAAAAGCGGTTGCTATTTTTGATAAACACAAAATTCCGGTGGCCTTATTACATACGACTAATTTATATCCAACACCAATACATTTGGTTCGTTTTGGAGCTATGACACAATTGCACGAAGCATTTCCGGATAAGGTTTTTGGCTTATCGGATCACACGTTGAATAATAATGCATGTCTTGGTGCAGTCGCACTTGGAGGAAGTATTTTGGAGCGACATTTTACGGACCATATGCAACGAACCGGACCTGATATTGTTTGCAGTATGGACGAAAGCGCCTGTGCGGAATTAATAGTTTCTTCGAATGAAATATGGCAAATGCGTGGCGGACAAAAAGAACCCGCCAAAGAAGAACAGGTAACTATCGATTTTGCTTTTGCAACGGTTTGTTCTATTTTACCTATCAAAAAAGGGGATAAGTTATCCAAAGAAAATATCTGGGTGAAACGTCCTGGTACGGGTAAAATTTTAGCGGAACATTTCAATGATTTAATCGGAAAAACAGCAAATCGTGATATTGATAACGACGAACAATTAGACTTTACAGATTTTGAATAAAACAAAGAAAATCCTTTTTCTTACCGGTACACGTGCCGATTTTGGCAAAATAAAATCATTGATTTCAATCCTTGAAAATAATCAGGAATTTGAAGTTTTTGTTTTTGTAACTGGTATGCATTTACAAAAGGAATATGGATATACGCTTATCGAAATAGAACGCTGCAATTTCAAAAACGTTCACGCTTTTGAAAATCATACACACGAAACTACGATGGATTTGACTTTGGCAAAAACCATTGAAGGTTTTTCAAGCTATTGCAAACAAATAAACCCCGATTTGATTGTCATTCACGGCGATAGAGTTGAAACGTTAGCAGGTGCCATTGTAGGTTCGCTTAACAACATTTTAGTTGCCCACATCGAAGGTGGTGAATTGTCAGGAACGGTTGATGAACTGATTCGCCATAGCGTGACCAAATTGAGCCATATTCATTTTGTTTCCAATGATGAGGCCGCAAAGCGATTACTGCAAATGGGAGAAATAAAATCTTCTATTTTTACTGTAGGCTCTCCCGATATTGATATTATGTTTTCAGACAATTTGCCAACTCTTGAAAGTGTTAAGGAATATTATCAGATTGATTTCGACCAATACGCTATCGTTATGTTTCATCCGGTTACAACCGAAACTAAACAGATGAAGCAATATGCCGAAGATTTTGTTGAAAGTTTATTGGCCGTAAATGAAAATTTTGTGGTCATTTATCCTAATAACGATTTGGGAAGTAAATATATCATTGAAGCTTATCAAAAATTAAAAGGCAATCCTAATTTTAGAATATTTCCATCACTTCGATTTGAGTATTTTTTGGTTTTACTAAAAAAGGCAAAATTCATTATAGGCAACAGCAGTGCTGGAATTAGAGAAGCTCCTTATTATGGCATTCCCATTATTAATATTGGAACGCGTCAACAAAACAGAAGCTTAAATGCCGATATTATAAATGTTGACTATCAGAAACAAAATATTCTAGATGCGTTATGTTCTATTTCAGAGCATAAGCAAAGTCAGACTGACAATGATTTCGGAAAAGGAAATAGTGCCGAATTGTTCTTAAATTCTTTATTGTCAACCAAAATATGGGAAATAAGTCATCAAAAGCAGTTTAAAAACATCAATTTTTAAAGAATGCAGAAGCTGTTTCAATTGTATAGATTAGATTTTTTCAATGGAATTTTGGTTTTAAAATATCTTTTGAAAAGGATATTGCATTTCAAAACTTCCGAAAAAGAAAAGCAAATCAACGAATACTATTTTCATCTCATCACTTTTAACGGTTTTTTAAAACAGGAAAATGAAAAAGATTTTGTTGCCAATTACCCTGATTTTGGAGCAACGATTAAACTTAGAAAACGACCATCAAGCGACTTAAATGTTTTTGCTCAAATTTATCAATATCAGGAATACAAACCACTTGTTGCCGCTTTTCAGAAGCATTTCCCAACTGATACAATGCTCAACATTATTGATGCCGGAAGTAATATTGGTTTGACATCGGTCTATTTGGCTAAGCATTTTTCAAATTCTAATTTCATTACCATTGAACCTGATAGTTCAAATTTTGACAGTGTTAGTTATAATCTAAAGGCTAACGGAGTTAAAAACAGCATCCAAATAAAAGGCGGACTTTGGAGCAGAAATGCCAACCTGAAATTAGTCAAAGATTTTAGAGATAAAAAAGATTGGTCAATTCGGGTAGAAGAAACTTCTGAAGCTGCTGATTTAAAAGCATTTTCTATAAGTCATTTGATGCAGGAACATAAATTTGAAATGATTGACATACTCAAAATTGACATAGAAGGTTCTGAAAAAGAAGTTTTTACCGGAGCAAAGGCAGATGTTTCTTTTTTAGCCAATACAAAATGCATTGCTATTGAAATTCATGACGAGTTTGATTGCAGGGAAGCTATTTACAGCATTTTAAAGGATTATAATTTTGATTTTTTCGAATCAGGAGAATTGACTATAGGTATTAATAAAAATTTTGCAATTAAATAGCTATTACTTTTTATATTACTCATAAAATCAAGATATTTGAGCGTTCAATTTAAAAATAAGAATGCAAATCAAATATTATTTTTTCAATGCTAACGGTTAGTAACTATCATTATATCAGAGAAAATTTTGGCGCACCTTTCCCAAGTATCTTTGGCGTTACACCGGCTTCTTTTGAAAAGCAGATAGTTTTACTCAAGACTACTGGCAAGTTTATTTCTCCGGACTATCTTACAGACAATCTGGATTTTATTTTAAACTCAGCAGATAATTACATTTTGATAACGTTTGATGATGGTTTGAGAGAACAGTATGAAGTAGCTAAACCCATACTTGACAAGCATAACATCAAAGCATTATATTTTATAAATTCGATAAATCACATTGAAAAAGAAGTTTCATTAGTTCATAAAATTCATTTGGTTCGTTCACAAACAGAACCGAAGATTCTTCTGGAATATATTGAAACAAAATTATCTGATTGCGATGTCAAACTTTCAGAAAATGAAAAACAGAAAGCGGTTTCATATTATATTTATGATGATTTTAATAGTGCTTGTTTAAAGTATTTATTGAATTTTAAATTAACATCAATCCAGTTAAAAAATGTGATTGACAGTTTGTTTTCTGATAAATTTGATTCAGAAAAAATAGGCACTGATTTATATATGAATCACCAACAGTTGCAGGATTTAGCGAATGGGAATATGCTGGGAAGCCATTCACACAGCCATTTTGCATTAGGTTTGTTAAGTCCGAAAGCTATTGAAAATGAAATGTCAAAAACGATACAGTTTTTAAACTCATTTAAAGAGAATGCCAATTTGACCATAAGTTATCCATACGGAACAAAAGAAGCATGTTTGTCACCGGTTCCTCAAACTGCGGCCGCTTTAGGTCACAAAATCGGTTTTACAATGGAAAGAGGAAGCAATGTTTCCGGTGCTGATAAACTTCTTTTAAAGAGATTTGATTGTAATGATTTATTGGGCGGAAAAGATTTTAAAAATTAAATTATGATTACACGAGAGGCAACCATAGAAGATTGGGATAAGTTATTTGTTTTTTTCTCTAAAATTTACAGAGAGAATCATCCATTGCAGAATAAAGATTTTTGGCAATGGCAATACGGGAATAAAGAATTTGGACGTTCCTTTATTTGTCTTAATGATTCAGATACAATTGTAGGACACGTTGGTGCCAACTTTGGAGGTGAAATGGCTTGGATTATAAATGTATATTTAGAAGAAGAATGTAGAGGAAAAGGGATATTAGGAAGATTATATGAATTAGCCAGAAATTATTATCCATTGGCGGCCACAGCAGCAAATCAGGCTGGACTTGGTTTATACAGAAATATGCGCTGGATTAGGTATTATGATTTAGTACGATATGTGAAAATTAATCCAAACATAAGTAATCCAACAACTGAAAGTGTTTGCATTCCAATTGAAGTAGATACAGAAAAACTTATAATCAAAGACTCTCATTATTTCCAGCAACCATCATTGGATGGATTACTGTTAAATTCAGGGTCAAAAGCAGTTTGTAACAAAAGAGTTGGCGGTATAAGAATGGTTGATATTGAAGATTTAACCACATCGGAAAATCAAATCTGGGAATTAGGATATTTATGGATTGATTATATAACATCCTGGAATGACTTAAAAACAATTGAATTAGAAAAAAATAATTGGGTTCTTGATTATAAAAGTGTTGTTCCATGGCGTTTAAATCCTTTACAAAAAGACTATTTTTGCGATATAACTTTTCTTTCAGAGAAGCCTTTAGACAACAATTTTATTGTTCACAGATCGTTTTCAGATCATGGTAGAATTGGAAGTTTGTAATTAAAATCAATGAGCGACAAAAAGATATTTATATTATTACCAGATGGTCTTGGATTGAGAAACTTTGGTTATACTGACTTTTATAAAAAATCAGCCGACAACAATTCTGAGATTATTTTCTGGAACATAACCCAGTTTCCCTTAACTGATTTGGGTTATAAGGAATTAAAAATCAGCAATGCTAAACTTCATCCGCTAACGGATTTTTATAAAAGTGCAAAAGTTCAGGTTGAGTTTAATTTGAATATTAAAAAAACCAAGGATAAAGTATACAATAGATATAGGTTTCCCTTTCGATATAATACGGTTAAATCGGCTGTCAAAAGTGGTTTAATTAATTTCCTAACTCTTACTCATTCAACAAATTGGGGATTAGTAAGAATTAGAAAAAAAATTAATGAAAGTGAAAGAAAAACACTTTATTATCACGAATCTTTAACCACTTTAGAAAGGGAAAAACCTGCGATAGTTTTTTGTACAAATCAAAGGCATATTACAACTGTCGCACCTCTTCTTGCCGCAAAAGATTTGGGAATTCCAACCGCTACATTCATTTTTTCATGGGATAATTTGCCCAAGGCAACTATGGTAGTTGAGACCGATTATTATTTTGTGTGGAGCGATTATATGAAGGATGAATTGCTTTTTTATTATCCTTACATTAAACCGGAACAAGTAATTGTTACCGGAAGTCCGCAGTTTGAAATGCATTTTGACAAAAATAATTTGTTACCCAAAGAAGAATTTTTCAGGCAAAATGGTTTAGATTTATCAAAAAAATATATCTGTTTTTCCGGCAATGATGAAACTTCAAGCCCTGATGATCCGAAGTATTTGATAGATATTGCAGAAGCAGTAAGAAAGTTAAACGCACAAGGAAATAATATTGGGATTATATTCAGAAAGAGTCCAGTTGATTTTTCAGGAAGATTTGATTTTATTTTAGAAAAGTATTCTGAAGAAGTTGTTTTTGTTGACCCACTTTGGAAAGCGATGTCTACAGCATGGAATTCGATTCTGCCAACAATTAAAGATGATGTTTTATTTTCTAACTTAGTCGAATATTCCGAATTGCTTATCACTATTGGTTCTTCAACAGTTTTTGATTTTACAGCACATAATAAACCTACAGCATATTTAAGATATAATCAGCAGGAGCAATTGGATAAGAAATGGGATATTCATAAATGTTATAGTTATGTTCATTTCCGTTCGATGCCTTCACAAGAAGTAGTTTTTTGGATTGATAATCCTGAAGAAATATCGGCAGCTATTTTAAATGCTGTGTCAAATAACAAGAGAAACTTAGACCAGGCTCAAAAATGGTTCGAAAGAATTAATCAGCATCCGCCACAATTAGCCTCTGAAAGAATATGGAATGCGATAAATGAAATTTGTAAAACATAATGCTGAGAGAATATATTTTATCCGATTTTAAACGTTGTGGCATCCAAAAGATATCTTTTGGAGTGTTGTTTTCTACATTTTATATCCAACCAAATCCGGGTTTGAAATTCATGACAATTTTTCGTTTAACCCAGCATTACAGAAGAAAAAACAGAATGTTGTTTTATTTTTTCTTTTTGTGGCTCAGACGATTAAAAGTTAAATATGGATTTGATATTTCGTATCGAACTCAAATAGGAAAAGGATTTTATATCGGTCATTTTGGAAATATTGTCATTCATGGCGATACTGTTATTGGAGAAAACTGTAACATCTCACAAGGAATGACCATTGGTATTAGCAATTACGGAGAAAAAAAGGGAGTTCCAACTATTGGGAATCGTGTTTTTATTGGTCCAAATGCCGGAGTTTTTGGCAATATTACCATTGGCAATAATGTAACGATTGGTGCCAATGCAGTAGTAACCGAAAGTATTGCAGACGGAAAAACTATTTTGACTTCAAAAATGACCGTTTTGGATAAAGATTTATCGCCTTATTATATTCATAACAGCTCCAACTAATATGAAAATTGCTTTTCTAACACCAGAATTTCCACATCCAAAAATGGGTCCGGCTGGCGGAATTGGAACAAGTATTTTGAATCTTTCCAAAGGATTGATTGGGTTAGGGCATGAAGTAAGTGTTTTAGTGTATGGTCAAAAAGAAGACGGCTTTTTTGTAGAAGACGGAATTTCTTTTTACAGCATTAAAAACGTAAAACTAAAAGGATTTTCCAGACTTTTAACTCAAAATAAAATTCAAAAACTAATTAATAAGCTGGTCAAAGAAAGCAAAATTGAAATCCTTGAGGCCGCAGACTGGACAGGAATAACGTCTAATATAAAGCCAAAATGCCCGGTTGTTATCCGTCTGAATGGTTCAGATACTTATTTTTGTCATTTGGATAATCGTCCGGTAAAATTTTGGAACAAATTTCATGAAAAACGTGCGTTGCAAAATGCTAATGGGTTACTTTCCGTTAGTCAATACACGGCAGCTGTAACCAAAGAATTATTTTCATTGGAGCGCGATTTTACGATTATTCCCAACTCCATTGATATTAATAAGTTCTCGGAAAGCGTAGCTAATGTTGAGGAGAATACCATTTTATATTTTGGAACTTTAATTAGAAAAAAGGGACTTTTAGAATTACCATTGATTTTTAACGAAGTGTATAAGCAAAACAATGCCGCCAAATTAATTTTGATTGGCCGTGATTCTTCGGATATTATTTCGGCAAATGTTTCCACTTGGACGATGATGCAATCGTTATTTGATGGAAACGCTTTGAAAAATGTGAATTATATTGGCAGTGTTGCTTATGACAAAATCAGGGAACATATTAGTTCGGCTTCCGTTTGTGTTTTTCCAACCTTTGCCGAAGCATTACCAGTTTCCTGGATAGAAGCCATGGCGCTAAAAAAAGCAATTGTTGCCTCCGATATTGGTTGGGCAACCGAAGTTATAGATGACGGAGTAAATGGTTTTTTAGTGCATCCCAAAAATCATAAAATGTATGCTGATAAAGTTTTAGAATTACTTGAAAATAAGGAGTTAAGAAACCAATTTGGCACAGAAGCCAGAAAGAAAGTGGAACAAAAATTTAGCATTGAAGTAGTTGCCAAACAAAGTTTAGCATTTTATCAGGAAGAATTAAACAAGCATAAATGATAGTACTCAAAGAATATACTACAAAGAAAGGCGAGCAAATCCTTTATAGCGGAAACCCGAATTTTGACAGTTTAGAAGAATTGTCAGAAGGAGTTGGGGATATTTGGCACAGCTCTTTTGAACAAGGATATAAAAATGCTTTCCCTGAATTGGTATATCAAACAGCTACTTTTTTTTGGTTTCTTAAAGACTTTGACAATCTGGATGTTTGTGTTAGTTGGAGAGTGAATCCAAATAATTTTGCCGTACGTAAATCGGTTTGGGAAGCGCTGAAAGGATTTGATGCTGATTATAAAAACAGTCAAATGCAGGCATTGGATTTTGGTTACAATGCGTTGCGGATTAGTGGTGCAATTCCACTTTATGTTAAAGGATTGTTTGAAAGTGATGCGAAAGAAAAAATTACAATTTCTGCCAAAGACCGATATACTTTTTTTATTAAAAACTTCAAAATTGACCATTCGATTTTCATGATTTACCGTGAAGGTTTTTGGAAATTTAAAGAATGGAATGCCTTTTTTTACGCTAGGAAAAATTACAAAAAATCTGGTGCGAAACCTATCCTTACGCCACGTGAACTGAAGCCGATTCAGGGAAGCCCGACAGTGAGTTATATCATTCCGACGATGATGCGGCAGGATTTTACTTTAAACTTATTAGATGATTTGTCTAAACAGAGTTATAAACCCACTCAAGTTGTTATCGTTGACGCAACACCAGTTGACCAAAGAGATGCCAGCTTGT
Organism: Flavobacterium sangjuense; assembly: GCF_004797125.1. Lineage (NCBI taxonomy): Bacteria > Pseudomonadati > Bacteroidota > Flavobacteriia > Flavobacteriales > Flavobacteriaceae > Flavobacterium > Flavobacterium sangjuense. The sequence continues at coordinate 1,622,322 of NZ_CP038810.1, forward strand.
ATAATCAGACTAATTATTCATTCGAATTGATTGTAAAATGGCAGGAAACAAAAGGAAGTTGCAGAGCCCGAAATGAGGCCATTGCGTTATGTAATGGCGATTATGTGATTTTTGGTGATGATGATATCAGATTGCCAGCAGATTATGTTCAGAACCACATTAGTTTTTTACAAACCTATGGTGCCGGAGCATGTAACGGACTTGATATTCGGGCTGATCATCAAAAACAAAATCTGGATGATCTGAAGCATAAACTGGATAATTATGGTCACGGAAGATTCTTGTCGGGTGTTGCCCAAATCTATAATAATGCTAATAATTGTGTCAAAAAAGAATATGTTGATGCCTTGGTTGGAAACGATGTAAACTATGATGGTGGCTATGGAGAAGATATCGATTATGGGTTTGATTTATTAAAAGCTGGTGTCATTGTACTTCAAAATCCATATTCCACAAATTTGCATTTGAAACCTCCGGTTGGTGGTTATCGTTTTTGGGGAAATCAGGCAAAAATAACTGGGAAGAAAAGGAAAAAACAACCATGGGAACTTGATACTCCGGTAAAATGGATTCGTCCCGTTCCGAGCCCGACATTGATGTATTATTACTATAAACAATTTGGCAAAGAAACGGTAAACGAATACCGGCATAAATACTTTTTCCTGTTTCTTTTTAAAGGTCCAAAATTGTCAATGCCTTTGCGATTTTTGAAAATGCCATACCGACAATTACAGTTTAACAAATCTATTTTTTATGCCAAGAAGCTTCTGAAACTTGGTAAAAGAACCCAATAATTATGAATTTCACTCTGATAGTTTGCACCTATATGCGTCCTGTTCCTTTGCTGAATCTGTTGAATTCAGTAAAGCAGCAAACATTTTATCCGAATGAAATTCTAATAATCGATGGTTCAACAAACAGTGAAACGGAAGAGGTTTTGGGAAAAAATCATTTTGAAAATTTGAAATATTTCCGAGTTCCGCCAGAGCATAGAGGCTTAACCAAGCAACGTAATTTTGGCGTTTCAAAAGTGGCCAACGATTCAGCAATTATTTGCTTTTTGGATGATGATACGGTTTTGGCACCAAATTATTTTGAAGAAATCATCAAAGTATATACTGTTTTTCCTGATGCACTTGGTGTTGGCGGTTATATAAACAACGAAACAAAATGGGAAAAAGTAGCTGAGGATTATGTTCCAACTATAAAAGAGTTTGCCTATGATGGTTGGAAACAAAATGATGGAAGCCGGTTTGTTTTAAGAAAAAGATTTGGATTAGACAGTGATACAAAGCCTGGATTTTTACCCGAATTCTCTAATGGTAGAAGCATTAGTTTTTTACCACCATCAGCTAAAATATATGAAGTAGAGCAATTAATGGGAGGCGTTTCTTCTTTCAAAAAATCGGTCTTTGATACGTTTGCATTTTCTACTTATTTTGAAGGTTATGGCTTGTATGAAGATGCCGATTTTACGCTTCGACTTTCCAAAACAGGTAAATTATATGTCAATACAAATGCACAACTCGGACATTTTCATGACGAATCAGGAAGACCTAACAAATACCAATATGGTAAAATGGTAGTTAGAAATGGCTGGTATGTTTGGCGCGTTAAATATCCAAATCCTTCTTTGAAAGCCAAATTTAAATGGAATGCCATCGTATTATTGTTGACTTTTATTAGATTTACCAATATATTTACAACAAACAAAAGGCAAGAAGCTTTTACCGAGTCATTAGGAAGAATGGTCGGTTGGTTTAGTTTGTGGTTCGACAAACCAAAGATTAAATCGTAACTAATTTAAGATATGAAATTATCAATAGTATCGCCGGTTTATAAAGCCGAAACGATTATTCCGAGTTTGGTAGAAAGAATTGAAAAATCAATTGCCAAAATAACGGATGATTATGAAATTTTATTAGTTGAAGACTGTGGTCCTGATAATTCGTGGCGCGTTATCGAAAAGATTGCTGCTACTAATTCGAGAGTAAAGGGAATCAAATTAAGCAAAAACTTCGGTCAGCATCCAGCTATCAATGCCGGACTTTCTCTTGCAAAAGGCGATTGGATAGTGGTTATGGATTGTGATTTGCAAGACCAGCCCGAAGAAATCGAAAAGCTTTACAGTAAAGCAATGGAAGGATTTCAAATTGTCCTCGCTAAAAGAAGTAACCGAAAAGATGGTTTTTTAAAAAAGCTTTCGTCTAAATTTTTCTTCAAAGTATATAGTTATTTAACCGATACTAAGTTTGACAACTCCATTGCTAATTTTGGTATTTATGACAAAAAAGTAATAACCGAAGTTTTAGAGATGAATGATTATATAAAATCATTTCCTTTGTTTGTCAATTGGGTTGGTTTTAACTCGGCAACCGTCGAGGTAGAACACGCCGAAAGAGCTTCCGGGAAATCTTCCTATAGTTATTCAAAATTATTAAGTCTTGCTTTTAATACCATTATTTCCTTTTCCAATAAGCCTTTAAAATTATTTGTGAAGTTTGGTATGGCCATGTCATTAATTTCTTTTTTGGTTGGGATAGTGACTATTTTCAGATATTTTTCAGGTGAAATTAGTGTTTTAGGGTATAGTTCGCTGATGGTTTCTATATGGTTTTTATCAGGTGTTATTATAACAATTATTGGTATAGTAGGCATTTATATTGGTAAAATATTTGACCAAACCAAGGGAAGAAAACCATTTGTAATTCAAAAAACGGTTAACTATGAAGTATAATAATATTGATGCGGATGAAATAGTCATAGGCAAAAATACCATCATCGAACCTTCGGCTAAAATTAGAGGCGTTAGCGGTAAAGCAAAAAAAATAGTAATTGGAGACAACTGTTATATAGGCGAAAATGTTCAGATAATCTGTGATGACTTTGCTTTAGGCGACTATTCCAAAATACAACACAATACCAATGTTCACGGCTACTTACCTTGTCATATTGGACATAATGCCTGGATAGGACAATTTACCATAATTGATTCTATTGGAGGAACCACCATTGGAAACAATTGCGGAATTGGAGCACATTCCCAAATTTGGAGCCACATTAAGTATGGAGACACACTCGAAGGTTGTCGTTTTTTAACAGAAAAACCAATGATAATTGGAAACGATGTTTGGTTCGTCGGGCATTGTATAGTGTCGCCAATAGTTGCCGAAGATAAATCAATGGCGATGGTTGGTTCGGTAATTACAAAAAACATGAGTTTTAACGAAATTTATGCCGGTTCTCCAGCCAAATCAATATCAGATAAAATTGGTTTTCAGTTTGAAACGGTTAGCATTGAAGACAAACTTGCTAAAATGAAATTGTATCTCAACGAATGGGATAGTTCCTGTCAAAAAATTAAGTTGGTTACAGACAATTCCGAAATTGATTTCTCTGATTCCGGACGTACTTATTTTAACGTAGCAGACAGAACCTATACCAAAACCGGGAGCAATGAAGAAGTTAGTTTTATGAAGTTTTTACTTCCGGCAAAGGCTAAATTTGTACCGATTAGTAATCAATAAGGCGATTTTATTCAACGAATACTATCTAAGAGCGTAAAAAAAAGTTGATAGTATTGAAATAGAATAAATATTAGAAGTAAATTATTGAAATGAAAATAAAACAACTTTTTTTTTTAAACGGATTAAATGAACTAAGAGCGATTGCCGCTCTTTTGGTTGTTTTGCATCATATTGAACTGAATAATACTATAAATTCATTTCACAGTAATTTTAGCTTTAGTAATTATTTTATAGGCAATATTGGCCAAAATGGCGTTTTCTTATTTTTTGTTTTAAGCGGATTTTTGATAAGCTATTTGTTGTTATTAGAAAAAGAAAAAAATCAGACAATCCAATTGAAAAAATTCTTTTTAAGGAGAATTTACAGAATATGGCCGTTGTATTATTTTGTTTTTGCAATAGCTGTAATTTTGATTCCATTATTAGCTACCAATTTTGATATTTTTAAAGAAGACCCCTTGTCTTATAATCAAATAATTGACACCCATAATTACGGAATTAAAGGCATATTGTTTTATTTGTTTTTTATGCCAAATGTTGCTTTATGGTCGGGATATTTAATGGTTGGTTGTTCTCAGGCTTGGTCTGTTGGTGTAGAAGAACAATTTTATCTAATCTGGCCATTACTAATTTTATTTCTCAATAGAAAAATAATAATACGGGTTTTCCTTTTGTTGTTTTTTGTTTTTCCAATAGCGATTTTCTTGGCTAAAAATGGTTTTATTCCTTACCCATTTTCGGTTATTATGGTATCAATTCCATTTCATTTTATGGCCATCGGTTCTATCGGAGGTTATTTTTTCTTTTACAAAAAGGAACTTGTTGAACGATATACAAAATCAAAATTCCTATACGCTTTAATAGTAATGCTGATTTTACTTTTTGTTTCCGTGCCGGTTTTCAGAATTGAAGTTCAGGAAATAGTGGTTAGCCTTCTTTTTTTGGCTTTGATTTTATGCAGTATAAACGATAAAAATCCAATCGTTTTCAGAAATAAGCAGTTCGCATTCCTGGGGAAGATATCCTATGGGATTTATATGTACCACACTTTTGTGATGTTTCTGGTGTTTCCTTTTATCAATAAATTTTATACCTACAATCAAAATGGTTTTATTTATAACCTTTTAATTTATCCATTAATTTTTATTATTACAATATTAATTAGTTATTTGTCCTATAAATACTTTGAATCCAAATTCATAGAAATTAAAGATTCAAAATATAAAACAGTTTAAAATGATTCCCTTCAACAAACCTTATCTCACTGGTAAAGAAATAGTCTACATTGAAGATGCTGTAAAAAAAGGCAAGATTTCGGGTAATGGTTATTATACCCAACGTTGTCATGATTTTTTTGAAAAGAAGTATGGCTTTAATAAGTGTTTGTTGACGACTTCGTGTACGGATGCACTTGAAATGGCCGCCATTTTGATTAATATTAAAGAAGGAGATGAGGTAATCATGCCTTCTTTTACGTTTGTTTCTACAGCTAATGCTTTTGTATTGCGTGGAGCCAAAATTGTTTTTGCTGACAGCAGATCGGATCATCCGGGAATGGATGAAGAAAAACTGGAAGCACTTATTACAGCAAAGACAAAAGCCATAGTGCCGGTTCATTATGCCGGAGTAGCTTGTGATATGGATAAAATCATGAGTCTGGCTCATCAATACAATTTGTTTGTCATTGAAGATGCAGCTCAAGCCATTGACAGCTTTTATACCGGTAAAGACGGAATTAGGAAACCACTGGGTTCTATAGGTCATTTGGCTGCATTCTCATTTCATGAAACTAAAAATATAATTTCAGGAGAAGGCGGAATGTTAGTCATTAACGATAAAAGCTTTGCTCAAAGAGCCGAAATAATTTGGGAAAAGGGGACTAATCGGTCTGCTTTTTTCAGAGGCGAAGTAGATAAATACAGCTGGGTTGATATTGGATCCAGCTTTTTACCATCCGAAATAGTAGCTGCTTTTCTTTGGGCACAATTGGAGAACATTGAAGATATCCAAAAAGTGAGAATTTCACATTGGGAAAAATATTATAATGAACTTCAAGATTGGGCTTTAAAAAATGAGATAACACTTCCTGTAGTTCCATCCTATGCCACCAATAATGGACATATGTTTTATCTGGTTTGTAAGTCGATAGAACAAAGACAGGCAATTATTGATAAATTGAAAAGCAAAGATATACTGGCTGTTTTTCACTATATCAGTTTGCACAGTAGCGTTTTTAATAAAACTAATAATATAATTCCCGAATTAAACCAAAGCGATAAGTACTCTGATTGCTTATTGAGATTGCCATTTTTTTATGAATTAAATATTCGGGAAATAATCGAAGCCTTATGAATAAATTACATTTGAAATACACCAATACTTTTGAACTTTTGTTTAAAATAGGAGCTTTGTCCTATTTAGCCGTATCCTTTTTTTATTTTTTCTTCATTGCCGGAGCAGGTGGAGGAGATGAAAGTTTATTTATTAGTGACTTAGTTTTTATAAAAACAAATGGTTGGATTGCAGCAATAGAGAAAAGTATTTGTATTCCTTATATGCTTTTGGCCTATCCGTTTTCTTTAATCTTTGAAGAACACATTGCTTTACGGTTTACGAATCTTATTTTACTGCTAGCTTTGGTCGGCTATTTTTTTAAAGTGGTAAAAATCAAGTCGGCTAATTTCTATTATTATTTGGCATTTTATATAGCAACAGTGGCCTTTTTCTTTGTGGGAACTAATGACGAACTCTTTTTTATAGGTGTCCTCATTTTTATGACCGAGGTTTTTTATTTTATTGAGAATAAAAAAATGAATAATGAGATTCTCGCTTTTTCAGGTTTGATAATTTCCTTTTTTACCAGAGAATTATTTTATGTATATCTGCCTGTGATAATCTTTGGCTTTTTCTTTCTGTATAAGAATGGGTTTAACTTTTTTACTAAAAAGATGATTTTACCGTTGCTACTGTTTTGTTTTTTTATTTTGGTCAACATTCCTAGCATAAAAACCAATCATAAATTGTCTTATGATGATAAAAGACCATCAAGTAAAATTGCCACATGGACACAGAGACAGTATTTGGCGCAATTAATGGTGAATAAGGACGAGCTGCCAAATTTTCAGCATCCAAGTTGGGAAGAAACGGAAGCTTATTTGAAAAAAAACGGACCTAATTCTCTGCCTGATGGTATTATAACAGGAATGACTTTCGATTATGCTCTGACAATAACGGAATTTTTCAAAGACTTTTACTATTCTATGTTTTATGGATTTAGGCAATTAGGATTAATTCTATTATTTCCTTTCTTTTTCATTGCAATGAATTTTAAAAAAGAAAAGCTGTTGAGTGCCAAATTTTTTATACCCTACTCACTGATCGCGATGATTTCCATTTTATCATTAATTATAATTTCTTATGTAGAACTCAGATGGTATATTTCAGTTTTTCTGCTTGCCATAGTGTTTTACAATTATCAGCAAACCAAAAACAATATAAACAGTAATTTTATTTTCCTTAATTATTTTGTTTTGGCGTGTTTCTCTCTATATGGTGTTTATGGTCTACTGCATAGGTTTATTGGAGTTATATAAGTTATTGTAAAGAAATCGTATTGATTCAGGACTAATGGTCATATTATATTGGCAGTTATAAGATTTAGCAATATATTTACAACCAGGAAAAGAAGCATTTACCGAATTTAATGGAAGAATAGTTGGTTGGCTTTCATTATTCATTAATAAACCTCTTTAATAAAGATGAAAACTCAGGAAGAAATCATAGAAATCAATAAAAAGCAAAAAGATTTTTATAATTATAAAAGTGATAAAAAAAACTTGCCAACCCGAATTTGGTATTATTTCAGAGAGAAAACACTAAAAAAAATCAGAAAAGATATAGGCATTCTTAGCGAATCCTATGAAATACATAAAACGTGGTTTGGCGATTTGTCCAATAAAAAAGTATTGGATTTAGGTTGTTTTGCCGGCAATCACTGGAGTTTGTATATGGCTGAAAACAGCAAGGAATTTATTGGTCTTGATTTGAGTGATGTTGCCATAGCAAGGCTAGCCGAAAGAATTAAACCATACCCAAACGCTAAAGCTGTTGCTGCTGATTTTCTTTCGGAAACCGATTTCCCGGATAAAGATTTTGACATCATTTATGCTTATGGTGTTTTGCATCATTTTCAAAATCCGGATGTTTTAATAGCCAAACTTGATGAAAAATTAGCACCTGGTGGTGTTGTTATAAGTTATGATCCTTTAGAAACCAGTTTGCCAATCAAAATTATGCGTGTTCTGTATCGCCCGTTTCAATCGGATAAAGATTGGGAATGGCCGTTTACTAAAAAAACGTATTTTAAATTCGCTAAAACTTTTAATATTGTTGAGCGTCACGGACTTTTAGGCCAGGCCAAATGGTATTTTATTATGAATTTTATTCCCTTCTTATCTGAAGAGAAAAAACAAAGCATTGGAAAAAAATGGCATAAAAAAGATTGGGATTTGTCTGCGAAATCAGACAGCCAATTATTTAAATGTATGCATTTGACTATGTTAATGCAAAAAAAATAAATCGCGATGAAGTTTGCCATAATAACTCATGTCATTCATGGTAAAGAATTGGGAAACTATTTTGGTTATGAACCTTATGTTCGCGAAATGAATTTATGGATAAAGAACGTTTCCGAAGTTTTACTGGTTGCGCCTTTACATTCTACTCCCAAAAGTCCTATACAAGAATTTTATCAGCATGAAAAAATAACATTTGTTCCTGTTGCTAATTTTGACATTTCCAGTTTTAAAAACGCTTTACATTCTTTGATGGTAATGCCTTCAATAGTTTGGAAAATGTACAAAACTATGAAAAATGCCGACCATATTCATTTGCGTTGTCCTGGAAACATAGGTTTGTTAGGTTGTTTGGTTCAAATACTTTTTCCGGCCAAACCTAAAACCGCAAAATATGCGGGCAACTGGGATTTAAGTGCAAAGCAGCCATTGAGTTATCGTATTCAAAAATGGATTTTGAGCAATACGTTTTTAACCAAAAACATGCAGGTTTTAGTCTATGGCGAATGGGAGAACAGCACAAAAAATATAAAGCCTTTTTTCACAGCAAGTTATTTTGAAAAAGATAAAATAGAAGTAAAACCCAGAGAATTAAAAGGGAAAATTTCATTTCTTTTTGCGGGAACACTTTCCAATGGTAAACAACCTTTGTATGCCATCAAATTAGTGGAAGAACTTTATAAGAATGGCAATGCTATTCAATTAACACTATATGGTGAAGGAAATGAAAGAGCGATGCTTGAGCATTACATCTCTGAAAATAAATTGGAAAATGTTATTTTTCTTAAAGGCAACCAAAATCAGGAAGTGATTAAAAAGGCTTATTTAGAAAATCATTTTGTAGTTTTACCATCCTTGAGTGAAGGTTGGCCAAAAGTGGTAGCCGAAGGAATGTTTTGGGGTTGCTTGCCCATAGCTTCAAAAGTTTCCTGTGTTCCCAATATGCTTGAAAATGGGAATAGAGGTTTGTTGCTCGATTTGAAATTAAACCAGGATGTTCAAAATATCCAATCAATTCTAAATGATAATAATTTGTATCAGGATAAAGTGAATAAAGCAATTCAATGGTCGAGACAGTATACTATGGATGTTTTTGAAGCCGAAATTAAACTGCTTTTAAAATCATGAGAACAGTTCAAATTATTGACTCATTAGAAATTGGCGGAGCCGAAAAAATGGCAATTAATTATGCTAATGCACTTTCTGTTACCAATGAGTTTTCAGGTTTAGTTGCCACAAGAGCTGAAGGAAAATTGAAAAATCAGTTGAGTGATTCGGTTTCGTATCTTTTCTTAAAGAAAAAGGCAACTATTGATTTTGGTGCTGTTTTTAGATTAAGAAAGTATTGCAAGGAAAACAAAGTCGAATTTCTTCAGCCACATAGCAGCTCTTATTTCACAGCCTTATTGGTTAAATTTGTTTACCCAAAAGTCAAAATAATCTGGCATGACCACAATGGTTTGAGTGAATTTATCAGCTCTGAAAAATCATTTGCGTTAAAGATTGCCTCTTTTTTTTTCAAGGGTATCATTGTGGTAAATTACAAGCTCAAAGCATGGGCAGAAAAAGAGTTGAATTGCCAAAACGTAATTTATTTGCCTAATTTTACCACTATTGATAACGCTGCGAGTACTGAAACTGTTTTAAAAGGAGAATCGGGGAAAAAGATACTCTGTCTCGCCAATTTACGAGATCAAAAGAATCACTTTTTGTTGCTGGAAGTAGCCGAAAAGTTGAAGCAATCGCATCCGGATTGGTCATTTCATTTAGTGGGAAAAGATTTTGAAGATGACTATTCAGCCAATGTCAGAGCAGCAATTGTAAATAAGAATTTAGAAGAAAATGTTTTTATATATGGTTCAAAAAACGATATTAAAAACATTATAAATCAATCAGACATCGCCATTCTGACTTCAAAATCAGAAGGTTTGCCTATAGCTTTAATTGAATATGGGCTTTCGAAAAAGCCAGTGGTTTCAACTAAAGTTGGTGAAATACCATTAATAATCAAAGATGGAATTAATGGGTTTATTGTTGATGTAAATGAGGCAGATTTGTTTTATCAAAAACTAGTGAGGTTTATAGATGAAAATGATTTACGCATTCAAATGGGGAATTCGCTGCATCAAACCATTTTAGAAAATAATTCAGAAGAGGGTGTTATTGCTAAGTACTTAAACTGGGTTTTAAGTTTATAAAATATGAAAGAAAGAAACTATATTTTATTAATTCTTTTACATGCTGCAATTGCGGTTTTAATTTTCCTTGTGCGACCATTCTCGGTTATGTATGCTATCGCTATACCGGCAGTTGGTTTATACTATGTAATAAAAACGCAAAATAGAAATAACGAAGTGTTATATGTATCTGCGTATATCGTTGGGAGCGAAGTACTTTTGAGAATGACAGGAGGTAATTTACTTTATGAATCCTCTAAATATGGTGTGATGGTATTTCTGGCTTTGGGAATGTATTATAGTGGATTTTCTAAAAATGCAGTGCCATATTGGATTTATCTGTTATTGCTATTACCCGGTGTAATTATAGCGACTGAAACACTAAACATGCAAACGGATGTCAGAAAGGCAATAGCGTTCAATATTTCCGGACCGGCTTGTCTTGGTATTGCATCACTATATTGTTACAATCGGAAAATTTTTCTTTCACAGCTTAACGGAATATTATTGGCCTCGGCATTGCCTGTATTTGCAACCACGATTTATTTAATTTTATACACTCCGGATTTAAAAGAAGTCCTGGTAGGAACTGGGTCGAATAATGCAACATCCGGTGGATTTGGACCTAATCAAGTGGCCACTTTAATGGGGCTTGGAATGTTTGTCTTTCTCTCTAGATTACTCTTAGAATCTAAAACAAAATTGTTGTTTTTTATAAATATAATTATACTATTCAACATTACTTACAGAGGTTTAGTTACATTTTCAAGGGGAGGAATGATTACTGGTTTTATAATGATAACAGTATTAATTTTATATTTATTTATAAAATCAAAAAGCCAAGGGAAATATAATATTTATCGATTGTTAATTTTTATGATGGGCGCCTTTTTTGTGACTTGGTTATATACTTCCAATCAAACAGGTGGATTAATTGATAAACGATATGCCAATCAAGATGCAGCAGGAAGAGTGAAGGAAAGTAAATTTTCGGGGAGGGAAGAAATTTGGGATAGTGAAATAGCTGATTTTCTTGATAATCCGGTTTTTGGTATTGGAGTTGCAAAAGCACTGGAAATAAGAGAGGAAAAATCAGGTGGATACATTGTTGCATCTCATAGTGAAATTTCAAGAACACTAGCTGAACACGGAACAATGGGGATAATAGCATTATTAATAGTTTTATTTACGCCGATTTTCTTATTTCTTGATAATCAGCAACATATATACTTGTTTTGCTTCGTTATATTCTGGTTGCTAACAATTAATCATGCTGCAATGCGGTTAGCCGCACCAGCTTTTGTATATTCGCTATCGTTATTAAAAGTATTTATTGGTGAAGAACCTCCTTTACATAGGGAATAAATTATCAGATCATGGATATACTTCTACTTCTATTGAAACATTAGGAATGTTTCTGGAAGCAGAAGGTTTTCATGTTTATTATGCTTCATCCAAAAAAAATAAAGTCTCGCGAATGTTTGAGATGATATTGAAAACATTCAAATATGCCAGAAAAGTTGATTATGTTTTAATTGACACCTATAGTACTAAGAATTTTTGGTATGCTTTTATTATTTCCCAGCTTTGCAGAATTCTAAATTTAAAATACATACCTAAACTTCACGGTGGTAATTTGCCAAGTAGAATTGTGCGAAGTAAATTCTTTTCAAATTTAATTTTTAAAAATGCCTATATAAATATTGCACCATCTTATTACTTATTAGAAGCTTTTAAAAAAAGTGGGTATACGAATTTAAAATATATTCCCAATACCATTGAAATGCAATTGTATCCATCTACAGTTAAAGAATTTAAATCACCAAAAATACTTTGGGTAAGATCATTTGCTAAAATATACAATCCGTTAATGGCGGTTAAAGTTTTTATCAAAATAAAGGCTGCTTTTCCTGAAGCCAAAATTTGTATGGTAGGTCCCAAAAAAGATGATAGTTATTCAAAAACTTTAAAATTTGCCAAAAAAAATAATATCGAAGTCATTTTTACAGGCAAATTGTCAAAAACAGATTGGATTGAATTGTCAAAAGACTACAATGTTTTTATAAATACAACACATTTTGATAATACACCCATTAGTGTTATTGAAGCCATGGCTTTGGGCTTACCGGTTGTGTCAACAAATGTTGGTGGAATTCCTTATTTATTAGAGCATGACGTAAATGCACTTTTGGTAAACGATGACGATGTTGATGGTATGACAGATCAAATTAACCGACTTTTCACAGAACCAAATCTGGCCAATACTTTATCGGAAAAAGGCAAAGAATCGGTTCAAAGCTTTGATTGGGAAATAGTTAAAAAGCAATGGATAGAATTACTCGTTTAAAAGGTTTTTAGTAACTTGCGACTTCAAAATTCTTTTACCCCAAGAAATGAACAAATACAAGGATATACATTTTGAAGTATCGGAAAGAAAAATTCTTTTACGGATTTTTGACGTTATTTCTGTACTTCTTTCTTTGTATTTAGTTGGTATTGTATTCAAATTCAATTATTTCAATATTTCGACCACCAATTTTTATTGGACAATTGTATTAGGGATTTACCTGAATTTTATTGGGTCTGTTTTTGAAATGTATAACCTGCAGGTTGCCAGCAATCAATTTCAGGTTATAAAAAGTATCATCCTTACTTCATCAATAACGGTTTTGATGTATTTATTAACGCCGGTTTATACGCCGCTTCTTCCAACTAACCGTCTTCAAATACTCATTTTTTACCTGGCTATTTTTGTAGCATTATTTATATGGAGAATGATTTATGTGCGTTTTTTTGCGTCCAATAGATTTTCAAAAAAAGTAATTCTGATTTGTGATAAAGAACAACTCAAAGAACTGGTTCATGCGCTCGAAAGTGCTGATCCACATTATCGTGTTTTAGGGTTTGTTAACTCTGATAGTGCCAATACCAAAACAAATGATAAAATAAAAAGCATTGACATTAATAATCTTGAAGCATTTGTCAAGGAAAATTCAATTTCAGAAGTTGTAATTGCCTCCCAAAAAACAGATGGAATAACCGTAAATCTTTATAACCAATTGATACATTTATTAGAAAACGGTTATATAATTAGAGAGTATACACAGGTTTATGAAAATATTACGCAACGAATTCCGGTGCAATATGTTTCCCGGGATTTTTACCGTTATTTCCCATTTAGCAGAAGCAACCAAAATCATTTTTACTTAATTATTGTACGTCTTTTTGAGATTATATTTTCACTAATTGGTTTATTAATAGGTCTAGTGATTTTACCATTAATTTTGATTGGAAACCTTTTTGGAAACAGAGGAAAATTATTTTACACTCAGGAAAGAGTAGGTAAGAATGGTAAAATTTTCAATATTGTCAAGTATAGGACAATGGTTAAGAATGCTGAAGAAGAAGGTGCAGTTTTTGCCACGACAAATGATAGCAGAGTAACACCATTTGGGAAAATAATGCGAAAGTCGCGTATGGACGAAATACCACAGTTTATCAATATTCTTAAAGGTGATATGGCCGTAATTGGACCAAGACCAGAGCGTCCGATTTTCGTAAGCGAAATTGCCGAAGTGATGCCGTTTTATGAAACACGTCACGTTATAAAGCCTGGACTAACAGGCTGGGCACAGGTGAATTATTCTTATGGTGAAACTATTGACGATAGCCTGATTAAACTTCAATACGATTTGTATTATATCAAGCACCGAAGTATTTTTCTGGATGTTAATATCATATTCAAAACCCTGAGCACCGTTTTACTTTATCGGGGACAATAATTTCAAAGGGTTTCTCCCATTCAATTTCAATAAAATATACAGATTGGTTACAATAAATGGCATCATTATCATCAGATGTGGTTTTGTTAGCATCAGTATGCAGTATATCAAAAGCAATATCAACAATGTGGCGTTAAGCTTTTTCAAAAAATTATTCTTCGCAAACGGAATCAAAAGAAACAGCGGATTAAAGAGCAGCGCATTGTAATTCCATAACAATTCCTCATGTTGGGAATATAAACCAATCAGGCATAGAAAAAGCCCCAAAATGCCACAAACAAAAAGATAGCCTTTAAATAAAAAAAGTTTGTTGGTAATTACCAATAACAGAAGCACCACACAAATCAAGTAAATGCTATCGAAAAACGAGAATTGAGGCTGACTAGAAACTCCCTGAACTACAGTTTCCTTTTTTGAAACCAATGGTTTTCCGTCTACTGTAGCTTTATCTAAACTGTTCAGCAATTCTATAGGAAGAAACAACTTCTCTGCATTTTGGTCGGTTTTGGCTCCAAAAACAATATTAATTCCCAATTTATACCAAAAATAATTCTCGAAATAAGGATATAAAACCGTTCGGTAGCTAATCGATTTATCGTCTACTTTCTGAATTTTTTCAGTGCCAAACAAACCGTTTATTTTATTGACAACCATTGAGGTACAGTTTCTGTCAATAAATTTATAGGTATAACTTTTTTCGTCCGAAAGCAACGATTTATTTAGTGCGTCAAATAGTTCCTGTTTTTTTGCTAGCGGTAAGTTTAGCGTCTGTTCAATAACCTGCCTTCTTTCTAATTTGTATTCAAAAACAAAATCATCATATGAAGTTACTTTCATATAATACTGCAAATCGCCTTTTACAAATTTGAAGTAGAAATTTTCAGTCCTGAAATCAAAATAACCATAATTATATACTACATCAAGCGCATTATTTGGGTCAGTGATTCTAAGTGCGGTGTGCCCAAAAGTAGAATACAATTCTTCACCCCTGTCGCAGGTAAAAATACTAACCTGTGCGTCAGCAGAAAGATTTGGTTCCTGCGAAAATGCAATGAAACTATACAAGAGTAAGGAAAAACAAAGAATTTTTTTGAGCATAATTTTTATCTAAAAATACTTAAATCTATTTTCACAGAAAAAATATTGGAATACAAAGCGGCACTTTGGTCACCTAAATCAGTCAAAGCATAATCAACCTGAATGCCTTTGTATTTAAATCCCAAACCAATATTGGGCTGAAAGTTAACTTTAGTGCTTCCGTCAAGTTGCTCTACATTTTGAAAATTTCCAACACCGGCGCGAAGAAAGACCAAATCGGTATAGCCAAACTCCAATCCCAAAGCCGGGTCAATACTAAAGGCACTGTTAGAAATGATGTCGTTGGTTTCGGCAAACTGCATATTCAAATTAACTGCTGCAAGCAAAGTGTACTCCGTATGAAAATCAAATTTTTTGGAAACCCCAAGTTGCGCTTTTGGAAAAGTTATTTCGGTACTTTCAGGCGGTTCCTGATTTTGTCCGGCAACGGCATCTTTTATTTCATTGTATTTATCTTCATCAATTGCCCATATGTTGTAAGTTGTCGTAATATCGCGAAGCATTACACCATAATGCCAATCATTACTTTCATACTGCAATCCGAAATCAAAACCAAAACCCCACGAACTGGCAAAATCGCCAATAACCCTGCGGATGACTTTGGCATTCACTCCATATTGTAAGCCTTCAACCAATGTTGGGCGCCTTGCATACGAAAACGTCAAGCCATAATCGGCGGTTGAAAAAAGGCTGATTCTGTTGTAGTCAATATTTCCTTCGCTGTCAATAAGCTGTGTGGTATTTAAGATGTCATCCACTCCGAAACGTATTAGGGAAATTCCCCAAGCACTTCTGTCATCTATCTTTTTGGCGTAAGCTGCATAATCATATTGGGCAATATTGGCAAAGTAACTCGCATGCATCAGTGCAGCTTCGCTGTCTTCAATTTTTAATAAACCTGCCGGATTCCAATAGCCCGAATTTACATCGCTTGTAAAAGCCGTAACTGCATTAGACATTCCCAAAGCAGCAGCATCAACCCCAATGTTCATGAATTCATTGGAATATTTTCTAACTGATTGTGCATGAGTGATTATGCTAATAAAAAGCAGTAGAATAGCAATTGTTTTTTTCAAGGCAATTTTTCTTTTTACAAATATCAAATAAAAATCTCTAATATAAAACGTAGAAAGCTTTAACTTATTGTATTAGATTTGTATTTCTTTTTTAAAAGCTAATTGAATTCGTATGAAAATTAAAGCACTGATTCCGAACTTATTTACAATGCTTAATCTGTTTTGTGGATGTGTGGCTTTGGTTATGATTTCTAATCTAAACTTTGATTGGGCATTTTTCTTCGTTTGTTTGGGTATTTTCTTTGATTTTTTTGATGGTTTTTTTGCCCGTAAATTTGGAGTAGCCGGACCATTGGGAGTTCAATTGGATTCTTTGGCGGATATGGTAACAAGTGGTGTTGTTCCGGGATATACAATTTATAGGTTTTTAAATGAAATTGATATTGATGAATTTGTAATAAATCATTGTATATATCAATATAAAGGTGCAGACTACATACCCTATTTAGGTTTTGTCATAACTCTTGGAGCATGTTATCGCTTAGCAAAATTCAATATCGATACAAGACAGTCGGATTCATTTATCGGGTTACCAACACCTGCAAATGCTCTGTTTTTTACAAGTTTACCACTTTTGCATATTATCCCAGATAATGTAAATGATGCTGTGAACTTGAATTTTACATTGTTGAAAATAGTATTGGTAGTGTTAGTGTTCTTAAGTGCCTATGTCATGAATGCCGAGATTCCATTGTTTTCACTGAAGATTAAGAACTTTAGTTTTGCCAAATACAAACTGCAGATTTTCTTTTTAGCGCTTTCAATTTTGTTATTGGCTTTCCTTCAAATACTGGCAGTTCCGTTGATAATTATAATCTACGTTTTACTGTCGGTTATCAATAATATAGTCACAAAAAAAGCTTCCGTTTAGGAAGCTTTTTTATTGATTTCGTGTAATCATATAAATCATAAATCCGAAAAGGGAAAAGAAGATCAGCATGTATACATATGCATAGCGATGTGCAAAGTTGAATGTTACTCCATAAGCAGGATTGGGTTTGTCAACTAGAACCCGATCATCTTCCTTACAGTAGTAGAACATACCAAAAACCTTCCAATTTTTAGGGTCTTTGTGTAGTTTTTCCTGCCGTTCTTTCAACGAGCTTTCCATTTATTAAAACGTTAGTTTCTTTTTACGAAGTTCAAAGTTTTGTCCGAGATATACTTTTCTTACCATTTCGTCAGCAGCTAATTCTTCCGGAACTCCGGCTTTCAGAATTCCACCTTCAAACATTAAGTATGTTTTATCCGTAATAGCCAAAGTTTCCTGAACGTTGTGATCGGTAATTAAGATTCCGATGTTTTTATTTTTTAACTGTGCTACAATTCGCTGAATATCTTCAACAGCTACAGGGTCAACGCCTGCGAATGGTTCATCAAGTAGAATAAATTTCGGATCCGTAGCCAAAGCTCTCGCGATTTCGGTTCGTCGCCTTTCACCACCGGAAAGTAAATCGCCACGATTGGTTCTGATATGCTCCAGACTAAACTCGGCAATCAGGCTTTCCATTTTGGCTATTTGCTCTTGTTTGGTGTAATTGGTTAATTGCAAAACACTCAAAATATTATCTTCGATGCTCAACTTTCTGAAAACTGAAGCTTCCTGCGCCAAATAACCAATTCCGTGTTGGGCACGTTTGTACATTGGAAATTCCGTGATATTCATGTCATCCAAATAGATATTACCTGAATTTGGTTTAACCAATCCAACAATCATATAGAACGAAGTTGTTTTTCCGGCGCCATTCGGACCCAAAAGCCCCACGATTTCACCTTGATTTACTTCTACAGAAATGCCTTTTACGACACTTCGGCCTTTATAGGTTTTGACTAAATTTTCGGCTCTTAACTTCATGTTTGAGGTTCTAAGGTTCTAAGTAACTAAGGTACTAAGTTTTATTTAATGCAAATAAACAAAATCCATTTGCTTGATTTATCGTTTTAACTTCAATTTTGGAAACTGATTACTAAATACTGATTACTGACCACTTTCCTCTAACGCTTCCCAAAATTCATAAGCTCTTCTCAGGTGCGGAATTACAATGGTTCCTCCAACTAAAGTAGCAATTCCCATAGCTTCCATCATTTCTTCTTTGGTGATGCCTTCTTTATAACTTGTTTCCAAATGGTATTTGATGCAATCGTCACAACGCAATACTGTAGAAGCCACAAGTCCGAGAAGCTCTTTCGTTTTTACATCCAAAGCGCCTTCAGCATAAGCATTGGTATCCAGATTGAAAATTCGTTTTACAATTTTATTATTGTCTGCCAATAATTTTTCGTTCATTTTTGAACGATAGTCATTAAATTCTTCAACTAGTTTGCTCATCTTTCTTTTTATTTTTTTCTACAATTGCTGAAATCCAGATACAGCCTTCATAAATTATCAACATAGGTACAGCAACGGTAACCTGACTTACAACATCCGGAGGCGTTACAATTGCAGCAATAATCAATATGATTACAATAGCCCATTTTCTGTATTTTCTTAAGAAACTCGGGCCAACTAATCCTAATTTGGTCAGGAAATAAATGATGATTGGCAATTCAAAATACAATCCACTGGCAATGACAGCTGTTTTAACCATGCTAACATAGGAATCTATACTAAATTGATTTTTCACAACGCTGCTTATAGAGAATGTTGCCAGGAAATTTACCGACATTGGAACGATTACAAAATAACCAAAAAGCACACCCAAAAAGAATAGTATCGAAGCTACAAAAATGAAAAGTTTGGCGTTCTTTTTCTCTTTTTCATACAAGGCCGGACTAATAAATTTCCATAATTCCCAGAGGATATAAGGGAAAGCCAAAATAAAACCTGCGGTGATACAAACCCAGACAAAAATATTTACCTGACCTTCCATTTGAGTATTCTGAATAATGAAATTTAGTTCGGTAATACAAATGCTGTCAGCAAAACCAAGGTAATGTGAAGCGTCACAAAAGAAACGATAGGTTATAAAACTTGGGTCGGTTGGACCAAAAATTAAATCACTGAAAATATAATCTGCAAAAAAATAGGAAACAATTGCCATGGTGACAACGGCAGCCGAACTTCTTACCAACAACCATCTTAACTCTTCAAGATGATCCAGGAATGACATTTCATTAAGTGGTTTCTTTGCCATTATACAATGCCTTCTTTTAAAATGTCATGCAAGTGAATTACGCCTTTGTAGTCATCATTATCAACAACCACTAATTGCGTAATTGAAAAATCTTCAAGGATATTCAAGGCATCGCTAACCATATCTGTTGATTTTATGGTTTTCGGTTTTTTGGTCATTATCTCCTGTGCTGTCAATCCTGTAATGTTTTCAGTTTTGTTCAACATTCTTCTGATATCACCATCGGTTATGATTCCAATAACTTTATTATTTTCTACAACAGCAGTAACTCCAAGACGCTTTTCAGATATCTCAATAATTGCATTTTTGATAGTCGAATCCGGTGAAACAAGTGGCCTGTGTGTAGTGTCTAACATATCGCCAACACGTAATAACAGTTTTTTGCCCAATGCACCACCAGGATGGTATTTGGCAAAATCTTCTGCAGTAAAGTTTTTCATTTCCATCAGGCAAACCGCAATCGCATCACCCATTACCAATTGGGCTGTGGTGCTATTGGTCGGAGCCAGATTAATTGGGCAAGCTTCGGTTTCGACATACGTATTCAAAACAAAATCGGCTTCCTTTCCTAAAAAGGAAGTCGTATTTCCGGTAATGGCAATTAGTCTATTTCCGAATCGTTTTAGCAACGGAACCAAAACCTTAATCTCAGGACTGTTGCCACTTTTTGAAATGCAAATCACAACATCGCCAGGTTGCACCATGCCTAAATCGCCGTGAATTGCTTCTGAAGCATGAAGAAAAAGGGAAGGAGTTCCGGTTGAGTTTAAAGTCGCCACAATCTTTTGGGCTATGATAGCACTTTTACCAATTCCGGTTACAACTAAACGACCTTTTGAATTGTAAATGATTTCGACCGCATTTACAAAATTGTCATCTAAAAATTGGGTTAGCTTGGCTATAGATTCACTTTCAGACAAAATTGTCTTTTTAGCAGAAGCAAGAATGTTTTCTTTATTTATCAAAATTGTAACAATATAAAATTTGTATGTATAAAAGAAAGTCTTATCTTTATGTTTGCAAATTTATGTAAAAATACCATTAACAGAGAATGAATTTAAACGAAATTGACATTCACAAAGAATTAAAAAAATATTTTGGTTTCAACCAATTTAAAGGATTACAAGAACAAGTTATAAAAAGTATTATTACTCGAAATAATACTTTTGTTATAATGCCTACAGGTGGCGGAAAGTCATTGTGTTATCAGTTGCCTGCTTTGATTCAGGAAGGAACCGCAATCGTGGTTTCGCCGCTTATTGCTTTAATGAAAAATCAAGTGGATGCGATACGAAGTTTGTCTTCTGAAAATGGTATCGCTCATGTGTTGAATTCGTCTCTTACCAAAACAGAAATTAATCAAGTTAAAAAAGATATTACCTCAGGAGTTACCAAATTATTATACGTAGCCCCGGAATCACTAACCAAAGAAGAGTATGTAGAATTTCTTCAAAATGTAAAAATCTCTTTTGTTGCCATAGACGAAGCACACTGTATTTCAGAATGGGGACATGATTTCAGACCAGAATATCGAAATTTAAAAGCCATTATCAAACTAATTGGAGATGTTCCGGTTATTGGTTTGACCGCAACGGCGACTCCAAAAGTGCAGGAAGACATTCTTAAAAATCTGGATATGTCAGATGCAGTCACTTTTAAGGCATCCTTCAATCGTCCTAATTTATTTTATGAAGTACGTACCAAAACAAAAAATATAGAATCGGATATCATTCGTTTTATAAAACAACATAAAGGAAAATCCGGAATTATATATTGTTTGAGCCGGAAGAAGGTTGAAGAAATTGCAGAAGTATTGCAGGTAAACGGAATTTCTGCTGTACCGTATCACGCAGGTTTGGATGCTAAAACCAGAGCCAAACATCAGGACATGTTTCTTATGGAAGATGTTGATGTGGTCGTAGCCACCATAGCATTCGGAATGGGAATCGATAAACCGGACGTTCGTTTTGTAATCCATCATGATATTCCGAAATCACTGGAAAGTTATTATCAGGAAACGGGTCGAGGCGGAAGAGATGGAGGCGAAGGTCATTGTTTGGCTTACTATTCGTATAAAGATGTCGAAAAATTAGAAAAATTCATGTCGGGTAAACCGGTGGCTGAGCAGGAAATTGGGTTTGCTTTGCTACAGGAAGTTGTCGCTTATGCTGAAACTTCGATGTCCCGTCGTAAATTCTTATTGCATTATTTCGGAGAAGAATTTGACAGCGAAACTGGTGAAGGTGCCGATATGGATGACAATGTCCGCAATCCGAAAACAAAAATCGAAGCACAGGATCAAGTCAAGTTGCTTTTGGAAATTGTTAGAGACACTAAGCATTTGTATAAATCAAAAGAAATATGCTTTACGCTTATCGGAAGAGTGAATGCTATGATTAAGGCGCACAGAACCGATTCGCAAACTTTTTTTGGAAAGGGAAGCAAATTCGAAGAGCGTTATTGGATGGCATTGATTCGACAAGTGCTGGTTGCAGGTCTTTTGACAAAAGATATTGAAACCTATGGTATTTTAAAAGTATCAGAGAAAGGACATGAGTTTATCAAAAATCCAACATCGTTTATGATGTCGGAAGATCATGAATATAATGAAGCAGAAGACGATGCAATAGTAACAGCATCTAAAGCCGGTGGCACTGCAGATGAAGCTTTGATGGCGATGTTGCGTGAGTTGCGTAAAAAAGTAGCTAAGAAATTGGGTGTTCCGCCATTTGTAGTTTTTCAGGATCCATCGTTAGAAGATATGGCCTTGAAATATCCAATTACCATTGACGAGTTGACCAATACACATGGAGTTGGTGAAGGAAAAGCAAAAAAATACGGAAAAGAATTCGTCGATTTGATTGAGCGCTATGTTGAAGATAACGACATCATTCGCCCAGACGATTTAGTGGTAAAATCTACCGGAGCGAATTCGGCTAATAAACTATACATCATCCAAAACATTGACCGAAAACTGTCGCTTGAAGATATAGCCAAAGCCAAAGGATTTACAATGGATAATTTGTTGAAAGAAATGGAGCAAATAGTCTATTCCGGAACCAAATTAAATATCAGTTATTGGGTAAATGAAATCCTTGACGAAGAACAACAGGAAGAAATTCATGACTATTTTATGGAATCAGAATCAGATAAAATAGAAGATGCCTTAAAGGAGTTTGATGGCGATTATGATATCGAAGAATTGCGTCTGATGCGAATAAAATTTATAAGCGAAGTAGCGAATTAAAGAGAGGTGAGAGCTTCTCTTTTTTATTCAGCATAAATTTCTCCACGATGTGGTTTTAAAGTATCTCTAACAGAAATCATATTCTCATCTGTTACGACCATAAAAGCAATGGCATGTAGTTCGTTTTTGATTTCAAAACCGGTAATGTTTATCGGAAATTTTTCAATGGCGATGTATTCTTTTAAATGAATTTCGTGATGTTCTGCAGTTTTGGCTGAGGCTTCTCCACGAAAATCCCAAATTAGTTTTATTTGTCTGGACATCTCGTTAAAATTTTAAAAATCAGTAGTTTAATTCGTAAAAAATAATACTTTTGCTTTCGTCAAACTAAACAAAAAATCATGAAGCAAAAGTACATTCTTTTTATCTTGTTTTCCTTATTTGTTTTTAAAGGAAATGCCCAAAGCAATTACGCTGTAAATTCAATTCCATTTCAACCATATTCAGGAACATTGTCGCCATTAACAACAGCTGATGACATCTATTCACCGGTAATAACTATGCCGTTTAGTTTCGATTTTTACGGAAACAGTTATACTCAGTTTGTCGTTAGTACCAACGGATATGTTGATTTTAGAACATCATTAGCGGGTCAGTACTCACCTTGGAATGTCGTATATACCATTCCAAATGCTGGATTTGGAACCAAAAATTCCATTTTAGGATGCTATGAAGACTTAAATAATAATAGTACTGGCGCTATCGGAACCATAACTAGCGGAGTTTATGGAACAG
Organism: Flavobacterium sangjuense; assembly: GCF_004797125.1. Taxonomy (NCBI): domain Bacteria; kingdom Pseudomonadati; phylum Bacteroidota; class Flavobacteriia; order Flavobacteriales; family Flavobacteriaceae; genus Flavobacterium; species Flavobacterium sangjuense. The sequence goes on from NZ_CP038810.1 coordinate 1,645,672, forward strand.
CACCTTACAGAAAATTTGTAGTTTATTTTAACAATCAACCTCATTTTCAGTGCAATAGTACAGTTGCGTTGAGCTCTTCTCAAATCATTTTGAGTGAAACCACCAATATAATTGATGTGCAGGTAATTAATAGGACACCATGTTTAGCCTGGCAACAAGGTAGAGGTGTGATTGGTTTAGTTAACCTTGATGGAACTCAAGCCATAGCGCCACCGGGAAGAAACACAGGAAACTGGAGTGCAAACCAGGAAGCTTGGCGTTTCTATCGTCCAGGATATTATCCAAGCTATTCTTTTGTGCGTTGTGATGATGATTCAGATTCATTTGTAACGTTTGATTTAACTGTGGCAGCAAATGATTTATCACCTGCTAATCCTTCTGCCATATCTTTTTTCGAGGATAATGCATTGACAATTCCGGTTGCAAATCCAACAGCCTATATAAATACTTCAAATCCAAGAACGGTTTATGCCAGCGGAAATGGAGCGATAAGATCAGTTATTCTAAGTGTTATCGATTGTAGTATTGATGCTGATAGTGACAGCGTACCTTCGGCAACAGAGGATGTAAATAATGACACCAATTTGGCTAATGATGATACTGATTTAGACGGAATTCCAAATTATTTAGACAATGATGACGATGGTGATTTGGTGTTAACCAGCGTAGAATATGTTTTTGCCAGAGTCAATCCGCGTCAGGTAAATGTTATTTTAGATACTGATTTAGACGGAATTCCAAATTATTTGGATAACGATGATGATGGAGATGGTTTGTTAACCTGGAGAGAAGACTACAATCACGATGGAAATCCGGGTAACGATGATACTAACAGCAGTGGTACTGCTGATTATCTTGAATCTTCAGTAGCTTTGGGTGTGACGCCTGTTAGCATAGACAATAACAGTATAAAAGTATTCCCAAATCCGGCAACTAATGTGCTGAATATTCAAAATAATACTGATGATACTAACGCTTCGATAGAAATTTATTCCATCAGTGGAGCCAAAGTAAAATCATTAAAAACAACACAAGCATTGACAACAATCGCTGTTTCGGATTTGCAAAGCGGTGTTTATTTTGTCAAAGTAACAATGAACAACCAAGTGGGTAATTATAAATTCATTAAGAACTAATTTGAACTGCTACTGGCAGTCCTCCTCTTAATATCAAAGGTTTGGCGAAAGCTGAACCTTTTTTATTTGTACTAACTTTCATTTGATTATTTTTGCCAAACAAATCAAACTATGCCACAAGAACTCCAACTTCAAGTTTCACCCGAAATAGCAGCTAACGAAAGTTTGCTCTATGAACACGTGGCGCAATTAGTTCGGGTTTCTACAAAATTGGTTCATAAAGTTGTAATTCTGAAACGTTCTATTGATGCGCGTCAAAAATCTATTAAAGTCAATCTTAAAGTTTCGGTTTATTTAATAGATGAAAAATATACCGAACAAAAAATCGAACTTCCCAATTATGAAAATGTTTCCAATAAACAGGAAGTAATCATTGTTGGTGCTGGTCCGGCCGGACTTTTCGCAGCTTTGCAATTAATAGAATTAGGTTTAAAACCAATAATTATCGAACGCGGAAAAGATGTTCGTGGTCGTCGTCGCGATTTGAAAGCCATCAATGTTGACCATATTGTCAATGAAGATTCAAATTATTGTTTTGGTGAAGGCGGCGCAGGAACCTATTCTGATGGGAAATTATATACGCGTTCCAAAAAACGTGGTGATGTTGACAGAATTCTGCAGTTGTTAGTTGGTTTTGGTGCTACGCCCGATATCTTAGTCGAAGCGCATCCGCATATCGGGACCAATAAATTACCGCAAATCATTCAGGACATTCGGGAGAAAATTATCGAATGTGGCGGAAAAGTGTTGTTTGAAACCAGAGTGACTGATTTCGTTATTAAAAACAATGAAATGCAAGGCGTTGTTACTCAAAATGGCGATACAATTTCGGCCAATAAACTAATTTTAGCAACCGGACATTCGGCTCGTGATATATTTGAATTACTAGATAAGAAAAAGATTTTTATCGAAGCAAAACCTTTTGCATTAGGCGTTCGTGCGGAACATCCTCAGGAATTGATTGATAGAATTCAATACAGTTGCGATTTTCGTGGAGACTATTTACCACCTGCACCATATTCCATTGTGAAGCAGGTTAATGGTCGCGGAATGTATTCGTTTTGTATGTGTCCCGGTGGCGTAATTGCACCTTGTGCTACAAGTCCGGGAGAGGTAGTAACCAATGGTTGGTCACCATCTAAACGAGATCAGGCGACAGCCAATTCGGGTATTGTGGTCGAATTAAAACTAGAAGATTTTAAACCCTTTGCCAAATTCGGAGCTTTAGCAGGAATGGAATTCCAGAAAAGCATCGAACAAAAAGCCTGGCATTTGGCTGGAGAGACACAAAGAGTTCCGGCACAGCGAATGATTGATTTTACCAGAAGTAAAGTGTCGGAATCAATTCCAAAAACATCTTATGTTCCGGGAACAACTTCAGTTGAAATGGGACAGGTTTCCCCTGGCTTTTTAACCCAAATTATGCGGGAAGGCTTTATTGAATTTGGAAAAGCAATTCGTGGTTATATGACTAATGATGCTATTCTTCATGCACCGGAAAGCAGAACTTCCTCACCGGTACGCATTCCGCGTGACAACGAAACTTTGGAACATACACAAATCAAAGGTTTGTATCCTTGTGGAGAAGGTGCCGGATTTGCAGGTGGAATTATTTCTGCCGCTATTGACGGTGAAAAATGTGCCTTGAAAATTGCACAAAGTCTCTCAAAATAAAGTAAATTTCATTTTTGTTTTTTAAAAAGTAGGGTGATGACATTTTGTGTTGTCTAACCTTTAAACACTAAATTATAAATAAGATGAAAAAAATTAAAATTTTACTATTGTTACTTACAGTAACTGTTGCAGGTTTCTATTCTTGTACCGATAATGATCCGGTTGAAAACGAAGTGGTAACTACCAAAAGTATTTCGTTGAGAACCACATTAAACGAAATCAAAAAAGCCAACAATATCAGTGGGAAAAATGGTTTAACTACAGATGACCAATTTTTTTGCTTCGGGTTTGTTTATCCTATTAGCCTTTCATATAATGACGGAACAGTAATTACCGTTTCTTCATATGAGGGATTAATTGAAATTTTAACTAATGAAACCTCTACATTATATATTGAGGGAATCGAATTTCCTTTCCAAGTGCAACAAGAAGGAGCAGTTACTACTATAAATAATGAAGCCGAATTCTTTGCATTGATTGATGACTGTACTTTTTATACTGTGAATGATATCGTCTTTGATTTTACTTGTTATTCCATTGTTTTCCCGATTTCGGTTGTGAATGCAAATGGTCAAACTATAGTGGTAGATGATCAAACGGAATTGGTAAACTTAGCTTCACCAACGCCTACAGGAACATCTTATCAATTGGATATTGTATTTCCAATCTCAGTTGTTCAAAACGATCAGACTATAGTTATTAATAATTTATATGAATTCTTTGATTTGAATAATGATTGTCCAAGCAGCTCATGTGTTTGTCCTGCCGACTATAATCCGGTTTGTGTACAAACTTCTGCTGGTGTGGTTGAATACTCGAATATGTGTCATGCAGAATGTGATGGATTTACTGCTGCCGATTTAGTATCCTGTGATCCTGTGACAACTGTTAATTTCGGAACAGGTTTAGGTTCGTGTTTTAATATGGCTTATCCGGTACAGGTTCAATCTGGTGGTGCTTTGGTAACGGTGAATTCTGATGACAATTTGCGTCAGTATTATTTCCCGGCACTGTCAAGTATTCCAGCCTTTGTTTATCCGGTAACGGTAACATTTAATAGTGCAACAGGTCCGGTAACAGTACTTATAACCAGTAGTGCTCAGTTTGAAACGGCTATCACTAATAATTGTAATTAATTGATTTTAAATAAGAATTGGGAAAAATCAATGTTACGACACAACCTTAGCGATAAGGTTGTGTTTGTAATTTAAGCTATGAAAGAAGAAAACCAAAATGTTAAGCTCTGTTCCGAAGCGGTTTTTCGCTCGGTTTTTGACACTAATTTTAAAGTGTTGCGTAACTTTTTGGTATATAAATTCCGGGGCGATATAGAAAGTGCCGAAGATGTAGCTCAAAATGCTTTTGTTAAACTTTGGGAAAATTGCGGAATAATTCAACCCGAACAAGCCAAAAGCTTTTTATACACTACAGCTATTAGGCTTTCGCTGAATAGAATTAAGCACAATCAGGTAGTGAATAATTATGATTTGCAATTTAGACCCAAATCATCACACAAAGAATCACCGGAATTTTTAATGGAGGAAACCGAATTAAAATCCCTGTTAGAAAAAGCCATAAATGATTTGCCCGAAAAGCAAAGAACCGTATTTTTAATGAACCGTTTTGACAATCAGTCTTATACTGAAATTGCAGCATCATTGGATTTATCGGTAAAAGCGGTGGAAAAACGAATGCACCAAGCATTATTGTCCTTGAGAAAAGTAGTAAAAAACGTTTGAAAAATAATACGATGGAAGAGATGAACGAAACGTATTTATCCGATTGGTTGGCCAATAAAATTACAGACGAACAATTAAAAGAATTGGTTTCGGCAGAAGATTTTGAGGCATTTCAAAAGATAAAAAACACGCTAAGCAATTTTGAATTCAGCAATCCTGATTTGGAACAAAACTTTAGCGCAGTCAAGCAAAAGCTGGCTACTAAAAGTCAAGCTAAAACAAAAGTAATTCCGCTTTGGCGTTATGCTTCGATTGCGGCTTGTTTGCTGGTAATGTTTGGTTTGTATCATTTTTTTATAGCCGAAAATACCATAACAACTGCTTTTGGTCAAACACAAATAATCACCTTGGCCGACCATTCCAAAGTATCTTTAAATGCCAAATCAACACTGGTTTACCGCAACAATTACAGCTACAAACGAGCCTTGTGTCTCGATGGTGAAGCTTTTTTTGAAGTCGAAAAAGGAAGTTCGTTTACTGTAAAAACATCGCTCGGCGATATTCACGTTTTGGGAACCAAATTCAATGTGATAGCATTCAAAGATTTCTTTGAAGTAAAATGTTATGAAGGCAAAGTGGAAGTAACACAAAAAGGAAAATCAATCATTTTAACACACGGAGAAAGCGTTCGCTATTACAATCATACGGTTGAAAATTGGGCAGATGATACAACTGAAAAGCCAACCTGGATTTCGGGAGAAACGTCTTTTAAAAATGTACCGATGCGCTATGTAATTGACCAGTTTAAAAACCAATACAATGTTGAAATCGACTATCCGAAAACCATTGAAAACATAAAATTCACAGGAACTTTTACACATAAAGAATCAACCGTAGCGCTGCAAACCATTTGTTTGCCGTTGCATTTAAAATTTGGCAAAGACCAAACCGGAAAAATTATCATTTCTAAATGAAGAAACTAATGTTGTTAGCCTTCTTTTTGTGCTGGTTACAATTTTCCTGGTCACAAAAAAAGAAGTCGTTTTTTTATGCTGATGCAAAACTCACCAAAGTGCTTTCTGATGTCGAGGAAGCATTTGATGTTAAATATTCCTATGTCGATTCTTTGGTAATTCCACAGCGATTTTCATTGCCAAAAAAGTTATATGACTTAGATGAAATTAATAATGAAATTGAAAAGCAATCGACTTTAAAAATCATCAGGATTAACCAGCGTTTTTATTCTCTTAATAAAACGGAAGCCAAAGGAACGGAATCAAACATAACACTGCTCAAAGAAGTTATAGTCGAAGAGTTTTTGGCAAAAGGAATTCAAAAAACCAATCAACATTATAGCATCTTTCCACAAAAAGTGCAAACGCTTCCGGGAATAACGGATGCCGATATTTTGCAATCACTACAACAGTTACCTGGAGTTAAAAGTCCGAATGAAACGGCAACAGGCTTATATATTCGCGGCGGCACTTCTGACCAGAATTTAATCCTGATGGATGGCATTCGGTTGTATCATCCCGGGCATTTATTTGGCATGATTTCTAGTATTAATCCTAATGTGGAGCAAACCGTGGATTATTACAATAAGGCTGTGAATCCAAGGTTTGGTGAAAGAGTTTCGGGAATTATCGATATCAAATCCACAGACAAAATCTCAGATAAGTTAAAAATTAATGCGGGAATCAACGCTCTGAATGCCGATATTTATCTGAAAGCATCATTGATTAAAGATAAATTAGGCTTGCAATTTTCTGCCCGAAAATCGTATACCGAATGGCTGCAATCGCCTACGTTTAATCAATTGGAACGCAAGGTTTTTCAGAATACCGACTTCAAAGAATTTGATAATGACAACCAATTTCAGTTTTATGATTATTCAGCAAAATTGAATTTCAAACCCAATCCAAAAACTGAAATTTCACTCTCGGCTTTGGTTATTAAAAATGATTTAGATTATAAAAGTGTTATCAAGACCGACAGTATCAGTAACCAAAGAATGAAAGTAGAAAATTATGGATTCAGTCTGAATTGGACACAAAAATATACTCCGAAATTCAAGCAGCAAACTTTGGTTTACTACTCGCTTTACAGTTTTGATTACCTCAAGAAACAGGATTATGATAGCAATAAATTTGAAGCGTTCAAGAAATTAAATAGAGTAGTAGATTCGGGCGCTGAGTTGCGTTTTGGTTATCAAATGAATGAACAATCTAATTTAGATTTTGGTTATCAGGTTTTCGGAAATGATATTTCACATTTGTTCAATAGTTACAATCAGGATGTTGGAATTGATTTAGGTTTGCGACATCTTTACAATGTTACTCATGCCGGATATGTTCATTACCAAAGTGATTTTGGCAGTTGGAATATCCAGCCCGGCTTGCGTTATAACTTTTATAGCCAAATAAAAGCCTCGAGTTTCGAACCGCGTTTGATGCTTCAAAAGAAACTAACTGAATCGTTAATCTGGCAAGTTTCTTATGAACGAAGAAGCCAGATTTTGAGTCAGGTTCGCGAAAATGCGGCTAACGATTTGAGTCTGGAAAACTATGTTTGGGTATTGTCTGATAATGGTGAATATCCAATTCAGAAAGCAAATCAGTTTGCTTCCGGAATCATTTTCAAAAAGAATAACTGGCTTTTAGATGTTGATACTTATTACAAAAATATCACTGGAATCACTTCGTATACTTTGGGTTTTTTGGGACAGAATGACAATGACATTCATCACGGAAAAGGATTTACCAAAGGAGTAGATGTTTTGCTTCAAAAAAGCCATAATTCATGGCGTGCTTGGATGACATACACTTATCAGGATTCACAGAATAAGTTTGAGAGTTTAAATGACGGGAATTATTTCAGCTCCAATGCCGATATCAAGCACAATTTTACGATTGCGTTCAATAAAAAATGGAAGAACTTTTTGTTTACAACAGGATGGTTTTGGCACAGCGGAAAACCATTTAGCACGGTTAATGATTCGGGAGAAATCACAGCTTACAATTCCGAAAGATTACCTGATTATCATCGTTTAGATTTTTCTGCCAGTTATCAGTTTCAAAACCAAAAAGGAACTATTTTTAAAGTTGGCGTATCGGTTTACAATCTTTACAACCACAGCGATCTTATCAGTAAAGAATTCGAGCGAAAGTATGCAAGTCTTCAGGATTTCATCACGCCGCGTTATGAGATGCAGAATTATTACACTTTGGGCATCATGCCAAATGTTTTTTTTAGAGTGAATTTTTAAAAGTTATTAGTTACAACGTTTTAGTTAATTTCTTTCCGCTAAACGATGTTGATGGTCTTAACCAAAATAGTAATTTTATAAAAAATCATTTTTATGAATACTATTCCAACCGAATTTCAAATTACCAAATTATTACACCAAGATACTTATTTAGTTGACGGTCAGCTAAAAAAATGGACTGGCGAAACCTCAGAAGTTTATTCTACTATTTCCTCAACCGAAAATTATGCGCCAACATTATTAGGTTCCATTCCAACGATGGGAGAAGCTGCTGCTGCTGAAGTAGTAGAATCGGCTGTTGCTGCTTATAACAACGGACAAGGATTGTGGCCAACGATGAAAGTCATTGACCGTATCAGATGCATGGAGAATTTTGTTACGCAAATGAAAGCTGCCCGTAGCGAAGTAGTCAAATATTTGATGTGGGAAATCGGAAAATCATTACCTGATTCAGAGAAGGAATTTGACAGAACGGTTGAATACATTTATGACACAATTGAGGATTACAAAGAATTAGACAGAAACAATGCGCGATTCACCAAAAGCCAAGGCGTGAATGCCATGGTTCGACGTGGGCCATTGGGAGTTGTGCTGTGTCTTGGACCTTATAATTATCCTTTGAACGAAACTTTTTCATTGCTAATTCCCGCCATCATCATGGGAAATACGGTGATTTTTAAACCCGCAAAACACGGCGTTTTATTGATTTCGCCATTGCTTGAAGCGTTTAAAAGCAGTTTTCCAAAAGGCGTTATCAATATCGTTTACGGCAGAGGAAGAGAAGTGGCTTCACCTATTATGAAATCGGGGAAAGTAGATATTCTTGCTTTGATTGGAAATAGCAAATCGGCAATTGCTTTGCAGGATTTGCATCCAAATAAAAACCGTTTGCGTTTGATTTTGGGATTGGAAGCTAAAAATCCCGCGATTATTTTGCCAGATGCGGATTTGGATTTGGCAATTCAGGAATGCATTATGGGAACGTTGTCTTTCAATGGGCAACGTTGTACAGCCTTGAAAATTCTTTACGTACACGAATCAATTGCGGCGGAATTCAACAGAAGATTTACGGATAAAGTTGATGCACTTCCTTTTGGAAATCCATGGGAGAAAGGCGTTTCATTGACACCATTACCCGAAAAAGACAAACCCGATTATATTCAGGAATTAATTGATGATGCTATAACTAAAGGTGCTAAAGTCATTAATGCAAAAGGTGGAGAACGTTCGGATAATTATATTTTTCCAGCTGTTTTATTTCCGATAAACAAAGAAATGCGTGTGTATCACGAAGAGCAATTTGGGCCTGTGATTCCAATTATAACTTTCAAAGACATTCAGGAACCGTTGAATGATATGGCAGAATCAAACTATGGACAACAAGTGAGTTTGTTTGGGAAAGACATTAAAACCATTGCGCCGCTTATTGACACTTTGGTGAATTTGGTTTGCCGTGTGAATTTAAACAGTTCCTGTCAACGTGGTCCGGATGTGTATCCGTTTACGGGAAGAAAAGATTCGGCTGTGGGAACCTTGAGTATTCATGATGCCTTGCGTTCGTTTTCTATTCGAACGTTTGTAGCTTCCAAAGACAATGCGTATAACAATGCGATTTTACAGGAATTGCTCAATAGTAAGGAATCGAATTTTATAAATACTGATTATATTTTATAACAAAAAAGCCCCGAGCAATCGGGACTTTTTTATAAAATTTATTTCTTCGCTGTCGCTTCTTCATAGCGTTCGGAAACTTTTTTCCAATTGATTATTTTGAAGAAGTTGTCAATGTATCTTTTTCGTTTGTATTGATAATCTAAATAATAAGCATGCTCCCAAACATCGAGATTTAAAATTGGTGTGCCCGAAACGATTTGCTTTGGCATCAAAGGATTATCCTGATTTGGTGTACTGGTTACCTGTAATTTTCCTGTTTTATCAACAACCAGCCAAGCCCAACCTGAACCGAATTGTTTGTCGGCTGCATCAGTAAATTGTGTTTTAAACACATCAAATGAGCCAAAATCCCGGGTAATAAGTGTTGCTAACGTATCTTTAGGTTGTCCGCCTGATTTAGGTGCCATGCCTTCCCAAAACAAACTGTGATTGTAATAGCCACCGGCATTATTTTTTAAATCGGCATTGCTGCCATCACATTTTTTTAAGATGTCTTCAATGCTTAAATCGATTAATGTTGGATCTTCAACTACTAATTTATTTAGGTTGTTGGTATAGGTCAAATAATGTTTGGAATAATGCACTTCCATTGTTAGTATATCAATGCTTGGTTCAAGTTCATTGTATTGATAAGGTAATTTGGTAAGAGAAAATTGTCCCTCAATGGCGCTTACGTCATCAGGTTGCCCAATAGTGATTTTTTCTTCGGCTGATGGCAACGGCACTTCAACAACTTCGGTAAGTTTTTTTCTTTTGCAGGATGGTAGCAATAGTATAAAAGAAAAGCATAAAACAATTGAAAAAATCTTCTTCATAAATCTACTTTTTACTATTTGCAATTTCGTGTATTGCTTCTGTGTATAATTCTTTTGCTTCGTCAATGGATAGATGGCTAATTTGCATCCATGCATTAGTTTTAAAGGCATTTCGCAAGTCAAAATCAGCAGAGTTATTATAGTTAATAGTGCCAAAAGTTGCCTGCTTATAATAGGCATACAATCGCAATTGCACATCTTGCGGAAGCTCAGATTGTGACATTTTTGAAGCAATTTCTACTGCTTCCTGAAATCGAATTTCTAATTCTTTTTCGTCCATTTCAGCTTATTCTTTTATTGCAATAACTGTTTGGTTTCCAACAGCATTTTGCTGAAGTTTCACTTCTACTTTTGTTCCTAGTGGAAAATAGATATCGACTCTTGAGCCAAATTTAATAAATCCGGCATCGTCTCCTTGACGAACCTGCATTCCTTCTTCGGCATAATTTACAATTCTGCGAGCCAAAGCACCGGCAATCTGACGATAAAGAATTTCGCCAAATACTCGGCTTTCAATAACAACAGTGGTTCTTTCGTTTTCGGTACTTGCTTTTGGATGCCAGGCAACCAAATATTTTCCAGGATGGTATTTGCTGTATTTTATCTTTCCGCTAACACAATAGCGCGTCACGTGTACGTTTATTGGCGACATAAAAATGGAAACCTGTAACCGTTTGTCTTTGAAATATTCTTCTTCAAATACTTCTTCAATAACGACTACCTTTCCATCAACCGGAGCAAGAACAACTTTATCGTTTGCTTCTATTTTTCTATTCGGGTTTCTGAAAAATTGTAAAATTAGTAATAGAAATACCAAAGCCGCAATTTGGATGGTTTTTTCCAACCAGATTATTGAAGTCAACTTTGGTGCAAACAGCGTAATGATTACGGTTAACGTAGTTGCTATTAAAATAATTTTTCCGCCTTCTTTATGAAACATAATATAAGATTTGATAAAACAAATAAACAAATGGTGCTACAAATATAATACTATCTAGGCGATCTAGAATACCACCATGGCCAGGCATTATATTTCCGCTGTCTTTTACACCAGCGATTCTTTTAAATTTTGATTCGATTAAATCACCTAAAGTGCTGAATATACTGATGATTACAGCACTTATTGTCCAAATAATTATTGAAGTATAAAGGTAATTTGGTTTGGGTTGAAAATAAAATTTCGAAATTAAAATTCCTGCAATTACCGAAAATACAATTCCACCGATAAATCCTTCTACGGTTTTTTTAGGTGATATTCTTTCGATAAGCTTGTGTTTCCCAATTGATTTTCCAACGATATACGCAAAAGTATCATTTGTCCAAATCAGGATAAAAATACTGATAATTATTTTGGGTCTGAAGCTATTATAGGAAAACGGAATTTTTGTAATGATAATGAATGGAAGAATAACGTAACCAATGGTGTAAACGTATTTCGAAAGCGTGTCGAAAGTTTCTTTTTTTGAATTGAAAAGCAGCAATAAACATTTTATCGAAACGAATAGCGTTGCGATTAAAAGCAAAACATCATTTGTCTGATTTGTTCTAAATTGGGTCGCTAAACAATAGGCTGAAGTGCCTAAAAGAATCGGTGCTATTTTGTTTAAATGAACTAACTGGCAAAATTCATAAACAGCAATTATCATAAATATTCCGAATAGCAGATAAAAACTATTCACAGAATAGGAAGTGGCGATTATAAGCAGCGCAACATAAACTACACCAGATAATAATCTCTTTAGCGATTCGTTCATCTTATAAATCTTCTAGAAGCAGCAAATACAAGTTTTTCGCTGTGCTTCCATATTGAAGAAAGTCTTCGTCTTTTGCTTTCTCAAAATATTTTATAGTGGTAATATTTGTTGGATAGTCTTTTTCGTATTTCTTTTTAATCACACGAAGGCCATCACTTTTTGCCTCTAAAATTTGACTGGTTGTAGCTAAAATTATGATGTTGTTTGGCAAATCATTTGGCTTGTTTTGCTTAATTTGATTGGATGAAAAAAGCACTGAACCTTCATCAGCAATCAGGTTTTCGCAACTGGCAAATAAAAATTTCGGATTTACAGGTTTATCGTAGTGAAGTTTATTCTCGTCCAACATACTATAAAGCTTTGGCTCATAGCATAAGGCTTCGCATTCAAACCAATCATTTTCTTCTAAAATATTCAGAAATTGGTCTTTTACCTCGTTTAAGTTTTCACAATATAAAAACTTTCCGCCATTTTTTTTGAAGTTATATGTGAACTTTTCATCTACCGGAAGTAATGAAAAGCTGGAAGGAGCATTGTTGAATTCGCTTTGACTTTCTTCGTCAGAGGCATCATTACCGGTGCCAAAAATTTTTCTGAAAAGACTCATGCTTGTTTTGGTATAATCTAGGTTTAAAATTGAAATCCTTCAAAGATAAAAAAATCTTAATTCAAAAGTAAGTTTTGAATTAAGATTTTAAAAAAATGTTAAAAAACATTAGTTATACTAATTCCGTTTCTTCAGGCGGAAGGTTAAAAGGCCTTGCTCCAAAAATAGCTTCCAAATCATCTTTAAAAATAACTTCTTTTTCAATCAGGATAGCAGCAAGTTGTTCCAATTTTTCTTTGTTATCTTCCAGGATTTTTATAGCTCTTTGATATTCATTTTCAATTAGTTTTGAAATTTCTTTATCAATTACTAAGGCTGTTTCTTCTGAATAAGGTTTTGAGAAACTGTATTCACTTTGTCCCGTTGAATCGTAATAGGTTATATTTCCCAATTCATCATTCAATCCGTAGATGGTAACCATCGCTCTTGCTTGTCGGGTTACTTTTTCCAAATCGCTCAAAGCACCGGTTGAAATTTTACCAAAGACAACTTTTTCTGCTGCTCTTCCTCCCATAGTGGCGCACATTTCATCTAGCATTTGCTCCGTACGAACAATTAATCTTTCTTCAGGTAAATACCAGGCAGCACCTAAGCTTTGTCCTCTTGGAACAATCGTAACTTTTATCAATGGCGCAGCATGTTCCAGCATCCAGCTTACGGTAGCATGACCGGCTTCGTGAACAGCAATCGCGTGTTTCTCTTCGGTGGTTACGATTTTATTTTTCTTTTCTAATCCACCAACAATTCGGTCAACGGCATCTAAAAAGTCTTGTTTGTCAACCGCAGTTTTATTATTTCTGGCCGCAATTAAAGCTGCTTCGTTACAAACGTTTGCAATATCAGCACCCGAGAATCCCGGAGTTTGTTTGGCTAAAAATTCAGTATCTAAATTTTCTACTTTTTTAAGCGGAGCCAGATGCACTTCAAAGATTTCTTTTCTTTCTCTAATGTCCGGTAAGTCAACATAAATCTGTCTGTCAAAGCGACCTGCACGCATCAAGGCTTTGTCTAATACATCAGCTCTGTTGGTTGCCGCGATTACGATTACATGTGTATTGGTACCAAAACCGTCCATTTCGGTTAGTAATTGGTTCAAAGTATTTTCGCGTTCGTCATTACCGCCCGACATATTGTTTTTTCCTCTGGCTCTACCAACGGCATCAATTTCATCAATAAAGATTATAGATGGCGCTTTGTCTTTGGCTTGTTTGAATAAATCTCTAACACGGGAAGCACCAACACCAACAAACATTTCAACAAAATCGGAACCCGATAATGAGAAGAAAGGAACTTTAGCTTCACCGGCAACGGCTTTCGCTAATAATGTTTTTCCGGTTCCCGGAGGACCAACTAAAAGTGCGCCTTTTGGAATTTTTCCACCTAAAATGGTATACTTTTCAGGAGTCTTAAGAAATTCTACAATTTCCTGTATTTCTTCTTTAGCACCTTCTAAACCGGCAACGTCTTTAAAAGTGGTTTTAACTTCTGTTTTTTCGTCAAAAAGTTTGGCTCTCGATTTTCCAATATTGAAGATTTGACCTCCGCCACCGCCAGCTCCGCCAGACATTCTGCGCATAATCAATATCCAAAGACCAATGATGATTACAAAAGGTAAGATGCCCATTAAAAGTTCACCCCAATTGCTTTTGGCTTTGAAATCGTAATCTTTTATTTTACCTTCCTGAGCCGCTTTTTCAATTTTATTTTGGAAACTTTCGTCATTTCCTATATCGAAAGAGTAGTGTGGGCCTTTATTTACACCGCCCATCATGTCTTTTGCTACTTTGGCATTTGCCTTATCTTTCAGAGCTTCTTTTGTCAGGTAGGCTTCACCTTCTGTTTTGTTGTAGATGATTACTTTTTCAATTTGCCCTTTGTTTAGATACTCATTGAATTTTGCAGAGGATATTTTGGTAGTGTCCTGAAAACCGGAACCTCCGAAGTAGTTAAGTGCAATGAATCCGATGATTACTACAACGTATATTAACCACGGACTTATCTTGAAATTATTAGGTTTTTTTTCGTTAGCCATTTTATTCTATGAACTATTTTTTAATATTTATTTTGGATGGTAGTTATTTTGGCATCTCCCCAAAGTCCTTCTATGTTATAGAATTCGCGAATTTGTTTTTGGAAAACATGCACCACAATGTTTACATAATCCATTAAAACCCATTCGGCATTATCCGTTCCTTCAACGTGCCAAGGTTTATCTTTCAATTCTTTAGAAACTAATTTTTGGATGGAGTTAACAATCGCGTTAACTTGTGTATTCGAACTACCATTACAGATTATAAAGTAATCACAAACTGCTGTATCAATGGCTCTCAAATCGAGGATGTCAATATCATTTCCTTTTACTTCTTCTATGCCTTTTATGATGTTCGCCAAAAGAACATCTGAGTTAACCGTTTTCTTCGTCATTTATATTTATGTATGTTTTGCAAATGTATTACTTTTTGTCTTTATTTTTGCTTAACAAAAGTTTAAAATTCATTAATATTTACCATTGTAACATGCCTTTAATCAAACTCGATGCCATAGATTCGACGAATGACTTTCTAAAGCAATTGTTTAAAGATTCTGTGGTCGAAGATTATACGATTGTCATGGCTAATGAACAAACCAAAGGCAAAGGGCAAATGGGTGCCAAATGGATTTCTGAACCTGGTAAAAACCTTACTATGAGTGTTTTGGTTAAGGATGTCCATCTCAAAAATCAAAACATTTATGATTTTAATATTGCGGTTGCACTATCGGTATCGGATACTTTAAAAAAAATGGGGTTGCCTAACATTTCAATAAAATGGCCCAACGACATTATGTCAGATTCGAAGAAAGTGTCAGGGATTTTAATAGAAAATATCTTTAAGCATGACGGTAATTTTAATTCTGTCATCGGAATCGGATTGAATGTAAACCAAACTGATTTTAAAGATTTGCCTCAGGCAACTTCACTAAAATGCATCACTGGGAAAGATTACGACTTGGAAGAAATCGCGTTACTTTTGTCTGATTCTTTGCGGGGATTTATACAGGTATTAGCAAAACACCGTGAAATACTTTGGGATTTTTACCATCAAAATCTGTATAAATTAAATTATCCGTCGCCTTTTGAAGATAAAAATGGGAATCGTTTTATGGGCATCATCAAAAAAGTTACCCGCGATGGAAAACTTGAGGTTCTACTAGATGATGATAACGTAACTCATTACGATGTTAAAGAGATAAAAATGTTGTTTTAGTGTTTTAGAGTTATAGCAAATCCGTCGGCTATAGATTGATCAATAACAAGGCTGTCATTTGCTATCGAATAACATCCGTATTCAGCACCGTTGATATAGATACTTTCGGAGCAAGGCATTCCCGGGTTATTGGCGAAGTGATAATTATAAACCCCAGTCTCTAAAACATCCCACAAATTTGAATCAGTGTTATTATTGGTCACCGTTACAGTTTGTGTTATCGGATTAAAATCCCAAGTAATCATTCCTTCGGGGAAATCGTTGTTTATTCCGGCAAATGTTCCGCTTACGTTAACTAATTTCCATTGTCCGGTAACGGTATCATGTGCTGAAGTATTTGAATCTTTGCTACATCCAACCAATAAAAGGGTCATTAAAATTCCTAAAATCGAGAGTTGCTTTTTCATTTTCTTATTGTTTTTTATCGAGATACTTTCGCTTAAAAATGGTTGCGCTGGAGAATTAAAAAAATGTAAATCAAGATAACATTAAATTGAAAATAATTCTTTTTCTTTGGAGCTAAATTAATTACTTTTGTGGCACATTTAGCTGAATCAGTTCAGTATCTCACAATCTAACTCATTATTATGAACATACACGAATATCAAGGTAAAGAAATTTTAGCCAGCTATGGCGTACGAGTTCAACGTGGTATTGTTGCCAACAATCCGGTAGAAGCTGTGGCTGCGGCCAAACAATTAACGGCAGAAACAGGAACCGGTTGGCATGTTATCAAAGCCCAAATTCACGCAGGTGGAAGAGGAAAAGGCGGTGGCGTAAAATTGGCAAAAAACATACAGCAGGTTGAAGAAATATCAGAGCAAATTATTGGGATGATGTTAAAAACACCTCAAACTCCACCAGAAGGAAAACGAGTGCACAAAATTTTGATTGCTGAAGATGTTTATTATCCTGGAGAAAGTGAAACCAAAGAGTTTTACGTGTCTGTTCTTTTAAATAGAGCAAAAGCAAGAAACATGATTATGTATTCTACCGAAGGCGGAATGGATATCGAAGAAGTTGCTGAACACACACCGCATTTAATCTTTACAGAAGAAATTGATCCTTCAGTTGGGTTACAAGGTTTCCAGGCACGTAGAATTGCCTTCAATCTTGGACTTTCAGGAAACGCTTTCAAGGAAATGGTAAAGTTTATAGATTCATTATATAATGCTTATGTAGGTTCCGATGCTTCCATGTTTGAAATAAATCCGGTTTTAAAAACGTCGGATAATAAAATTTTGGCTGTTGATGCCAAAGTAAATATTGATGACAACTCCTTGTATCGTCAGGCAAAATATGCTGACATGCGCGACATTCGTGAAGAAAATCCAATTGAAGTGGAAGCCAAAGAAGTTGGCCTGAACTATGTTGACCTTGACGGAACTGTTGGCTGTATGGTTAACGGTGCCGGATTAGCAATGGCAACAATGGATTTGATTAAATATGCAGGTTTTGAACCGGCAAATTTCCTTGACGTTGGTGGTACTGCAGATGCAAAACGTGTTGAAACTGCGTTTAGAATTATCTTGAAAGATCCAAACGTAAAAGCAATTTTGATTAATATTTTTGGTGGAATTGTTCGTTGCGACAGAGTTGCACAAGGTGTTGTTGATGCTTACAAAAATATGGGTGATGCTATAAAAGTGCCAATCATTGTACGTCTTCAGGGAACTAATGCTGAAATTGCAAAAGAGTTAATTGATAATTCAGGAATGCCAATTTTATCAGCTACACAATTTCAGGAAGCTGCGGACCAGGTTAAAGCTGCTTTGTCATAAAGAAATAAATATATTTAGAAAAAAAATCCTGAGTTAAAGCTCGGGATTTTTTATTATTTTTCGACATTATTTCATCCTATGACACAAATGAGTGCATTTAATTTTTTAACCAAAAGAATAAACATCGGTATCATTTTGATTTCCTCTTTGATGATGTTTGTTGTGCTTAATCTTCCTTTTAAAGCAAAACCTTTTGGAGATGAGACCTTTCATATTGAAGCTAAAAATATGGCTCGTTATATAAAAGGAGATGTTGGTTATGATAAAGTCACGATTACAAAAGCGCCCGGCCCAATTCTTTTTTATACCATACCCTATATTATAGCTTCTTCGAGCGCTACAGACAATCAGCTTTGGGTTTATGCTACTGTGTTTACCTTTCTTATTGTTACCATTAGTTTATTGTTAATTTTTAGGATTGGATCATCTTTTTTTTCAAGGGAAGTTGGTCTTTTAGCCGTATTGCTCTTTTTTGTTTTTCCAATTCATTGTTATTATTCACTTGGAATTTTAGCCGAAGTTCCCGCATTTTTCTCTTTGACTGTAGCTCTTTACGGTTGGTTAATTGCATTTCAGAATCCGAATAAAATAAAAGGCTGGGTTTTACTGATTCTCGGTTTGTGGTTTCTGATTTTGAACCGGCCTAACACTATGCTGATTCTCGGTTTGGGCTTTTTAATTATTGCGTATTCCCTTTTCAGGAGAAAAGAGTTTTTTAAGAGCTATGGAAAAAAATTAGCGTTAACCTTTTGTACTGTTGGATTATTGAGTTTTGGCGTTGTGCAATTGGCAAAAGTCATCACTGGAACAAAGTCAAACGAAAGTCAGGAAGGTTTATTTTATTACGTTGCGCATCAGGGAAGGTTTCAGTTTAGAGAAGAGCCAACCGATTTTAGGTATTGGGAAAGCGATATAAGACCGGATAGTGATGATTATCAAAATTGGGGTAAAAGTGTTCACAAGTTGAATGCAATTGGGATAGAAACCCATCGTTCGCCCACTGAGGTTTATAGAAATTTTTTGATTAATGATGCATTAGAACATCCATTCTGGTTTACGCGACAGTTTTTTATCAAATGCTTTTATGGTCATGTGTATTTTATTAATAGTGTCAAACCCGAGAAATTTCATCTCGGTCCAATCCACGGAACAATCGGGTATTGGTTTGTTATTTTACTTATCAATTGCATTAACATAGCGCTCATTTTTGGTGCTTTACTGTTTTTATTTAAAGAAAAAAATCTCATAAACTATTGGCCATTTTGGGGAGTAATTCTAGCATTGTTAATTTTTCACGGATTGACTTATATGGAACCAAGATATATGTTTCCGTCAAGAGTAGCTTTATACCTTATGAGTGCTGCTGGTTTATATCGAATAAAATGGTTTCAAAATAAAGTTAACTTTATTGCTAAATTTGTCTTTCCAAATAAAATACCAACCAGCTAATGGAAACCAACCAAAAACCAATAATCGGAATTGTCTCTCCTTGTTATAACGAAGAGTTAGTATTGAATGAAACCTCGGCGCAATTAAACGAAATCATAAAGGATTTGGTTGCCCGAAATAGTATTTCAGAAAAGAGCTTTGTGGTTTTTATTGACGATGGAAGCAAGGACAAAACGTGGCATATTATAGAAGAAAAAGCATCGCAATTAACGCATGTCAAAGGCTTGAAATTAGCCGGAAATGTTGGGCATCAAAAAGCGCTGCTGGCAGGATTGCTGACTTTTAAAGATGAAGCCGATGCACTGATTTCTATCGATGCTGATTTGCAGGATGATGTTCGCGTGATTGAAGAAATGATTTTGAAGTTCAAATCAGGAACCGATGTGGTTTATGGCGTTCGAAAAGAAAGAAAGACAGATACTTTTTTCAAACGAAATACGGCTTTGCTTTTTTATAAGTTGATGAACATGATGAAAGTGAATGTTGTTCACAATCATGCCGATTATAGATTGTGTAGTAACAGAGTTTTGAAAGCGTTGGCCGAATTTGGTGAAGTTAATTTATTTCTTCGTGGAATCATACCAAGCATCGGTTTTAGCAATGATGTTGTTTATTACGACCGATTGGAACGCTTTGCCGGAGAATCTAAATATCCATTCCGAAAAATGGCAGCCTTTGCATGGAATGGCGTAACTTCTTTTAGTAATTACCCTTTGAAACTGGTAACCATAATCGGTTTTGCAATTTTCTTTCTTTGTTTAATAATGACTGGTTACGCTTTGTTTTCGTTGTATAACGGCAATGTTGTTCCCGGTTGGCTTTCAACAGTTTTGCCAATGTATTTTTTAGGCGGTGTGCAATTGTTTTGTTTCGGGATATTGGGCGAATATATTGGAAAAATTTACTCGGAAGTAAAACAAAGACCGCGTTATTTTATTGATAAAAGAGTAGATTAAAAGCGGTTATTTTCCCTTCCGGAATCATCACATTTTGTGTTGACGTAAGAGTTTCTTAGAAAACATTGGTCTTTGATAAAATATTTATCATATAATTAACGAAAACGCTGGCATATTTCTTTTTTATTTCATTTCGAATTCCCTAAATTTGTTAAATTATTAATTTATCAGATTTAATTCCCTAATTTATACCATGTCCAAAACAGCAATATTAGAATTTGATGGCAACAAATATGAGTTTCCGGTAATTGTTGGAAGCGAAAATGAAGCAGCCATTGATATTGAAAAACTACGTGCTTTAACAGGTGCAATAACACTTGATCCGGGTTATAAAAACTCAGGTTCTTGTCAAAGTGAAATCACTTTCCTTGATGGTGAAGAAGGAATTCTTCGTTACCGCGGTTATGCCATCGAAGATTTAGCCGAAAAAGCAGATTTTCTTGAGGTTTCCTATTTAGTGATTTTCGGAGAATTACCAACAAAAAGTCAGTTAGCTCAATTTGAAACTGACATCAGAAAATATACTTTGGTAAACGAAGAAATGAAAAACATCATCGATGGTTTTCCAAAAACTGCCCATCCAATGGGTGTGTTGTCTTCGCTTACAAGTGCACTAACAGCTTTTAACCCAAAAGTGGTTAATGTTGAAAACGAAAAAGAAATGTATGAGGCTATCTGCAAAACCATGGGTAAATTTCTGGTGATTGCAACCTGGACATACAGAAAAATGATGGGTTATCCTTTAAATTACTATGATAACACCATTGGTTATGTTGATAATTTCATGCAGTTGATGTTTAAATTGCCAACCGGACCTTATTCTTCAAATCCTGTCGTAGTTGATGCTTTAGATAAATTATTCATCCTTCATGCCGACCACGAGCAAAACTGTTCTACGTCTACTGTGAGAATTGTTGGTTCGTCACACGCCGGATTATTTGCATCCATTTCTGCCGGAGTTTCGGCACTTTGGGGACCGTTACATGGTGGCGCTAATCAAGCTGTGTTAGAGATGTTGGAAGCTATTCAAAGAGATGGTGGCGATGCAGCCAAATATATGGCGAAAGCCAAAGATAAAGATGATCCGTTCCGTTTGATGGGATTCGGGCACAGAGTTTATAAAAACTTTGACCCAAGAGCAAAAATTATCAAAAAGGCGGCCGATGAGGTTTTGAAAAATCTTGGTGTTGATGATCCGGTTTTAATTATTGCAAAACAATTGGAAGAAGCAGCATTAGTAGATGACTACTTCGTATCAAGAAAATTATATCCAAATGTTGATTTCTATTCAGGTATTATTTACCGTGCGTTAGGAATTCCAACCGATATGTTTACCGTTATGTTTGCCATCGGAAGATTGCCGGGTTGGATTGCGCAATGGAAAGAAATGCGTATCAACAAAGAGCCAATCGGAAGACCAAGACAAGTATATACAGGTCATCCTTTAAGAGATTTTACTCCAATGGATAAAAGATAACTTATCCTTTTAAAATAAAAAAACTCCTTGTTTACGCAAGGAGTTTTTTATTGCTATTTCTTTTTCAATCTATCTTTAAAGACTTTTTCAAATTTCTCAATTTTGGGTTGAATCACCATTTGACAATAGGGTTGGTCTTTGTTATTTTCATAATAATTCTGATGATAATCTTTTGCTTTGTAAAAAGTTTTAAACGGTTCTAAAGTGGTGACTATTTTGCTGCCATACACTTTAGCATTATTCAACTCGGCAATAATACTTTCAGCCGCTTTCTTTTGTTCTTCAGTTGCATAAAAAATCACGGAACGATATTGTGTTCCAACATCACCGCCTTGACGGTTCAAAGTTGTCGGGTCATGAACTGTAAAAAAGACGTGAAAGATTTCATCCAAATTGGTTTTGGTTTTATCATACGTAATTTGAACTACTTCAGCAGCACCCGTTCTTCCGGTGCAAACTTCTTCATAACTCGGATTGGCAACAGTTCCACCGGCAAAACCGGAAACTACTTTTTCAACACCTTCTAAGTTTTCATAAACGGCTTCAACACACCAATAACAGCCACCACCAAGAACAATCGTCTCTAAATTTCCTTTGGTTTCAGTTGCATCCGGAACAAAATCTAATGAAATAGCATTCATGCAATAACGCTTTCCTGTTGGCTCCGGGCCATCATCAAATAAATGTCCCAAATGACTGTTACATCTCCCGCAGAGCGCTTCTATTCTTCGCATCCCATAGGAATTATCATCTTTGAAAGTGATGCTGCTTTTGTTTTCCTGTTCAAAAAAACTTGGCCAGCCACAACTGCTGGTGAACTTTTGGTCTGATCTGAAAAGCTTTAATCCGCAGGCCGCACAATAATAAGTTCCTTTGGTTTCCGAATTCCACATCGTTCCGGTGAAAGCTCTTTCGGTATCCGCCTGACGGGCAACCGCATATAAATCTGGAGATAATACTTTCTTCCATTCGGCATCAGATACATCCAGTTTTTTGGTGTCAATGTTTGAGTAATACGGATTTTCAGGTTTTGAAATTACGTTTTCCATAGCAATGGGTTTTGAAGTTGTGTTTTCTTTATTGTTTGTTTGCCCACAAGCATTTAACATGAATAATGGTAACAAAAGTAAAAAGTTAAAAATTGATTTTTGCATTGTGTTTATTTTTAATAATCTACCACAAATTTACTACACAAGATACGAAGAGAATTGTCGTGTAGTTTACAAAAAGTTGTGTTTTAAGGAAAGTTTAACGGTTGTTGAAAATGTATAATTATGAAGGCTGATTTTTTTTCGTATTTTTGTCCTTCGACTGCGCTCAGGATGACAAAATATTGCACCTTATGATTGAAGAACAAGTAATCTTGGTTAACGAACAAGATGAACCTATCGGTTTAATGAACAAACTCGAAGCGCATGAAAAGGCAATTTTGCATCGTGCTTTTTCGGTTTTTGTGTTGAATAAAAACAACGAAATCATGTTGCAGCAACGTGCGCATCATAAATATCATTCACCTTTATTATGGACAAATACCTGTTGCAGTCATCAGCGAAATGGTGAAACCAATATCCAGGCCGGAACCCGCAGATTGTTTGAAGAAATGGGTTTCAAAACCGAACTCAAAGAACTATTTCATTTTATTTATAAAGCACCATTTGATAACGGTTTGACCGAGCATGAATTAGATCACGTCATGATTGGTTATTATAATGAAGGACCAAAAATAAATGAAGACGAAGTTGAAAGCTGGAAGTGGATGAAAATTGAAGACGTGAAAACCGATATGCTTCAAAACCCGAATATATACACGGTTTGGTTCAAAATTATCTTTGACGAATTTTATCATTACCTGGAAGACCATAAACTCTAATTATGAAAGTTACAGTATCAAGAAAAGCCCACTTCAATGCCGCACATCGATTGTACCGAAAAGATTGGTCGATGGAGAAAAACGATGCGTTTTTTGGTAAGTGCAATAATCCAAACTTTCACGGTCATAATTATGAATTAACCGTTTCGGTTACTGGCCAGATTGATCAGGAAACGGGTTATGTTATCGATACCAAAATCTTAGCCGATTTAATCAAAGAGCATATTGAAAATGCTTTCGACCATAAAAATCTAAACCTTGATTTACCCGAGTTTACCGACTTAAATCCAACTGCTGAAAATGTCGCGGTTGTCATTTGGCAAAAACTTAGAAAGCACATTGATGCTACTAAAGATTTGGAAGTCGTTCTTTATGAAACACCAAGAAATTTTGTAACCTACAACGGTAATTAATGGGATTAAAAGTAGGAGACAAAATTCCAAATTTCGCAGCCATTGATACCAATGGTGATTTGTTTGATAGCAATGAAGTTATAGGCAAAAAACCAGTGGTTATTTACTTTTATCCAAAAGATGATACTCGTGTTTGTACCGAGCAAGCCTGTTCTTTCCGTGATCAATACGAAGATTTTAAAAGCTTGGATGCTGAAGTTATAGGCATCAGTAGCGACAGTTTGAAATCGCATGTTGCGTTTGCCAATAAACATAAGCTTCCGTTTATTTTGCTTTCCGATTTTGATAAAAAAATCAGAAAAGCATTTGGCGTTCCCAATGATTATCTCGGTTTAATTCCGGGCAGAGCAACCTATGTTGCCGATAAAAACGGTATTGTTCAATTAATTTTTGACAGTACTTCAGGTAAAATTCATATCGAAAAAGCACTCGAAATTCTCAAAACTATGTAAGTTTGCTCAAAATGGCATCGATGAAATTATATCCGTTACAATTTGAACCTATTTTGAAAGAGAGAATCTGGGGCGGAACCAAGTTAAAAACCTATCTCAACAAACCCATAACTTCTGATATTACCGGTGAAAGTTGGGAAATATCTACTGTTGAAAATGATGTCAGTATTGTAGCTAATGGAATTTTCAAAGGAAAATCACTCAACGAATTGATAAACGAATTCCCCGAAGCTGTTTTAGGAACTAAAGTGTATGCTCAATTTGGAAAGCAATTTCCTTTACTTTTTAAATATTTAGATGCCCGTGAAGATTTATCGATTCAGTTACATCCCAATGATGAATTGGCAAAAAAGCGTCACAATTCTTTTGGTAAAACCGAAATGTGGTATGTGATGCAGGCCGATACTGACGCAAGATTGATTGTTGGGTTCAAAGAAAAATCATCTCCGGAAGAGTATATTCAAAATCTCAATAACAAAACCTTACTCAGCATTCTCGATACTAAAAAAGTAAATCCGGGTGATGTTTTTATGTTGAATACCGGAACTATTCACGCGCTTGGTGCCGGAATTGTGATAGCCGAAATCCAGCAAACATCAGATATTACGTATCGTGTTTATGATTTCGATAGAGTAGATGCAAATGGAAATAAACGCGAATTGCACATCGATTTGGCTCTGGAAGCTTTGAATTACGAAAAAATTGAAGCACAACGATTGTATTCTAAAAATCAAAACACTTCCAACGAAGTTATTAATTGCAAGTACTTTACAACGAATTTTATTCCGCTTGACGGGAATACAAAAATCCACAAAAATAAAAAATCATTTACGGTTTATATGTGTGTCGATGGTGACTTTCAGCTGACTGGCGATGGTGAAAGCTATGCTTATAAAAAAGGAGATACGGTTTTAATTCCGGCTGCTTTGACTGATTTTCAGCTTTCTGGGAAGGCGTCAATCTTAGAAATTTATATTTCGTAGTTTGTTTTCTAAAGATTTAGTGTAATTTTGCACCGAATTTTAAAAATAAAGAAAATGCCAAGTGTTAGAAATTTAAAGAAAGATATTAACTTCGTATTAGGTGATATTATTGAAGCGGTTTACATTTATGAAATGACAACTACCGGAAAACCATCTGATAAAACAAACGCTATCATTGATGAAGCTATCACGTCTTTTGACGGTTTGATTGAAAAAGTTAATGCTAAGAATGTAGAAAACAAAAAAGCGCATTTCAAGCAAATTAATGCAGATTTAGAACAAACTGCAAATCAATTGGTTGAAAAAATCAACGCACTTTAATAGAAAAAAGTTCAAAAATATTTTGGTGAATTAATTTTCACTTCTATATTTGCAGAACTAATACGCCGCCAGCGTAGCTCAGTTGGCTAGAGCAGCTGATTTGTAATCAGCAGGTCGTGGGTTCGAGTCCCTCCGCCGGCTCCAAAAAAGGAAAACGAAAGTTTTCCTTTTTTTTATGGAATTAAATGAGCATTTCACAAATCCTATTTGAAAAAACTTTTTGTAAACCATTTCAATTCGTATCTTTATTGGCTTCAAAATTTTGAAAGCACTTCAATTATTAAAATATTATTATCATAACAATATGTGTTCTACAACAAAACAAAGTGAATTTATGCAGGAAGCGATTCAGCTTTCTATCGAAAATGTAAAATCGGGTAAAGGCGGACCGTTTGGTGCTGTGATTGTGAAAGACGGAAAAATTATTGCTCGTGGTGCTAATGGCGTAACTTCTACGAATGATCCAACGGCTCATGCTGAAGTTGTAGCGATTAGAAATGCCTGCAAAGCCTTAGGGAGTTTCCAATTAGACGGTTGCGAAATCTACACGAGTTGCGAACCTTGTCCAATGTGTCTGGGAGCAATCTATTGGGCAAGACCAGACCGAATGTATTTTGCCAACACCAAAAAAGATGCTGCTGATATTAACTTCGATGACCAATTCATTTACGAGGAATTAGAATTGCCATACCAAAACCGAAAATTAGAAACGATTCAAATGATGAATGAAGAAGCTTTGGAAGCTTTTAAACTTTGGTCAGAAAACATCAATAAAATAGAATACTAGATTTCTAAATCAGCATGATTCAATTTATATTAAACAACCAACTCATCAAAACTGACAAACCAGCAAGTACCACTTTGCTGGATTTTGTTCGTTATGATGAAAACTTACGCGGTACAAAAATCGGTTGTCGCGAAGGCGATTGCGGTGCCTGTACTGTTTTGATAGGCTCTATGAAAGAAGGAAAACTCGAATACATGAGTGCCACTTCCTGCTTAACGCCATTGCCAAACGTTCACGGAAAACATGTCGTTACAGTCGAAGGTTTAAACTTACCGGATAAATTAAACCAAGCGCAACAAGCCATGGTTGATTGTTCCGGAACGCAATGCGGATTTTGTACACCAGGCTTTGTAAACTCGATGTGTGGCTACGCTTTGACTTGTGCCGAACCAACATTAGAAAGCGCCATTAGTGCCATCGATGGTAATATTTGTCGCTGCACGGGTTATAAAACAATCGAAAGAGCATCAGCAAAATTGGCTGAAAAACTTCAAACCAAAGATAAAAATAACGCAATGTCGTGGCTGGTTGCCAACGAATTTGTCCCCGATTATTTTTTAGATATTGAAACAAGAGTAAAGGCAATTCAAACGCCGCTTGTCATTCCCGTGCAGACGGGAATCCCAATTGGTGGTGGGACTGATTTATACGTTCAGAAGCATGATGAATTGCACGATTACGATTTGGATTATTTATTCGACAAAAGTGAGTTAAACGGAATTTCATTTGACGGAAATGCTTGTGTTTTAAAATCATCAGTTACGGTTACCGATTTGATGGAGAATGAAAGATTGTTAGAAACGATTCCGAATTGGTACAATTACTTGAAATTACTGTCGTCAACACCAATCCGAAACATCGCAACCATAGCGGGAAACATTGCCAACGGTTCGCCGATTGGGGATTTTACGATTATTCTTTTGGCAATGAAAGCACAACTGACATTGACCAATAAAGAAAATGATAGCCGAAAAGTAATGCTGAAAGATTTCTATTTAGGCTACAAAACTTTAGATAAAAAAGCAGACGAAATCATAACTGAAATCGCTTTTGAATTGCCAACCAACGAAACGCAATTCAATTTTGAAAAAGTCTGCAAAAGACAATATTTGGATATTGCCAGCGTGAATTCGGCAATGACAATTTCAAATAGCGGAAACACGATTACCGAAGCACATGCTTCTATGGGTGGAGTAGGACCAATTCCGACATATCTGGCGAAGACCAGCGAGTTTTTGGCAAACAAATCAATAACTGTTTCAGTCATAAAAGAAGCGGAACAAATCCTGCAAACCGAGTTGTCACCAATTAGCGATGCCAGAGGAACAGAGGCCTACAAAAGATTATTGGGACGCCAATTGTTCTTCAGCCATTTCATCACACTTTTTCCTGAAACCATTAAAATGGACCACTTACTATGATTAATATAGACGCACATAATCACGTAAAAGGAAAATCTATTTACCTCGACGATATTCAGGAAGTACAAGGGACTTTGTACGCGCTTCCGTTTGATGCAACTGTCGCTCATGCCAAAATCAAAAGTATTGATTTGAATGCTGCTTTAAAAAGTCACGGAATTGTTTCAATTCTAACAGCTAAAGATGTCACAGGTTTAAACCAAATAGGAGGCATCATTCCTGACGAACCTTTATTTGCCGAAGATGAAGTTCACTTTCGTGGACAGGTAATCGCTTTAATCGTTGGGACTTCAGAACATCATTGCCGAATGGCTTCGAAACTGATTAAAGTCGAATTCGAAGAACTTCCCGTAATTGTTGACCCAAGAGAAGCGCAGGCAAAAGGCAAATTAATAATGCCTCCGAGACAATTTAAACTCGGAGATACCGAATCTGCCTGGGCCAAATGCGAACATATTTTTGAAGGCAGAAGTGATGTCAACGGACAGGAACATTTATACATAGAAACACAAGGCGCTTACGCTCGTCCAAAAGAAGACGGAAGCATTGTCATATCATCATCCACGCAAGGCCCAACAGCTGTTCAACGAATGGTGGCGCAGGTTTTGGGAATCCCAATGCACAAGGTAGAAATCGATACGGTTCGACTTGGCGGTGGTTTTGGAGGAAAAGAAGATCAGGCAACTCCTTGGGCAGTAATGGTAGCTTTGGCTTGCCAGATGCTGCACAAACCCGTAAAAATGTCGATGCATCGTATGGATGACATGCGCATGACAGGAAAACGTCATCCGTATTCAGCTGATTTTAAAATTGGTTTGGATAAAGATTTAAAAATCATTGCCTACGAAGTAACGCATTATCAAAACGCAGGAGCTGCAGCCGATTTATCACCAGCGGTTATGGAACGAACCTTATTCCATTCGACCAATGCGTATTTTGTTCCGAACGTGATTGCGAAAGCATACAGCTGTAAAACCAATCTGCCTCCAAACACTGCGTTCCGTGGATTTGGAGGACCGCAAGGAAAATTTGTTATCGAAGCTGCGATTGTTAAAGCAGCTGAATCTTTGGGCGTAAGCCCGGCAATGATTCAAAAAGCAAATCTGGTTAAAGACGGCGATGAGCTATCGTATGGACAAATTCTGCAACAGGTAGAAGCGAGCAATACCTGGGAAACCTGCATGAAAAGCTACGATTACGAGTCACAAAAAAATAGAGTAGAAGCTTTCAATAAAACTAACGCCCGATTCAAAAAAGGATTGGCGATTCAACCGATTTGCTTTGGGATTTCGTTTACCAATACGATGATGAACCACGCTCGTGCTTTGGTACACATCTATCACGATGGAAGTGTTGTAGTAAGTACCGGTGGCGTTGAAATGGGGCAGGGTTTGAATACCAAAATGCTACAAATCGTTGTAGAGACTTTAGGCATTAAAGCTGATAAAGTCAGATTGGAATCAACTAATACGTTGCGTGTTGCCAATACGTCACCAACAGCAGCAAGTGCAGGAGCCGACCTAAACGGAAAAGCTTTGTTAATGGCTTGCAACGCTTTGTTGGAACGATTAAAAGCGGTTGCCCAAAAAGAATACACTGACCAAATCATTGAAATCAAAGACGAAATGGTGTATGCGAATGAAACCAAAACCGAAATGAGTTGGAAAGACTTAATTTTAAAAGCATTTACACAAAGAGTTGCGCTTTCTGAAAATGCACATTACGCCACACCAACCATTCATTACGATAAAACCAAAGAAAAAGGACATCCGTTTGCATACCACGTTTACGGAACTTCGATTCACGAGGTTACGGTTGATTGCCTAAAAGGAACGTATGAATTTGACAGTATCAATATCGTTCACGACTTTGGGAAAAGTATGAATAAGGACATCGACAATGGTCAGATTGAAGGCGGTTTGGTACAGGGAATTGGTTGGATGACGTTGGAAGAAATTATATATAACGACCAAGGTCGATTGGTTTCGAATGCGTTATCGACATACAAAGTGCCAGATATTTATTCGGTGCCAAAGCAAATCAATATTCAACATTTGGAAACAGAAGGTCATGAACTCGCTATCAAAAAATCAAAAGCAGTAGGTGAGCCACCATTGATGTATGGAATTGGTGCTTATTTCGCGATAAGAAGTGCAGTAAAAGCTTTTAATCCAAATGCTGATTTGGCTGTCAACGCGCCCTATACTCCGGAAAAAGTGCTAATGGACTTATATAGAAAATCATAAATATATAGCTATGGGAACTAAAAAGCAATTGTCAGCAGAGCAATCTTCAGCACTTCTCAATCTATTGAAAGAGCGTTTTGAGAAAAACAAGAATCGTCACAAAGACCTTGAATGGTCAAATGTGCAGGCAAAGTTAGAAGCGAATCCTGAAAAACTTTGGTCACTCAACGAAATGGAAAGAACCGGCGGTGAACCCGATGTTGTTGGTTATGATGCGAAGACTGACGAATATATTTTCTATGATTGCTCTGCCGAAAGTCCAAAAGAACGCAGAAGCATTTGTTACGACCAACAGGCATTGGATTCGAGAAAAGAATTTAAACCAAAAGACAGCGCTATGAATATGGCAGCTCAAATGGGTGTTGAAATCTTAACTGAAGAACAATATAGAGAACTACAGCAATTAGGAAACTTTGATTTGAAAAGCTCTAGTTGGGTAAAAACACCTGATGCTATCAGAAAATTGGGTGGTGCAGTTTATTGTGACCGTCGTTATGACACAGTTTTTCTATACCATAACGGAGCAGAATCGTATTATGCTGTGAGAGGATTTCGTGCTGTGTTAAGGGTTTGATAGACAAAAAAGGTTGTTAAAAATTCTAATCAATAAAACGGTAATGACATGAATATATTGGATGAATGGTGGAAACGGCTTCTTATTAGTTTCGCTTTAGGAGGAATAATTTCAAAAGTTCTGGGTCAGTTAACAATTAGGAAAGTTGAAATTAGTGCGCTTCTCATTGCAGTCATTTTTTATATAGTGTTGACCCGAATGTATAACAGAAGTCAAAAGGGAACGGAAAACGAATCCGAAAAATAAAAAAACCGCATCAATTACTGATGCGGTTTTTTTATTTAGAAGCTGATTACTTTCCAGCTCTGTTTTCTAATATCTTTTTAAACGAACGACCTCTTATTTCATCTAAAGTCAAGCCTGTTGCCAGAACTTCTTCTTCAGTAATCGCACCGCTGTTCAACGCTCGAAGGAAATAATTTAGTAATCCTTGTCCGGTTGCAGCATCGTCAAATACATCTCCGATTAGTGTTGCTCGTGCTGCTTTTTCCACAAAGGTTTTCAAACGATCAACGGCATCGTCATAGCTTTCCAAAAAGAACGCATACACCGCCGCATAACGCATTGGGAATTGGGCAGGATTTAAATCCCAACCTTGATAATATCCATTCCACAACGAGTGACGAATGTGGTCGTATCCTTTTTTCCATGCTCTGTGAACCACTTCCATGTTTTCTTTTTCCTGTGCCGGAGTCAAGTCACCACGGTGCGGACCAATAGGCATCGTATTCGTAGCACCATCACTCAACCAGATTCCGGTGTGAGCCAAAGCTACTTTGGTTACATGGTGCGCAAAATCGCAAACTGGATGATCCATTTCCTGATATTTCGCCGTGATGCTGCAGCTTGCGGTATAATCGTAAGTTCCGAAATGCATCGCGATACATCTTCCTTGTGCCGCTTTTATAAAACGGTATAACGGATTTGTTCCGGCAATATCCATAATGGCTTGGGTAGTTTCTACCATCATTTCCATTTTTAATACGCCTTTGGCTAAGCCTAATTCTTCTTCTAAAATTGTCATGAAGTTTGCCAGCGTTTCAGGTTGTTCAGGAATAGTAACTTTTGGTAACATCACCACAAAGTTGTCAGGCAGTTTTCCACCAGTTTCTTTTACCAAAGTGGTCACAAAAATATCCAGCGTTCGCAAACCTCTTTCCTTCATTTCTTCGGTAAACGGTTTGACACGAATACCAATAAAAGGTGAAAGCGTTTTGGCTGCCATTCCTTTGGCAACTTCTTTTGCTGTAGATTCAGCGGTTGCATCTTCTTCTTCATTACTACGATTTCCGTAACCATCTTCGAAGTCAATACGGAAATCTTCAATAGCCTCTGATTTTAATTTGGCCACGACCTTATCATAAATGCGTTTACTGAAATCATTTCCGCCAGTCAAACCAAAAGCTTTTCCAAAAACTTCGTGGTTTGGTGCATAGGTTTCTAATATTTCTAAAGCACGGTGTCCCAATGCAATCGGCGCATCCGATTTGAATAAGTTTGCTCCGCCATACAAAGTGTGTACCGGTTGGCGGTCGCTTCGGTCGCCCGGATATATTTCGTTGAAAGTTGTATTGGCTTTGCTTAAACTGTTGAACAATTGTTCTTTTTTATTACTCGGAATCGTCATAATAATTATATTTTTTGGTCTATTCTCTATGTTCTATGTTCTATTTTCTTTTCTTTTCTTTTCTCTTGCTTCTTGCTTCTTTTCTCTTTTTAACTTCCTCGGTAAGTACTATATCCAAAAGGATTAACCAACAAAGGAACGTGATAATGTGTTTCGTCAAAAGTGCTGAAAATGATTTCTACTTTTGGGTAAAAGGTTTTTTGTCCTGAATAATATTTTCCGGTATCGAAAACCATTTTATAGGTATCCGGCTTTAGGTTTCTTTCTTGTGCCAATAAATCGGGAATTCTACCGTCACTGTTTGTAATGCCTTGCGCGATGGTTTGCCAAACGTTATTTCTGAAAGCTTGTAATCTTATCGAAATGTCTTTTCCCGGAATTCCGGTTGAAGTATCTAAAACGTGTGTGGTGATTTGGCTTACTTTAAGGAAACTGAAATCGCTGTCAGGCAGCATCTTTTTGAAACGGATGATAGAGATTTTCTGCTGTTCGCCCATAGCGATGTGTAGTTCTTCTTCCGCTGTGTTTTGCAAGCGGTCATTCAGTAAAGCCAACATTTCTGTTGCTGATTTTCCGGTAGCACATACAATGAAGATGAATCCGTTTTTGTTTTCATAATCGGAATTGGCTTTCGCCAAAGCTTCAATCGTTTCAGTTGTCGCCACTGCAACGCTGGCTTGTTCTTTACCTGCAAACTTCTCGGTTAAGCTTTTTACATCGCCAATTTTCGGATGATGCGTAAACGATTCTCTCCAATCAACTTCACCACATTCGTCATACCAGATTTTGGAAGACAAATCCACCAATTGTTTTTCAGAAACAAAAGGGAAGTGCTTCATCATCGCATCAGCCCATTTATTGGAACCACAACAAGCGAATAATTCCTTTTTTGCAGTTTCTTCGGGCAACTTATTAAATGCTAATAAATTCATATTGTCATTATTTTAGGCTCGCGCCTTGTTCAATCCAACAGCGAATCGTGTTTCGTTCTTCTTCGGTGATGTTGGTTTTATTATTCTGAGGCATCGTTTTGGTCACAACCACACGCTGCATAATCAAATCTCTTTTGGTATAAATATCCTGCGGTGTGTCATATTTCACGCCATTTGGAGCTGTTGTATAAACATCGTCCGTTGGAGCAGAAGAGTGGCATTGGGTACAACGCTTTTGGATAATTTCATTTACTTCTGTAAAGCTAACTTCTTTTTTGCATTCATACGGATTTGTACTTGGTGCCGAAATAAAACAGGCAGCTAATAAAATTACCACAGAAACCGGAAGTATCCAAACGTTGAGATGCTTTTGTTCTTTTAGATTTAGATAGTGTTTTACACCAGCTGCTCCAAGGGAAATTATCGCCAGCATCAACCAAGGATATTCATACCCAAAGGTAGACGGAAAGTGATTGCTCACCATCACAAACAAAACAGGAAGTGTAAAATAATTGTTGTGTAGTGAACGCGCTAATGCTTTTTTACCCAGACTTGGATCTAAAGGAATTCCTAAATTGGCACAACGCACCA
This sequence comes from Flavobacterium sangjuense, assembly GCF_004797125.1. Classification (NCBI taxonomy): domain Bacteria; kingdom Pseudomonadati; phylum Bacteroidota; class Flavobacteriia; order Flavobacteriales; family Flavobacteriaceae; genus Flavobacterium; species Flavobacterium sangjuense. The sequence goes on from NZ_CP038810.1 coordinate 1,679,401, forward strand.
TTTCTTTTTGTCCCGGAATAATCACAAAGAACACATTGGCCACCATAAGACTTCCAATCATCGCTCCAAAATGGATGTAAGCGGCACGCGCACTAAATACGTGACAATAGAACCAGGCAAACGCAATCAGAAAAGCAAAACCAACCAATGCAAACGCCAATTGATTTTTGATTAATGATGATTTGCACATTTTGTCATAAATCAGCCAGCCAACTATAAACGAACCAACTCCAATTAATATTCCTTCTGTTGCCGTGATATCTAATACATTCTTATCTATCAGGAAAGCTGAAGCATTGAAATAATAAACCACAAACAACAAACAAAACCCGGACAACCAAGTAAAATAAGCTTCGTATTTGAACCAGTGCAAGTGTTTCGGAATCGTCTTTGGTGCAACTTTATATTTCTCCAAATAATAAAATCCGCCGCCGTGAACAGCCCAAAGGTTTCCGGCCAATTCATCACGGACATCTTCAGTACGGTTTAAAGCATTTTCAAGGAATACAAAATAAAACGAAGCGCCAATCCAGGCAATTCCGAAGGTAATGTGCAGCAAACGGATGACAATATTCAGCCATTCCATCATATGCGCTTCCAATGGCGTTCCCTCAACAACAATATACGTATTGAAAAGGATAGCAACAATCATCAACAATATTCCGGCGTAGATGTAATTCTGGCTCGTATTCCGGATATCTTCGTCGCCTTCAGGATTTTTTTGAGATTTTCCTTTTAGGAAGCTGGGCATTTTGTATGACATATAACCCAGCGTAATTAACACGCTGAATTCAATCACATACAAAACGATTATTATAAATGTTCCTACTGACACTAGTTAACTGATTTTACCAAACAATCTTAAACGACTGATTCCACCATCAGGGAAGATGTTCAATCGAACGTGAGTGATGGCGTTATGACTACTAATTTCTTTTACAAATTCGTGTTCGTTGTCGGCACTTAATTTTTGCTGAGGTAACAAAGTCTGCCAATTGCCAGCATTAATAACAGCATCGTCATTATCGCTTACGCAGCATTCAATCGAGCAACTATCAGGATAATTTCCTTTGAAATGGCAAGTGTCAACAACGATTTTGTCAACTGTTCCTTTGTGAGCCAGTTTCAGAATAACCCAGTCACGATTGTTTGGCGTACGGTTTCTTTTGGTTTCCCAACCGTCGCCCATATTCGCACCACGATTTGGCATAATCAAATTACTCATCGCGCTAAAGAACATATCATTGCAGGCAATCGCTTGTCCGCCGTTAATCGCGGCAGCCAAATCTATAGTATCATTAGCAGAAACAGCGTCCCAGTTTTTGAAAACTTCGCCATAAACTCTGAAACGCGCAACGCCGCCATCAGGATAAATATGCAGACGCAAATGGGTAAAGATTTCATCGCTTTCGCATTCGTAGAAATTCTGTGAACCCGCATCCAAATGTGATTGAGGCAGAATCTCTTTCCATGCTAAATGTTCCCAATCCGTAATTCCTTCAGCATTTGGCAAATTAATGGCTTCAACTGAAGCATGTGGCGGATGATTCCCCAAAAAGAAATTGGTGTCGATATCAAAACCCTTAATCTTTCCCGAAGTTGCCAATTGGATAATCGCCCAATCGTGTCCCGGAGTCCTTTTTCTGCGGCTTTCCCAACCGTCCATCCATTTTCCTCTGTCAGTGTATTTGTCGTGTATGAATATGCCACGTGTTGGCAGAATTAGGTTTTCTTTTTCGGCAAAGAAATCATCGGTAGCATATAAAACCTTTCCGCCTAAACGTTCTGCGGCTAAGTCGGTAAGTGCTGTAAATGCTGGTGATTCTTTTATAATCTCGGTTACTTTTGCAAAAGCCATTGTCCTTTATTTTTGTTTTGTATTGATTTATTGTGATAAACAGTTGTGCCATTTACTATAGTTTCAAGCACTTGACCGTTTAAGTTTTGCGCAATATATGGACTTATTTTATATCTGAAAAAAATGTCCTCCGCTTTTACTAAATCGATTGCGTCAGGATTCCAGATTACAAAGTCGGCGTCGTTATCAATTTGGATTGTTCCTTTGGTTGAAGCCTTAATAAAAGCAGCTGGTTTTGAAGTCACTAACGGAATAAATTGATCCAATGACATTGTATTTTTAAGTGCCGTCCATGAAGCAGTCAACAAGAATTGAATGCCTGCAATTCCGCCCCAGGCTTTTTTCAGATTGCCGCTTTCCATTTCCTTAATGTTTGGCGGAGCAGGCGAGTGGTCGGTTGTAATGAAGTCCAAAACTCCTGAAGCAAAAGCGCTTTTCAATTGTTCATTATTTGCCTTTTCCCGAATTGGCGGTGCGCATTTGTAAATGCAGTTTCCGTCAGGAATATCTTCCGCATTAAAGAAAATATATTGTGTACAGGTTTCGGCTGTAATCGGTAAGCCTTCTTTTTTTGCAGCTTCAATTTTAGATAACGCTTCCGCAGATGCGACATGAACGATATGAACGGGACAATTGTGTTTGCGGCACATTCTAATCATCAAATCGATGGCGTCATTCTCCCATTTCTTTGGACGACTCGCTAAATAATGTTGGTAGCTTGTTGGATTATTTTCGAAATCACATTCAACTTCGGTATCATATAATTCGCAGTGCGCTAATAAAGGAATATTATATTTTGCAATGATTGGCATTGCTTCGTCTAAATCTTTTTCGGTTACATTCGGAAATTCATCAATACCGGAATGTGTCAGAAAGCATTTTACGCCTACAACTCCGGCACCAATAAGTGATTCTAAATGTGGAGCATTTCCGGGAATCAATCCGGCATAAAAACCAACATTGACATTCATTTTGCCTTTTGAGGCTTCCAGTTTTTGGTTAAAAGCATCAAGTGTTGTCGTAACCGGACTCGCATTCAAAGGCATATCAATAATAGTCGTAGAACCTCCGGCAGCTGCAGCCTGAGTAGCGGTTTCAAAACCTTCCCATTCGGTTCTTCCGGGTTCGTTGATATGAACATGAACATCAATAACGCCTGGCATTATAACCGCATTGCCATAATCTTCAGCATCATCCAATTTTTTGAAATCAATGGAAATGATTTTTTCGTTGGTAAAACTTATGGTTGCTGGTTGTAGTTTATTTTCAACCCAAACTCGGTTGCTGTATATTTTTCTTTCGTGCACGATTTTTTATTTTGGATTTACCAGAAAGGCAAACATACAAACTTAAGGATAAAAAGTTAATTTTTGAAATCAGAAATAATTATGGATTCCATCCTATGTAAGTTCTGACTTAAAGTTTAAAATGAGTTGTAAGAAAGCAGTCTGTATCAGATATTAAAAGCGTAGTTTAGCCGACGGATAATTTAATTTTCAAAAAGACTTTATGAATAAAAATGGACCAATAATAGTTATTGAAGACGACATGGATGATCAGGAACTGATGGCGGAAGTATTTGAGGAATTAGGTTATAAAAATGAAATACTCTTTTTTGGAGATGGTGAACTAGCGCTCGATCATTTAGTAAACAATCATGTAGAACCTTTTATTGTGTTTTCGGACATCAATATGCCCAAGTTAAACGGAATGGAACTTAGGGAAAAAATCCATAACAATGAAGATTTAAATCTTAAATGCACTCCGTATTTATTTTTCTCTACAAGTAATGAACAGCAACATATAATTGATGCATATTCAAAATCAGTTCAGGGTTTTTTTGTCAAGCCTCGTACTTATGATGATTTAAGAAAAACATTAAAAACGATAGTTGAATATTGGAAAACATGTGTCTCTCCAAATTATGTTAAATAATATTTCTATAACTTCGTTTTTTCAAACATAGTAGTCGTTTCATAAACCGAAACAATGATTTTAGATTTTTATAGAAGCGTTTCCCAAAGTCTTCAATCCGAAAAGCGATTGGTACTGATGGTTGTGATTGCCAATGAAGGCAGCAGTCCGGGACGAAAAGGTTTTAAGATGTCAGTTACTAAACACGGAATGTTCGGAACGATTGGCGGCGGAATCATGGAACATAAGTTGGTGGAATATGCACAATCGCTTTTGGACAAACCAACTTTTCAACCATTTATAAAACACCAAATCCACGATAAATCGGCACCCAAAGACCAATCGGGAATGATATGTTCGGGGCAGCAGACGATTGCTTTTTATGATATTAAAGCTGATTTTCTTCCGTTGGTGAATCAAATTATAACGGAAGAAAATTTCGAGATTACATACAACAATTTCGGAATTAATGTCACTTCCGAAAACCCGGAATGGTCGTTTACCGAAACCAATTCGCTACCACAAAAAGTCTATATCATTGGAGGCGGACATGTAGGTTTGGCGTTGAGCGAAGTGCTTTCACGTATGGATTTTGAGATTCATATTCTTGATCATCGCGAGAATTTGAATACGATGATGCAGAATAACTTCGTGCATTCAAGACAAACCGTCGAATTTGAACAAATTCAAAATTATATTCCAGAAGGAAATGATGTTTATGTAGTGATTATGTCGTTTGGTTACCGAACAGATGATATTATCATTCGCAGGTTAATCGACAAAAAATTCAAATACATTGGACTGCTTGGAAGCAAGGAAAAAATAGCAACACTGTTTTCAAAAATGGTTGAAGATGGTTTTGATAAAGATAATATTGCCAAAGTCTATGCGCCAATTGGCATTGATATCAAAAGCGAAACAACTCAGGAAATCGCGATTAGTGTTGCCGCACAGTTAATCAGAGTTAAAAACCAAAACAGATGATTTCTACTTCCGAAGCCTTTTCGATTCTTGAAAATCTGAATTATTCCAAAAGAGTAGTAGAGCTTTCGCTATTGGAAGCACGTAATCATGTTTTAGCTGAAACGGTTTATTCGCCAATCAATATGCCGCCGTTTAGACAGGCAACGATGGATGGTTTCGCGATTGCGTTGCACGATTCGTTACAGTATGAAATTGTTGGTGAAGTCAAAGCAGGTGATTTCTTTACAAATGAATTAAAGCCCGGTCAAGCCGTAAAAATATTCACTGGTGCCGCTGTTCCCAATTCGGCTCAGGCTGTAATCCAGATTGAGAAAGTTAGCGTTACGAATTCTGATTTGTTTCTTCAAGAAAATATAAAACCGGAAACCAATATCCGTCAACTCGGCGCACAGATTACTAAAGACGCAGTTGCTTTGGAAGAAGGCACGTTTTTAAACCCGGCAGCAATCGGGTTTTTAACGGGATTGGGGATTACCAAAGTCAAAGTATTTCAAAAGCCTTCTGTTGGAATTGTTGTAACCGGAAATGAGCTGATTTCAGCAGGTGAAAATTTGCCAAACGGAAAAGTGTACGAAAGCAACACAATAATGCTGCAAACGGCTTTATTTGATGCAAATTTTAATACTGTTTCGCTTTACAAAGTCAACGATGATTTTGAAAACACGAAAAGCACACTAAAAAAAGCAATCAATGAGAATGATGTTGTCTTGGTTTCGGGTGGAATTTCTGTTGGTGATTATGATTTCGTAGGCAAAGCTTTAGAAAGTTTAGAAGTCGAAACGTTGTTTTATAAAGTCAATCAAAAACCAGGAAAACCTTTGTTGGTTGGGAAACAAAACGATAAACTTATCTTTGCCTTACCCGGAAATCCGGCAGCGAGTTTGACTTGCTTTTATGTGTATGTGTTGCCAACACTGCAAAGACGTTCGGGAATAAAACACACTTATGGTTCACAACTGAAGAAGAGTTTAGCTCATGATTTTACCGTTGATAATCCGCGTAGTCAGTTTTTGAAAGCCTTTATTGTTGATGATGAAGTTACGATTTTATCACATCAGGATTCGGGAATGTTGAATTCGTTTGCTCTTGCGAACGCTTTGGTTTATGTTCCAAATGGGAATTATCAATTGTCAAAAGGCGATAAAGTTTCGGTTTATCTTATCTAAAATCATAATTGTCTTTATATTTACGGTTCGTTAATTTTTACAACTATGCTTGCTGGCGAACTCATTCAATCTCCGTTATTACTCATTTTATTGCTGCTTGTAGCATTTTTATATGCCAGCGTCGGTCATGGTGGAGCAAGTGGCTATTTGGCTTTGATGAGTTTGTTTGCGTTTCCGGTTACGTATATGAAACCAACCGCTTTGGTGTTGAATATATTGGTTTCGGCTATTTCTTTTTATTTTTATTATCGTGAAAAGAAGTTTGAAAGGAAATTGTTTTATCCTTTTGCCATAACCTCAATTCCATTCTCTTTTTTAGGTGGAAGCCTTACGATTGAAACGCACATCTATAAAATCATTTTAGCCACGGTTTTATTATTTGCCGTAGGAAGATTAGTTGGTATATTAGGAAAACAAAAAGGAGAATTAAAACCAATAAACATTCCTTTAGCCTTATTCATTGGAGCCGTAATCGGATTTTTATCAGGATTGATAGGCATTGGTGGCGGTATCATCTTGAGTCCGGTGATTTTGCTTTTGGGTTGGGCAGATATCAAAAAAAGCGCAGCAGTTTCGGCTTTGTTTATTTTGGTGAATTCTGTTTCCGGGCTTTTCGGATTTGTGTCCAAAGGTGGAATCCTGCCAATTTCTTCGCTATCTTTGATAGCCGTAGTTTTGGTTGGTGGAATTCTCGGAGGTTACTTCGGAAGCAAAAAAATGAACGTTCAAATGTTGCGAAATGTTTTGGCTTTGGTTTTACTGATTGCTATCTTTAAATTGTACACAACCTAATGGAAATTACAGTCAAATATTTCGGAATTTTAGCAGATATTACCAAAAAAAAGGAAGAGTCATTTTTTATCGATGATGAGTCAAATACGTTAAAATTGCTACAATCAAAAATTGAAATAAAATATCCTAAAATACTGGTTATTAATTATTCAATAGCTGTAAATAAAAAATTCTTACAAAATGATATTTCGTTAAAAAACAACGATATAATTGCTTTTTTGCCGCAGTTTGCCGGAGGTTAAAATTTAAACAAAATGAAACGATACGAAAGACAAATTGTCATGCCTGAAATTGGAATTTCAGGGCAAAAAAAACTAGCCGAAGCCAGAGTTTTAATTATTGGCGTTGGTGGTTTGGGTTGTCCTGTTTTGCAAAATCTTGCTGGTGCCGGAGTTGGAACTATCGGTCTTGTTGATGGTGATGTTGTAGATGAAACCAATTTGCATCGGCAGTTTCTATATTCGTTGAATGATTGCGGTAGAAATAAAGTCGAAGTTGCTGCTGAAGTTACTTTAAAACAAAACCCGGAAGTAAGCATAATTCGGTATTCAGAATATTTCGCCAAGCAAAATTGCCTTGAAATTGTTTCTGATTACCAAATCATTATCGATTGTACAGACAATATTCCGACACGCTATCTGATAAACGATGTAGCAGTGGCAAAAGGAATTCCGATGGTTTATGCTTCGATTCATAAATTCGAAGGGCAGCTTTCGGTTTTCAATTATAAAAACGGACCAACTTACCGTTGTTTATTTCCGGAAGATGATCGGTTAGAAGTCATTCCAAATTGTAACGATTCGGGAGTTTTGGGAGTTTTACCTAATGTTTTAGGAACGCTGCAGGCGAATGAAGTATTGAAAATTATCCTGGAAATCGGAGAAGTTTTGAGTGGTGAATTATTATTGTATAATAGTTTAGATAATAGTTTTCAAACTATTAAAATTCAAAAAGATACAAATTTAATAAACGAAAATAATTTTATAAATAAAAGCATCTCGATAACCGATTTTTTCACCAATGATGATTCGCTGATAATTGATATCAGGGAAGAATATGAAGAACCAAAATTGGATTTGGAAACTATCAAAAACGTACCTTTGTCACAGTTAGATAACTTCCTGAAAGACGTTGATTCAAACCAAAAAATAATTCTGGTTTGTCAACACGGAAACAGAAGTGAACTAGCTGTTGAATATCTTATAAAAAAAGGATTTATCAATGTTTTTCATTTGCAAAACGGAATAGAATCTTTAGAGAGAATAAATAATGACAACAGATAAACCTAAAAAAACAACATTCATTCAGGGAGCAATTTCCTCACAGTTCATTGGAAATTCCGTTGCGAAGCACCAAAGTAAAACCACTATTGGCGCGCACAATATTTTCCTTGGTCAGGTTCGTGCCGATGAAATTGATGGCAAAACTGTTGTGGCAATTGATTATTCGGCTTATGAAGAAATGGCGGAGCAAAGTTTTTACGAGATACGCGAAGCGGCTTTCGCCAAATATCAATTAACTTGTATGCATATTTATCACAGCTTAGGAGTTGTAAAAACGGGCGAAATTTGTTTGTTTGTCTTTGTTTCTGCGCCACGAAGAAAAGTAGTTTTTGAAGCGTTAGAATTTTTGGTAGAAGAAATAAAACAAAAAGTTCCGGTATTTGGTAAGGAAATCTTTGAAGACGAAAGCTATACCTGGAAAAAAAACACATAAAATGGTTGATATCACACATAAAATCACAACGTTAAGAACTGCGACGGCACAAGCCATTGTAACCGTTGGCTCGGCGGAAACGATTCAGGCAATTTTGGACAAAAAAGTTCCAAAAGGCGATGTGTTGGAAGTGTCGAGAACTGCTGGTTTATTTGCGGTTAAAAACACCTCAAGCGCAATTCCGGACTGTCATCCAATACCAATTGAGTATACCGGAATACATTTCGAGTGTTTGAAAGAAAGCATCAAAATTGAAGTTACGGTAAAGACGATTTACAAAACCGGTGTTGAGGTTGAAGCCATGCATGGCGCGTCAATTGTAGCGTTGACGATGTATGATATGTTGAAGCCAATTGATAAAAACGTTGAAATTTCAACTGTAAAATTACTCCACAAAAAAGGCGGAAAATCAGATTATGATGTAAAGCAAAGCCCAAGCTTAAATGTGGCTGTTTTAGTTTGTTCTGATAGTGTTTCGGCCGGAAAGAAGAAAGACAGCGCAGGTAAAATCATTACAGAAAAGCTTGAAAAAATAGGGTTGACGATTGCTAACTATGACATCATTCCCGACGAAATAAAAGAAATTCAAAATAATGTAAACCAGCTTTGCAATAAGAAAACGGATTTGATTATTCTGGCTGGCGGAACCGGTTTGTCTAAAAGAGATATCACTCCGGAAGCCATTATTCCTTTGATTGACAGAAGAATTCCGGGAATTGAAGAAGCTATTCGCTCGTACGGACAAGAACGCACTCCGTTTGCGATGTTGTCCAGAAGTGTTGTTGGGTTTAAAGGACAGACTTTGCTTATGGCTTTACCTGGTTCAACCAATGGCGCGGCAGAATCAATAGATGCAGTTTTTCCGTCTGTATTGCATTTGTTTCAATTGTTGAATGGTTTTGATCATGGAAAATAATAGTCTTTTGCAGGATACATTCGGACGCAAACACGATTATTTGCGCATTTCGATTACGGAACACTGTAATTTGAGATGTACGTATTGCATGCCTGAAGACGGAATCTCGCTTACGCCAAAGTCGCATTTGATGACGGCTGATGAAATTGTTTCCATTGCGCAAACCTTTGTCAATCTTGGTGTGACTAAAATCAGATTGACTGGTGGTGAACCTTTGGTTCGGAAAGATGCTAGAGATGTTATTTTGAGATTGGGGAAATTAGGTGTGAATTTATCCATTACGACTAACGGAATTCTTGTTTCCAACTTTATTGAAACGTTCAAAGAAGCCGGAATTAAAACCGTAAACATTAGCATTGACAGTTTGGTAAAAGACAAGTTTAACCAAATTACCAGACGTGAATATTTTGATATTGTTCAGAAAAACATTGATTTATTGCTGAGGGAAAAATTTAATGTTAAACTTAACGTAGTTTTGATTAAGTCATTTAATGACAATGAAATACTTGATTTTATTGCTGTGACAAAAAGCAAAAATGTTCAGGTTCGTTTTATAGAATTCATGCCGTTCAGTGGTAACCAATGGGATAAGTCGAAGTTGGTTTCGTATGCCGAAATTTTGGAAACCATACAATCGAAATATACCATTTCCGAAATCGAACGTTTGCAAGATTCGCCAAATGATACTGCCAAAAACTTCAAAATTAATTCGCATCTGGGAAGCTTCGCTATCATCAGTTCGGTTACGAATCCGTTTTGCAGCACCTGCAACCGCATTCGTTTAACGGCTGACGGAAAGCTAAAAAACTGCTTGTTTTCAAATTCTGAAACATCACTGCTCGAAGTTCTTCGTGCCGGTGAATCTATCATTCCATTAATTGAACAAAACCTGCTTTCTAAAAAAGCGGTTCGAGCCGGAATGGACGACGACTTGAAATTCCAGAATCCTGAACTATTTTCTCAAAATAGAAGCATGATTGCCATTGGCGGATAAATTATTTTCAGTGACTATCGGAAAGATTACATCAAGCAAAGAAGATGGACTTGATGCTTGCATAAATTTTCAAAAAGCTTTGTGTCTTAGTGACTTTGCGAGATTTAACTGGCTCGCAAAGTCACTAAGACGCAATGAAAATTCACTAACATGTCAGAAAGAAACTTTGGTATAAAGTTTCCGATTGTCATTTAATTTTCTTTTCGATTCAAACACCAAATTCATAATTCGTAATTCATAGTTAGTTCAGAACCTTGTTAATAAGTTTGCTTCAACTCATTTTATAACAAGTAATTTCCTTTCTAATTTTAGTTTACCAACCAATCGTGATTTTCACGACTTAAAACTAAACTTATGAAAAAATTATTTGCAGAATTTTTTGGTACTTACTGGCTTGTCTTTGGCGGCTGTGGAAGTGCGTTGTTTGCAGCAGGAATCCCTAATTTAGGAATCGGATTTGCCGGTGTTGCTTTAGCATTTGGATTAACCGTTTTGACAATGGCTTATGCTGTTGGTCATATTTCTGGTGGACATTTCAATCCAGCGGTTTCTTTCGGACTTTGGGCAGGAGGAAGATTTTCAGCAAAAGAATTGTTGCCATACATTGTTTCGCAATGTGCCGGAGCGATTGCAGCTGCAGGAACACTTTTCTTTATCTGGTCCGGAAAAACAGGTAACGTTATCGACAATACCAAAGCCGGTGCTTTTGCCTCCAACGGTTTTGATGCTTTTTCTCCCGATGGTTATTCGATGATTTCCTGCTTTGCAGCCGAATTCGTTTTAACAGCATTCTTTTTGCTTATAATTTTGGGAGCAACCGATAAATTCGCCAACGGAAAATTTGCAGGCGTTGCTATTGGTTTGGGCTTAACATTAATTCACTTGGTGAGTATTCCAATTACAAATACATCCGTAAATCCTGCTCGTTCTTTATCACAGGCTATTTTTACTGGTGGTGAACCATTAAATCAGGTTTGGTTGTTTTGGGCAGCACCAATTGCCGGAGCAATAGTTGGTGGTTTCATCTATAAAATGTTATTACAGAAATCAGATACTGAATAAATAAATTTACCTAACCAATGTCTTTAAGAGAAAAAGAGCGAAATCAATCCTCTTTTTCTCTTTATTTTTGTGTTATGAATTCACTTTTCTCCAAAGAGCCATTGCATTTTTCCTTGCCGGATGCCGACATTGACTATTATCCTAATTTCTTTGAAAGCCATCGCGCTAATGAGTTTTTCGAGAAACTAAAAAACGAAATTCCGTGGCAGCAGGATAACATCACTGTTTTTGGAAAAACACATCCACAACCCAGATTGACGGCACTTTTTGGCAACGAAGGAAAACCATACGGTTATTCAAATATTGTAATGCAGCCACATCATTGGAATCCGTTATTGATGTTTATTAAAAATGAAATTGAGGAAATCTGCCAGGAAAACTTTACCACAGTTTTGCTCAACTATTATCGCGACGGAAAAGACAGCAACGGCTGGCATGCCGATAATGAAAAAGAATTAGGACGAAATCCAGTTATTGCTTCGGTGAGTTTTGGTGCCGAAAGGTATTTCCATTTGCAGCATAATACGATTAAAGAACAAAAGCTGAAAATCAATCTGGAACACGGAAGTTTGCTTATTATGAAAGGTTCGACACAGCATTTCTGGAAACATCAAATTCCGAAAACAGCTGCGGCAATTGGTCCAAGAATAAATCTGACTTTCCGAATTATCAAATAAGTAGTTTTGTTATATTTGATAAAAAAACTAATCATGGACGAGATTATAAATTATTTTTCTACGATTCCGTCTTCGCACAGAGCGCTGATTTTAGCCGGTGGAATTGCTTTCTTTTGGCTGATAGAAACGGCTGTTCCCTTTTTTAAATTCAGTTATGACAAATGGCAGCACGCCGGAATCAATATCTTTTTTACAGTTACCACCATAATCGTTAATTTCTGTTTGGCCATTATTTTATTAAAAGCGGCTGATTGGGCAACCGAAAATCATTTTGGATTTCTAAACTGGTTACCCGAATTCAATATTTGGATTTATACGATAATTGGTTTGCTACTTTTGGATTTAATCGGAGCTTATTTAATTCATCTGATAGAGCATAAAGTCAAATTTTTGTGGCGGTTTCATTTGATACATCATACTGATACCTGGATTGACACGACTTCGGCCAACAGGCATCATCCGGGCGAAAGTGTGTTGCGGTTTATTTTTACGACGCTCGGTGTTTTGATTGTCGGTTGCCCAATGTGGATGGTTTTTTTATACCAAACTTTATCCGTTGTGGCGACACAATTTAATCATGCTAATATCACTTTACCCAAAAAACTCGATAGGATTCTAAGCTATTTTATTGTTTCTCCCGATATGCACAAAGTCCATCATCATTACGTTTTGCCTTATACCGATAGTAATTACGGCAATATTTTCTCGGTTTGGGACCGATTGTTCGGCACTTTTAAAACACTTGACAGAGAGAAATTAGTTTACGGCGTTGATACACACATGAAACCCGAAGAAAATAACAAACTTTCAAATTTGTTGATGATACCTTTTCAAAAAAGGCGTTCACCGAATTCTTAAGATTAAAAAAAAATAATATTGATGTTTGCAAACTAATTATTTTTTTTACTAATATTGAATTACGAATTAACCACTAACATTCTTAGTATTTAAATGCTTTTACAGAAATGAAAAAAAGTAGACTAGTTGAACTTGACAACGAAGAATTAGAACGAGTTGTCAGCATGGCTCAGGAGGAAAGAAAGCCTTTTGAAGTAATTAAAGAAGAATTTGGGCTTACTGAAAATGAAGTTACCGAATTAATGCGCAAACGCTTACCAAAAGACAAATTTGAACTTTGGAAAAAGAAAGCAGCCGGAAGTAAGCCAAAACCAAAGCCAATCATTGATGACTTTGATGATTTAGACAGCAAATACTACATCAAAAATAAATTTGACTAATAAAAAAACTCTTGTTCAACAAGAGTTTTTTTATTTAATACTGCTAATGATTTAGTTAATCATATCTAAAAAAGTAAAAAGAGGTGTAACTAATAATTACATTTGGGGACATATTTGAAAAATAAATTTTTAGTAATGAAGAAACTAATTGTAAGTGCCCTTTTTGCTTTAGCTGTTTTCGGTTATACTGCAAATGCACAAATGAAATCGGTGGCAAAAAAATTACCAGCCAAGGAACAGTCAAAAACGATTGTAAATTTAAATCAGGTGATTGCCGTTATTGATTTAAACAAAATAAAAGACGATAAGGTTGGTGTGACCATAACACCTCCAAAGTTCAATTCAAGGGAAATTATTTTCCACATTCCAAAGACAGTTCCGGGAACTTATTCTACAGATAATTACGGAAAACTAATTGATGATTTCAAAGCATTTGATAAAAGCGGAAAAGAATTAGCAACGACTAAAACCGATGATAATTCATGGAAAATTTCCAATGCCAAATCGTTAGCAAAAGTGACTTATTATGTAAATGACACTTACGATTCTGAAGTAGGGAAAGGCTTTATGAAGGAAGATATATTTTCGCCTTCCGGAACAAATATTTTAGAAGGTAAAAACTTCGTGGTAAACAATCATGGTTTTGTGGGTTATTTTGAAGACAAAAAACAACTAACCGAGATTCCATATAAACTTACTATTCTACATCCAAAGGATCTTAAAGGTGCTACTTCTTTAATAGACTCTGATAAAAGCGATACTGTAGATACCTTTATGGCAAGCCGTTATTTTGATTTGACAGATAATCCAATTATGTATTCTAAATCAGATTATGAAACGTTCATGGTTGACGGAATGGAGATTGTTTTCAGTGTTTATTCTCCAAATGGCGTGCATTCTGCAAAGGAATTATTGCCTGATTTAGAGAGAACAATGCGTGCTCAAAAAGCATTTTTAGGCTCTATAAATAACAACAAAAGATATACTGTTTTATTGTACTTATCGGATGATGAAAAAAATGATGCTAAAGGTTACGGAGCATTGGAACACCATACTTCAACAACTGTAGTTTTCCCTGAAAGTATGGATAAAGAAAGCTTGGAGGAGCAATTAAAAGATGTAGTGTCGCATGAGTTTTTCCACACCGTAACGCCGCTGGCTATTCATTCTAAAGAGATTGAATATTTTGATTACAGCAACCCAAAGATGTCAAAACATTTATGGATGTACGAAGGCGTAACCGAATATTTTGCTAATTTATTTCAGGTAAATCAAGGGCTGATTACTGCAGACGAGTTTTACGAAAGAATGGTTGAAAAAATGAGTCATGCTAAGAGAATGAACGATACGATGCCGTTTACTGAAATGAGTGCCAATGTTTTGGTTGCACCCTATAAAGATCAGTACTTAAATGTATACGAAAAAGGCGCTTTAATTGGGATGTGCATTGATATTATCATTCGTGAAAAAAGCGATGGTAAAAAAGGAATTTTAAACCTAATGAAAGATTTGTCAAATATGTATGGCGTAAAAAAATCTTTTGATGATGAAGAACTTTTTGGTGTAATAACCAAACTGACCTATCCTGAAGTAGGCGAGTTTTTAAATACCTATGTTGCCGGACCAACACCAATTCCGTATGACGACTATTTTGCTAAAGTGGGCGTTCACAAAGCTAAAGTACAGGTACAGGCAAATCCATTTTTGAAAGATCAAAAAATCCCATTCATCACGGTAAATCCTGCTACAAAAGAAATTATGGTAGTTCCTGGTGGAAAGTTGAATAGTTTTATGAATACTTTGGGCTTAAAAGGCGGTGATACTATTATGGCATTTAATGACAAACCGTATAATCTTGACAATATTTACGACCTGATAATGATAAGCCAAGGCTGGAAAACAGATGATGATATCAGTGTTAAAATTAAAAGAGATGGTGTTGAGCAAACCATAAAAGGAAAGGTAAAATTAGATTTTGATGAAGTCGAAGGATATACATTCACAGACGAATCAAAAAAGGGATTAAATAAATATTGGTTAAAAGGATAAATTTCCTCGTCACTTCGAGTTTTCAAAAGCTTTGATTTTGAAAGTATCGAGAAGCAACTTCAAATCCTCAATTTGTTCATCAGATTGAGGATTTTTTTGTATTATTGCCACCCTTAACGAAGTTAAAAATTAAAACATGCGTAAATCAATTCTTGCCCTATTTTCAATCTTACTTTTAATCGGTTGTTCCGAAAAAGAATCATCCAAAAACTTTGTGTTAACCGGAAATATCAAAGGATTAAAAAATGGCACCTTATACATTCAAAGAGTAAAAGACACAACGCTTGTTGCCATTGATACTATAAAAATTAGTGGTGACTCTCATTTCACCAGCGAATTTGATTTGCAATCGCCTGAAATGCTGTATTTGTTTTTGGATCGTGGCGTAACCAATTCGTTAGACAATAACATTCCGTTCTTTGCCGAGAAAGGAAAGATGAATATCGAAACGTCATTAGATTTCTTTACGGCCGATGTTAAAATCACAGGTTCTAAAAATCAGGAACTTTATGATGAATACAACAAAGTGGTTTCGAGATTTGTCGATCAGGATTTAGACTTGATTGAAAAAAAATACAACGCGATAATAGCCAAAAAGACAGAAGAAGTCAATAAAATAGAAGAACAACAAAAGGCAGTCTTAAAAAGAAAATACCTCTATACTACCAATTTTGCTGTAAACCACGGCGATTATGAAGTGGCGCCTTATGTGGCTTTGGCTGAGATTTACGACATCAATTTAAAGTTTATGGATACCATCCAAAAATCGATGACGCCTAAGGTTTCTAAATCACTATATGGTAAAAAACTAAACGATTTTATTGCTGCCAGAAAAAAGGAAGAGAATAAATAAGTTTCCGGCAGCAATTTTTCTTTTAGTTAGCGTTGCGATAATGTTGCAAATAATTCATCCAGGCTATTCAATGTCATTGTAAATCCTTCTTTGAAGCCCATTTCAATCATTTTCTCCATGCGTTCAAGCGATTCATTATAAATACTGATACTGACTTTTGTCTTTCCGTTTTGTTCGCTAAAATTCAAATCCCATTCCGAACCCGGTAATTGTGGATTTTCTTCTGCATCTGCAAAAGCATTCAACATTTTGAAATTGGTTTTAGGACTAATAGAAGTATATTTCTGAATAGACCACATCTCTAATCCATCAGGACTTACCATCGCGTAAAATCTACGGCCACCAACTTCAAAATTCATAATTTTTGTTTTAGATGCCCAAGGTTTTGGTGCCCACCATTGGTCAAGAATTTCCTGTGTGGTAAAAGCATCCCAAACCAACGAAAGGTCGGCAGCAAATTCTCTGTCAATAAATACCGTTTTTGTTGCTTTGTCAACGGTAAAATCAAATAGCAAATTGTTCATTTTTTCTGTTGTTTAATAGTTGATAATACTTTGTCGAGTTGATTGAATCGGGTTTCCCAAATTTCCCTGAATTGGGCTAACCATTTGTCAATCTCTTTCATCTTTTCAATTTCAAGTGAGTAGAAAATTTCCCTGCCTTGTTGTTCCTGTTTTACAATTTCGCATTCTGTGAGTATGCGAAGGTGTTTGGAAACCGCTTGTCGCGTGGTATTGAAATTTTCAGCAATGGCGTTCGGTGTCATTGCCTGCAATGCAATTAAGGTGATAATGCCACGTCTTGTTGGGTCGGATATCGCCTGAAAAATATCTCTTCTCATAATGTTTCGTTTTTATATATGAAACCAATCAGTTGCAAATATATGCGCAACTATTCGGTTTCGCAAATTTTTGACGTTAAATTTTTTAAAATGTTGAAAAGTTCCTTAGGATTATGGGACTGAACAGTTATTTTTCTATTTGGTCAATCCAGTTGTTTATGGCTTTTAGTAGCTGGGTTTCTTTTTGATTTACGTCTTCTACAGAAGCAAGTTCGACAATCTTTCTGCCATCGGGATAATCTTTTCCGCCTAAGCCAATAGCAGCATCAATGGTATTTCCGGTTGGGAAAACGATTAGGATTTTTCCGCGATGCAAATTGATAACTGCCAAATCACGTTTGTATTCTTTGGGATTAAATGCTTTCATTTCGCCACTGTAGTAAAAGCTTGGCGAATTCCATTTGATATGTTCCGCAATTTCGGGATTGGCATTTAGAAAAATATCCCGTAGTTTTTGAACAACATCCCGACTTGGGACTTCAATCCCATTTATATGTTCGGTAACGGTTTGCGATTTTCTGTCTGACATTTTGGTTTTCAATAGTTTGTTACAAACCGCTGTTAGCTGTAGTTTTTCTTTTCAGTAATTGTAGAATCATTGGAAAAGTTAAGAACACAAGCCATATCATTGTGTGCCTTGGTAATATTTGATATTTATAATTTAACAAATAAATTGTTCCAGAGTAAAAAATACAAAATAACGAATGACTAATTAATACTTGCTGATCTGAATACCTATCGATGTGATCTTCCTTATTTTCTTTGAGGTCATTTTTATAATTTCCATTTCTGCTCGGAAGAAATGCAGCTAGGAGCATATAATTTTGCATTATATAAACTGCAGAGACGCCTAAAAGGAAATATTGAAGTCCAATATAAAGTCCTTGTGATAAATATGCTGTTGTTTCAATATCTTGGTTACTAAAAACTCTAACTATATTGTCAGTTGCAAAAGCAAACATTACGATAGAACTCCATATACTCAACGCTAATCTATTGGTTTTGGTCAGTTGAATATTTGTAAAGGCATTCACAATTGAGAATGCCGAAAAAACAAATACAATGCTCAAGACTATTAATGCAAAAATATTATGATAATTTGTAAATCCATAATCAATACACCAATATATTAATGATATAGACAGGAGCAGAGTTAAGCCTTCGCTCAATTTAGCAGTTACTTGGTCTTTGCTATATATGGCAAAAGCTATGGTGAAAAAGAAAATAAAAGTATATGGCCAACTTTCAATATGATTTTCAAAAATATAATCATGTTCTCTTTTACCAGGAAGAAAGTTAAGTAGGCTAAAAAAGTAAGCTCCTAAGAAAATCGATATTACATTCTTCAAACTATTTATAACCCTGTAGCTTTCAAAAAGTAATCCTGCAAATAAAGCAAGTAAGCTAACTGAGAAAAGTTTTCTGTCACATATAGAAGCTCTGTAGCCTATATATATTGTAAATGCTAAACTAAAAACGCCTACAATAATTATAATTGTTGTCAAGTCAAAACCGGCTGATTTCTTTTTATTTGTCAATAGTACTTTTGTGTTTTAAAATTTCAGTTAACGTTAGGCCGCTTCACGATGTTGACGGAAAAGCGGAATGAGTTCTCTCTGCCAAGATAGAACTTTCTTCGTGAAAACAAAATTTCAACTTACCGAAAACTCGGCAATATCTTGAAACGGCGGTTGGTGGCAGTTGCTGCTTATTTGGTTCCTTTAGGTTTCCAAAGCATTGTGCAGCCGAGATAAATTCGCTGACCCTTTTGTTGCGTTTTCCACTTTAATTAACCCAATATTTATTCGCTTATCGTTTCGGGGCGGCGATAACCAGAAGTCTTGAGGTTAACCTTGTTCGAATAACTCAACTTCCATCTTGCACAAATGTGTCTGCAAAGAGTGGGGCTCAAGCTATTGCTGGCCCCATCTATTTGAAGTGTTTAAAAATTAATAAATAATGTTTAAATTTTTATTTTATCGCTAATAAATCTACCATTTCTAGTACTGGGTCTTTAGCAAGTAGTGCAGAAGCATTCGCCATTAATGCCTTTGCGATTTCCCCATTTAAGTGAGCCGTTCTTCCATCTGTCGTTTCAAACGTATCGAATATACCAAAAGTTGAAGGTCCAATTTGTAAAGCATACCATCGTATTGTTCCAGGCTCGTCTTGGGCTAGCGGTAAAGCTGACTTCAAGAATTCCATTACTTCGCTTTCTTTACCTGGCTTTGCTTCTAACCTAGCTAATATTGCAAACTTTTCCATGATTTTAAATTTAAATGTTATTAAGAGGTAAAAATCAACCTCTTACCAAAGGTAACCTTTAAATATGTACTACACATATAAAACGCAGTAAATGAAGTTTACATTGACTATTTTTAAAACAAAGTAGTTATGACGACATGAAAAGAATGGTTGAAGTCGGATACAATATTGGTCTACACGTTCACGGAAATTGCCACCAACTTATATATAACCGCAACAAACCACACTAGGTTTCTATTTAACTAGCTCGTTGCCATTTTATAACGTATTATCTCTCAAATATAATTCTTTTTTACAAAAGTTAACTAGTTAGCACAAAACATATAAACAACAGTTTTACGTTTTTACATTCCAAAACTTTATCTTTACCCACATAAGTTTGTACTTTAAAATCCCATAATGAAAGACCTTCTTTTAATCACGCCACCGTTTACACAGCTCAACACGCCTTATCCGGCAACGGCCTATTTAAAAGGTTTTTTAAACACCAAAAGCATTACTGCTTTTCAAATGGATTTGGGCATCGAAGTGATTTTAGAACTCTTTTCAAAAGAAGGATTAACAGCATTATTTGCACATTCAACAATCAACAACCAAGATCCAAACTTAGCGCGAATCTATTCCTTACGCCAGGACTACATCAACACTATCGATTCAGTCATTGCTTTTCTACAAGGAAAAAATCAAACGCTGGCGCGACAAATCTGTGCCGGAAATTTTCTTCCCGAAGCTTCGCGTTTTGAGCAGTTAGACGATATGGAATGGGCATTTGGCTCGATGGGAATGCAGGACAAAGCCAAACATTTGGCCACGCTTTATCTCGAAGATTTATCCGATTTTATAAAAGAAGCGGTTGATGAAAACTTTGGCTTTAGCCGTTATGCCGAGCGATTGGGCAGAAGCGCCAATTCGTTTGACGAAATGTACAGTCATCTGCAAAACGAACTAACCTATATAGATACAATTTCATTGCAAATTTTGGAAGAAAGACTCAAGCAAGTCCAGCCCAAATTGGTATTGATTTCGGTTCCGTTTCCGGGAAATTTATACAGTGCTTTTCGTTGCGCGCAATTCATAAAAAAACTATTTCCAGAAATTAAAACAGCCATGGGCGGTGGTTTTCCAAATACGGAACTCCGCGATTTAAAAGACAAACGCGTTTTTGAATTCTTTGATTTTATTACGCTTGACGATGGAGAATTACCTGTAGAATTGCTTCACCACAATGTTTGTCACGCTGAGCCTGTCGAAGCGCTTTATAAAAGAACATTTCTCCTCGAAAACAACGAAGTAATCTATAAAAACAATTCAACCCAACCCGATTATAAACAAAGCGAAGTTGGTACGCCGGATTATTCGGATTTGCTTTTAGACGACTATATTTCGGTTATCGAAATCGCCAATCCGATGCACAGTTTGTGGAGCGATGGCCGTTGGAACAAACTGACGATGGCGCATGGCTGCTATTGGGGAAAATGTACGTTTTGTGATATTTCTTTGGATTATATAAAACTCTACGAACCGATAGCCGCCAAAACATTGGTCGACCGAATGGAGGAAATCATTGCCCAAACGGGAGAAACCGGTTTCCATTTTGTTGATGAAGCAGCGCCGCCGGTATTGATGCGCGAAGTGGCATTGGAAATACTTCGCCGGAAATTAACCGTTTCCTGGTGGACGAATATTCGTTTTGAGAAAAGCTTTACTGCCGATTTGTGTCTGTTGTTCAAAGCTTCGGGCTGCATTGCTGTTTCGGGCGGATTGGAAGTTGCTTCAGACAGATTATTGGAACTAATCCAAAAAGGAGTAACGGTAGAACAAGTGGCGCAAGTCACCCGCAATTTCACCGAAGCCGGAATCATGGTGCATGCCTATCTGATGTATGGTTATCCAACACAAACCGTTCAGGAAACTGTTGATAGTTTGGAAATGGTGCGCCAAATGTTTGAGCTGGGAATTCTGCAGTCGGGTTTTTGGCATCAGTTTGCCA
The DNA here is from genome assembly GCF_004797125.1 of Flavobacterium sangjuense. Lineage (NCBI taxonomy): Bacteria > Pseudomonadati > Bacteroidota > Flavobacteriia > Flavobacteriales > Flavobacteriaceae > Flavobacterium > Flavobacterium sangjuense. Next base: position 1,700,716 of record NZ_CP038810.1, read on the forward strand.
TGACAGCGCACAGTCCGGTTGGAATGTTTCCTGAGGAATTTGGAGTAATTCCCGAAATGAATGAAATTAGTTTTGCCAACAATGATATACAGTTTAAAGACAAAACCGGAATCAATCACGATAAATTTAGCTTTGGACTAAAGAAATCCTTGTTCAATTTTATGCACGGAATTTGTTTTGATTACGAACTTCAGGATTGGTTTGATTTCAAAATTCCGCATACAAGCATTCCGTCTGATTATATTGTTTCCTGTTTGGAAAGAGATGATCATTTTGCAACAAAACCTTCAGCAAAAATCATTTGGATAGGAGGAACCCCACTAACGGAGATTTTTACAAAATCCAAAAAAGGCAACTCTTGGGAAATGATGAAATTGACTTTTCACGATAAAAGAGAAACGGTTGAAATATCTTTAGAAAAGGACAAAGCGGATTGGTTTATACATACCCTGAAATCGCTTACTATTTCAAATCAGAAAACTACCACTTTTTCGCAACTCAAAACCAATTTTGAAAATCAGTTTGAAGATTTTGAATTATTTTGGTATTCAAAACCCTTGAATACACTGAGAGAATTTGGTTTGCTGGTAATTTAATCTTTTTCACAAATTCTTGATAACTTGTTAATTGTTTTTGTTCTACCAACAATTATCTCTATCTTTTAACGCCTATTTTTAGAAGCTAAACAAAAGTTAATTTGCTGAAATAATTATGAAGGTCAAAAAGACATTTCCAAAAATACTTTGGTTAATATTTTCCTCAAGTATATTTTTTATACTACTATATTTTGCCTTATTCTATTACACTAAAAAGGCCGAAAAACAAGTTTATACCACTACTATTGAACAGTTCAACAACGAGGTTACGAAGTTGCTTGAAGTTAACTCCAAACCCATACTTGTTGCGATTAAGAATGATACCAACTGGGATGAATTTATAAACTTTATTACGACAAAAGATACCAATTGGTATAACGAAACCATTGGTACTGAGTTAGAAATTTATGAAGCGGATTATTTGGGCGTTTATGATGCCGACATGAATTTTATCATAAGAACGCCAACGCCTAAAATAAAAACCATTGACTTTATTCCGAAGAAGGAAATGGAATTGCTAAAAAAAGTTGGGATAAATAAATTCTACCTCAAAATTCCCGAAGGAATTGCAGAAGTTACCGGCGCAGCCATTCATGCATCAAACGATCCGACAAAAAAGAAGACACCAACATCAGGATTCTTTTTTGTCGTTCGGTTAATGGATAAAAAATACATTAAGAATCTGGAAGAATTGACAAGTTCTTCCATAATATTTACTGACAAGAATGTTGCTTTGCCAATTGAAAATCATAAAATTTCTGCTTTGTATACCTTAAGAGATTCAAATAATCAATTTGTTGGGAAGCTTTTATTTAAAAGAAATTTTGAGGTGTATTTTGAAAATGCCCTTACTATATTATTTGTCATTATCGTGGCATTTGTTATAAATCTTATCGTTAATTTAATCTATACCCGAAAGCTGGTTTATTATCCACTCGATTTGGTTCGAAGAGCGTTAGAATCGGGAAACAGAAGAGCGATTAAAGAATTGAAGAATACGACTGGTGAGTTTAGTTATATTGGAAATTTATTCGAAGAAAACAGCAATCAAAAAATTGAGCTAATCAAAGCAAAGATAAAAGCTGAAGAAAGCGACCGGTTGAAATCATCCTTTTTGGCCAATTTATCGCATGAGATACGAACTCCGATGAACGCGATAAATGGTTTTACCGAATTGCTTCTTAACACTGAAATTAGCGAAGCTGAAAAGCTGGAATATTTGAATGTCATTGAAAAGAGTGGAAGGAATTTGGTTGGTATTATTGACGATTTGATTGAAATGTCAAAAATTGATTCGAATCAGCTTACGCCGAATTTAACTGTAGTCAATCTGGAATCCTGCATTAATGAACTTTATGAAACCGTTAAAGTTACGATTAAGAATAAAGACATTGATTTTAAGTTAATCCAGCCCAAAACGCCTGCGAAGTTCAATATTATAACTGATGATATTAAACTGAAACAGGTTATCATTAATTTGCTGACCAATGCGCTTAAGTTTACGGAAAGAGGTTCGGTTACTTTTGGTTTTGAAATTGATGAAGAAAATGAACTAATCAATTTCACTGTAAAAGACACCGGATTAGGAATTGATGAAGATAATCACAAAAATATCTTTGACCGATTCAAGCGTGTGGATAGCGACATTTCGATTAAAGTTGGTGGTTTAGGATTGGGATTAGCTATTTCAAAAGCCTACATCGATTTACTTGGAGGAACAATTACGTTAGATTCAAAAGTGGGCGAAGGTTCGACATTTTATTTTTCAATTCCGTTGAAATATTCAATAGTCGAGCATATCACGGTAAAACAAATCAATGATGTTGAAATTCAAAAATCAGAAGGAGAAACCATTTTGATAGCCGAAGATGACAACATCAATTTCTTGTTGTTTCAGAAGATGATGCAGAACAAGAATTACAAAATCATAAGAGCGATAAATGGTCAGGAAGCGGTTGATATCTGTCTCAATAATCCAAATATCGATTTGGTTTTGATGGATATTAAAATGCCAATCATGACGGGTTTTGAAGCGATGGAACAAATCAGACCGATACGTCCAAATCTACCAATAATAGCGCAAACAGCGTATTCGTCTTCAGAGGATAAGATAAAAATTGAAGAAGCAGGATTTAATGGTTACCTGACAAAACCATTGAGCAGGGAGAATTTATTTGAAATGATAAATAAGTATTTAGACAAAGAAAACTATGATGAAATATAAGCTGCTGATTCTTCATCTTATCGTTACTTCTGCTTCAGTATTTGCGCAGGAAACACAGCCTGCAACAGATACACTGAGTGTTGAGAAAGAGAAAAAATTATCATTAACTCTTGATGTTGTCAGCCGTTATCTTTGGCGCGGACAATGTTGGGGCGGTGACTATGTTGCGGTTCAACCGACAATAGAATATGCTGTTACGCCAAAATTAACTTTGGGTTTTTGGGCAACAACCAATTTCAAAAGTGATTATTTTTATCCTGATGGCGTGACATCTTATAAAGGTTATCAGGAAATTGATTTTTATGTGACCTATCAGCTTAATGACTTTTTACAGTTGCAGGTTTGGGATTATTATTGGCCATCGGTAGAAAAAGTGGAAGGCATTAATAACGGCTTCTTCAACTATGGAAAAGATGGCGTAAAAACCGTTGACGCGATGTTGTATTTTGATTTTTCAGAAGGATACAAATACCCGTTTAATGCCACGATAAGTACACTTATTGCCGGAAATGATTTCCGTTATGACAACAATGGTGAAAATCCAAAGCAGAACTTTACAACCTATCTTGAATTGGGTTATACCTTTACGCTGTTTGAAAAATCAACTTATAAAGCCATACAGGGAATAACACTTGATCCTGTTATTGGGGCGGTTTTGAATAACAAAGCAGCTTATTACAGTTATGCCGATTATGACAAGGTTTCGCTTTGTAATTTGGGAATAAAAGCTACCAAAGAAATTGATTTAGGAAAAGGAATCACAATGCCATTGTCTTTGAATTATGTTCACAATGGCGCAACGCAAAACACGGAAGCCTTTGGTAAAAATTTTGTTGTAGCCGGAATCAGTTTTAGCTATTAAGCCGGTTCGCCATAAAGGTCGAATTCGGTAGCATCAATAATCTTTACATTGACAAAATCGCCCGTTTTTACGTAGAATTTTGAAGCGTCAATCAGCACTTCATTATCTACATCCGGACTGTCAAATTCAGTTCTTCCGATGAAATATTGGCCTTCTTTTCTATCGATAATGCATTTGAAAGTTTGTCCTACTTTTTCCTGATTTAAATCCCAGGAAATTTGCGATTGTAAATCCATTATTTCTGCAGCACGCGCTTGTTTTACTTCTTCGGGAACATCGTCTTCCAATAAATAAGCATGGGTGTTTTCTTCGTGAGAATAGGTAAAACAACCTAATCTTTCAAACTTCATTTCCTGAACCCAGTCACGCATGATTTCAAAATCTTCCTGCGTTTCTCCAGGATAACCAACAATCAAAGTTGTTCTAATTGTCATTCCCGGAACTGCTGCACGGAAATCTTTTAATAATTTGGTTGTTTTTTCTTTAGTCGTTCCGCGACGCATCGATTTCAAGATATTATCTGAAATATGTTGTAACGGAATATCGATATAATTACAGATTTTTGGTTCGCGTTTCATCAAATCCAAAACATCCATTGGGAAACCTGTTGGAAAAGCGTAATGCAAACGAATCCATTCGATGCCTTCTACTTTTACTAAGTTTTCTAACAACTCGGCAAGGTTTCTTTTTTTGTATAAATCCAAACCGTAATATGTCAAATCCTGAGCGATAAGAATCAATTCTTTTACGCCATTTTTAGCTAAACCTTCGGCTTCTTTTACCAACTTCTCGATAGATTGCGAAACGTGTTTTCCACGCATAATCGGAATCGCGCAAAAGCTGCATGGTCTGTCGCAACCTTCGGCAATTTTGAGGTAAGCGTAGTTTTTTGGAGTCGTAGTCAAACGTTCACCCAATAACTCGTGTTTATAATCGGCGCCAAGTGCTTTTAACAAGAGCGGTAAATCGGTTGTTCCAAAATATTGGTCAACATTTGGAATTTCTTTTTCTAAGTCGGGACGATATCTTTCAGACAAACATCCGGTAACGAAAACCTTGTCTACGATGCCATTTTCTTTTTTATCAACGTACTCCAGGATAGTATTAACCGATTCTTCTTTGGCATTATTGATAAAGCCGCAAGTATTGATTACTACAATATTTCCCTCCTGCTCGTGCACCACATCTTTGCCGCTTGCTTTCAGTTGGCCCATCAAAACCTCACTGTCGTAAGTGTTTTTGGAACATCCAAGTGTAATAACGTTGATTTTGTTTTTCTTTAATGACTTAGTTCTCATAGACTTAATTCCGTTTATTTAGAAGGCGTGCAAAATTACGCTTTTTATTTCTAATTAAATTGTTAAAATAAAAAACCACCTCGAAAGAAGTGGTTTATTGATTTCATTTTATCAAAATTAGAAGTTAATAGAGTAACTAATAACGATGTTGTTATTGTATCTACTTATTCTTGCCGGGTCATTCATACCGGAAGAAACTAATGACTGATTCATATTTCTGTGTTCATAAGAATAAGCTAAGTCTATTTTGTTTTCACCAAAACTATAACCTACACCAGCTGAGTAACCGGTTAAATCTCCAAAAGGTTGATCTACTTTATAAGGACTTTGGTCAAAATGATAACCGCCTCGCAAAGAGAATTGTTTGATTTTGTATTCGCCACCAACTCTGACTTCAACAGCATTATCTAAATTATTTTTCAGGAATTGATTTAGGCCAACATATGGGTATTCATTTTTTGGTTTGAATCGGGTAGTGCTATAATCTTTTGTAGAAACATCTACACTCAATATTCCTTTTTTACCAAAAAGATAAGCCATGCTTCCAGTCCATTTTGAAGGAGTTTGTATTTTGTAAGGTGCATAAACATTGATAATATCAGGATCAGCGACATAGGTACTTGAAACAGAGTTAGTGCTGTAATCAGATTCAACATATTGTGCTAACTCATCTGTTAATCGGTACCACGTTGGAGATTCATAAGCCAAACCTACTCGGAATTGCGGAACTATTTTAACTATTGCACCAAGATTAAATGAAAAACCTGCGCCATAGGTGTGAAGCTGGTTATCAAAACGGATATAAGACACTCCGTTGGCAGCCAGGCCGTCATTTTGCTCAATTAGAGATGTTGTTTTCACATAATCTGTAAAATGAGCATTAATATTCAGCCCTAAAAACAAAACATCTTTGTATTGAGTAGCAAAGTTTCCAATGATCTTGCCGTTGTATCCTGTTGAAGTGTAATAATTTTGTTGCGAATAATTAGCGGCTGGCACATTACTGCTGTAGGTGTTAGGTGAATTAGAATCAAATAAATAAGTTGAATATCCTAAAAATGCCTGTTGAGCCTGAAAACCGTTTACATTAGGATAGCTCGAATCAGGTAATGTTCCTAAATAATCATATAACTCATAAAAAGTCTCATCGGGTTGTATTGTCAATAGCTCTAAAGGAATTCCACCATTGGCATTTGCCTGATTTGTGAAATAATTCCCAATAGAATTGTAAGGGTTAATTCCGGCAGAAAAAATACTGTTGTTAAAGTTGTTTGCGTTTTCATAATTGAAAGCTATAGCAATTTTTTTCCAATTGGATTTACCACTAGAGTCATTAAATACAAAAACAACTCCTGCCTGATTTAAATCCAAAGAACCGTCATTGTCTTTTGTTCTTGTGCCATAATATAGTGAACTGTTTTTGGCGTTATAAATACTTCCGGTTACAGTAGCGAAGTTATTGTTAAAAAAAAGTGACCCTGCCGGATTTTGATTGAGTGCAGATAAGTCGCCTCCAACTGCTCCAAAAGCACCGCCCATTCCTCTATATCTTGCAGAACCTGTTAAGTTTTCAACTGCATAACGAAGAGCATCTTCTGGCGTTGTTTCTTGGGCTCTTAATGCTGAAAAAGTTAATACGGCAATGATGATAGTAATATTTTTTTTCATAGTAATTTATTTTTTAGTCAAAAAAATATCTATGCAATTTGTTCAATAACATAGATATTTTTCACTTTTAAATCTTTTTATCTTCTTCCACCACCAGATGAGGATCTTCCTCCACCGCTACCTCCTCCATAACTTCCACCACCATATGATGAAGATGAACGTGTATTTGAACTTGGAGTGTAGGAGCGCACCGAAGATTCGTTACTGCTACTTCTTGTTGGTTGTGTATAAGAGTTAGTTCTTGTTTGATTATAACTATTGTTTCTAACAGGTTGTTCTGCTGAAGAAGTTCGTGTGTTATTATAATTGTAATTGGTATTTCTTGTTCCGGATGCTGTATATGAACTGTTTCTTCCGTTATTATAATTATAACTTCTGGTGCCACCATTTCTAACACCATTTCTGTTTCCATTTGAAGAATAGGTATAAGCAGAGCCTCTTCGACCTCCGTTATAATAATAGTTGTTATGATAATTATTTCCATACCAATTATTACAATAAGCTCCATAATAGCCACCATACCAATTACCCCAACCTATATTCCAGCCAATGCCCCAACTTGGCCCATACCAACTGTTCCAACCCCAGCCCCAACTTGGTCCATACCAGTTATTCCAGCCCCAGTAATTTCCGTACCAGTAGTTATTCCAATAACCATAACCCCAATTGCTGTCATAAACATTTACGGTTACGCTTTGTGGATTATTTCCCCAACTTGAATTATTTGAATTGTAATTTTCTGTTTTTTTAATAGAATCGTTATATACAGTGCTGTAATTATCAACATCAGTAAATGCCTGAGAATCTTTATTTAAGTCGCTAAAGTATTCTTGATATTTGTCACTTTGAGAATTGTCTTTATTTGAAACTTCTCTTTTGTTTTGCGAGTTTCCGTAAACTCCATCATTATCATAGTAAGAACTATTTTGATAAGAGCCACATGAGGAAACTACAACTGCGATTAATCCAAATAGTGAATAAATGGATAATCTTTTACCGGAAAAATAATAAGTTTTCATATCTATAGCATTTTTATTGTTGGACTATACAAAAATAGTTAGTTTTGCCGAACTATTTAGTTAAAATTAGTTAAACAATTTTTATGCCAAAGTATTCAATATGAGCAAGGACTTAACAAAAAGAGCAGAAGATTATTCAAAGTGGTATAACGAACTAGTTGTCAAGGCAGATTTGGCCGAAAACTCTGGTGTTCGCGGTTGTATGGTTATCAAACCATATGGCTATGCTATTTGGGAAAAAATGCAGGCTGAATTAGACAGAATGTTTAAAGAAACAGGACATAGTAATGCTTATTTTCCTCTTTTTGTGCCCAAAAGTATGTTTGAAGCTGAAGAAAAGAATGCAGAAGGATTTGCTAAAGAATGTGCTATTGTTACTCATTACAGATTAAAAAACGATCCTGATAAACCGGGAAAATTAATGGTTGACCCAAATGCTAAATTGGAAGAAGAGCTTATTGTTCGCCCAACTAGTGAGGCAATTATTTGGTCAACATATAAAAACTGGGTGCAATCCTATAGAGATTTACCATTATTGATTAATCAATGGGCCAATGTGGTTCGTTGGGAAATGAGAACCAGATTGTTTCTTAGAACTGCTGAGTTTTTGTGGCAGGAAGGTCACACCGCACATGCTACTAAGGTAGAAGCTATTGAAGAATCTGAAAAAATGATGCATGTTTATGCAGATTTCGTTGAGAACTTTATGGCTATTCCGGTAATCAAAGGGTTGAAAACTGAAACTGAACGTTTTGCCGGTGCAGAAGAAACCTATTGCATCGAAGCTTTAATGCAGGATGGAAAAGCATTGCAGGCAGGAACCTCACATTTTCTTGGACAAAATTTCGCCAAAGCTTTTGATGTTAAATTTGCTAATCAGGAAGGAAGACAAGAGCATGTTTGGGGAACATCATGGGGTGTTTCAACTCGTTTGATGGGCGCATTAGTAATGACGCATTCTGATGACAATGGTTTGGTTTTGCCACCGAATTTGGCTCCAATTCAAGTGGTAATTGTTCCGATTTTTAAAACAGATGAAGAGTTTGAAGCTATTTCAGCAGTTGCTAATGATTTAGTTGCTCAATTCAAAAAATTAAGAATCTCCGTTAAGTTTGATAACAGAACTACTCAAAAACCTGGATTCAAATTTGCCGAATGGGAACTAAAAGGTGTTCCTGTCCGAATAGCTGTTGGACCAAAAGATTTAGAAAATGGAACTTTTGAAATCGCAAGAAGAGATACATTATCTAAAGAAGTCAAGCCAAAAGAAGGAATAGTAACTTATATTTCAGATTTACTGGAACAAATACAAAGTGATTTATTTAATCGTGCTTTGGAATATAGAAATACGCATGTGACAGAAGTAAATACTTTTGAAGAATTCAAAGATGTTTTAGAAAATAAAACAGGCTTTATCGCTGCGCATTGGGATGGAACTCCGGAAACGGAGGAAAAAATTAAGGATTTGACTAAGGCAACCATCCGTTGTATACCATTAAATAGAGTAGAAGAAGAAGGAAAATGTATTTTTTCCGGAGCTAAATCTACTGGTAGAGTGCTGTTTGCAAAGGCTTATTAAAAAAATATAGAAAAAAATTATCTAGTCTCTTGCGAAAATAAAAAATAGTTGTATTTTTGCATCCGCATTGAGAAAGATGGCCCGTTCGTCTATCGGTTAGGACGCCAGGTTTTCATCCTGGTAAGAGGGGTTCGATTCCCCTACGGGCTACAAATTAGTTGTAAATTAGTTTTATAAAACAAAAGTTCAGTGTCTCGAAATTTTGTTTTATTAGTTAAAACCAAAGTGATTATTTTAATTGTGGGAGGTTTTTCTTTTTTAACTAGTATTTTATTAATTACAATTAAATTTAAATTACAAGAAAATGGCAAATCACAAGTCAGCTTTAAAAAGAATTAGAAGTAACGAAAAGAAAAGAGTATTAAACAGATACCAACACAAAACTACTCGTAATGCTATTAAAGCATTAAGATTAGCTACAGATAAAAAAGATGCTTCTGCAAAATTATCTGCTGTTGTTTCTATGATAGACAAATTAGCTAAGAAAAATATCATTCATGATAACAAAGCAGCTAACTTGAAATCTAAGTTAACTAAACACGTTTCAAAACTATAATTGAAACTACTTTATACGAAAAAAAAGTCCCGATTTATTCGGGACTTTTTTATTTATGGAAATTGAGTTTTTAAATTTTCTAACATCTCTTTTGTTATGGGTTTTGATAAAAAGCCTATAACAGGGTAAGTCTTAGACCTATTGATGTCATAAGGGTCAATAGAAGATGAAAGAACTATAAATCGGGTTGAAGTAAATACATTATCATAACGCTTACGCATATACGTTTCCAAAAACTCCCAGCCGTCCATTACGGGCATGTTTAAATCTAAAAGCACCAACTTTGGGTACACGATGGAATCGTTGACTTTTCTTTCTTCAAATAACGCATCGAAGTAATCAATTGCTTCTACACCATTTTTAGCCGTAATTATTTCTTTGGCAAATTCAACCCTCTCAACCACTTTTCTGCAAAGCATGAGCGTAATTGGGTCATCATCTACACAGAGTATTTTATCTAACATAAATTACTTAATTATACTTAAAAACAATTGTAAAAGTAGTTCCTTTTCCAACAGTACTGGCGACAGAAATTGTTCCTCCCATACTTTCTACTTGTGATTTAACTAAATACAGCCCTAATCCTTTACTGTCGGGATAATTGTGGAATCGTTGGTATAGACCAAAAATCTTATCCATGTTCTTTTCTAAATCTATTCCTATTCCGTTGTCTTTGAATGTTATAACTAAGTTATCGTCTACGACTTTTGTTCCAATGTTAACTCTTAATTGTCTACTCGGATCGCGATACTTTATAGCATTCGTTAGTAAATTTAGAAAAATACTTTCTAAATACGACTTGTTTATATCTAAAATAGTGACATCTTCTAAATCAATTTTCAAAATAGGTTTGTTGACACTAATCAGGAAACTCAATTGGTTAAAGACGTTTTCGAAAACATCCTTAATCAAAACTTTTTCTTTTTGTATTGAAGGATTGTCTTTGATGATAATTACCTTAACTAAATCATTTATCGTTTCATTTAACAAATGTGTTGATTTTGAAAACCCGGTAATTATTTCTTTTAATTCAGGATCTTCAATCGTGATGTCTTCAATAAGATTCAGCAATCCGGTTAAATTGGATAAAGGCGCTCTCAAATTGTGCGAAGTGATATAGGAGAACTGTTTTAAATCCTTATTATTTTGTGTCAGTTCTCTAATAAGCTGTTCTCTTTCTTTTTCCTTTTCTTTCTCTTCGGTTACATCTCTTTGAATTGAAATCCAGTGCGAATGTTCACCTTCTTTATCCGTTACAGGAATCATCGAGAAGTTAACCCAAAATTCTTCACCATTCTTTTTGTAACTTATCGTTTCAATAAAACATTCTTTATATTCCTGAATGGCTGTTTTGAGTTTGTCAAATTCTAAAATATCTGATTTTCTTCCAAAGAACATTTCAGGCGATTTTCCAATAACTTCTTCAGCCGGATAACCTGTCATATCCGTAAAAGCAGAGTTGACGAATATAATATTTGGAATGGCACTTTTTGAAGTGTCAATATCCGTAATCATGACGGCATCTTTGGTTTGTGTAATTACCGTTTCGAGTAGTCGAAGTCGTTGTTCCTCTTCTTTTTGTTTGGTGACATCCTGAATCGCTCCAATCATTCTGACCGGTTTTCCACTGGCATCTTTAACCAAAAATCCTCTGTCAAAAACATATTTATAACTGCCATCAGCACATTGAAAGCGGTATTCATCCTGCCATTTCTCTGTTTTTTGTTCCAGAAACGAATAGAGTTTAACCGACATTTTTAAACTGTCTTCAGGGTGAATCCGGTCAAACCACCATTTCGACGTTGAACCTATATCTTCTTTTTTGTATCCAAAAACACCTTGAATTCCTTTATTCCAAATAAAACTGTCGTCTTCCATTTTCCAATCCCAAATGGTGTCACTTGTCGCTTTGGCTACAATGTCATATCGCTCGTTTGATTCTTTGATTTCAATATTCGTAAGTTGTAGTTTTTCAAAAACTGATTTATTCCTCATTTCATTCTGATACAAAATGAATTTTAAAACTAAGCCGGAACAAACAATGTAGAGTAAATCTTTGGTGTAACTGTATTTAAGTAGTGATTCGTCAGCCGATTCATGAAAATAAATGACAAATAATTTATGGCCAATTATCGCCATAAACATTAATATAAGGACATAAATTAATGTAATTTTATTTGAATTATTTTTCATTACTCCAAATATATAGAATTTCAAATAAGTTTTAAAATTTAACCAAAAACTTATTAATGTTTTTATAAACTCAACTTCCGCTTTTATTAAAAAGTAAACTAATTGGTTATTGGTTTTTTATCTAAAAATAAAGTGTACCTTTGCACCTTCAAAAAAACACAGATGGAATCTATTAGAAACATTGCTATTATTGCTCACGTTGACCACGGTAAAACTACGTTGGTTGACAAAATTATGTATCACTGTCAGTTATTTCGTGAAAACGAAAACACAGGTGATTTAATTCTTGACAATAATGATTTGGAGCGTGAAAGAGGAATTACAATTACTTCTAAAAACGTTTCAGTTGTATATAAAGGAACAAAAATCAACATTATTGATACTCCGGGTCACGCCGATTTTGGTGGAGAAGTAGAACGTGTATTAAACATGGCTGATGGAGTTTGTCTATTGGTAGATGCTTTTGAAGGTCCAATGCCTCAAACGCGTTTCGTGTTACAAAAAGCTATCGACTTAGGATTAAAACCATGTGTGGTAATCAATAAAGTTGATAAAGAAAACTGTACTCCGGAAGAAGTGCACGAAAAAGTTTTCGATTTGATGTTTGAATTAGGTGCTGAAGAATGGCAGTTGGATTTTCCAACCGTTTATGGTTCGGCTAAAAACAACTGGATGTCTGATGATTTCAGAAATATGACAACAAACATTGAACCTTTGTTGGATATGGTTGTTGAACATGTGCCAGCTCCAAAAGTTTCTGAAGGAACACCTCAAATGTTAATCACATCTTTAGACTTCTCTTCATTCACCGGTCGTATCGCGATTGGTCGTTTGGAAAGAGGCGAATTAAAAGAAGGAATGCCAATTTCTTTGGTAAAAAGAGATGGTAAAGTTATAAAATCAAGAATCAAGGAATTGCACACTTTTGAAGGTCTTGGACGTAAAAAAGTAGAAAGCGTAATTGCCGGAGATATCTGTGCCATCGTTGGAATCGAAGGTTTTGAAATTGGTGATACTATCGCTGACTTCGAAAATCCGGAAGCATTGCAGACTATTGCAATCGACGAGCCAACAATGAGCATGTTGTTTACAATTAATGACTCGCCATTCTTTGGTAAAGAAGGGAAATTTGTGACATCACGTCACATCAGAGATCGTTTGACCAAAGAGCTAGAGAAAAACCTTGCGATGAAATTAGGTGAAACAGATTCAGCTGATAAATTCATGGTTTTTGGACGTGGAGTTCTTCACTTGTCAGTTCTTATTGAAACAATGAGAAGAGAAGGTTACGAATTGCAGATTGGACAACCACAAGTTATCATCAAGGAAATTGATGGTAAAAAATGTGAGCCAATCGAAGAATTAACTATCGACTTACCGGAGCATTTATCAGGTAGAGCGGTTGAATTCGTTACTATCCGTAAAGGAGAAATGCTTTCTATGGAAGCAAAAGGCGAGCGTATGATTATTAAATTCAACATTCCATCTCGTGGAATTATTGGTTTAAGAAATCAATTGCTTACGGCTACTGCAGGTGAAGCAATCATGGCGCACCGTTACATCGGTTACGAACCATACAAAGGAGAAATTCCCGGACGTAACAATGGTTCATTAATCTCTATGGAAAACGGAAAAGCAATTCCTTATTCAATCGATAAATTGCAGGATCGTGGTAAATTCTTCGTTAATCCAAACGACGAAATCTACGAAGGTCAGGTTATCGGAGAAAATTCTCGTAGCGATGATATGAGTATTAACGTGACTAAGGCTAAGAAACAATCTAACGTTCGTTCATCAGGTAATGATGAGAAAGCCAGAATTATTCCACCAATCATTTTCTCTTTAGAAGAAGCGTTGGAGTACATTCAAAAAGATGAATATGTAGAGGTTACGCCAAAATCTATTCGTTTGAGAAAAATCTATCTAACAGAAAACGATAGAAAACGTAATAAAATATAATTTGTATTCACAATAAAAAGAAACCCTTTCAGTAATGAGAGGGTTTTTTATTGGAAGCTAATCCGGCTGTCCGCTATATCTGTCATTGCGAGGTACGAAGCAATCTTTAATGGGATTGCCGCGGTTCTCTCGCAATGACAGGATGCCGCTTCCATCCGGGCTAGGGTTATTTCTTCAACAGGAATTCCAGCGGAATATGCAATCGTTTTTGCCAAGCTTCTTCCGAATGATTTTCTCCGGGAAAGAATTTAGTAATCCAGTTCTCTGAAGTAAATCCTTTTTCATTCATAATGATATCGACTTTTTGTTGTAACGGCGGATACATGGCATCTAAAGTCTGGTCGCCATAATCAAAGTAAATCCGATTCGTTTTAGGATTCGGAAGTTTCTTTCTCAAATAAGCATAAAAAGCATCAGGAATCGGATTGTTTTCAGAAGCAAAAACGCCGGGCCAATGCGTCGATATACAAGCGGCAGCACCAAAAACTTCAGGATATTCACAAATCGCATACATCGAAATCAATCCGCCCATACTCGAACCCGCAATAAAAGTATTGTCTTTATCGGTCAGTGTTGAAAAATTGTGATCAATAAAAGGTTTCAATTCCGTCACTAAAAATTTCAAATACAAATCGGAGTAAGGTTTAAAAACCGCTGTTGTTCTGCCGGCTTTTTGCAATTGAGCCGTAATCGTATCTTTTTGCGTTTTCGTTAAATTTTCATATGGTTTCTGCGGAAAGTATTCTGGGTGTCTTTTTTCGGATATGTTCCAAATCCCAACCACGATAAATTTTTTGACTTTGCCTTCCGAATTCAATTTTCCGGCAGTTTCATCCACTTCCCAAGCTTGCTTGTTCCAGGTTGTGGATGCATCATACAATGCTTGCCCATCATGCATATAAAGCACAGCATATTTTTTGTTGGGAGAATAGCCATCAGGAAGCCAGACATCTACATTCCGGGCATCTACATATTGTGATTTGAAATTTGGGAAACGTTCAATTTTTCCGGAGGTAACTTTTATTTCCTGAGCCGTTGAAACCATTCCAATAAATATAAAAAACGCGACTACTTTCATAATTGTATTATCTTTTTAAAGTAAAATGTCCTCTGGCGCTTCGGCCGTCTTCTAATTGAATATTATACCAATAATCATCAGCGGGCATTGTTTTTTCATTAAATTTTCCATCCCAACCCAAACCATTTGTACTAATTTGTTTTAATAATTTTCCGAAACGGTCATAAATATAAATTACAGCACCTGCATTATGGGACAAAGGATTGATATCTTTTATATTCCAATAATCATTAAAACCATCACCATTTGGGGTAAAATAGTTTGGTATCTGTATCAGATAAAATTGCTGCTCCACAGTTCCACAACCGTTTTTGTCACGAACATAAGCAGTATAAACCAAACCGCTTAAATTATTGAAGACAGGGCTATTCTGAAAATTAATCCCATCAATAGAATATTCATAGCTTCCAGTGCCAGATGCAATAATTTCAACAGAATTATTTTCATTGAAATCATGTACGATAATGTTATCAATAGTGGCGACTTCTGAACCGATAACAGTAAAGGTTTTTATTTTAGTACAATTAGCTGCATTTTCAATATTAACCCTGTAAGTTCCTGGCGCAGTAACCTGAATGGATTGTGTTTCATCGCCTGCGATGGTGTCCCACGTATAATGAAAGAAACCACCATCAGCTGTTAACGTTATGGGATCATTATTGCAAATACCAACAGTTACATCTGAGATAGTTTCGGGAAAAATATGCATGTTTAAAGTAACAGGAAAAGCGGGATAACAATTGCTGTTTTCTATTTTTGCGTATATGATTTGTTGAAATGCAGTAGTATTCCGAAATGAATCAAGTAGAGGAGTTGCACTGGTTGGACTATTATAAAAACGAACCTGATACCCCGCTGGCAGATTCGAAAATAATGTCGGAACGAGGTAGCTTAAGAAATCAATAGTAGAAATTCCGTCCTGTAGCGCATCTACATCACAAAAAGTATACGTATCCTTATCAATTATAAGTTGTGGTGCAAAATCCAAATCGATATCTGCCACAGTTGTGCAGGTTGGGGAATAAGTTGTAGTAAGGGAATAGGTTCCGTTTTGGGCACTCGTATAGGGTGGATTAAAATTCAATGTCGCGGCATTTTGTCCCGGAATTGGATTCGTGTTGAAATTCCATTGGTAACTCAAAGCACCTGGTGCTGTTCCGTTTAAAGTCAAACTTTCATTTGGACACACTGGATTATTATTGGCAAAAGTTCTGTCCGATCCCAAATCTACTCCAAAAGAAAAACTGCTTCCTTTTAAGAAAATTGCCGAATCGTATCTGTAATTTCCTTCATCAGCAATGACTAGCTTTATATGATATTGATGACCGGAAAGCACAGCTGATTGTGCTGTCAGGACTACGGTTTGACCATTGAAATTTGTTGGATATTCGGTTGGGTTAAAAGCATCAAAATACTGTTCGTTTTGTGCAGAACACGCACCCGGAATATCCGGATGCACACTTGTTACCTTAACGGGAATGGTTGTACTGGGAATTAAAGCCAGATTTTGATAGGTTGGACTTCCGACTTCCTTTAGTAAAAAAGCAAACCCATCAGAATAGATGCAGGTTGCAGTTCCATGATATTCTTCTGAGGCAAAAATATAATCAAAACTAATCTGATTTCCCAAAGGGATAAAATCGAATTCCAAAACAGTTGCGTTTAATGAATTGCTAATGCTTAAGGCTGCATTCAAATCAGCGTCACCGGTCCAACCCATTCCACCTCCATCATCAGATAT
Organism: Flavobacterium sangjuense; assembly: GCF_004797125.1. NCBI lineage: Bacteria > Pseudomonadati > Bacteroidota > Flavobacteriia > Flavobacteriales > Flavobacteriaceae > Flavobacterium > Flavobacterium sangjuense. Next base: position 1,717,489 of record NZ_CP038810.1, read on the forward strand.
AAAAGTATTTGGACCTTGTGCATCGATAATTTTTCCGGTACTAAGAATTACTCCTTCAGCAAAGGGAAAAGTTGAACCGTTAGCATTAAAGTATCCCCAGCTGTTTTCGCCTGTAGCAAAATTACCACCTGATACCGAAACATTGGTAACAGATGCACAACCCGAGTTTATCAGGACGTTCTCTATTAGCTGAAGCGGAGTATAGGTTTCATCTGTAGCAATGTATTGAGCAGAAGCTACACCATACATTAATAAAAGTAAGAGATGAAATTTTTTAAAAAACATTGTGGGTTTTATAGGTAGGCAAAGTTACACTATCTTTTTAAAGTAAAATGCCCTTTGGCACTTCGTCCATCTTCAAATTTGATATTATACCAATAATCATCCGCAGGCATTGGGTGCCCGTTGAATGTTCCGTCCCAACCTGCACCTGTTGTACCAATTTGTTTTAATAATTTTCCGAAACGGTCAAAGATGTAAATTGTTGAGCGATAATTAAATTGGGCACTAACACCTTTTACATTCCAATAGTCGTTATAACCATCACCGTTTGGTGTGAAATAATGTGGAATTCCTAGTACAGCAACGGTAACCGGACCAACCGAACCACAGCCGTTTTTATCACGGACATAAATTTCGTGAAGTCCCATAGGAACATTTTCAAAGAAATTGCTGTCGCGATAGGGTCCGTTGACATCATCAATAGCAAATTCATACTGACCTAAACCTGTTACGTTAACGGTGATTGTATTAATCTCAGCCAAATCGACCACATCAATAGACTGAATGGTGGCTATCTCGGAACCGGTAACCGTAATTACTCTGGTTTTGGTGCAACCATAAATATTGGTAACATCAACACTATAGGTTCCGGGTGTCGTTACTAAAAAAGTTGGACCTGTAGCACCATTCGCTACATTATTGGTGTACCATACAAACGAATAATCTGAAGTTGGCGTACCATCGAGAATTCCGGCATCAATCAAAGCTTGTGTTGCAGGCAAACAGATGATAATGTCTTCCTCTAAATCGATTTTCGGAGTTGGATAAACAACAAAAGGTATTGTTAGCTGAGCCGTACATGTTGTATTGATCTGATTTTCAACAACGACTCTAACATTTTGAGTTCCTGTTGTAAATGGATTTGGCAACGGACTTGGAAGTGGATTATTGTTTTCGTCAAAATAATAAACATTTACCCCAGTTTGGCTTCCAAGAATGGTTGATTGAAATGTTGAAGTGTCAAAATCGTGCAATCCATTTTGGTCAACAGGATTAATTTCTTCATCACATATTGAAGTCAGACTAGAAGAAACGGCAAATGCTTCAGGCAAATCATCCACAATGAACTCCAGCGTTTCATCATCAAAACAAGGTTGTCCTCCAGTTTGTGTGTTGTTGTTTTCTACTCTTATAGTAATAATTTCCGAACCGTTTACGTAGAATGGATTTGGTAAAGGTGTTGTAAGTTGGGTACCGTTGGCTCTGAAATACTTAACGTTTACACCGGTTTGCCCATTCAAAACAGCAGCTTGAATTGCCGAAGTATCAAAACCATAAATTCCATCCTGATTGTCATCACAATGACGAAGAAGATTCAGAGCATTTATAGGATTAGCTGTTGGCAAAGCTTCTACAACAACATCGAATGTTTTAAATCCATAACAGGAATTGTCTAAAGTACTTTCAACACGAACCCAAATTGTTTGTGTATTTGGGTAACCGATGTTTCGATAAGTTGTAGTATTCGTTATTTCCAATGAATTCCCTAAAGCATCGGTTTCGGCAAGGAAATCGGCTTCGTTTTTATAATATTTTATACTGTAATTAGTACTTGGTCCCGGCAGAAACCCAAGTAAACTATTGGTTATGCTGGTGAAATTATATGGTCCGGAGATTCCGTCTCGGTCATCATTAACGGCATCCAAATAGTCATCACATAAATATTGATTTGGAATGACATAGCTTGGCGGAATTTGGGTTACCGACACCATCAAATCAATTCGGGCTACTCTATAACAACCGTTGCTGTTTTCAACTCGGGCATAAACACTTGCATTTCCGGAAGTGAAAGCAATAGGATTAGCAATTAAAAACGCACTGTTTTCAGTATTTGCGGCGGCAAGAGTTGTATAATAGGTGAAGGTTTCAATCAAATAATTGGCCGAAATGACATCGTTTTTTTGCGTCAGATTGAAAGTTGAAATTCCGTCAGTATCATCATCACATTGTTTTAAAGAGATTGGAGTTGTGATAACTGGCAACGGATAAGTTGTTAGTACAGCTGCCGATGAATATAATCCACAAGCATTTCCATTTTTGATTAAATACACACGATACTGATAACCAACCATTGATGGCGTTACATTCGAAACCGTTAATGCAGTTGTAGCAGCACCGGAATAAGTAGCATTGTTAAAAATCAGCGACCAGGTTGCTCCACTATCAGTTGAAACTTGCCATTGATAAGTAGTGACAGTATTTGTACTGATAGTAAAAGTTACACTTCCTAGCTCACACGCTGAAGCACTTTGTGGTTGTGTGTTGATTACTATTGGCGCAGCAGTTGTATAATCCGCATTTGGATTTCCATATCCGATTCCGCTTGTTACTAATCCGTTGTTGGGATTAACTGTTGGAGGCGTTGTTCCGCCCAATAATCCATCGAGATTGCTATCTAAATAACCTGCTTCGATTACGTCATTACATAAATCATTATCACTATCTAATTCAATGGCATTGTAAATTCCATCAGCATCAGTGTCGGCAAGTACATAAATAGGTTTAATAATCCCACTATCAGCAGCAGTTTCCAATGTATTGAATAATCCGTTGGTACCAAAATTACTGCCGTCAATTGTACCATTGCTATCCGCATCAGTCATATTGAAGCCGGCTTCATCTAAATCGTGAATTCCGTCATTGTCTGAATCTAAATCTAAGTAATTCAGAACTCCATCAGCATCTGTGTCAGTAGCAACGATTCCGTTACCAAAAGCATCATCAATTCCGTCTCCATTAACATCAACATGCGAAAGTGTTGTACTGCTTTGTGCCTGAGCTTCGTATAAATCGGCAATGGAATCATTATCGCTATCCAAATCGTTTTGATCTGCAACGCCATCAGCGTCTGAATCTTTTGGAATGCAGGTTGCAATTAAACGTAGTGCAACTCTGCTTGTGCTTGTGTCTGAAAGATTGATGTTGGTTATGATAATCGAATTTATCAAATTTCCTCTGATGGAAAAAGTCCCGGTTCCGGCGGCTAATGAAACGCTGCTATTCAATCGGAATCGGATTTCAAAAGAAGAATATTCAGTGATGCCGCTTTCATAAATCCCATCATAATTAGTGTCAATCAAAAGTTCATTGTTTGGATTTAAAACAGTCAATGTTTTATTTACGGGACAAGTTATTCTGATTTCTGTTGAAGAGGTAAATAAATCGGTAGCATTGGCGACGGTAGCATATTCTATCGCTAAACTTATTGGCGTGGTGAAATTTGAAACGGTATAACTTACTGTGTTTTCTTTTCCTTGTGCAGCTTCTGTTACAAAATTTCCAATAGCGTCACCAACAATAGGAGTTGCAGATGGTGTTGCTGTTCCTGAAAAAGCAATTGCTCCGGTATAAGGATTATTGTAACTTGCTCCTACAGCAATTGTTCCTGCAGTCGTATTGGTCAGATTGAAATTTTGATCACCAAATGATTCCGTGCAATTTGTAATTCCGTCGTTGTCATTGTCAAGGTCAATATTATCATTTACGGCATCATTATCACTATCGTTTGGGCAAGAACTCACGGGAATATTGTCTGAGTCTTTTGGAGTGGTGCAGCCGGCAATAGTTGCTGAAACATAATAATATCCAGGACCAAGACCTGTCGGAGCATTCAAAGGTTGGTACGTATTATTCGTAGCACCTGGAATTAGACTTCCATTAAAATACCATTGAAATACGTCAAAAGGGCTAAGTGAATTTACACTTAGAACTGAGTTTGGAATACAACCCAATTGCGTTACATCAACTTCGTTAAAGGATATTTCGGGTTTGAAAGTAAAACCGGAATAATATCCGCCAAAGGTTGCAGCTTGTTCAGAACCATAAGCAGCTAAATACAATTCGCCGGTTGAGTATACAGAAACATTACCCGTTAAACCAGTCAGTACATAGGTTTCATAATTTGCATTTCCGGTTACGGTTAAAGGTCCGTCTACATTTACTCCAATTCCCGCTAAACCTGCCAAAGTATAGTTTGTACCATTAATAATAAAATTGAGAGTAGCACCAGTAGTTGTAACTAAGGTTACTCTTCCTGTAAACTGACGGGTACCAACAAAATCAATAAATGGAATATTGTCAATTACCCTTGGAGTTTGGCAACTTAATGGTGGTACAAAAAACAGCTCCTGATTTCTTTGATCTACAGCACTACCATCACCAACACTTTGATAGGCAAAGATTTTATGGGTTGAACTAACATATAAGTTTCCATTGGCAGTATAATCAGCTCCGGTTAATGCCAAATATTCACCGGCAAGGATATTATAAACAGGTGCAGAGCCGTTTAATGTTATCTGAGTGTCTTCATCAGCTACCAAAAGGATTTTTTCTACAGCGTCAATTCCGGTGCTTTTTATAAAAATATAATCATTTGTAATCAATCGTTCTGCAGGAACTATTTGATCAAAACCTAAATCAAGATTTCCTGTGGCATTGGTTCCACCAAAAGAACCGCAGTTTACTGCAATTGGCTTATCTGCTAATACCAAAGAACCAATTAATCCATTCCTATTGGCATCATTTGGTCCTTGAACCGCCATGACATAACTTTCGCCTCTGTTTAAAACGATGCTATAAGGGTTGCTGCCTGTTCCACTATTAATTAATTGCACTCCGGTTCTAATGCCACTAAAATTGACAGTTGTGTTATTCTCAGTTGCTAAAACAGTAACAAAAGTATAATGGATTTCAGAATAACCCGGTACTAAATTATTTTCAAAGGCTCCAATTCGGAAGCGAAGTCCCAGTGAAGCCAAACCTTTTGATACTAATTCTCCAGCTTGATTGCCGCTTACGTCAGTAAGTCTGGCTGAGACATAGACTAAATCATCAGCTTCAACAATATATCCTTTATTGTTTAAAACGGAACTTACTAAACTTGTATCAACACTTAGTTGAGTACCACTACCAAAACCAACACTATATACATAAGGAACATTTCTGGAAACAGTTCCTGTGATTACATTACCTCCAATTTCTATAATCCTGAAATTGACCGGATTTACGTTTGGTGTTGAGATGTATAAAAATTGTTCATCAGGAGTTACATTTGCTGAACAGGAAAGAGCTGGGATATAATGGGTTTTACTAAATTGTGAAAAACAATTTAACGAAAAAAGTAAAACAAAAAGTAAATAGTAGGACTTCATTTTCATTCGCTAAAATTAGCAAATAAATAAGAAAACATAAAGAGAACTTGGTCTATTTATGTTTTCTTTAAGAATTGATTGATGATTGAATTATAAATCTCTCTTCTTGATGATTTTATAGGATAAGAAAATGAATAAAGCTGTCCAAAGCAAAACAACTAAAACCGTTGAAAAATGAACGCTGTAATCTTTTGTATTGTTCACCCCGATTTGTTCGCCAATTGTTTTGACAGCGCTTAACCTACTTCCTGGTTCAACAATTAAATTGGACATTGCTTCAAGAGGCATGTAGCTATAAAATTTATCGAGGTTAGGAGTGACACCATTATAAAAATTATATTTAATTATGGCATGTGATATATTTTCACCTAAAAACCAGACGAATAAAAAACCTATTGCAAAAGCAGAACGCTTTATTAAAACTCCGAGAAATAAACAAAATGAGAAGAATCCAACCAGTTTGACAAAGTATCCAAGTAAATATTCCAAGTCTGAAAATACGATTCCTAATTCGTTGAAAGAAGAAAAACTATACCCTAAAATCAATGACATTACAAAGACAAAAAGGGTAGAAACAAAAGCAAATAAAACAACTGTCAAAAATTTGGATAACACAAACTCCTGTTTGCTCATTCCATCAATAAGGTTTTGTTTTAAGGTTCCATAACTGTATTCATTTGCCATCATTGACACAATAACTACAGCCAGAAATATTTTCAACAATGCCGCCACATAAGTGTTAAAATGCCAAATAAAAGGGAAATTAAAAATGCCCTGATCTGCCAATCGGATATGTATTGGACCTATGTCAAATTTAATGGAAGCAATCAGGGATAAGCAAGTCAATAATATAAAATAGGTTAACGTCAATATCCTACTGGCGCGGTTTTTCCAGATTTTTTGTAATTCTATGGCGAGTAATCTTTTCATATTAGTTTTTTGTTAATTCAAGAAATTGTTCTTCAAGACTCACTTTTTTAAACACCAAATGATTGAGATAAATTCCTTTTTCTGCCAAATAGCGATTCAAAAGTGAAGCATCAAATTGGGTTTTAAAATGTACAATAACTTTTCCCTCTGCTTCCGAAATTTTTTCAACTTCAGGATGATTTTTTAGTGTTTCTATGAGAATGGAATTATTATCAGCCTGCAATTCAAAAAAGCCAGCCTGATTAGTCATGCCATCAACAGTACCACTATATAGAATTTTACCAAAGCGCAAAACCAAAACATGACTGCACACTTTTTCGACTTCGTCCAATAAATGAGAAGCCAATAAAATTGTAGTCCCTTGTGAAGCAATCAAACGAATAATATCGCGAATTTGATGGATTCCCTGTGGGTCTAAACCATTAGTTGGTTCATCGAGAATTAAAATTTCAGGGTCATTTAAAAGGGCAGAGGCAATAGCTAATCGTTGTTTCATTCCTAAAGAAAAGGTTTTGAACTTGCTGTCTTTTCTATCAATCAGCCCAACAACTTCAAGCTTTTCATTTACTTTGGAATAATCAATGTTTTTTATTTTACAAACCAATTCCAGATTTTCTTTGGCTGTCATGTAAGGATAAAAATTCGGACGCTCAATAATGGCTCCCACTTTTTTTAGTGCTTCATGTGTTTGCATAGTTCCGTCAAACCAGCTGTAATCACCGGAAGTTTTGTTGACAACATTTAATACAATACCCAAAGTTGTAGATTTCCCGGAACCATTTGGTCCAAGAATTCCATAGACATTGCCTTTATGTATTTCGAGAGAAACGTTATTTACGGCGTGAATTTTACCGTAACGTTTGTGAAGGTTTTTGATAGAAAGTATGGTAGATTCCAACGACTAGTTTTTTAAGGTTTTGAATAGGACGATAAAAACCTTATTTTGTTACTAGTCTTTTCGAAAGTAGAATTTGGACAGAAATTGTTTCTTTAAATTCAGATAAAAAAGCGTCTCATTGATGTCTTTAAGTTTTGATGTCAATGTAATTTTTTCACCTCTCATATCGTTTGTTACCTGCATTTTACAAGTTTTGCATTCAAACTCACTAAAATGGTTGTTTACTTTTTTAGTTTCAACAAAGCGATGTCCAAGTAAGGAACAGCGATAATTTTTTTTCACCATTCCATCTGTTGTGTAATTTGTTTCCATGAAATTAGAGTTTAGGTTTGGTGAAATAAACGTACTAAGATATTGACGAAATGCCAAAATTAATCGATGAAATACATCATTTTGGCAGTTTGGAATTAATATACTTACAAATTATTAACGCAAAACACACATTGTCTTAATTATAAGGGACTATTGTTGGTTCACCAATTTGGAAATCCGGCAAGGACAAATCATTGTTTTTAAAAGTGTTAGTTTTGAAAAGATTGGATCCCTGATAAGGTATAGAAGGATAAAAAGAGAATGAAATTTGAAAACTATTAAAAACTAAATAATCATTATTTATTAAAGCACCCAAACTGAAAATAGAGTAAACTTTATCATTAAAAAACCTGTTGGTATCATCACCAAGCAATCCCAAAGTCATGTTAAAAAAAGGGCTGAAATGGAAACCATGCCAATTGCCAGGAAGATATGTTTGTGTCTGAAAAGAGGCGAAGAGTTTTTTGGTTCCGTTAAGCAAAGGATTGTCAAAACCAGAAATTCCATTCTCATTAGAAATCGTAACACGATCTTTTATAATTGAAGCTCTATGATTTCCAAGTACTAATGTTGGTTTAATAAATTGCCTTATTTTCCAACTTCCAAGAGAAAGTAAATTCGTAAAATAATTGGCTTCAATTCGCAACGTTGTTTCTTCGCTATGACCATTTTTGTTAAAACTTCCCCATTCAATATTTGTTCCCAAATAACCAAAATTGAAATAATGACCATAGGCAAATCTTCCGCTAAAATAGGCTCTCTGGTTATTATTTTTATCCTGAAATCCTCCAGTTATAGCATAAACCTGACCATAAGGGACGTCTTCAATTATGCCAAAATTGAATAAGTATTTTTCTTCCGCAAACTTTTGTGTGTTGAGACCAATGGTAGCTAAATATAATTTTTCGGAAGCAAAAAACTTTGATGGATCATATTGTAGTGTTGGTTTCTTAGAGTAAGCTACATTTTTATATCCAAAAGTGGTAACAAGATTTGTAGTTCTGAAATCTTCACTTTTTCCTCCAAAGATTTTGAATGAATGACCAAACCAATACTGTTGTGTTTGCAATTTGAAAGTTTGATTCGCAAAAGTACCTGTAGCATCAGGAAGCGAATCAACATAAAACCTATTTTCATAATAGGCACCACCTGCCAATCTTGTCAATGGCGAGAAAAATTGTCTTTCAATTCTGGCGCTTCGGGTTACGTTATCATACAAATCATTCTCGTAAGCAAAGGTCGTTTTTATATAAGTGTTTTTGATGTTGTTTATGGTATAGCGGGCTTCATAAGCTTTTTTCCCGTCATCAAATCTTCGTGAAAAGTTATTTTCAATCTCATGACCTAAACCAACAAAGTTTCTCTCGGTTAAATCAAAATTACCTTTTGAACTCGAAACCGCGCCTGTTGGAATCAAGCTCCACGAATCTAAGACGCGTACAGAAATATCAACAGAATCTTTGCTATTCGGGATTTCAATAGGTTTAATAATTACGCTTCTAACGTAGCGTTGCTTTCTGATTAAACGCTCTGATTCTTTGGCTACAAGAGAATCTAAAGGTTCGTTTTTTTTGAAAAGTAATAAATTTCGAATCGTCCAATTTTTGGTTTTCATGTGCAAAGCATTTCCGAATTTCTCAAAACCTTTTTCGGGTTGGTCTTTGTAATTATCAACAGCATAACCAAATGGGTCTAAAGTTTCAATCCTAATATCTCTGATGATTTTGCCTTCGCTTCTGTCAAATGACTTTTTGATAAAAAACCTCTTTCGGGAGTTTTTTTTAGCAGCAGCAGAACTTCTTTTGGATTTGAATAACAAACGATAAACAAACTTATTGAGTTTATTTTTTTTGGAAAGTTTTTCGATGTTTTTATAAACTGTAACCGAATCGTTGCCGCTGTTTTTTTCCTGCGCCTGAGAAATTTGGCAGGTAAATAATAAAAATAAAAAAAAGGAGAGATACTTAAATTTCATAGCATGTATTCGGAATGAACAAATATAATAGCTTTTACCAATCTTAATTTATATAATTAACAGTTTTATTTATATCTGATAAGCATTAAAAAATCCCCAACTGCTTTTAACAATTGAGGATTATATTTTATACGATTGTAAATCTTTAGGACTTTTGCTCTTTATTGAAATACACTAAGTAGTAATACATTTGTTTTTCTTCATCCCAACCTTTTTCTACAAATTTCTCGGCACTTTCAGGATTGATAAAGTCGAGTTTTATTTGGATATTGGTGTCCAGATTAATTACGTTTTTAATAGATCTTCGGGCATCAGAAACCGCATTATTTGCAATTGGAAACGAAGTAACATCTTCAATACTATATTTCTCACCTTTATCAACTTTATAGTTTTTGAATTCCGGGATTAAGTCGGGATTATCCAAAACCTCATTCAGGAAATTGCTTTCTTCAAATTGATCGTTTTTGGCAAAATAATTCACCGAACGATTCATAAACATTACTTCTTCTTTTTTGTCTTCGGCAGGAAAAACAACATCTTTAGCAAATCCCTGGCAGAATTTCAAATACTTTTTGGTAATGAAATTTTCATCCTGAAACGCATCAACAGAAAGAAAATGCTCCAACCAATAGCGTGTGTCATAACGATTGCTGTCGACACTTAAAATCTTGTAGCCTTCTTCTTTTTTATAATTGAAAATCAGGCAGCCTTTGTCTAGTTTATTCAGATTGATGCCTTGTTGCAAAATCATTTCAAGCGATTTTCCTTTTTCTTCAAACTGCATAAAATCAGACATGATTTCACTTTTGAAAACACCAATAGCATCAACAACATTGTTATCGATACTTAAGTTGGTTAAATAGGTCACATAAACTTCTCCGTTCTTAATGTGCGGGTGATTTGATTGCTCAAAAAGATGGTTCGTAATCTTCTTTGAAACTTCGTGAATTTCACTTGGGTTTGTGAAAATTTCCGTTGCCAAGTTGAACATATCGTTGTATTCCAAATCAACTTCGTGGGCAAACTGAAAATAGTTCTCTTCTTTTTCGCGAAAGGATTTGAAGAAATATTCCTTTAGTAACGGAACAATTTCGTCATTTAAATTATAAGGCTGCTCCGAGAGAAATACCGATTCATTTCTGTTTTTGTTTCCAACTCGGTGTATTGATAAACTCTCAATATGAGTGTTAAATAGGTTGATCATTTTGGTTTAAAGGTTCTAAGTTGCTAAGGTTCTGAGGTTCTAAGTTTTAATCTCTTTCTTTAATTTTTTTGATAAAAGAAACCAACATTCTTTCTAACTCTCTGGTGTCTTCGTATATTTTATTAAATTCTAATTCTGTTAAGTATTCTATATTTTTCCCGATTTCTAATTGTGTTTGCAATTCAAACAATGAAGCAATGGATACGTTCAGAAATCTTAGGTATTCTTTGTTGCTGTCTCTTCCAAAACCTTCGGCGATGTTACTTGGAATCGATATTGAGCTTCGTCTTATTTGTGATGTTAATGTAAAAATTTCTTCTTTTGGAAAATTTTTAGTTGCAATGTAAATGTTTGTTGTTAATGTCATGGACTTTTGCCATATCTGAAGATTTCTAAAATTGCTCATTTTTATAGTTTTTAAATTTATTAAAGATAATAAAAATCTTATAAATTTAAAACCTTAGTACCTTAGCAACTTAGAACCTTAGCTCCTTAACAGCTAATTCCAATTCTCTTCAAATCCGTAATCTTCAAAACTGTCATCACCACCAAAAGCATCCAAATCATCATCATCTAAATCATCTTCAAATTCAGAATAGAAATCTTCACTTTCCGCTTCGAACTCTTTTTCAGGCGCAATGGCAGGCAATTCACCATGAGAAAACAACAAACTCGGATAGGTTTCTCCGGCTTCAGCTTCTTCAACGGCAGCAAGTTCAACTAAGAATGTCCACATATTGATAAAATCATACACGTAGATAATTTTCGTTTGGTCTTCACCAAGCAACAGATTTAAGGTGTAATCGCTCATTGTTTTTTGCTCGCCGGGAATATCACCTGTATCAAACATCGGAATCTCTTCTTCCTGATTCCAGGTGTCATCACAAGTATAAAACGAAGCCACTTCTAATCCGTCAAAACCAAAAGCATTAACGATGGCGTTGTGTAAATCTTCTAAAGTATCTTCTTCCTGAATGGCAATATCTCTGAAAACATCTTCTTCTGCATCAAGAATAGCTCTGAATTTATAAATCATAATCGTAATTTTTATAAGCGAGCAAAGATAAATTATAATTCATCAATTACGAATTGCTAATTGCTAATTGTTGAAAAGATTTTGCATCCTGAAAAACATCGACGAAAAGCATCAGATTTTGATTTTTTGTATGTCTATCGAGTTTTGCGGTAGTTTACCGATTAAGTTAGATTTAGAATTGGCGAACAACTAATTTAGCTTCAGTTAATTAGAGAAACAACAAGAAAACTACTGAGTAGTATTCTTTTAAAGATAAATATCCTGTCAGATAATTAATAATTCAAACGAAAAAATCCTGTTCTAATCGAACAGGTTTTTTTTTGCAGTTCATCCCCAAAAAATAACAATTCGGTAAACTTATATTGTATAGTTTTAGTCCTTGATACAACTTTGCTGCATCAAAATTAAAACACATGAAATCTCTTTGCACTCTAACATTTCTACTAATTGCTTTTATCAGCAACGCACAACAAACCATTTCGGGAACTGTAGTCGATGAAAAAAACAAGCCGGTTGTTGGTGCTAATGTTTTTATAGATGGTACTTATGATGGAGCTTCGACAGACGACAAAGGGAATTTTAATTTTAAAACCACAGCAGTTGGAAATCAACTTTTGGTGGTTAGTTTTTTGTCGTATGAAACTATTAAAGTTCCGATAGAAGTTGAAAAATTCCAGAACCAAACGGTTAAACTTAAAGAAAGTGTCAATACGCTTGATGCCGTTGTAATAACTGCCGGAACGTTTAGCGCCGGAGAAAAAAGCAGGGTTTCGGTTTTGAAACCTTTGGATATAGTAACCACTGCCGGTTCCGCAGGAGATATTATTGCAGCTTTGCAGACTTTGCCTGGGACACAAAACGTTGGCGAAGATGGCCGATTGTTTGTTCGTGGTGGCGAAGCTGATGAAACACAAACTTTCGTTGACGGAATTCGGGTAGCTCAGCCTTATGGTGCGACGACCAATAATTTGCCAACACGCGGGCGATTTTCTCCGTTTTTGTTTAGCGGAATTTCATTTTCTACTGGTGGTTATTCGGCTGAATATGGAGAAGCATTATCTAGTGTTTTGTTATTGAATACACAAGATGAAGCTGATCAAAATAAAACGGAAATTTCGCTTATGACTGTTGGTTTGGGATTAGGCAATACACAAAAATGGAAAAAAAGTTCGTTGAGTGTGAATACGGCTTATATAGATTTAGCGCCATATCAAGTAGCTATTCCGCAGGATGTTGATTGGAACAAACCTTTTCAATCGCTGTCAGGTGAAACCGTGTATCGTTATAATTTCAATAATGGAATATTCAAAGCGTATGCTGCTTTTGACGCTTCCCGTTTCGATTTAAATCAGGAAGATATCAATCAGCCGGAGAAAGTGAGAGTCAATTTGAGAAACAATAATTTTTACTTCAATAGTTCCTATAAAGGGAATTTTGGTGGGAACTGGCAAATTTTTACAGGATTAAGTTATGGTTATGGCCAGAATAAAATTGGCATTGATGCCAATGATGTAAACAACGCGGAACACGCTTCACATCTGAAATTAAAATTCACTAAAAAACTTTCAGACAAAGTAAAGTTGAATTTCGGAACCGATTATTTTATCACCAAGTTTGACGAGGATTATAATACGACTTTCAAAAGCGGTTATGATTCTAATATAGCGGCTGCTTTTACGGAAGCGGATATTTTCTTCTCTAAAAAGTTTGCAGCAAAAGTTGGGGTAAGAGCTTCGACCAATGATTATATAGATGAAAACAGCATTTCACCAAGAGCATCTTTGGCGTATAAAGTTTCAAAAAACAGTCAGTTTGCTTTTGCCTACGGAAATTTTGAACAAACGCCACGACAAGAGTATCTGAAATATTCAGGTGATTTCAAAACAGAGAAAGCCGCACATTATATTTTGAACTATCAATATGCAAAAGCAAGCCGAACGCTTCGCACCGAAGTCTATTTCAAACAGTACAACGATTTGATAAAATACGATACTGAAAACGTGCAATTCGATTCCCAATTTTCAAATAACGGAGAAGGTTATGCCAAAGGATTGGATGTTTTTTGGAGAGATGGTAATAGCATAAAACATGTTGAATACTGGATATCCTATTCTTATATCGATACCAAAAGAGATTATAAAAATTATACTGCCGAAGTAACGCCAAGTTTTGTTTCAACACACAGTTTGTCATTGGTCACTAAATATTGGATTAATGATTTGAAATCGCAATTAGGTTTTACGCATCAGTTTAGTTCAGGAAGACCATATAATAATCCGAATGAAACTGCTTTTATGAATGGAAAAACAAAATCGTATAACAGTTTAAGTTTCAGTTGGGCTTACTTATTATCGCAACAAAAGATATTGTATTTCTCGGTTTCGAATATTTTAGGAACACAAAACATCTTTGGTTACAACTATGCTGATACGGTAAACGGAAATGGGATTTATGACAGAAAAGCAGTAACACCAACTGCCGATAGATTTTTCTTCGTAGGTTTCTTTTGGACGATTAGTGATAATAAGAAAGATAATCAACTTAAAAATCTTTAAAGGATAAGGGACTAGGGAAAAGGGATTAGAAAGACTTATCTCTTATTACTTATCCCTAATCCCTAAATCAACAGTTCATCCATCAAAAATGACAGTTCGGTAACTATAAATTTTTAAGTGACCAAAACCAATATACTTTTGAACCATAAATTAAAAGAGTTTTAATCATCATAAATCTAAACAGCAAAATCATGAAAACAATTTTTACATCAATCGCAATTTTTATCTGTTCGCTATTATCAGCACAAACTCAGTATGAGCAAGGAATGGGAAAAGCAATGCAACTTTGGGGAGCAGGAAATGACACTGAAGCGGTTGCCACTTTTGAACGCATCGCATCCGTAGAAAAAACAAATTGGTTGCCAAATTACTACATAGGTTTCATCTGCACTATCGATGTTTTTCAGGCCAAAGACAAAACAAAAATTCCGGCACTTTTAACCAAAGCACAAGATGCTATTGACAACGCAACAGTTATTAGTCCGAACAATCCCGAAATTATGGTAGTTCAGGCAATGCTTTACACTGCGATACTGATTCAGGATCCAATGACAAACGGACAGAAGTATGGTGGGTTGGCAATGGAACAATACGACAAAGCATTAGCAATTGACCCAAAAAACCCTAGAGCGGTGTTCTCAAAAGCCGAGTTTGAAATTGGTGGAGCCAAATATTGGAAAACGGATACCAAGCCAATGTGTGAGGCAATCGCTAAATCAATTGAACTTTTTGCTAACTTTAAACCTGAAACGCCTTTTCATCCAAATTGGGGTGCAGACAGAGCACAACAAGCATTGATAAGTTGTAAATAAACCTAAACTTTTAAATAATATAACCATGGAAAATCAACAAAAAGACACTAACAAAATCGCAGGAGCTATATTCGTAGGATGTATGTTTATCGGAATTGCAGTAGGAATGCTAATGCATAAAACGGGAGTTGGAACGCTAATCGGAATAGGCGTTGGATTTTTAGCTTCTGCGATGTACAGGTCAGAAAAGAATAAATAAAATTTTTTTAAAATTTCAGAAATGAAGCAATTAGTAAAAGAAATTCCAAGAGCAATTATTCTATCAATAGTCATTTTTTTTGTACTGTTATTGATAAGGCTTATTACAGGAAATACGATTCGGTTTGACTATGGATTCTTGGTGTATTTTGGTTACACTATGCTATACGGACTTTCGTTATATTTTGCTAATGCTGCAATTTTCATCTATTTAGACAAAGTTTTTAAAGCCAATCGGTTTACGCCCAAAAGGATATTAATTGGATTCTTAGCTTCTTTTCTGATTTCGATTTTGGTTATTTTTTTACTGCGAATTTTTGAAGATGTACTAGTCGAAGGAATTTCATTCAGCGCATTCTTAAGTAAGGAACAGTTGTCCAATTATCTTGTAGCCATCATTTTGACTTTCATCGTTACTTTGGCTTTCCACGCATTTTATTTTTATAAAGCATACGCTGAAAGCAAAGTTAAAGAACAAAAGATTATCGCCGGAACAGCTTCGGCGCAATTTGAAAGTTTAAAAAACCAAATCGATCCGCATTTCCTGTTCAATAGTTTGAATGTGTTGAGTTCGTTGATAGAAGAAAACCCGGATAATGCACAAAAGTTCACTACTTCCTTATCTAAAATCTATCGCTATGTTTTAGAGCAGAAAGACAAAGAACTGGTTTCGGTTTCAGAGGAATTGGCTTTCGCCAAAACGTATATGAATCTTTTAAAAATGCGTTTTGAAAATAGTATCACTTATGAATTGCCTGAAGGTTTTGACAATCCGGAAGCCAAAGTTGTACCGCTTTCGTTACAACTTTTATTAGAAAATACGATTAAGCACAATGTGGTTAGTGAACAAAAACCATTGCATATTAAAATTTATATCGAAAATAATTATCTCATCGTTGAGAACAATCTTCAAAAGAAAGAAGTGCTGCAGGATAGAAGAGGCGTTGGCTTGCAAAACATCGTCAACCGTTACGGACTGATTTCGGAACGTAAAATGCTGATTGAGGAAAGCCCTGATTTTTTTAAAGTAAAAATTCCAATATTAACAAAACAGATTGCTTTTATGGAAACACAAAATATATACAACGAAAACATGGCTTTTATGCGGGCCAAAGATCGCGTAGAAAAACTCAAAGGATTTTATGGCAATTTGATTTCATATTGCTGTGTGATTCCGGTACTGGTATTTATAAACCTAAAAACAGGAGGATTTCAATGGTTTTGGTTTCCAATGTTTGGATGGGGAATGGGAGTAACGTTCCATGCATTCGAAACTTTCGGCTACGGAAAATCCTGGGAAGAAAAGAAAATTCGGGAAATTTTAAACAAAGACAAACAAACTAAATATGAATAAAAAAGGTGCTAAGGCACTGAGTGGCTAAGGTTCTAAGTAAAAAAACATCAGAGTCTCAGAGCCTCAGAACCTCAAAACCTCAAAAAAAATATGGAACAATTTAATCAAGAATTCGAAAGATACCAACGTGCTCAAAAGCAGGTTGAAGAAATCAAAGGTTTTTACGGACATTTACTTTCTTATGTATTAGTGATGCTCTTTCTTATGTTCATCAACTTAAGATATTCACCACAATATTTGTGGTTCTTTTGGCCAATGTTAGGTTGGGGAATAGGACTGTTATTTCACGGACTAAAAGCGTTTAACTACACGCCATTCCTGGGAAAAGAGTGGGAACAAAGAAAAATAAAAGAATTTATGGATCAGGAAAAACAAAACAAATATGAATAATTATAGCCTAAGTCCGGACGAAATAAAATACCAGCAGGCATTAAAACGTGTCAAAAGGATAAAAGGATTTTATACACATGCTGTAGTTTATGTAGTAATTAATATTGTAATCATCTTTTCAAAAATTAATTTTACAGGCAATGGTACCTGGAATTTTGAATTGAGAAATTTATCCACAGCATTTTTTTGGGGAATCGGATTACTCGCACACGGAATGTCAGTCTTCATGCCAACATTGCTAATGGGCAAAGACTGGGAAGAAAGAAAAATAAAAGAGTTTATGGATCAGGAAAAACAAAATAAATATGAATAATTATAACCTAAGTCCGGACGAAATAAAATACCAGCAGGCATTAAAGCGTGTCAAAAGAATCAAAGGATTTTACTCGCATTTGGTGGTATATGTTGTAATCAATGTGATGTTGCTTATTGTGAATTATAAAAATTCAAGTGAAGGCTGGAGATGGGAAATGTTTGTTACTCCTTTATTTTGGGGAATCGGTGTACTGGCGCACGCACTTTCCGTTTTTCTGCCAACCATACTCATGGGTAAAGACTGGGAAGAAAGAAAGATTAAGGAACTAATGGAAAAGGAAAGACAAAATAAGTGGGAGTAGAAAGGTGCTATGGCACTAAATAGCTAAGGTTCTAAGTAAAAAAAACCTCAGTACCTTAGAGCCTCAGAACCTCAGAACCTCAGAACCTCAAAAAATATGAACATCATCATCATCGAAGACGAAAAACCCGCAGCACGTTTACTACAGCGTAAAGTGGAGAAATTAGGTTTGCAGGTAAATCAAATGCTGCATTCTGTGGAAGAATCCATTCATTGGTTTAATTCGAATCCGCATCCCGATTTGATTTTCCTTGACATACAATTATCCGATGGTTTGTCGTTCGAAATCTTTGAAACCATTGATATCAAAAGTGCAGTGATTTTCACGACGGCTTATGACGAATATGCGCTGCGTGCTTTCAAACTGAATAGCATTGATTATTTGCTTAAGCCAATTGACGAAGACGATTTAGAAACCGCTGTCAACAAATTCAAAGCGCGAAATATCAGTGCGCCCAATTTGTCGCTCGACTTTGAAATGATAAAGAAAATGCTGGTAAACCCAATGGACAGAAACTACAAAAAACGTTTCACTATCAAAATGGGACAGCAGTTAAAGATGATTAACATTGAAGAAGTAGAATGTTTCTATAGCGAAAACAAAGGAACCTACCTACACACTTTTGACAACCGTGATTATCTTCTAGACAACACTTTGGAACAACTCGAAACCGAACTTGACCCAAAGGATTTCTACCGTGTTTCCCGCAAATTCATCATCCCGATGAAAGGAATAAAAGAAATCCAGATTTACAGCAACTCAAGATTAAAAGTCATTCTTCCCACTTATAAAGACGATGAGGTTATTGTAGCACGCGAACGGGTGAATGATTTTAAGGAATGGTTGGGTTAATTGTTTACTCTCGTATCGGCTCATAATAAAATACTGTTGCACCTGAGCTTAGTGATTTTGTCTTAATGAGTTTCAACATAATTTTGTCCGTGATTTGGTCAAAAAGGAATAGCCCTTTCCCTTCAATGATAGGGTGAATACAAATTTGTAATTCGTCAACAAGATTGCTGTTTAAAAGTTGAATAATCAAGCTCCTACTTCCAACAAGTATGTCCTTATCTGCTTGTTGTTTGAGCTCCATGACTTCTTCTTCAAGAGGTCTTTTTACAAGTTCTGCACTTTTCCAGCCAGTGTCTTTTAGTGTGTTGGAAAAAATAAGTTTTTGAATTTTGTCTATTGAAATTGCAAAGTCGTCCATTGATTTTTTACCTGAAGGATTTTGCAATAGTGTTTGCCAAAATTGCATGAGTTGGTAGGTTGTTCGTCCATACAGAATTACTCCTGCATTATCTACTAGGTCAGAATAATGTTGATGCAGTTCTTCGTCTGCAATTCCTGTCGTATGGTCGCAAACACCGTCAAGTGTCATATTGAATGCTGCAATTACTTTTTTCATATTTATTTTTTACTGTCTGTTTGTGGGTTGTCCTACAATGACCGCTAACTCATAAATAAACACATGTCCATTTATAATAGTAAAAATAACAAAAAATAGTACAGAAATAGTTTCTTAAACTCAAACGGTATGGTAAAATTTTGTTAAGTAGTTTCCAACCTTGACGCTAAGTTAGTAAATTCGTCAGGCTTAACTTTTTCAATGAAACAACTTTTACTTATATCCTTTTTCTTGACCATTGTTCAAACATCGATAGCGCAGGAACTTGCGGTATATGATAGGTTTGCCAATTTTGAAAAAGCCATTATCAAAAATGATGATAAGATATATGTGATTAATTTTTGGGCAACCTGGTGCGCGCCCTGCATCAAAGAGTTACCGTATTTTGAAAAACTGCATCAGCAAAATAAAAACGTAATAGTAATTCTCGCCAGTCTTGATAGCAAAAAAGATATAGAAAAGAAACTTATTCCGTTTGTCAAAAGAAGAAAAATAACCGCTCAGGTTGTTTCTCTAAATGATAAAGATTACAACAGCTGGCTCCCAAAAATAGACCAGGATTGGTCAGGTTCTATTCCGGCAACATTCATTTTCAGCGGAAATCAAAAGCTGTTTGCCGAAAGAGAATTTGATAATTTCAACGAACTTAACGACTATGTCAACACATTTATTAATCAAAAAAAATAATTTATTATGAGAGCTATTCCATTAGTTTTTGCATTTGTTTCTTCCTTTCTAATAGGAGAGAGTATGGTTTCTGAAGGGTATCAACCCGGAGATAAAGCCACTGATTTCAAACTAAAATCAGTTGACGGAAAAACCTATAGTATGTCCGATTACAAAGACGCTAAAGGTTTTATAGTAGTGTTTACGTGCAATACATGTCCGTTTGCGATTAAATATGACGACCGTGTTAATGCTTTGGCCAAAAAATACAAATCCAAAGGCTATGTGCTCTTAGCCATAAATCCGAATGATCCCGATGTGCAACCGAAAGATGCTTATAATTTGATGCAGGCGAAAGCCAAAGACAAAGGATTTGTTTTTCCGTATTTGGTTGATGAAGGGCAAAAGATTTATCCGCAATATGGCGCAACGAAAACACCACATGCCTTTTTACTCGATAAAAATTTAGTGGTTAAATACATCGGAGCGATTGATGATAATTCGGATGATGCTTCAGCAGTAAAAGAGAAATATCTTGAAAATGCTATCGCAGCATTGGAAAGTGGAAATGATCCATCTCCGGCAACGACAAAAGCCATTGGCTGTTCGATAAAAACAAACAAGAAAGTATAAAAAAGTCCCGATTTAATCGGGACTTTTTTTGTTAACCTTGCTAACCTATCTAAAGCAACCGTTTATTTAATCAGTATTTTTTTAGCGATGATTCCTTTATCTGTACTTACTTTTACAACATAAGTTCCCTTACTAAGCCCCGAAGCCGATAGTTGAATACTATTTTGGTTTTCTTTGTCCGCTGTCCAATTCATTATATTTTGCCCTACCATATTGAACAGGGCAACCGATTTCACAGTGGTATCCTCCAACTCATTTTTGATGTTTATCATATTGTCCGCCTGCGAATGGGTTAGCACAATTCCATAGTTTACTGTATCATCCTTTAGTGTACTAAGTGACGTTGGGCTCTGCATAAATCGCAATGAAAATCTGTTTTCAAAGGTTCCAACCGGCAAACTAACTTTAAAATTTTCTGATTTAATACTGTTGTAGGTGTCGTCTTCACTGTCATAAATGTATATCTCCTGACGGTCATTAAAATTTTCCAGTGAATCGAGTCCAATAGTAATAGTTCCCGCAGTGGCGTTTTTAACACCCAAAGGATAAATGTTGTTCGGATTGAAATAACCATCACCGTTAATATTCAATTTATCAGTTCCGTTAATGAAATACATATCATTAGTAAGCGTCTCAATGCTTAAACCATCATAACCCGCATCATATCCTGAAGTGGCATGTTCGTTCATAAAACCTAACAGGATTTGTCTGTGATAATTGTCCTTTGAAGTATATCCTAATCTTATTTTTGTAAATTGTTCCTGCTCAATAGGGTCAGGTCTATTATTATGCATCGGATCAGCAACAACATCCCTTCCTGCTCTATCCATTCTGAACATAGTATAAGAATTGACTGCGTCTTCTTTGATAAATAACCTTTGACCATTGTTAAATGTAATTGTTCCACCACTGGCCGAACCTGTTACAAAGAATCCCTGCCCAACCGGAATGAATCTTTTTGGAATTTTACTACTTGAACCCGCTCCACTTATCCCTGCCGGAGCAACCGGTGGTGTTCCGCCCGTTTTTGTATAGGTGGCATAACCGCCCTGATATTGAATAGTCATATGCGAAGTATTTGTGTTATAATGCTCCCACAGGTATAATGTTCCAGTTATACTCGAAGCATTGTCATCAATAAACTTATCGGCATCAATAGCAGATGTGTAAGGATTTCCACAAAGGTTTAGATTATTGGGACCAACTGTCGAAGTAATAGTCCCATTATTTGGCTTACCAAAAAAAGTATAATTTTGATTAGCCGCTGCTGAACCACATCCTTTGAGAGTATATCCTTGTCCTGGCAATAATGTTCCGTTAGGTCCAACCTGCGACCAGTTGGCATAGTTATTTGTTGAGTTTTGGAATTTAAATATCCAATAGCTGCTTAGGGTGATAGGCGTCGTTGGTGATCCATTATAACCACTAACCCAAGTAATGTTTTGTGGGGTTGATGTAGTACCGTCTTTCATAACCCCTCCAACTGTATAGCCATTGTTGTTGGATGTTGTGTTGATAGTACTAACAGGAGAACTCCAATAATTGTAATTGTATAGATTTGATTGTCCTTGTTGGTCTCTTTCTATATATCCTGCACTTGTAACATCTAAATCACTTGTGCTATTTTGTACTAATTGTGATTTTCCTTCCAAATCTATTTTCCCGTTTAATGACAACCACCAAGTATTGTTTAGTGCTTGGTCACCATTTACAGTCAGACTTTTGCCAGAATCCACTATTAAACCTAGATCTGTTCTAGAAACAGTGGTTGTGTTAAGGTGTTTTACGTTTACAATAGTACTGTAATTATTTACATCAGTGCCTTGAATGTCTTTGGTGGCATCGGTAACTGCTGTGGCTAAATCTCCATCAGCAATTGTTACAAAAGGCATTGGTGCTTGTTGTAAGTATATGTTTTTGTGATTGTATAGTTTAGTTCCTGTAACATCAATAACAGAAGATGTGGTTAAATTATCTAAAATATCATCTTTATACGCATCCATTCTATAATAACGCAACAGATTAGTAAACGTTAATGCTCCTGAAGTTGAGGTTGTTAGGTCTTGGGCTATTTCTTTTCCTGTAATATAAGCTCCTGTTAAATTTGTATTGGTACCTAATTCTTGGTATACCATTCGCTGTACTTGATCGTCTGTTAGTCTAACATTAAATACACGTACTTCATCTACTTTTCCTTTAAAGAAATTGGTGCTAGTACTTGGACTTCTGCCTATTGTTAATAATGAGGCATCAACAATAGCACCTGTTGGTGTTGTTGAAGTTGCAACTTTAACTCCGTTAACATACAAATTTAAATTGTTTGCACTATAAGTTGCTGCAACATGATACCATCTTGACATATCTAAAGCAGTTGGAGAACTTATTGTAGTACCATTACAGGTTACTTGTACAATTCTACTGCTATTCACTTTCAAATTGAAACTGTCTTGTCCAACTATAAAACCTGTACTAGAGAAAGCACTATTTAGGTCAATCCAAGCCATTAGAGATCCTGCAGAACCTGCTAAAACGGCTACGTCTTGAGCGTAATCATTTCGACCATCAAAATCCAGGAATAGGCTTTTGTTTAAATTTCTTGGTGAGCCTTTAGCAGTTGTGTCATTATCAAATGAATCCAAAATACCATCTTTGTCTATGTCTGTAGAACCATCAAGAATACCATCATTATTTGCATCTATAACTTTTGGGGCATATATTAATTTGTTGTTGGCAATATCGTAGATTCCTGCACCACTTGATGTGATATCTAAATAATCGGGAGTTCCATCTCCATCTGTGTCTTTTGTAATTGCTTGATTTAGATTTCCGTATTGGTCGCTAAAAGAATTTCCGGCACCTAAACTCTTGTCAAATAAATCTAAAATACCATCTCCAATAAGCTCTGCAGTTCCATTACCATCAGTGTCTTTGGATCTGAAAGTTTCGGTGTCTGATCCATCTCCTAGACCATTGCCAGTGATGTCACCATCTCCATTGGTGAAAGTTGATACTCCCGTATTGTCTGGTCCTTCATCTACATCAAAGACACTGTCATTATCACTGTCTAAATCTAAATAATTAGGTACACCATCTCCATCAGAATCTATTGCTGCTAGTGCAGCTGAAGCTTCGGCACTATTATGAAGGCCATCTGCATCAGCATCTGTCCATGTTGCATCAATTTTTCCTCTGCCGTTGCTTAAGCTTCCTAATCCTGCTTCAACTACATCAGAAACACCATCATTATCACTGTCTAAATCAAATATATCGGCAACTCCATCATTGTCATAATCACATAGAGATTGTGTAATTAAGATGTCGTCAATAGCTAAGTCGTTTCCAGAACCACCAGGAGCATTGTTGATAAATACCACTTTGAATGAATTTACACTTAAGTTTAAAGAAGCAGTAAATTGCTTCCAGTCGGTAGAGGAAGGTGTAGTAGCAGATGGCGCAATATCACCAGTATTTATGGTTTGCAATACAACATCACTCATGTCTCTAAATTCTACTTTAATATTAGGTCTTGTTCTAGAACCAATGCCACTTGCATCGGCACGGTCTAAATTTATAACCCAAAAGCTGTAAGTAATGGGTACACCAGGTAAAGCACCTGTGATTGTGGCTGTGTAGAATGTACCTGCAGTTGCTGCAGCATTAAACATTGCCATTCTACCATTTGTATCTCCTGTTGTATGGTCTTCTCCAGTATACCATTGTCCTGCTGCCCATGTTGCAATTTGTGCACTTGGTCCTACTGTATATTCTCCGTCATCTAAATTAGTACTGGTTGTACTTGAACAAGTTGCTCCACTACCAGTACCGGCTTCATAGCAATAAGTGGTTTCTGCTGTATAGGTAGTATTAATAGTTACTCTGCTTGCTCCTGCTCCAAAGTCTTCATTCAAGAATTTATAATTGGCCTTGGTTCCATTGGCCAGATTACAATTTGTTTCTTCCGTAGTATCTGTTATTCCATCATTGTCATCATCTGTGTCAATATTGTCATTGATGCCATCACCATCACTGTCATAGAAGGTTTGGCTTCCTACACCTTGTATGTCAAAATTATAAGGATTTTCGTTAGCGTCATTATTTACAATAGTAATTGACGCTACTTTTGTCCCTATACTGCTTGGGTCAAATGTTATTGTAAAAGTTGTACTTGCTCCTGCTGCTACTGAAGCACTTGTTGATGTAGTATTGACTGAAAATTCGGCTGCACCAGTTCCAGATAATGTAATGGTTCCAATTGTTAAAGAACCAACTCCTGTATTTTGAATAGTATAGGTTTTAATTATTGATCCTATGGTGTAATCTTGTGATCCAAAATCAGTATAATCAGTTGTTGTTGGGGTTGTATCTCCATCAACAATTGTTGTCGAATTGGCTACAACATTTATCTCTTGCTCCGCACCTGTTCCTTGAATGTTAAAATTATAAGGGTTTTCGTTAGCATCATTATTTACGAAAGATATTGCAGCGGTTCTTACTCCCAGAGCACTAGGGTCAAAGATCACTGTAAAAGTAGTACTTCCTCCAGCTGCTACTGAAGCACTTGTTGATGTAGTGTCTAATGTGAAATCTGCAGCATGGGTTCCTGATAACGTAAAGGCACCAATTGTTAGAGTATCTCCTCCAGTATTTTGAATAGTATAGGTTATTGTTTTTGTTCCTGAAGTATAATTTACTTGATCAAAATCAGTATTATCAGTAAGGGCAGGGGTAGTGTCTCCATCGGCAATTGTTGTAGCATTTCCTAAAACATTTATTTCTTGTTCGGTTCCTGTTCCTTGTAGAGCAAAATTATATGGATTTTCATTTGGATCATTATTCACAATGGATATAGCGGCAGTTCTTATTCCTACAGCACTTGGATTGAATGTTACTGAAAAGGTTGTAGAACTACTTCCTCCTAATGAAGAAGCTGGAGCAGCCGTAAGGGTGAAATCAGCAGCATTAGTTCCTGAAAATGAAATGGCTCCAATTGTTATCAGACCACCACTGCCCGTGTTTTCAATGGTAAAAGTTTTTACAACAGTTCCTGAACTGACACCTGTTGAACCAAAATCAGTTCCTTTAGTTAAACTTGTGCCGGTGTCTCCATCTGAAATACTTGATCCATTGACTCCGACAACATTTATATCTGCGTTACCAGATAATGCTGTAAGGGTAAAGGTGTACGGATTTTCATTACTGTCATCATTTGGTATTGATATGATTACTGTTCTTAAACCAGTTGACGAAGGAGTGACTGTTACGACAAAAGTGGCACTTGCTCCAGCAGCTATTGCAGTTGAAGTAGGAACAGAAGCTGAAAAATTGGCTGAGTTGGTTCCGCTAAAAGTAATGGCTCCAGTAATATTTAATGTCGCCCCACCAGTATTTTGTATAGTGAATGTTCTCGTATATGAAACGCCACTGGTTACAGGTCCAAAATCAGTATAATCAGTAGTAGAAGTAGCACTATTACCGTTTGGGATTGAAGTTGGAGTTGAACCTCCTTGAATATTAATTTCTGCAGGACCTGTTGATCCCGTTCCTGTAAGGGCAAAATTATACGGATTTTCATCCCCATCATTGGTCACAATAGAAATAGTTGTAGGATGAGTTCCAGCAGCAGCTGGCGAATAGGTTACGGTAAATGTAGCACTACCACCACTAGTTATAGGGGAACTTGGAGATGTGTATGTGTAATTGGTAACATCGCCTAAAGTTATTGCACCAATAGTCAAATCAGCTCCTCCTATATTGTATATAGTGAATGTTCTTACTACTGGCGTAAGAACGGCTGTAGAACCAAAATCAGTATGATTGGCTAATGATGTTCCTGCAGCATTATCAACAATGTTAGCACCGTTTCCTTGAATGTTAATTTCAGGCACTGCTGTTCCTACTCCTGTAATATAAAAATTATATGGATTTTCGTCAGTGTCATTTGTTACGATAGATATAGTTGAATCTTTTGTCCCTCCAGTTGTAGGGTTGAAAGTAACTACAAAAGTGGTCGATCCTCCGCCAGCTACCGAGGCAGCTGGTAGAGTTGTAACAGTATAGTTTGTAGGATCTCCAAAAGTTATCGCTCCTATTGTTAAAGTGCCAGTACCTGTATTTTGTATGGTATAAGTGCGGGTTACGCCTGTTCCAGTATTGGTTGTGCCAAAATCAGTATGATTTGTTGTTGAAGCTGTTCCTGCTCCAGAGTTGTCAACTATATTCGTGCTGTTTCCTTGAATATTTATTTCTCCAGGTGTTGAATTATCTATTACTTGAATTTTAGCAATCTCCATAGTATTACTACAATACACATAAATAGTCCCTGCACCGCCTGTGTAGGTAGCCGTTAGAACATTCGTATATGGAGATGGACTAGCAGAGGTGTATGACGCTAAAACAGAAGTGCCATCAGAAATAGAAGCTGTACGGCCAGTTGAACTTGTTCGCACCCATATTTTTACAGTAGAAGCTCCTGTAACTGAAAAAGACACGGCACGGTTTGTCGGTAATGGTCCTGTTATACCCGCAAACGTCATAGCTCTTGTAGAAGTAAAACCATCACTATAAGTATATGCAGAAGCAGCAATAGCACCTACAGTAGACCCAGATGAAATTATATTCAAGCCAGTGCCTAAATAATTAGCAGTATTAGTGCTAACACCTGCTGTTGATGTCCAGACACCTGTATCGGAAAAATCCCAAGTTCTATTTTGAGCGTTTGTTAATGCTGTTGCTAATAGCATTAGTAATATCAATAAAAGTAATTTTTTTTTCATAATCGATATGCGTAAAAGATAATGAATTCGTATTTGGTTTACTTTCTTAAAATAAATTATGGAATGTGTTTTTATTTCATCTTGAAAACATTGTGCAATCGATTGCATAAAAATTGCAACTGTTACAAACTTAGAAAAAAATATTGTTTTAAATTGTTATTTTTGCATTATTTATCAACATTTTTTTTATATAATGCTTTTTTTCTTATAAAAACATGAAATGTAATCGGAAAAAGACGATTTTTTATGAGAATAAGTCAAGTGAATGTCATAAAAACATTAAATAATTCTCACAAAAGCTAGTTGTTTGACGCTAACTTTTTTAAAATCAGGCTATAAAGGATTAAGATTTTTTACTTACTCAATCGATGAAGGGTAAATGTCATAGCAGTAAGCAGGAAAAACGCAGTAATCTGATGAATCAATCCCAACCAAAGCGGAACGCTGTAAAGCAACGTGAAAACGCCTAAAGTAAATTGCAAAAAGACAATTAGTACTAAAGCATTCAATCCGTTTTGTTGTTGAACTGTTAAAGTATATTTTTTGCTCTTGAAGTATAAAAATAATATCAATCCAACCACAACATAAGCCATAGTCCTGTGTATAAACTGAACACCGCTTTTGCCTTCGGTAAAACGTGTTAACCAGGAATCTTTTTCTAAAGAAATACTTTCATGGAAAAATTGTCCGTCGCTCATTAATGGCCAATGATTGTGTATCAAACCGGCATTTAAACCAGCAACAAATCCACCATAAATAATTTGGATTAAAAGAAAAATCAAAGTAATTCGAGCCAATTTTTTCAACTCAACAACCACAAATTTCTTTTCAGGATACATCAAATCTAAAGCAACCCATAGTGTATATGCAAAGGTGATGAAAGCAAAAGTTAAGTGTAAAGCCAAACGAAAATGACTTACGTCGGGATTGTCAACCAAACCGCTTTTTACCATAAACCAACCAAAAAAACCTTGCAAAGCACCCATTCCTAAGAGCACGAAGCATTTATTCAGCGTCGCTTTATCAATTCGTTTTTTAATCAGGAAATAGAAAAACGGAACGATGAAAACTAATCCAATAATTCGACCTATAAAACGGTGAAACCATTCCCAGAAATAAATAAACTTATAATCAGCAAGCTGAAAGTCGTTATGAATGTTGATTTTTTGATACTCAGGAAACTGCTTATAAGCATCAAAAGCCTGCTGCCATTTTTCTTCTGTCAAAGGTGGCAAAGTATCGGTAACCAAATGCCAGTCGGTCATTGATAAACCCGAATTTGTCAAACGGGTAATTCCGCCAACGACAACCATGATAAATACTAAAACACAACCTGAAAGTAGCCAGTAAATAACGGCTTTGTCTTTTTTCATTTTTAAACTTTTTTCAAACCTAATTTCTCCGCGCGTTGCAAAACAAAATCATACGCTGCTTGATATTCATTCGGAATTTCACCTTCGAGAATTGCTTCTTTTACAGCTTCTTTTAAAACTCCGATTTCACGTGATGGTTTTAAATTGAAGAGTTCCATAATTTCTTCACCAGAAATTGGAGGCTGAAAATTACGGACATGATCACGCTCTTCGACTTCAATTATTTTTCTGCGGACAATATCAAAATTGTTGTGATACTTTTTAAACTTAGCTGGATTCTTAGTCGTGATATCCGCTTCGCATAACGTCATCAGATTATCAACATCTTCTCCGGCATCAAAAACCAAACGACGCACAGCCGAATCGGTAACAATATCTTCTGAAAGTACGATTGGTCTTGAACTCAGCATCACCATTTTGGCCACAAATTTCATCTTTTGATTCAACGGCATGTGCAATCTTTCAAAGATTTTCTTTACCATTTTTCCGCCAAGGAATTCGTGTCCGTGGAATGTCCAGCCTTGTTTTTTGCTGAAACGTTTGGTTGGTGCTTTTCCAATATCATGTAGTAAAGCCGCCCAGCGTAACCAAACATCATCTGTATTCGGACAAATATTATCAACGACTTCGAGTGTATGATAAAAATTGTTTTTATGCGTATGACCTTCAATTTCTTCTACATTATTCAAAGCCGTAAGTTCAGGAAGAATAATATCTAAAAGTCCGGTTTTGTATAAATGTAAAAAGCCAATCGATGGTTTTTCAGTAGATAGAATTTTATTCAATTCGTCCACAATTCGTTCACCCGAAATAATCTTAATCCGTTCTTTATTTCTTTCGATTGCCTTTAATGATTCGGTTTCAATCACAAAATCCAATTGCGTCGAAAAACGAATCGCACGCATCATTCGAAGCGGATCATCAGAATAAGTAATATCTGGATTTAAAGGTGTTTTGATAAGTTTGTTTTCCAAATCGGCTAAGCCGTTGAATGGATCAACCAAATCACCATAATTATTTTGATTTAATGAAAAAGCCAAGGCATTAATCGTAAAATCACGACGGTTTTGATCGTCTTCCAATGTTCCATTTTCAACAACCGGATTTCGGCTGTTTTCAGAATAGCTTTCTTTTCGGGCACCAACAAACTCGATGTCGATTTCTTTGTAACGAAGCATTGCTGTACCGTAGTTTTTGAAAACCTGAACTTTTGGTTTGTGTGGTAATAATTCGGAAACTTTTAAAGCCAAATCAATTCCGGAACCAATGGCAACAATGTCAATATCTTTCTTAAAATCGCGCTGCAATAAATAATCACGTACAAAGCCACCAATCACATAGCTTTCGAGCTTAAGTTCTTGTGAAGCTTTTGAAATGATTTCAAAAATTTTATTGTCTAATGCTATTTTGAAGTTTTTTGACACTAAATATGATAAGTTACTTGCGAATAATTTTCACCTGATTGTCCAGCGAAAGCTTTATAATCGTTGACGGTTTATCGCAAATTTTTTCGTGGTGCAAATTTACTACATAGTCAACACCTTTTATAATTTCGGGACTAATTTCTTTGAAAGATTTTGGTGTAAAATTCCCGGAGATATTTGCCGAAGTCGAAACCAAAGGTTTTTTCATGCGTTCCATCAGTTTAAAACAAAACGGTTCTTTCACCAATCGAACACCGAGCGTTTTGTCATCCGCAATAATATTCGCTGCTACATTTCGTGGATTATCCAAAATCAAAGTCGTTGGTTTCTCCGATAAATCCATGATTTGCCAGGCAGTTTCGGGAATTTCCTTGAAAACATTGTACATCATTTTTTCGCCATTCATCAAAACAATCATGCTTTTAGATTCTTCGCGTTGTTTTAAAGCGTAGATTTTTTTTACTGCTTCAGCATTCGTCGCATCACAGCCAATTCCCCAAACGGTATCAGTAGGATAGAGGATGATGCCACCATTTTGGATGACTTCGAATGCTTTGTGTACTTCTGAATTTATATCCATTGCTTAATGCTTTACAGTCTTTTTTTTCGCTTTTAAATCATTGCCTTTCATCGTATAATACCACGCCAAAGCCATTAGTTTGTTGTGTTTTAGCTCCAAATTGCTTTTCTTTAGATTGATTTCTTTGAACGTGTTTAAATCAATTTTTTCGATGTTGGCATCTTTTGGGAAATAATACAAAT
This sequence comes from Flavobacterium sangjuense, assembly GCF_004797125.1. Taxonomy (NCBI): domain Bacteria; kingdom Pseudomonadati; phylum Bacteroidota; class Flavobacteriia; order Flavobacteriales; family Flavobacteriaceae; genus Flavobacterium; species Flavobacterium sangjuense. Next base: position 1,748,241 of record NZ_CP038810.1, read on the forward strand.
CATTGCCTTCAATCATTTTGCCAAAAGCGATGCCTTCGTTTTTCCCTTTGGTAAACATCGATTCACCAAAACTATAATACTCAAAACCTTTTGGCGCAATCATTTCAATAAGTGTCGGCATAATATCAATATGGCTTCCTGGAGTCAAATTGAGTGATTTCGGAATTGATTTTCCGTACATGATATAAGCAACCGATGATTTCTCGTAAAGGTTTGGTTTGCTGTTGATGAACTTCCTCCCAAAATGATCACCGGTAAAATTGAATATAGAACCTGTAAATTCTTTTTCGGCTTTTCTAACAAAATCGCCAAGTGCTTTGTCTCCATACCAAAGATGTCCTAATTCCTTCAGATTCATCGCTCCGTCATAATATTTTTTCATCGCAGCCGGAAAATCATCAGTCGATTTATAGGGAAAACCTTTGGCTTCCAAATCAACGGTATATGGTGCGTGATAGCTTGTCGTCAGTATGATATTTAGCGAATATTTATTTTTATCCGTATTTTTCATTACTAAGTTGAAGAGTTTTTCATCTTCAATTCCCCAACCGCCTTTATCCGTTTCTCCACCACCATCAACACCGGAAATAATTCGGTCAACGCCATAATATTTGGATAAATCGCCTATGTTTTCCCATGACAAAAATCCACCGTAATAGAAGTTGGTTTCGTAGCCCAATTTTTTAAACTGTGTAAAAATCGATGTTTCAAAAGGTTCTCCAGCCATTCCGATATGACTTAGGTTAATACCACAATTTGGCACGTTGGTCATTATGGCTCCAAAGGAATCAATAGTCGTATTTCCGGATGGTAAAAAGTGGCTGAAATGTGTTCCGTTTTTGGCAATGGCTGTCAGATTATCCGAAAAGTGAAATGGTCGGTATTTATCCATCAATGGCCACGAATCGTAACTTTCCATCACGATAAGGAATATCTGTTTTGGTTTTTCGATTGTTGGGCCCTGAGCAGTTTTTCGGACAACGTCAGTAACTTTATCCTGCGGAAAAGTTGCTTTAAAAAGTTTGTCATCCATGTATGGATTTTTGTTGCCTACTTTATTCAGTCGGTTAAAATCCTTGATGGCATATCGTAATGACCTAAACGGATTGACGATAGTTTTATTTAAAAAATTATCATGAGAAACGCCAGAGTATTGTCTTAGTGCCGGTATTGAAGAAAAAGAACCGCGGATTCCTGAGACAAACAAAAAAAGGAAAATAATAACGATTACGTAGTTGCTTTTTTTGAAGTTGATTTTGGATAATAAACCATAAATACGTTCTTTTTTTTCAAAATAGTTGAAAATATAAATGCCTAAAATAATGGTCAGAATGATAATCAAACTATTTAAAATTGGGTGAAAATCAACTAGAATTGTATTTAAAACAGCTTTTTTATCGTCATACAATGCTAAGAAAAGAAAGTGATTAAATTGATCACCATATTCTTTGAAATAGTTAATGGTAACCACACAAATCAAGGTCGAAAGTACCACAAAAAGAACCTGATGAATTTTTCTTGTGACAGTAATTATTTTGAATTTATTAAAAGGAGAAAAAACCAGAAGAAACAAAAGCGGAATCATTAAGAAGTAGGCAATTGCTGTACAATCAAACCGAAATCCCATTAAAAAAACATTAAATAAGTCTTTGATATTCAATTCCATAGTTATTTTTTTGTAAAAAATAGCTATAAAAATTATTCTAAAAAGAGTAAAAAATAACACTCCAAAAAACCAAAAGAATATTAAGTTACTGAGTTCTTTTAAAAAACCTTTCCGTTTAAGTTCAAATGCCATGCTTTTTTTTAGATTGTTAGTTTTGATTTGTGAAGCTTTATTCAATTTTAGTTTCTCTTCCGGGAAATGTAGTGTCCTCTAATAGATAATGAACATACGTATTTATGAATTTTTGGTAAAATTAGTTTTTTTTTTTAAGTTCAGAAGTATTAAGTCATTATGTTATTAAATCTAGTTACACGATTGTTTGAGATAATATTCTGCAAAGACTTCTGCTTGCTTCCTTATATAAAATCCAATTTATTCTTTATGTTTGTATTGTATGAAATTGTCAATAATTATTTCCACATATAATTCAGAAGAATGGTTGCACAAAGTGTTGCTAGGTTATACTATTCAGACAGAAAATGATTTTGAGATTATTGTGGCAGATGATGGCTCAACCAATAAAACCAAAGCCGTTGTTGAAGGTTTTGCAAGTAAATTTAAGAATCCCATCATACACGTTTGGCATGAAGACAATGGTTTTAGAAAGTGTAAAATTCTGAATCAGGCCATCCTAAAATCCAATTCCGATTACCTTTTGTTTACCGATGGTGATTGCATTCCCAGAAAAGATTTTGTGGCAACTCATTTGAAATCAAAAGAAGCAGGCTATTTTCTTTCGGGTGGTTATTTTAAGCTTCCTATGTTTATTTCAAAAGCCATTTCGGATTCGGATATTCTTGACCAGAAATGTTTCCAAATTCCATGGTTGAAAAAACAAGGCTTAAAGATTAATTTTAAATGGACAAAGCTGAGTAACAATGCCTATTTTGCGGCATTTATGAATTGGCTGACACCAACAAAACGTTCCTGGAACGGTCATAATTCTTCCGGATTTAAATCGGATATTTTAGCAATCAATGGGTTTAATGAACTACTCGATTATGGAGGAGAAGACAGGGAAATGGGAGAGCGATTGTTCAACAATGGTTTGCTGTCAAAACAAATTCGGTATTCTGCTATTTGTGTGCATTTGGATCATCCGAGAAGTTATGTCAATGAAGAAAAAATTGAAATTAATAATGCCGTTAGAAGATTCAATAAAAAGAATAATATAATCTGGATTGAAACTGGAATCGAGAAACACAAATAATGTGTAATTTTGCCACAATTAATTAAGTATGACACTATCTGTTATTTTTAGCACGTATAATTCAGAGGAATGGCTCGAAAAAGTAATTCTTGGGTTTAGCGTACAAACTTTTAGAGATTTTGAGATTATCATAGCCGATGATGGTTCGAGAGCGGCTACCAAAGAATTAATTGATAGATTACGTGCTGAGATATCCATTCCAATAATCCATGTTTGGCAGGAAGACAAGGGTTTTCAAAAATCTCAAATCCTCAACAAAGCAATACTTGCCGCCACTTCCGATTATTTAATTTTCACTGATGGCGATTGCATTCCGAGAAAGGATTTTGTTGAAGTTCATCACAATTACAGAGAAGAAGGTTATTTCCTTTCGGGAGGTTATTTTAAACTACCTATGTCTATCTCTAAGGCAATTACCAAAGAAGATATTCTCCAGCAAAATTGTTTCAACCTCAATTGGCTTAGGTCTCAAGGGCTGAAAAGTAGTTTTAAGAATGTAAAGTTTATCGCTTCCGGATTTTTGAGCAAAGTCCTCAATTCTGTAACACCAACGAATGCTTCCTGGAATGGTCACAATTCTTCAGGATGGAAAAAAGATTTGATGGAAGTCAACGGTTTCAATCAGGAAATGCAATATGGCGGTCAGGATCGGGAACTTGGAGAGCGATTATTTAATAAAGGACTCAAGTCAAAGCAAATTCGATACTCAGCTATTTGTGTTCATTTAGACCATAAACGAGGTTATGTAAACGAGGAAACCTGGAAGAAAAACAAGGGAATACGGGAAACGACGAAGAAGGAAAAGGTAATTTGGACAACTCACGGAATTAAAAAAAGCAATTAGCAACAACTATGGCAAAAAAGAATAGAATTTTAATAACAAATGCATATGCTGTCAACAATGGAGACATGGCTTTGGTAGTTGCATTGCTTCAGGCTCTCAAAAATAAAGGTTACGATGTGTCGATAGCAACATTTCATTATAAATTTTTGAAAAGCAAATACCCACAACTTCCATTGTTAAGAGAATTGTTGGATTATAAGCTTCCGATTAATGCTACTTTCTTTAAAAGATTTTTTCTAAAATTGAATTATTTAGTAAACAATAAGTACAAAGATTTTGAAGTTTATATTGGAAGTCCGGGCGGCTATATGAATTCGTATTATGGATTAAAAAAATGTTTATTACCATTAGTAGCAGCAAAAAAAAGCAATAAAAAAACGGCGGTATATTCCCAATCAATTGGACCTTTAAACCAACGTGATACCAATCTTTTATCTGAATATGGAAAGTCGATAGATATGTTTTTGGTTAGAGATGACTATTCTAAAACATGTGCAGAAACAGCATTGCCAAGTTCTAAAATTTTACAGACAAAAGATGCCGCTTTTCTTTTAAAGCCAAGAAAGTCAACAGCTAAAGATTCAAAATTAGTTGCCATTTCAGTGCGTTCATGGAAACATGACAACAGAAACATGAACCTCTATTATGAGATGATGCAGGCAATTAGTGAAAGAGTTTTGGAAAATGGATTTGATGTGGAATTCATTTCTACCTGTCAAGGTGTTGAGAATTATGTCGATGACTCAAAAACGGCTTCAATAATAAAAGAATTGATTATTAAAAAGAATGAAAGTTATCAAAATAGGGTAAATGTTGATTCTCAGTTTTACAGCTATTTTGAGTTGGTGGATATTCTCAATTCAAGATACACTTTTGTTGTTGGAACCCGATTACACATGTGTATACTTTCTCTTATTAACGGTACACCGGCATTTAATATTAGTTATGAAATAAAAGGGAAGTACTGTTACGAATATTTAGGTTATCAGGATTACTCTGTGGATTTTAATGAGACAATGGAAGAAGTGTCAAGGAAATTTGATTTCTTTTTAAATAATGTCAACGATTTGAAGAACTCTGTTTACGAAACTGTTTTGCCGGTACATGAGGAAAGTATCGAGTCGTTAAATGTTTTTTTAGAGAAAATGGAAATGAATTAAATTAGCTTCTGAATTTATTTTTAACACTATAAAATTGCACTATGCGTATTTGTATCACCCGTTCGAGTCGGAATGCTTACTCCGAAACTTTTATTCGGGACCAAATTGCTGAATTTTCAAAACTGGCAGAGGTTTATACCATTTATAGTGGACGACTTCCTGAGAAAAAGGAAAATGGCGCTTTATTAAACTCAAAACTTTTTTGGCTGCTTCATAAAATCGTAAAAGGATTTGTTGGAAGGAATAATTACTTTGGGAATTACGGCGTAAAAAAATACCTTATTGATAATAAAATTGACCTTGTTTTGGCAAATTACGGAATGCCGGCTTCACATCTTATGCCTGTTTGCAAAAGCCTGAACATTCCTTTACTGGTGATTTTCCACGGACATGATGCCACAGATATAAAGCTGATAAACGAATACCGTAGCAAATACAAAAAGCTTTTTGATTACGCTTCTTACATTCTTCCGGTTTCACAAGACATGAAAATTGGGTTGATAGCGTTAGGCGCAAATCCGGATAAAATAAGGGTAATTCCGTGTGGTGTGAATTCGGCTAAATTTAAACCTGAAGAAAGCAATACAGAGAGAAAGAACTTTATCGCAGTTGGACGTTTTACCGAAAAGAAAGGGCCGTTGCATACTATAAATGCATTCTATAAAGTGCTGCAAAAGTTTCCGGACACCAAATTAGTCATGGTTGGCGGAAAATCAGACCTTTTTGAAAAGTGCGAAAAACTGGTAAACGAATTGCATATAAATGATTCCGTAATTTTTACGGGAATACAGAATTCAGAGGAAGTAGCCAATTTAATGAAAACTTCTCTGGCTTTTGTTCAGCATTCCATCACCGCACCAAACGGAGATATGGAAGGAACTCCGGTAGGTATTTTAGAAGCAAGTGCATCAGGACTTCCTGTTGTTAGTACGTTACACGGTGGTATAAAAGAAGCTGTCATTCATGGTCAAACAGGCTTTTTGGTTCCTGAAAAAGATGAAAACGCCATGGCGGATTTTATGATTCAACTTTTGGAAAATCCCGAAAAGGCAAAAGAAATGGGAGTAAAAGGACGAAATCATATCATCGAAAATTATCTTCAGGAGAATCAAATAAAAAAAATCTATGAACTCGCTAAAGAAGCAATAAGTTCATAGACTTTATTTTATAAAAACGTAACGGATTATACTGCTACATCATATTCTCTCAACGCATTGTTAAGCGATGTTTTCAAATCGGTAGATGGTTTTCTGGTTCCGATAATCAAAGCGCAAGGCACCTGAAAATCGCCGGCTGCAAATTTCTTAGTATAACTTCCCGGAATTACAACAGAACGAGCTGGCACAAATCCTTTATATTCTTTAGGTTCACTTCCTGTAACATCAATGATTTTTGTTGAGGCAGTCAGACAGACATTAGCACCAAGAACCGCTTCTTTTTCAACACGAACACCTTCAACAACGATACAACGTGAACCAATAAAAGCGCCATCCTCGATAATAACGGGAGCAGCTTGTAATGGCTCTAAAACACCACCAATTCCAACACCGCCTGAAAGATGCACATCTTTACCAATTTGGGCACAACTTCCAACGGTTGCCCATGTATCAACCATAGTTCCTTCGTCAACATAAGCACCAATATTCACATAACTTGGCATCAAAATCACACCTTTAGAAATGTAAGCGCCATATCTTGCGGTTGCTGGTGGAACCACACGGATTCCTTTTTCGGCATAACCTGTTTTTAGCAACATTTTATCATGGTATTCAAAAATTCCGGCTTCCCAGGTTTCCATTTTCTGAATTGGGAAATACATCACTACCGCTTTTTTTACCCATTCGTTTACCTGCCAACCGTTAGCAGTTGGTTCAGCAACACGCAAAGTGCCTGAATCAAGTAATGCAATGACTTCCCGGATGGTTTTTAAGGTAGTTTCGTCTTTTAATAATTCTCGGTTATCCCAAGCTTTTTCAATAATGGATTGTAAGTTGTTCATGGATTTTGAATTTGATGTGCAAAGATACTTTTTTTAAACGATTGTTAAAATTGAATTTTATTTAACTTTAACTTATGAATTGATTTGATATTTTTGGTCAACTAATTTCCAGCCAGATGAAAAAAACTATTTTACTGCTTCTGATAACAATGGCATTTGTAAGTTGTCAAAAACAAACAGCCAGAGATAAAAAACCGGATGCTGCTATTTCGTTTAAGAATTCTTCAGATTATATTGGAGTTTACAAAGGAATTTTACCTTGTGCCGATTGTCAGGGTTTAAATACTGAAATTGCCATCAATGAAAATGGAACTTTTTGTATTAAAACAAAATACGAAGGAAAAGGCGATAAAGTATTTGAGTTAAAAGGGAATTTCACATGGAATAAAGCAGGGAATATGATTATTTTAAGCACTATAAAAAATGCGCCGAATAAATATTTAGTGGGTAAAAATACGTTGACACAGCTCGACATATCGGGTAGAAAAATCACCGGCAATTTGGCTGAAGAGTACATATTATCAAAACAACCAACTGATACAAATTCTATCGAAACAGTTCAGGAAAATACTCATGCAACGGTTAATTTGAATAACAAAATGGAAGCTACAACAGTCATTAAAAAAGTAAACCCTGCAATTGGCAGATTTACTTTGGCGGAAACCAAATGGCGATTAGTTTCATTAAATAAAACGAGAGTAATCCAAAAGGGAAATAAAACATACTTCCTGAAAATGAATTCCAAAGATGCCCGATTTAGCGCGTTTGCAGGTTGTAACAGCATTGCAGGAAATTATGTTATGCCGTCATCTAATAAACTCGATTTTTCAGAAGTAATAATGACCAGAATGGCATGCCCTGATATGACATTAGAAGATAATTTTGGGGCAATGCTGGTAAAGGTAACAAGCTATAAATTAGATAAGGAAACTTTGACGTTCTTTGGTGAAGGAAAAATAACTTTAGCTAAATTTGAAGCGATTAAATAAAAAATAAATGTCAAGAATTCTCGCCATCGATTATGGAATCAAACGCACCGGAATTGCTGTCACCGACGAGTTACAAATCATTGCTTCCGGACTGACAACGATTCCATCGGAAACGGCGATTGCTTTTTTGACAACTTATTTTTCAAAAGAGAACGTTTCCAAAGTACTTATTGGCGAACCAAGACAAATGAATGGCGAACCATCGGAAAGTACGCCAGTTATAGAAAAATTTGTTGCTGCTTTTAAAATCGCTTTTCCCGAAATGAAAATTGAGCGCGTAGACGAACGCTTTACTTCCAAAATGGCGTTTCAAACGATGATTGATAGTGGACTGAAAAAGAAGCAGCGTCAAAATAAAGGTTTGGTTGACGAAATTGCAGCAACGATTTTACTTCAAGATTATCTGACACGAAAAATGATTTAATTTCCCTATTTTTGCAAAAAAAAATCAAAAAATGATTATTCCTATTTACGGTTATGGTGAGCCGGTTTTGCGACAAGTTGGAGAAGAAATTTCTCCTGACTATCCTAATCTTTCGGGCATTATTGACAATATGTATGACACTATGTACAATGCTTTTGGTGTTGGATTAGCCGCGCCACAGGTTGGTTTGCCTATTCGTTTGTTTATAATTGATACTGAACCTTTTAGTGATAGCAATGATTTGACAAATGAAGAGCAGCTGCAATTAAAAAACTTTAAAAGAACTTTTATCAATGCCAAAATGATTCTGGAAGATGGCGAAGAATGGGGATTTAATGAAGGCTGCTTAAGTATTCCCGATGTTCGTGAAGATGTGTATCGCAACGAAAGAATAACCATCGAATACAGTGAAGCCGATTTTGTCAGAAAGACTGAAGTCTTTGATGGCTTGATTGCCCGTGTTATCCAACATGAATATGATCATATCGAAGGAGTTTTGTTTACCGATAAAATTTCGACCCTGAAAAAAACATTGATTAAAAAGAAGTTGCAGAACATCATGGATGGCAAAGCTTTCCCTGATTACAGAATGAAATTTGCCAATAAAAAAGGAAGATAGGGCCGAAACAAAACACCCGAGCTTGCGAACGGAGCGCAGCTAATCCAGTGAATTGTTTTGGTGAGGAGCCAGGAGAAGCTGAGAGTTTAGCAAAGTTGAAGCCACATAAAAATAACATAGACATAAAAAAAAACAAATTATAAAATGAACGTAGAAAAAATATTAGCCATTGCGGGAAAACCAGGATTGTTTGAATTGAAATTGCAAACCCGTTCGGGCTTTTTAGCAGAATCATTACTAGACGGAAAGAAGATCACAGTTGGATTGAGAAGTAATGTTAGTTTGCTTTCGGAAATATCAATGTACACTTATTCAGAAGAAAAGCCTTTGGTTGAAATTATGAGAGCTATTGCTATCAAAGAAAATGAAGGGCCAACAGCGGTTTCACATAAAGATGACAATGCTAAATTGATCGCTTATTTTCAAGAGATTTTACCAGATTATGACGAAGACAGAGTTTATGCTTCTGATATCAAAAAAGTATTGAACTGGTACAATATTCTTCAGGCAAAGGGAATGGTTTCAAAAGAAGAACCAAAAGTAGAGAACGCTGAAGCAATAAAAGAAGAAGTGGTGGAAGAGGTTAAAGCTGAAAAAGCGGCAAAGCCGAAAACCAAAAAATAGTTAATTACTTTCTAATAAATATAAATCCTATTGCTGAATTCAGCGATAGGATTTTTTATTTTTATAATGTTTTGAGTTAAACATCATAAACCTCATACACTTTCAAAATGAATACACGTCAACAGCAACTAGAAGCATTCAACAGATTACTTGACATCATGGACGATTTGCGTGAAAAATGTCCGTGGGATAAAAAGCAAACGCTCGAAAGCCTCCGTCATCTTACCATTGAAGAAACCTATGAATTGGGCGATGCAATTTTGAATAATGATTTACCCGAAATCAAAAAGGAGTTAGGCGACTTGCTGCTGCACATTGTTTTTTATGCTAAAATTGGTAGCGAAACCAATGACTTTGATATGGCTGATGTCTGCAATGATATTTGTGACAAATTAATCCATCGTCATCCGCATATTTATGGCGATGTTATCGTTGCCGATGAAGAAGAAGTAAAACAAAACTGGGAAAAACTCAAACTAAAAGAAGGCAAAAAATCAGTATTAGAAGGTGTTCCAAAGAGTTTACCGGCTTTGGTAAAAGCAAGCCGAATTCAGGATAAAGTAAAAGGAGTTGGCTTCGATTGGGAAGAACCACATCAGGTTTGGGACAAAGTGCAGGAAGAATTACAGGAATTGCAGGAAGAAGTCAAAGTTGGAAATCAGGACAAAATAGAAGCAGAGTTTGGTGATGTATTATTCTCAATGATTAATTACGCCCGATTTCTAAAAGTAAATCCAGAAGATGCCTTGGAACGTACCAATAAAAAATTCATGAAGCGATTTATGTATCTCGAAAGCAAAGCCAGCGAACTCGGAAAACCATTAATGGATATGACTTTAGCAGAGATGGACGTTTTCTGGAATGAAGCTAAAAAGCTTTAGTCTTTTCTCTTTCTTCTTTGCTCTATTTTCTTTCACTATATTTGAAATTAACAACTAACCAATAAACCAACATGTCTGAAGAAAAACATCATTTACAGCGTTCATTAGGATTAATAGATGCGACAAGTATAGTCGCGGGTTCCATGATAGGTTCCGGAATTTTTGTCGTAACCGTTTATATGGCGCGCGATTTAGGTTCGGCAGCATGGATTTTAATCACTTGGGTAATCACAGGATTGCTAACCATGTCGGCAGCCTTAAGTTATGGCGAATTGGCCGGGATGATGCCAAAAGCAGGCGGACAATTTGTATACATTCAACGCGCCTACGGAAAACTGGCTTCCTTTCTTTATGGCTGGACGGTTTTTACGGTAATTCAAACAGGTGTAATTGCGGCGGTAGCCGTTACATTCGCCAATTATACTGCTGTTTTCTTTCCGTTTTTACAGGATGAGATTTTCAAGGTTGGAGACGTTTTTGTTTTTAAAAACAGCCAGATATTGGCTATGCTGTGTATCATTCTGCTAACGTATATCAACACCAAAGGAATCAAAAATGGTAAAGCGATTCAGTTAATTTTTACGTCAGCTAAGTTAATTGCGCTTTTTGCATTGATTGCTTTTGGATTGTATATTGGTTTCCACACAGATACTTTTTCCAATAATTTTACCAATACATGGGAAGCAAGTAAAACCGTTTTAGATGAAACAACTAAAACCGTAACCGTTACAAAACTTACCGGAATTGCCTTGGCAGGAGCTATTGGAGCTACAATCATTAACTCTTTGTTTTCGAGTGATGCCTGGAATAATGTGACTTTTATTGCTGGGGAAATCAAGGATCCAAAAAAGAATATTCCGCGAAGTCTGTTTTTGGGAACATTGATAGTTACGGTTATTTATATTTTGGCTAATGTTGCTTATTTGGCTTTATTGCCATTAAATGGATCAGTAGATGGTTCGGTAACCGAAAACGGAATTATGTTTGCTGCTCAGGATAGAGTAGGTACGGCGGCAGCCAATATGATAATGGGAAATATTGGTGTTTTTGCTATGGCAGCATTGATTATGGTTTCGACTTTTGGATGCAACAGTGGATTAATTTTATCAGGAGGAAGATTGTTTTATGCAATGGCTAAAGACAGTTTGTTCTTTAAAGGAGCAGGCGAATTAAACCAACACGATGTTCCGGCTAAAGCGCTTTGGTTCCAATGTATTTGGGCTTGTATTCTTTGTTCCTCCGGAAAATATGGAGCTCTGTTGACGTATGCTACTTTTGCGTCCTTACTTTTTTATATCCTCACGATTTACGGAATATTCATTCTCAGAAAAAAGGAACCCGATGCCGAAAGACCATACAAAGCTTTTGGTTATCCATTAATTCCGGCACTGTATATAATTTTAACGGCAGCGATTTGTGTTGCGCTGTTAATCAATGACACGCTGAGCACTGGTTTGGGATTGGGAATTGTCGCAATCGGAATTCCGGTTTATTATCTGTTTCTCAACAAAAAGGAATAAAAAAAGCCCCGATTTGAAACTTCAAATCGGGGCTTTTTTTTAATCGTGTTTATTATTGTTTTGCTACTGGTGCTGGTAGTGTTTCCAACATTTCAACTTCAAAAATAATGTTCGAGTTTGGTGGAATTACATTTCCGGCACCTCTTTCTCCATATCCTAATTTTGATGGAATGTAAACCAATGCGGTATCTCCATAATTCATCAAACTTAATGCTTCAAGGAATCCAGGGATTAGACCATCTTTCTTTCCGTAAGGGAAAGGAAATGGTTGGTAACCGTTTTGTTTCGCTCTGTTTTCATCATATTTACCACACTCTTTATTTACGCTTTCCATGCTGCTGTCAAAAAGGCTTCCATCTTCTAAATAACCTGCATAATTAATATAAACATTGGTTCCGTCTGCTGGTTTTTTACCTGTACCCGCTTTAATGATTTTATATTTTAAACCGCTGGCAGTTTCAGTTGCAGTAGCTTTGGTGTCATTTAAATATTTTGCTTTTGCCGCAATAACAGCACCGAACTTAGCATTGTATTCAGCTTTTTTCTGTGCTTCTAACTCAACTTGTTTTTTTTGATTTTCAGCAGCTATAGCAGCTTCCTTTGCATCTTCAGCAGCTCTGTTTGCCATATAATCTGCGAACACTTTTGGCGCATCAAATTTCTTAGCATCGGCACCTTTTCTAACAATAGTGATTTTATTCATTACGTCATCCTGAGCAATTTTATTTACTACATCTTGACCAGTAATTACGTAACCAAAAATAGTGTGTTTATTATTTAACCAAGTTGTTTCTTTATGTGTAATAAAAAATTGAGAACCATTTGTTTTTGGACCCGAATTTGCCATTGCCAAAATTCCGGCTCTGTCAAATTTCGCATCGGTAAACTCATCTTTAAAAGCATAACCGGGACCGCCAGAACCATTTCCTTGTGGATCACCACCCTGAATCATAAAATCTGCAATTACTCTGTGGAATTTTAAACCGTTATAAAATGGTTTTCCTTTTAGTTTTTCATCGGCTACTGAAGCATTTGTTCCTTCGGCAAGCGAAATAAAATTGGCCACAGTTACAGGTGTTTTTTGATATTCTAACTGAATAAGAATTTTACCTTTTGATGTTTCAATTTCAGCAAATATTCCCTGATCAGTTGAAGGTGTTGCAGCTTTTTTTTCTGTTACAGTAAACTTTGTTGCATTTGAATTTGCTGCCGGTTTCTTTTTAGTTTGTGCTGTGGCGCTTATCATGCCAAGACAAATCAAAAGAAGAATGTTGAATTTAATTTTCATGATTTATTAATTTATTACTTATGGTTTATTAATGATTATAATTTACTTTTTTAATTCTACTTCAAAAATTAAGTTGGCATTAGGCGGTATCACATTTCCTGCGCCTTGTTCTCCGTAACCAAGATTGAATGGAATAAAGAAAACTGCTTTTTCACCCTTTTTTAATTTACTCAATCCTTCTATAAAGCCCGGAATCATTCTGTTTGAACCTATTACATAAGGTAAAGCCGAATATCCGTTTTGCATCGCTCTTTGTTCGTCAAACTTACCAAATTCTTTTGCAACATTTGGGCTGCTCGTATCAAAAAGCGTTCCGTCTTCCAAAAACCCGGCGTATTCTATTGATACTGTTTCACCATCTTTTGGCTTATCTCCATTCGATTTTTGAGTGATTTTAAATTTAAACCCAGAAGACGTTTTGGTTGCAGATTTCTTTAACTCGTTAAAAAATAAAACTTTATGCTCTTTTACAACTTTGTATTTTGCGTCGTAGATTTTTTTGTTTTCTTCATCAATGGCAAGCTGTTTCTTTTGATTTTCAGCTTCCGTTTTGAAATAATCATTAAAGGTTTTTACGGCATCAAATTTTTTAACCGCTTCTCCTTTTCTGATAATTTTTACGGTTTTGATATAATCATCCTGAACAATTGAATTGGCTACAGTCATTCCGTCTCCAACAACACAACCAAAAACAGAATGTTGTCCGTCTAGCCAAGGTGTATTTTTCAAAGTGATAAAAAACTGGCTGCTGTTTGTATTTGGACCCGAATTTGCCATCGATAAAACACCAGGCTTGTCGTGTCGCAAATCCGTAAACTCATCTCTGCATTTGTAACCTGCATCGCCAGAACCATTTCCTAAAGGATCACCAGTCTGAATCATAAAATCATCTTCATCGCCATTTGATTTAGAGATAACGCGGTGAAATTTTAAGCCGTCATAAAAAGGTTTTCCTTTAAATTCTTTGGATACAAATTGGTTTTTACCTTCGGCTAACGTCACAAAATTTGCTACAATAACTGGAGCCTTTTGGTATTCAAGTTCTAATAAAATAGTTCCTTTTGAGGTTTCAATTTCGGCATATAAACCATCTTTTAAGTCTTTATATTCGTCTTTACAGGAAGTAAGACTCAGCGTAACAATCGCTAAAAGAAGATAAATCTTTTTATTCATTTTTTGGTAAATTAACTTGAGGTGTTATTTTTTCTTTTGGTTTAAAATCATTCAAAGTAACGGTGCAAATGATAGGTTCGTTTGACTTGATAAGTTTGTTATCTCCATGATAACCATAAGCCATGTGCGATGGAAAAAGGAAAGTTACTTTTTCATTTTTACGCATTAATTTGATTCCGTCACGCAATCCCATCATGATATTTTGTTTGTCTACATGATACGTTTGTGGGCGTAATTCAACTTCTGAATACACGACATTGCCTTTCAAATCCATGATTTCATAATCAAACTGAGCCACATCTCCTTTTTTTGGACGAAGTGTATCTTTCTCATTTTTGATTTGGTAATGATACCAATATCCTTTTTTTGATGCCAGGTATTGTATTTTTGGATTGCTCTTAATGATAGAGTCAATTTTTCCTTCTTCACCGGCGATTAATTTTTTATTTCTTGCCGCCGATTCTTTCATAAATGTTCCCGATGAACGTGAAATCGGCATTCGGGCTTGCTGCTGTTGTTTGCAACTTAGGAAAGTTACAAAAACTACAAAAAGCAACAGTATTTTCGATAGTTTTTCCATGCTCTTAGATTGTTATTTTTGAAATTAAATCTTCAAATTTATTGGTAGTTGCTTTCATGCTTTCATTTGATTTTCCCCCGGCAGCATTGATATGTCCGCCACCATTGAAATGTTCTCTTGCAAATTGATTTACATCAAAATTGCCTTGTGAACGGAACGAAATTTTAATAATATTTTCATCTTTATGCTCGATAAAAATCGCAGCAAAATTTATTCCTTTTATAGTCAAACCATAGTTTACAACACCTTCAGTATCGCCTTTTTGATAATGAAACTCATCCAGTTCTTTCTGCGAAAGCGTGATATACGATGTTTTATATTCAGGAAAAACTTTTATGTTTTGCAAAGCTCTTCCAAGAAGTTGTAATCTGTTGGCTGAATTATCATCAAACAATAGATTGTGAATCTCACTATTATCAATACCCAAATCAATCAGTTCAGCAACAATTCGGTGTGTTGTACTCGTTGTTGACGGAAAACGAAACGAACCCGAATCGGTTGTAATTCCGGTATAAATACATGTCGCAATGGTTTTATCAAGCACAGCTTTTTTATCCAAAAACGAAATCAGATTATAAATCATCTCACAAGTTGAGCCAATCGCAGTATCAGAATAGGTAACCGTTGCATACGTATCAGGCTTTTGATGATGATCAATCATAATCATTGGAGCCGAAAGTTTGTTTAAAACCTGTTCCATTTCGCCTGTTCTGTGCAACGCATTAAAATCTAAAGTAAAAACCAGTTCGGCTTCATTCAATATTTTAGCGCAATTTTCTCTGTCATTTTCATAAATCAAAACCGTTTCTGAACCTGGTAACCAAGCTAAGAAATTTGGGAAATCATTCGGAGAAATTACGGTTGGTTTGTGATTTAATTTCAAAAGAAAATGATACAAAGCCAAGGTCGAACCCATAGCGTCTCCATCAGGACTTCGGTGTGGAATAATGGCAATTTTTTTTGGTGTTGCCAATAAATTTTGAATGGCTAAAATGTCTTCTTTATTCATAGGTGGCGAATGTACTAAAAAATGAAATACAGTTTGTACAGATTAAGGAGATTTTAAGTTTTATTTGGCCAGTAAAAGACCTAACCAAACCGCAAAAAGTCCCAGAAGAATACTCAATGCCATGTATCCAAAAGCAATTAGCGAATTGTTGTTTTGAAACAGATTGAAATTCTCCATTCCAAAAGCTGAGAAAGTGGTATAACCACCACAAAATCCAGTTACTAAAAACCATTTTAATTGGCTGTCAGTCATATTGTTTTTTGCCAAAATTCCAATGAATAAACCAATTAAAAAGCAACCAATAACGTTGGTAATAAATGTCGCCAACGGAAATTGATTTGACCAAAATTTAGAAACTAAAACCGTTGTCAAA
This sequence comes from Flavobacterium sangjuense, assembly GCF_004797125.1. Classification (NCBI taxonomy): domain Bacteria; kingdom Pseudomonadati; phylum Bacteroidota; class Flavobacteriia; order Flavobacteriales; family Flavobacteriaceae; genus Flavobacterium; species Flavobacterium sangjuense. Next base: position 1,764,600 of record NZ_CP038810.1, read on the forward strand.
TAACGAAGCACGCTTCCGATTGCGCCACCAATGGCTATGTATAGCATCGTTTTTAGCATTATTGATTTAGGAATTAGGATTGTTTTTTTTAATTTTTGGAATTATCTTTTTTGGATTGTTATTGAAGTTGTCATTACCATTGAAATTGATTTTTTTTGGCAAACTCGCTTCTTCGGTTTTGCTTGAAGGTTCAATCAGTTTGTTCAATTGTTTGATTTCGTCATCGGTCAATTCCCGATAACGACCAACATGAACATCCAATGAAATATTGATGATTCTGGTTCGTTTTAATGCCGTAACTTCATAATCAAGATACTCGCACATTCTGCGAATCTGACGGTTTAAACCTTGCGTCAAGATGATTTTGAAAACAAATTTACTGACTTGTTCGACTTTACATTTTCGGGTAACCGTGTCCAAAATTGGAACTCCGTTGCTCATTTTTTGGATAAATCTATCCGTGATTTGTTTGTTAACCGTAACTATATATTCTTTTTCGTGATTGTTTCGGGCACGAAGAATTTTGTTGACAATATCGCCGTCATCGGTCATAAAAATTAAACCTTCACTGGCTTTGTCCAAACGTCCAATCGGGAAAATTCGCTTTGGATAATTGATATAATCCACAATATTATCACGAACATTTTGGTTTGTAGTACATTCAATGCCAACGGGTTTGTTAAACGCCAGATAAACTGGTTTTTCTCTTTTTTCCCTAACCAGTTTTCCGTCCACGCGAACTTCGTCATCTATAGAAACTTTTGTCCCCATTTCGGGAACGATTCCATTGATGGTGATTCGTCCTTCTTCCAATAATTTATCGGCTTCACGGCGAGAGCAAAATCCCGATTCGGAAAGAAATTTATTGATGCGTGTCTGATTGATTTCCATTGGGCAAATATAGGATAATTTAAGAAATTCATTTTATTGATAAGTAAGTTAATAAATGGTTTCAAAAAAGTAAAAAAAAGGTTTGTAAGTAGTAAGATTTTGCTATTTTTACCCACATGAATATACAAGGAAAACTTATAATTATTGGCGGTGCTGTTGACAAAGGCAGTTTCACTGAGACGGATTTGGATAAAAATGCAGCAAAGAATTTAAACTTCTTTGAGGCAGGTATTTTAAAAAGAATCATTGACGAATCAAAACATAAAGGTAACTCTCGAATTGAAGTTATTACTACCGCTTCAAAAATTCCAAAAGAAATTGGTCCGGAATACGTAAAAGCATTACACTATTTAGGTGCAGACAACGTTGATGTTTTAGATATAGTACGTCGCGAACAAGCTTCTGAACCTGAAATTTTAGATCGTTTGAAAGCTGCTGATGTAGTGATGTTTACGGGCGGTGATCAGTTGCGACTGACATCTATTCTTGGCGGAACAGCATTCCACGACATTTTATTGGACAAATACCACAACGAAGATTTTGTCTATGCAGGAACTTCTGCCGGAGCAGCTGCGGCTTCTAATAATATGATTTATCAGGGAAGTAGTTCTGAAGCTTTGCTGAAAGGCGAAGTGAAAATTACCAGTGGTTTGGGTTTGATTGATGGTGTAATTATCGATACACATTTTGTACAACGTGGCCGAATTGGAAGATTATTTCAGGCAGTTGTTGGGAATCCAAAAGTACTTGGAATCGGACTTGGAGAAGACACAGGCTTGCTGATTACACATAATACAAAAATGGAAGCTATTGGTTCCGGATTAGTAATCATAGTTGACGGAAGGGAAATAAAAGACACCAATTTAACGCAAGTGGAATTGGGGCAACCGATATCGATCAATCATTTGGTTACTCACGTGATGAGCATCAATGACACTTTTGATTTGACTACTTTCAAAATGACTATTAAATCGTCACAATACGTTTAAGAAAAATGAAAGTTATAATTCACGGCGGATTTTTCTCTGAATCATCGACCAATCACGAAACAAAGGTTGCCAAACAACAGGCTTTGCTTCGTATTGTTAAAGATTCCTATGACTATTTGAAAACACATTCTGCTTTGGAAACTGTGGTTTATGCCACATCACTTTTGGAAGATGATGAATTATTTAATGCGGGCATTGGTTCGCAAATTCAGGCTGATGGAAAAATCAGAATGAGCGCATCTTTGATGGATGGTTCTACGATGAAAATGAGTGGCGTTATCAATATTGAAGAAGTAAAAAACCCGGTACAGGTAGCTGAAGTCTTATTGAATTATGATGATAAAGTTCTGGGTGGAAGTGGAGCAACCAACTTTGCCAGAGAGCATGGATTCAAACAATTTTCTACTGAAATTCCACAAAGACGTTCAGAATACGAGGCCAAACTTGCAGCAACCAGAATTGGAACAGTCGGCTGTGTAGCTTTAGATAAAGAAGGAAAAATTGCTGTAGCCACTTCAACTGGTGGAAAAGGTTTTGAAATTCCGGGAAGAATATCGGATTCGGCAACAGTGGCCGGAAATTATGCCAACGAATTTTGTGGTGTAAGTTTAACCGGCGTTGGTGAAGATATCGTGAGTGGAGCAGTGGCAGCTAAAATTGTAACCCGAGTTACAGATGGTTTTACGCTAGAAAAAGCTTTTGAAAAAACATTTAATGAATTACTTCCTTTTGATGGTTTTGCCGGAGCAATAGCCATCGACAGCAAAGGAAACATCTTTCATCAGGATTCGCATCCAAGCATGGTGTTTGCCAGTTTTGATGGCGAGAACGAAGAAGTTTTTAATTAGAAATAAACAAAAAACCCAATCAAAAGATTGGGTTTTTTGTTTTTGGCTTTTGAGTTTAGTTACCTAAGCCTACTGCAAAAGCTTTAATATTTCCTGCAGGGAAAGCTACCAACAAGGTTGCTGACCCACTAGTTTTATTTATGGTATAAATTCCGTTGTTTCCACCTACAGTTAGCAATGCATAAGCGGTATCTGTTGCTCCGCCAATGTCAAAACCACTGCCGGCTGTAACATCAACTCCCAACGTTCCTACGGAACTTAAGATTCCGCCATTAGGGTTACTTGATGAATATAACGTATCGGTAGCGGCATCAATATAGAAAAGTACAGTTGTCGTTGTACCTACATAATTGTTAGAATAGGCTACAGCAGATATATTTGGTGTTCCCGGGCTTAAGGCGATATCACCTGTTCCGATTAAGGTACCATCATTCGGATTAATACGGAAATTTTGACCAGTATTGCTTACCACACGGATACGATCAACCAGTGGATTAAAATCAAATCCGAATTCAGTTCCGCTAAGTGCTTGAGCAGGTCCGGTACCAACCATAGTGGCAGTCCCAGCTGTTCCCAATATATAAACCCTTCCTGTGCTACCCAAACCATAAAGCTGGCCGGTTGCCGGTCGTATATCAAGTCCCACTATGGTCTCAGAAACCTGAAGACCTGTTATTGCAACAATTTTGGAAGTTCCCGGAGTGTTAGGATTAAACAGTATTAGGTTGTTTGAAGCATCTACTGCAAAAGCTGAGGGAGCTGTCGGAATTGCTAAACCGCTTATTGAAGTTTCCAGCATTCCCAGGTCTGTTGCTGCCCCGGTTGTTAAATCAACCTGATATAGATGGTTCATTCCATCAACAGTTAAACTTGCAATAGCAGTACCATCTTCGGCATCAATGTCAAAACCACCGTTTCCAGTAATAGTACCTGTAATTCCAAGGCTTCCAACAGAAACAAGTACTCCATTATTAGGAGGATTTTGTAAATAAAGGGTACCTGTTGAGCTGTCAATGACATATAATGAAGTAGCAGTTGCCAGTGCTGTATTATTATTGTATGCTGCTGCTGCTATGCTAGGGCTTCCCGGATTTAGATTAGTATCAGTTGCAACTAAAACTCCTGTGTCAGGATTCAGCCTGAAGTTTATTCCTGTGGACGTAACTACACGTATACGGTCAACAGTTGGATTAAAATCAAAACCGGCAAGGGAAGCACTGGTCAATACAATAGGAAAGGCTGTTAAGCTTACCGGGGTTGCCATACCGTTGAAGGTACTGATGGTATAAAGCCTGCTGGTGCTGCCTAGTCCGTATAATTCTCCGGTAGCCGGTCGGAAATCAATACCGAGTAAGATTTCACTTGGTTGTAAGCCAGTTATGGCGGTAGTACTAATAGCATTGCCCGAATTGTTGGCATTGTATTTTACAAGGGCATTTCCCGCAGTATTAAGTCCGTAAAATTCAATATTCGGTTTTGACGAACCTGATGAATCACTATCACTGCTACAGCTTGTGAAAGTTGCTAGGATTAATGTTGTTAAAAGACAGCAAAGAAAATTCATTGTTGATTTCATAGTTTTGATGTTTTAAATGGTTATTAAAATTAGCTACGTTGTTAATAATAATTTGGTTTTCAAAAGTTCATTATAAACATCAGTAAATATAATTGAAATTGAAATTAAGAGTGTTTTAGAATTCCGGAATGAATTTATATAATTTCAATTAAAAAAATCCCATCTTTTGATAAGGATTACTATGCATTTAAGTACATTTCATATTGCGCAATGAATTTATTCAGTCCAATGTTTTGTAGAAAATTATTGGTTTCAGAATCACTCTCATCAACATTTATAATTACAATTACTGCTTCAGGAATTTGTATTTGCACTTCATAAAACAATTGATGTCCGATTGCTTTGTTTCTGAAATTTTGGTCAACACCAAATTGTTTTATTCTTAACGTATTTTTATCAAAAACAATATAGCCAATCAATCTTTCGTTATTAAATGCTCCAAAAGCTGAATGCATTTCAGGATTATTTTTTATGCAGAATAATGAATTTTGATACGCCGGTTTTTGATTCAGGAATTGTTTCACATCAGTTTCATTTGGCAAATCGATTGCTTTAATTCTGTAATCAGATTTCTTTGACGCTGAAATTTTTCCTTTGTAGCAAATTAACGTGCGCGAAATGGAATAACCCAAAGCTTCATAAATTTTCAATGTTTTTTTGTTTTCACAAATCACTTCCAATGTATGATTCTGAATTCCAATTTTATCCAATTGAGGAATCAAATAAGCATACATTTTCTCAGTAAGTTGTTGTCCGCGAAATTCTGGAATTGTTCCTGTTCCGGCATTATAAGCAAGGCTTGACGCTGAATCAACTCCAATTAAAATAAATCCGGCTAATTGATTATTCATTGTAACACCAACAGAATATTTCAATAAAATATTTTCGGATTTGATTTTGTCAGTCAAAAGCTTAACATCCAATTTAATTGGCACAAAATATTCTGCAAAAGCGCTATTAAAAGTTTCGACTAAAACTTCTAAATTGATGTTTTCTAAAGTATGAATCTGCATAAAGCTAAAACTCCTAATCTCATTTATCTTGATTTATTGATTTGAATTCACTCGGAAGGCTTGTCTTTTGTTATACGTTAGCGAACGCCAAACCCATTCAACTGGTCCGTATTGGAAATAGCTTAACCAAATTGTGCTGAAAATAATTTGGAAAACAAATACTAATATACCAAAAAGAGTCAAATATACCGGACCAACCTGACCCATATAACCCAATCCTGCTCCGAGGAAAACAAAATTGCCAATGAGTGAATGCATCAAATAATTGCTAAAAGCCATTTTGCCAACTGGCGAAATTAAGAGCAATATTTTGTGACCAATTTTGGTTTGAAAACTCAACATCAACAAACCAACATAGGCTAGTGCTAAAGGCGCAACTCCGATAGCATAGACAATGGTTTCGTACCAACCGTTTATTTTTAAACCAAAATAATCATCCTCAAAGTTTGACATATAATAAGCTAATCCAAAGTTAGCAGGCAATCCAATCAATAAACCAAGACCAATAGTCCAATACACGATTTTTTTGTTTTGTGCCAAATTCTTGTAAAAATCAGAGCGGCCAATGACATAACCAATTAGGAACATGCCAAGTACTTTTGGAATTCTGCTCACAAAAAATAAATAGCCATATCGATAAAAGAAACCGCTGATGTTGTTTTTAAGATGGTCAAACCAACTTGCATTCTGGATAAAATTGTCATAAGTCGCCTTACTATTGATTCCAGTGAGTTTTTCTCCCAATTGATCTCCGGTTTGATTCATTAATTCGGCCGGATAATTTAGCACAGGGAAAGTCATTTTTAACCAATACAAAACTATTGGTGAAAGAATAAGGATGACTGCAGTGATGAGTAATGTTTTATTTGAAAATTTGCGAAACGGCAATAATAGGAAACCCAACAAGGCATAGAAAAAAACGATGTCACCAATCCAAATAAGCAAATGCATTGCGCCAAGTAACAACATAAACAAAAGCCTTCTTTTGACTGTTGGCAAGGCATCAACCCCTTTGTCCAAACCGCGTTTGATTTGCAAAGCAATTCCCCAACCAAACAGCAAACTAAAGATAGAATAGAATTTCCCTTCGATAAACAAATGATGGAAAAAGCTCATCACATCATCCGAACCTTTCAGTAACCAAGGACTAGTAGGGTTATCTGAACCGTCATAATGACTTAGAAAATTCAGGTTGGCAATGAATATTCCCAAGATGGCAAAACCACGCAAAGCATCCATAAAGAGTTCACGTTCATGCGTTTTAATAGGCGTGCTAGTTGTTGTCATAATTATTCTTTTTATTAGTTCGGTTTAGCAATAAAAAAACAGGATACGAAAGCAATGTGATAATACTGATAGCAATCAAACTTTTACGGTCACTGTAGGCAAATCCTATAAATAAAGCTATTGAAAACAGGATCATGATTATTGAAGTCAAAGGATAACCCCAAGATTTGTGTGGCCTTGGTAAATTGGGTTCCAAAATTCGGAGTTTAATTAAGGCAGCATAAGCAAATCCCCAAACAATAACCGCCATAAACGCACCCAAAGAAAATAGTATTTCAAATGAGCCGATACAAATCAGGACAAAAGCGATTGAGGAAGAAATCAGAAGCGTTACTATTGGTGTTCCGCCTTTATTGACCGTTGTTCCCTTTTGGATAAAAAAACCATCCCGACTCAATCCAAATAAAATCCGAGCAGGAATCATCATGTAGGCGTTAAGTATTCCCAAGATGGAGAATACAGCGATTACGGTTATGATAACTCCTCCGTTTTCTCCAAAAACCACATTGGCTACATCTGAGGCTACGAATGTGGAATTGGCTAATGCGGAAACCGGTAAAACATACAGAAATGCCATATTCATAATGACATAAATCAGTATAACAACTATAGCTCCGGTATACAATGATTTGGGAATGTTTTCACTTGGATTTTCATCTTCTTCAGCAAAAAAGCAACCCGAACTCCAGCCTTCATATGTCCCCAAAACCATTTGAAGCGATTTGAAAAAACCAATAATCACACTCATTTCAAGAATGGAGGACTGATTTTCTATGGGATTAAATTTCACACCCGAATACATAAAGCAAGCTATTATAAATCCGACAAAAAATAAGACTTTGATGATACTTGTTAGTTGCTGCATGATGCTACCGCTTTTGACGCCGCTGGCATGAAGCAAGGTAAAAGCGATTAAAAGCCCGAGAGCGATAATGGTTATCTGACTTTTCAAAATTGGAAACAAGACCACCAAAAATTCACTAGTCACAATACAAAATAGCGCCGGTGCTAAGGAATTATTGATATAATCATACCAACCGGTTAAGAAGCCGGCGTAATTCCCGAAAGCTCTTTTTATATAGTTATAAGAACCACCGGCTTTGGGCAGCATAGTGGATAACTCGGCATAGGTTCCGACACCGATTAACACATACAGGCCGCCAACAAGCCAACAGGCAATAATAAGCCAATAATTATCGAGCACTCCGGCTATGGTTCCAGGTGTTCTGAGAATGCCGACGCCGATTGAACTTCCGACTAAAATGGCAATGCCAAAACCAACACCGAGAGCTTTTTTTAAGTGATTCTTTTTTTCATTTCCCATGAGGTTTATTGCTTTTTAAATGGATATTTTTTCAGATAACTCAAATATCGCCAACCCCATTCTAATGGTCCGAAGTAAAAATATTTTAGCCAAATCGGGCTAAGAATCAATTGGAAAATCCAAATAGAAAATACCACATATAACAATTCGTGACGTTGCAATTTACCGAATAATCCAAAACCAACTCCGGTAAAAACAATCATGCAGATGATGGAATGCATTATGTAATTGGTCAACGCCATTTTACCCACAGCAGCCAATCGGATTTTTAACCACATTAAGATAGGTGATTTGCAAAGTATCATTATCATTCCGATGTGTCCCATTGAAACAGTAACTCTTCCCAAATCATAAGTGAGATACGATTTTGAAAAGCCCAAGAAGGAAAAATCACTATCCAAAATCGTTTTGATTTCGTAATAATTCACGCTTAAACCAATGCCGTATCCAATTAACACCATGGTCAAATAAAAGCGATACGATTTTTCAGCCGTTAGTATTTTCAATTTAAAGAAAGCAATACCCAATAACATCATGCTCAAGACATCCCATAAATCATATCGAAACGTATCATGCATATTGAATTCATTGTTAACTGGTACTAAAAAAGCTACCACATCAAAGTATCCTTTGTGCATGTTGTCGTTATACTCTTGAACGCCTTCTGCTGATCTTTCTGATTCTCTTTTTTTCCATTTCTCGTCAGCTTCAATAAGCTCTTTAGTTAACTCTTTTCCTTGAGCTTTGTAGACTTTAATTTCTTCGACCTGACTTATTAATTTAACATTGTTAGTATAGTCGGAGTAAGTCCATAATACTCCTAAAGAGAATAATACAGCCGCAATACTAATTAATTTTTTGGGAGCCAAATTTCTAAACGAATACAGCAAAAATCCCATCAAAGCATAGTTGTATAAAATTTCACCAACCCAAAGCAACAAATAACCATGCACTAATCCGAAAACCAGCATCCAGCTCAATCTTCTGAAATAGATATTGGCAGCTTCGATTCCCGCGCCACTTTTTTCAAGGCGGTCTAAAAGGACAAACATTCCCACGCCAAACAAGAGCGAAAACAAACCCCTCATTGTACCTTCAAAAAACAGATTGGTAGTAATCCAGGTGATTAAATCCCATCCTTCATAACCGCCTGAAACGGTTGGGTCATCATAGGCTCTGGCGAGACCAAAACCATTAATATTCATCAGTAAAATGCCAAATAATACGATGCCTCGCATTACATCCAGGGATTGAATTCTGTAGTCGTTTTGCAATGGCGTAATTTCTGTTTCTGTTGTCATAAATTGGTTGGTTTTGGTTAGTGCTATTTTAACGAATCATATAATATATTATTTTGTTATGGTGTCTTTTTTATAAGTGTGGAATGTAATACTTTGATTTCCCATCTTTTTTCGTTTCTTACTGCAATGATTGTTTCCAACCAGTGGATAGAAATTTTTTGACCATTTCTTATTATTTCCGAATGGAGATTATAAGATGTCCAGGCGGTATTTTTATTGACTGTCGTGCTGATAAAATCAAAGTTATTAATCCGCTTGAAATCAATTGCCGTATTTAATTTTATCGCTTTTCGAATCAAGGTATCGCAATTCCAAACCTCTCCATATTCGTATAATACCAAATCTGCTGCACTTACTTTCTTTAAGGCAATGGAATCCCTATTAGACAAGGCTTCAAAAAATTCCACAACTATTTTCTGCACTTCTAATTGGTCTTTAGAAAGAAGTTTTTGTGCCTTTACTAAAGTTGAAGTAGCGAGTAAAATAATTAATAGTGTTAGCTGTTTCATTTTATCTTTTTATAAATAACTCAACCACCATTTTTCTTTGTGGGATTGTTTGTAAGCATCAAATTTTTTACATAAAGGATAAAGTAAAAGGATTACTAATATCCAAACGAGATAAACCGTAATCAGATTAAAACCATAGCCTTTCAATGATTCTACTTTGATAATAAATTTTGGCAACACCAATGCATTCCAGCCAAATCCTGTAAAATACGCTGCGAAAGCTGCCATAACGTGTATCAGATAAATGTGTAGAATATAATAGAAAAAAGGAACTCTACCGAAGACGCAAAAGAAGTCGACTACTTTGCCTTTTAGTTTTTCGGCATTAGCCAAAAAGAGAAGACTGCAACCTAGAGTTATCAGCAAATACAATAATGATGGTGGATATTTACTGACGTTAAAAATAGACATCAATGTTTTGGAAGTATTGCCATAATTAGTCCATTTTACCGGATCACCATAAGTATTCAAAGCAATAAGAATAACGAAAAGTACCAAACTGCCAATGCCTAAACCATTCAATATTTTTTTCCTTTTTGCTGCATCAAAACTGCTGTCGTAAAGCGAGCCAAAGCAATATCCCAATGACATTACGGCAATCCAAGGGATTAAAGGATAGGCTGTACGTAAATAATATCCCTCAGTCCATTCAAAAAGTTGTACTTCGTGAAGCAGGGACCATAAAACATTGCCTTCAAAATGAATGTTGTCCAAGAGATTGTGCCCAAAAATTATCACAAGGCTAAACGCCAGAATCAGTTTTTTTGGAAGATGAATCAACCCAGCTAAAACAATCATGCTTACGCCCAATTGCCAGATAGTTTGCAAACCGACATGTCGGAATTGAATATCAAATTTCCAGGCAAAAGAAATAATGATGATTTCGACAAAAACCAGCCATAGTCCGCGTTTGAATAAGAAACCTGATAATTCTGCAGGTGATTTTCTTTTACCGATCATAAAGGCTGAAGTTCCCGCCAAAAAGCTAAAAGCCGGCGCACAAAAATGCGTTATAAAACGGGTGAAAAAGATAGGCCATGACGTCTGTTCAGGATCAGTAGGATCAAAAAAGAAAGCAGAATAATGAAAATAATCCCTAACATGATCGAGCGCCATAATGACCATGACCAAACCTTTTAAAAGGTCGATGGATTGTATTCTTTGTTTTGTAATTGTCTCTATCATTTTGCAACGCTATTAACTTCAATCCAATAGCCATTCGGATCTTGAAAGAAAATTTGCTTAATTCCGTCTGCTCGAATATTTATTTTATTTGGTGTTCCGGGCCAATCTGAATAGGAAATATGTTTCTCTTCTAATCTTTTAACAAAGGCATCAAAATTGGAAGTATTCAATGCAAAATGAACTGCTTTATTAATCGTAACCGGTTCTTTCAGAATTGAAATCAGATGCAATTCTTTTCCTTCGCCAAAAGAAAACCAACGAATACCTTCTATTTTGGCTTTATTAGTGATTTCCTGCAATCCTAAAACTTCTTTGTAAAAAGCAGCTGATTCGTCTAGGTTTTTAACGGATAAGGCTAAATGATTAAAGGAAAAAGAACTTCCTTCCTGCGCTTGAAGTATTCCGAAAAATGGAAATACAATGAGTAATACAATTGTTTTCATTTTTTTGATTTATGAATTATTTACCACCCATTTTCATAAATGGTTTTAATAAACAACGATTTGAGGAGGAATAAAAGCAAAATCATTTTGTAGGTAAAGGATAGATTTTGCAACAGCTATTTCAAAAATAGGAATAATCTACTGATTTTCAATATTTTTTTTATGAAGCGAAGTTTATGAAATGAAAATAACACCAACATGATTTTAAAAAAGTTAATTGATTTTTCATTTTAATTTGGTTTTAAAAAAAACCCACAAGACGCTTGAAATCCTGCGGGTTTTTAGCAACACTAATTAGTATTATTTAGAGCTCAAATCAGCACGGTAAAAAATTAATTCACTCCAACTGTCGTTAGTATATTCACTAATATTATCAATGTAAAGATCAAAAGATCCTTTGCCGTGCACTTTTTCATAAGTTTCTTTAAATGGTTTTCTGAAACCTTCTGTTTTTTCTTTTAACCCTTGTTTAAATCTTCTGGCAATTGCAAATTGCGGAGCTCCTGAAGCATTAACCTCGTAAACTGCAACAGACATTCCGTCTGCAGCCCATACTTTTTTCAGATTTTTAAGCATTGTTAGCACTTTGGCACCACAACCTGGTTTTGGATAGATGTGATTAATTTGAACTTTATCGGAGTAATCGCCAACAGCTACAGTGCTTAATGAATCGATATACACAGAATAACCACTTGAACCTCTATCAGTTAAATAAATGGTTACACTTTTGTTCCAATCGTTGTTGTGGGCTTCATTGATATCGCCACGAGCGTCTTCTGATTCCCATGTTTTTGGACCTTCAACGACATGATAACCGCCGGCATCTGGACCAGAAGCGATTTCAAAAACACGCCATCTAACATCGCCAGTGTGGTATTTTTGAGCATGATTTGCCAGGGCTTTTTCAAATTCAAGCACCTTGTCAACTTTTGGAAATATGCGATTGGTAGAAATCACATTTTTGCTTTGGCTTATACCTAAAAATGGGATAAGCAATGACAGAAGAAATAGGGACTTAATCTTAAGTTGGAAATTGTTTTTCATAATTATTGGTTTTTATGTTAATAGAATCACTTTTAATTCTAACACTAAATAACTGATAATCATCTACGGTAAAAAGTAGGTTAGGACGAAACAGTTTAAAAACTGTCCGAAGAATGGGTTTTATTTATCGGAGGAAGAATTAATACTTTAGTCTTGATACTAAAGTTATGCAGCTTTCATTTTAAAATCGAAAATAAGTTTGGTTCCGTTTTGGTTTTCTTCGGTCATGGTTCCGTTGAGTTGTTGTGTAAGAAGCGAAACGAGTTGTCCGCCAAAGCCGGTTCCGTGGGTAACTCCCGATTTTCCAACACCATTATCGGCAATTTCCAGTCGGAGAATATCGTTGTCCTGTTTATGAAGTTTGATAGTGATAGTTCCTTTTTCTGAATTTGGGAAAGCATATTTGATGCAATTGGTCAACAATTCATTTACTATTAAGCCTAGCGGAACTGCGGTATCAATATCTAAATCGAGATTTTCCATAGCCAGTTGCAAGTCGATGCGTTGCTCTACACCAAAGCTATCGAGAATGCTTTCGCTCAAATTTAAAAAGTAGTCCTTCATCTCTACGGCTCCAAGATTAGTGCCTTGATATAGTTTTTGATGCACAATGCCAATAGAGTTTACACGATTTTGACTTTCTGACATGGCGTCTTTGGTATTTGGATCGTCAATTTGGGATGACTGTAACGCCAGCAAACTCGAAACTACTTCCAGATTATTTTTTACACGATGATGAATTTCTCTAAGAAGTAATTCGTTTTCTGCATTTTTTACATCCAACAAATGGTTTTTAGTTTCTAAATCGTCATTTAAATGAGCCAATTTTTTATTATTACTCTGTTTTATATAGTAAATACGATAGAGCGCAATCAGTAATAGAATTGTGATTATGAGGATAATGGTAAATATAGTTTGCTGTTGCTGTTTTTGAGACAATTTTTTGTCTTGTGCCAATAGGTTTATTTGAAGTTCATTTTCCTTTAAGCTTCTATCATTGATTTCTGTTTCATAATTTAGACTTTCTGCTTCGTATTGTTTAAAATAGAATAAGGCATTTTTATAATCTCCTTTTAATTCATAGGTTCCAGCAATAAACCCAAGAATATCAAGTGCCCGCTTTCTGCTTTGCAACATTTTATAGTTCTGATAACACTTTTTGTAAAAGTGAATTGCATCATCATACTTTTCCTGATTGCTGCTGATATCTCCTAATATACCATAAGCATAAGGGATATTAGCGTTTTTAGTAATGCCATAGCGAGCATAAATTTCTAATGCCTTCAAAATATTTTCTTTGGCTTGCCTATATTGTAATGTGGAAATTTTCGATTGATTTTTAGGCGGATAAGTATTCAAATCTCTTCCAACAGCACTGTAATACCATGCATGACTTTGTGGTTGCTTGATGTATTGCAAAACAAATTTTATTTTATTATTATATACATCTATTGAATCGCTATTGACATAAGAATAATACAATACCAAACCTCTGTAAATTTTGTAAAGCATCAACGCATTATTCTTAATTCCTTTATTTTCGTATGACTTACAACTTTCCCGAAGGTTGGCTAATGCTAAATCCTTCCCATCATAAGTTCGATATCTAAGATAAAAATATCCTTTCGCTGCTTTTGCCTTTGCAATATCATCTTCTGATTTAAACTCTGATGACAATGCTATTGCTTTTGAAACTAAGTTTAGCGCTTTTTTGCTTTCGCCATTTTCCAGTTTAATTCCTGCCCAAGCATACAAATAATCGAATTCCAGTTGAATGTTTGGTTTATTTTTTTTTGCAAGCTCCACATATTTCCAACCGATGCTTCCAATAGAATCTAAGGTATTGTATGTTTCATTTATTTGCAGATAATCAATTCTTTTTAAATAAATGGCAGCTATTTCTTCGTAAAAAAGACTTTCATTTTGTTTTAATGTATTTATTGCTTTTTCATAATAATAAACGCTTTTCTCGTAATTGTATTGTGGCATATCTTGATACCACATAGCCTTATTAATAAAATCATTACTAATTTTTAAAAGATTTGAATTGCTTATTGTACTATTGTTTTGGCACAACGCTACATTATACATAACTAGTAATATATATAGCAATTTCACTTTCATTTGACAGGTTATATTTTTTGAATGTGTTGTAGCAATTGCTTCTTTAAATCGGCACTTATCGGAATGGCTTTTTTGGCAATAACTACATGGCTGTTAGCTATTTCATCGATGTGAAATAAATTAATGATAAACGAACGATGGATGCGCATCAGATTATTTACCAGTAGTTTTTCTTCTAAATCCTTTAAAGTAGCCACCAGTAAATGCTCTTTGTCTTTGCAATGTATTTTACAATAATTTCGTTCGGCTTCAATGTATAAGATGTCTTGAATATTGACTTTCACCATTTTGTCATGACTGCGGACAAAAATAGCATCACTGAGTACAAAATTTTCTTCGGAAACTCCGTTCTCTTTTTTAGTATTTTCTTCTTCAATTCGTAGTACTGTCAACTCAATGGCACGTTGTAAATCGAGTTTTTTGAATGGTTTGGAAATAAACGCATACGGATTGACAGCTTTGGCTCTGTTGAAATGCGTTTCATCTGAATTGGCAGTCAAAAAAATGGTTGGAATTTTAAATTCCTTTTGAATTAAATGCGCTAAATCAATTCCATCCAAATCGCCTTTTAAATTAATATCCAGCAAAAGAATATCGGGTTGTTGTGCTCTGATAAGTGGTAAGACTTCTTCTGCTCTTGGAATAATTCCGATAACTTCATATCCTAAATGAGTAAGCTGCAACGAGATGTTTGCAGCAATAATCATTTCGTCTTCTACGATAAGAATTTTTATTTTTTCTTCCATAAAAACAAAGGATACAGTTAAATAATTAGAAATACATTTAAAATTATTATAAATATACTACAATAATTCAATCTCTGTTGTTTTTTTTAATTACCGAATAAATCCCAATAATAAAAAATCCCAATCTCATTAGAAACGAGATTGGGATTTTGCTTAATGCGGGATTCTTACTTAGTAATTAAAAATTTCTTCTAAGGATACTTCTTCAATATCGCCCAGTTTTTTTAGAGCTTCAAAATCCAGACTTTCTTTTTTACCAATGATGGCAGTGTTGTACTGTTTGGTTTTCACTTCTTTGTTAAAGAAATTATTAGTGGCATCCAAAGTCAAACCCTGTATGTCTTTAAAGATGTCTTTACGAATATCATAATCGAAACCAAGTTTTTTCAGGCTTATTTGGTTGAAGAAAATATTGGTTTTGATAATACGGCTGGATGCGATTTGTTTCAAACTCGATTCTTTAGCATTGTTAAACTGTTTGTCAATTTTTGGCATATCGGCCAACAAAGCATTAATGGCATCAACAGCCTGTGGTAATTTATTGGCTTGTGTTCCGATAGAAACGGTCATGTAATCGTTGAGGTTTTTGTCAGAAGCCAAACCATAATTGGCACGAGCTGAATAGGCTAATGATTTTGACTCTCTGATTTCCTGGAATACGATAGAAGACAATCCCGATCCAAAATACGAGTTGAATACATTTACTGTTCCTGCAATTCCGGCATTGTATTTTGCACCTTTGGCAACTCTGGTCATTTCTGTTTGAACCATGTCGTAATTGGCAAAATAAACTTTGTTAGTTGTTTCCGGTTCAGCATATTGTTTCGGAGTTGGAATTGCTTTGTTAGCGGCTAAATTATGGTGCTGCCCTAAGGCTGCAACTATCGGATTCAAGTCGTTACCATAGAATAAAATCTGGTGCTCATAGCTTGTCATTCCTTTAACCAAATCAGCTAGAGCATTGACATTCATTTCTTTTAATTCCGTCGCTGAAAGAATGTCTCTGAAACGGGAATCTTTACCATATTTAGCATAATTCACCAAAGCATTCAAAATACTTTCTTTACGTTTTTTAGCATTGGCTCTGCCGTTTAAAATGGTTTCCACTTGAGTGTCATAAACAGCTTGATCCGCTTTTACATTTTTTAGTAAATCTTCAAGCAGGGCAATTCCTTTTGGTAAATTGTTTTCTAATCCCGAAAGCGAGATGTAAGTCATGTCATTAGTGAAATTTACCGAATATGAAATTCCGATTTTGTAGAATTCTTTTTTTACATCTTCCGGGCTCATTTTATTGGTTCCCCAATAGTCTAACATTCCGGCTGCTAATTGCAATTTTTTATCGTGATCAGAACCCATGTTGAAAACATAGTACAGATTTGAAATGGTATTGGTATTGTTTTTTATAAAACTAATATTGGTATTTTTTACTTTTTTGGTTTGAATTGCTGATTTGAAATCAACAAATACCGGAGCTGAATCAGTTGATGTCAGCTTTGCAAAGTCTTTATAAAATTCTGATTGCGAATCTCTGTTTAACTGAACAGGTGTTATTTTTGGGTTAGATACGCGAACAAGCTTGTCATTCACACCTTTTCTTTTATAGATAATTACATAATTGTCCTTAAAGAAATCATTGGCAAACTTTACGATATCCGCTTTGGTTATTTTAGCCAATTCATTGACTTCGGATAAATTTTTCTCCCAACTGATGCTTTGTGTATAGTTTCTGTAGATTGAAGTTGCTAATCCGTCAGCAGTCTCGTAGGTTTTCATTACATCAAGCTTTCTGTTGTTTACAATCGCCTGAATCATCCATTCGTCAAATTCCCCTTTTTTTACTTTATCAATTTGGGATAACAATAAAGCTCTTCCTTCTTCCAGCGTTTGTCCTTCTTTAGTACTTAGGTTTAACCCAAAATAACCATATTCATTAAAGGTACTTGCGAAACCCTGAGCGCTCAATGCCAGTTGTTTTTGGTTGATGTTAAGGTCGATAAGACCAACATCTCCGGCGTTAGATAATATTTCAGAAGTCATATCAGCCAATAAAGCTTCTTTGGTTCCGGTGCCCGATGTTCTCCAGGCCATGGTTAGTCTTTCGGCAGTCGGACTTTTTACTTCTCTTGAAACTATTGAAGTCATAGGTTTTTCGGTCACTAATTTCTTCATCGGCAATTCTTTATATTTGAAAGAGCCAAAGTATTTATCGACCATTTTGATTGTTTTGTCAAAATCTAAATCACCAACCAAAATCACCGCCATATTATTAGGCACATAATACGTGTTGAAATAGTTATTAATGGCAACCATTGAAGGGTTTTTCAGGTGTTCTGATTTACCGATGGTAGTTTGTTGTCCGTAAGGCGTATCGGGAAATAAGGCACTCATTAATTCAAAACTAACCAAACGGGCGTCGTTGTCCTGAGAACGGTTGAATTCTTCGTAAACGGCTTCCAATTCGGTGTGGAAAAGACGCAATACTAATTCGGAGAAACGCTCTTTTTCAACCACCATCCATTTTTCTAATTCATTTGCCGGAATATTGTTTTTATAAACCGTTTCATATAAGTTGGTGTGGGCGTTAGTTCCTTTGGCTCCTAAAGATGAAATGAGTTTGTCATATTCATTGGCTATCGAATATTTTGAAGCTTCCTGAGAAACTTCGTCAATTTGTTTGTAAATCGCTTTTTTCTTTTCAGGATCGGTTTCTGCTTTGTGTTGTTCGTACAAATCTGAGATTTGAGCGATTAATTTTTTTTCAACTTCCCAGTTTTGCGTTCCTATTTTGCTGGTTCCTTTGAAAACCATGTGTTCTAAATAGTGAGCCAAACCAGTATTATCACTTGGGTCATTATTGGAACCGGTTTTTACAGGAATATAAGTTTGTATTCTTGGTTCGTCGGTGTTTTGGGCTAAATATACTTTTAGTCCATTTTTAAGTGTGTAAAGTCTAAGACCTGTGTTGTCATTTTTGACAATTTCATAAGTGTAACCTTGTGTGTCAGTTTTTTTTTCTGTCGAAAAAGTTTGTGCTGAAGATGTTGCTGCCACAAATAATAAGGTGCAGGCTAGTAGTGTTTTTTTCATGTGAGAGTTAGTTTTTTCAAAAATACAGATATTCTTTTTGATTGTATGTTAAAGTTAGTAGTGTGTATTGAAATTTTGTTACAGCCTTAAATTCAATAGGCTAAATGAAACTGAATTTGAAGTTCAAACGGTTTTGCGTTAGCGATTGCAGCAAGTACCATGTACTGCGGAAAGCGCGGCCCGAAGGGAAACGCCATAAAAAAATCCCAACCTTTCGACTGGGACTTTCTATTTGTAAGTAAGTTAAATATTTGATATTAAGAGGAGGAAGCCTGATGATCTTAAGGTGTTTTTGATTTATCAAAAACAAAAAGGCTAATCTTTCGACTAGCCTTTCTCTATTTATAAGTAAGTTAAATAAGTTGTACAAACGTTTATTTTACTTTTTTAAGTACTGCTTTGAAAGCTTCTGGGTGATTCATTGCTAAATCGGCAAGAACTTTACGGTTCAATTCGATTCCGTTAGCTTTTACTTTCCCCATAAACTGTGAATAAGACATTCCTTCTAAACGAGCTCCAGCGTTGATACGTTGAATCCATAAAGCACGGAAATTTCTTTTGTTCACTTTTCTGTCACGGTAAGCGTAGCACATTGCTTTCTCAACCGCGTTTTTAGCAACCGTCCAAACGTTTTTACGACGACCAAAGAAACCTTTGGCTTGCTTCATTATCTTTTTTCTTCTTGCTCTTTTAGCAACTGAATTTACTGATCTTGGCATAATTTTTCTGTTTTTTTGTAGCTGGCGTACCGAATTTAATCAAGGTAACTTTGTGGCCATACTCCAAGGTTATTTAAATAATTTTTAACCTAAAGAATTTTAAAATAGTTAAAAGGGAAAAGGCATAAGGCAAAAGTTTTAAAACTTATCCCTTTTTACTTTTCACTTATCCTTTATTTAGATGATTCTTAATTGTTGTTTGATGCTTTTCTCATCTGTTGGGTGAACCAAAGCAGAATGTGTTAAAGCTAACTTACGCTTTTTAGATTTTTTAGTCAGAATGTGACTTTTAAAAGCGTGTTTTCTCTTGATTTTTCCAGAGCCAGTTACTTTGAATCGCTTCTTAGCACTGGATTTTGTTTTCATTTTAGGCATTTTTTCCTAGTTTATTTAATTTAACTTACTTACTTTTTCTTTTTTGGAGCAATGAACATAATCATTCTCTTTCCTTCTAAAACCGGCATAGCTTCCACTTTTCCGTATTCTTCTAAATCTTGCGCCAAACGCAATAATAGAATCTGACCTTGCTCTTTATATATAATCGAACGTCCTTTAAAGAAAACAAATGCTTTCAATTTTGAACCTTCTTTTAAAAACTTCTCAGCATTTTTTCTTTTAAATTCGTAATCGTGCTCATCAGTCTGAGGACCAAAACGTATTTCTTTTACAACAATTTGTGTAGACTTTGCTTTGAGCTGTTTGTCTCTTTTCTTTTGTTCGTAAATGAATTTTCCATAATCCATTAATTTACAAACCGGAGGAACGGCATTTGGAGAAATTTCTACCAAATCTACTTCTTGCTCTTCAGCTAAACGTAGTGCATCGGAGAATTTAAATACTCCTGGCTCAATGTTTTCTCCTACTAGACGAACTTCTGAAACGCCACGAATTAATTCATTTATTCTGTGGGCTGCTACTTTTTCTACTCGAGGGCTATATCCTCTGTTGTTTCTAATTGCTATGGCTTTATTTTTTTAATTAAACTTCGAATGTTTTTAATGTTTTTCCTATTTCTTCATTCACAATTGCTGCAAATTCTTCAATAGTAACCGAAATATTTCCTTTTCCTTCCTGCCCTTGACGGCGTACAGAAATGGTTCCGTTTTTTGCTTCTTCCTCGCCAACTATCAGCATAAACGGGATTTTTTGAACTTCGGCCTCTCTAATTTTCTTCCCAATCGTCTCGTTGCGGTTGTCAATTAGGGCGCGAATTTCGTGATTTTCTAGCAATTCTAAAACTTTTTTCGCATAATTTTCATATTTCTCGCTTAAAGACAATATAATAGCCTGTTCCGGCATCAGCCAAAGTGGGAAGTTTCCTGCGGTATGTTCTAGTAAAATTGCAATAAAACGTTCCATCGAACCAAAAGGCGCTCTGTGAATCATTACCGGTCTGTGCAATTTGTCATCTGCTCCTTTATAGGTCAATTCAAAACGCTCCGGTAAATTATAATCCACCTGAATGGTTCCCAATTGCCATTGTCTTCCTAAAGCATCTTTTACCATGAAATCCAGTTTCGGACCATAGAAAGCTGCTTCACCATATTCTATTACGTAATTCAACCCTTTGTCGCTAGCCGCATTGATAATGGCCTGTTCTGCTTTTTCCCAGTTTTCATCACTTCCGATATATTTATCTCTATTTTCTTTATCTCTCAAAGAAACCTGAGCTGTAAAGTTTTCAAAGCCTAACGAACCAAAAACATACAATACCAAGTCGATTACATTTTTAAACTCCTTGTCCAATTGATCCGGAGTACAAAAAATATGGGCATCATCCTGAGTAAATCCACGAACACGAGTCAAACCGTGTAATTCTCCAGATTGCTCATAACGGTAAACTGTTCCAAATTCAGCATAACGTTTTGGTAAATCTTTATATGACCAAGGTTTGTTGTTGTATATCTCACAGTGATGCGGACAGTTCATAGGTTTTAGCAAGAACTCTTCACCTTCAGCCGGAGTGTGAATTGGCTGGAAACTATCAGCACCATATTTAGCATAGTGACCGGATGTAACATACAATTCTTTTTGTCCGATATGTGGCGTAACTACTTGTTCGTAACCTGCTTTTTTCTGCGCTTTTTTCAAAAACTGCTCCAATCTATCACGTAAAGCAGCTCCTTTTGGTAACCATAATGGCAAGCCTTGACCCACTTTTTGTGAAAACGCAAATAAGTCTAATTCTTTACCAAGTTTTCTGTGGTCACGACGCTTCGCTTCTTCAAGTAATTCTAAGTATTCAGTTAAATCTTTTTGCTTCGGAAACGAAATTCCGTAAACACGCGTCAATTGCTTGTTCTTTTCGTCACCGCGCCAATAAGCACCGGCAACACTCATGATTTTCATAGCTTTGATAATTCCGGTATTCGGAATATGACCACCACGACATAAATCGAAGAAATTAGCATGATCACAAAACGTTATCGTGCCGTCTTCAAGATTCGAAATCAATTCTGTTTTGTACTCGTTATTTTTGTAGATTTCCAAAGCTTCAGCCTTAGAAACCGGACGCATTTTAAATTCATGCTTCTCTCTCGAAACTTCTAAAACTCTATCTTCAATAGCTTTAAAGTCAGCATCGGTAATTTTTTTATCTCCAAAATCAACATCATAATAAAAACCATTGTCAATCGCCGGTCCAAGCGTCAATTTAATTCCGGGAAATTGCTCTTCCAAAACCTGCGCCATAACGTGCGAAGTCGAATGCCAAAAAGCTTTTTTGCCTTCTTTGTCATTCCATGTATATAATATAAGAGAACCGTCGGTGGTTAATTGGGTTTCCGTTTCAACTGTTGTGCCATTAAAAGCAGCCGAAATCACATTTCGGGCTAATCCTTCACTGATGCTTTTCGCAACATCCATCGGAGTTGTACCTTTCGCAAACTCCTTAACCGAACCGTCAGGTAGTGTAATCTTTATCATTATTATAAATTTAGCAAGCGCAAATATAACGGATTGATAAAGTACAAACAATAATTATTTTTAAATTAATTTATTAGTTCATGGATGTAATAAGGATTGGGTAATGTGAAATGGTATAGAAATAAAATAAATTCTGTGATTAGTAAAATTCTTAAGAATTTAATTACCTTTATATTTCTATCTATTATAGCAACCAAAAATAAACAACAGAAGCTAACTAATGCTAAATTAACTCAAGGAATGAAAAAAATTACACTACTTCTTTTTGTACTGTCAATCAAACTTTGTTTTGCTCAGGACGGACATATTGACCCTACGTTTAATCCAGGAGACAGAGGGAATGGTTATGGCGATGGGATGGGCACCTGCACGGCAATGGCATTGCAGCCTGACGGTAAAGTTTTACTTGGTGCATATGAGGATTTGTATAATGGTAGATATGACGGCAAAAGTTTTTTTCGCGTAAATGCGGACGGTGATGCTGATGCCACTTTTAATATTGATGGTACCGGCCCTATGTTTGGTGACGTGAATGCTGTTGTAGTACTTTCGAGTGGAAAAATACTCATTGCAGGAACTTTTACAAATTACAATGGTACGGCTATCAACAGGATTGCGCGCCTCAATGCTAATGGTACACTTGACGAGACTTTTACTGTAGGTGAAGGAGCTGATGGAGAAATAAGGTCAATGGCATTGTTGCCAAATGGAAAAATTGTAATTACTGGCGAGTTCACAAAGTATAATAACATTTCACGAACTAGGATAGCGGTACTAAATGTGGACGGGTCGCTCTATACTAGTTTTAATCCCAATTCAGGGCCTAATTATCCTGTCACTGCAGTAGCTGTGCAGGCAGATGGAAAAATTTTAATTTCAGGCAGTTTTACCTATTATAATGTAACTCCGGTTTCTTCTCTTGTGCGGATTAATGCCAATGGTTCAATAGATAATTCCTTTACTCCGCCAAATGCCATTCGCGGAAATATTAGTGTTTTAGCTAATGGAAAAATCTTGGGAATCAATACTGATAATCGTTATATTTACAGGTTAAACTCAACAGGAACGTTAGATAACACCTTTAATTTTGGTTACGCAGGAATTGAGTATGAATGTAGAAACATCTATCCGCTTCCGGATGGAAAGATTATAGCATCGATGTTATTCAAAAATGATATCTCATCGACCGACGATGATGTAAAAAAATTGGTGCGTCTGAATTCTGACGGTTCTTCAGACAATTCTTTTTATATTGGGTCGGGTACAACAACTTACGATTTGGATAAATATGCAGTGCAGTCCGACGGTCGCTTATTAGTGAGTGGTTTCTTTGTTAATTACAATGACAAGATAGTGAAGGGCGTAATGAGGTTGAATACTGACGGCACCTACGATCCTAGTTTTAATGGTGGTACAAATGGGTCAAATGGCGAAGTGACGGATATCATGATGCTGCCCAATGGTAAGATGATCATACAAGGACCTTTTTCCGAATACAATGACGTCCGTACAAGGGTGGCGAAGTTAAACACAGATGGTACCGTAGATACTTCTTTTACGTGCAATATTTCTACTAATGATACACCACAACCCATAAATGCCATAGCCCTGCAGGCTGATGGAAAAATCCTTGTAGGAGGAATTTTTACTTTTAGAGGGAGTACCGTCAGTAATATCTTTAAGAGGCTTAATAGTGACGGAAGTATTGATTCTTCCTTTAATTATACCATCATAACAGAAACCATTAATGCCATTGCGGTTCAGCCAGACGGCAAAATTCTTATTTCAGGAAAGTTTCCAACCTTCTTTCCGTTTCCATCAGCATATAGAGTATTCCGATTGAATGCCGATGGTACGGTTGATTCTACGTTTGATGCCAATTCAAAAGGGAATTCATCAATTAACAATATTACGATACAGCCTGACGGAAAGATTGTGTTGTCGGGCGAATTTACGACTTATAACGATACAGCCGCAGTCCGCATGGTCCGGCTTGAGGCAAATGGTGCAATTGATGCCTCTTTTAATGTTGGTTTAGGTTTTAACAGCACACCTAATTCAATCGTATTGCAGACAGATGGTAAAATTGTAGCAAGTGGTTTTTTTTCAAGTTTTAATAATACGTCAGTCAATCAATTGGTTCGGTTAAATTCAAATGGAACGATTGATACGACTTTTAACATTGGGTCAGGCCCTTCATCCAGTATCTATACTTTAGCGTTACAACCAGATGGAAAGATATTAGTAGGAGGCCTCTTTACAACCTTTAACGCACAAACCAAATATTTTATTGTCCGACTCAATGGTAATGGCTCGATAGACAATTCGTTCAATACAGTTGGTGGTGGACCTAATTACAGTGTTCGTAAAATTGCATTGCAGGCCGATGGTAAACCTGTTATTGGTGGTTTGTTTGTCAATTACAATGGAATTGGACGAAACCGATTAGCCAGACTCAATCCAGTAGTTTTAGGTATTGAAGAATTTCCTGAATCAAGTAAAAAAGTTAGTGTTTATCCAAATCCTGTAAAGAATATACTCCATATAGAATATCATACCTCAATCCAAAGTATAGCGGTATTTGATTTTCTTGGGAAAATGGTAATAAATAAAAGTGTCAATGCAAATCAATTAGAACTTGACATGTCAGGACTTGACAGTGCACTTTATTTTATAAAAGTAATAACTTCCGATGGAATCCAAAATTTTAAGATTTTTAAGGAATAATGTTTTGCTGGTAATATTTAAAAAATCCGCATTTAGCGGATTTTTTTATGTTGTACATGGTCTCAGAGTTTTGACGGGTAAGCAGTCTCACACGAACGTAGTGGCTACTATAGGAAAGGAGATGCACTTGAAGCACAACATTTGCTTTTCTTCAGGATGTGTTGTCCCGCTGTCCGCACTACACGGTAGTTTGCTTCCATCGGGGCTAAAAAGAACATTTTGCTTCTTAAACATAAATAAAAAAAAACATCTATAAGAATCGTAGAACCAACAGCTTACAAAAAACTTCCAAAAAAGAGTTGTAAAAGGTTTGCAAAAGCAAAAATCTATACTATTTTTGCACCCGCAATTAAGCAACGTTCTTTTTTATAGTTTTTCTTTAAACTTTATTTGAAAAATATTTGGCGGTTTAGATAAAACCTTTTAAATTTATTGTCCCGAATTTTTCCCCTGAAAGTTTAAAATCAAGCAAATAAAAAATAATCTAAAATTATTTTATAAAAAGTTTGTTGGTTAAAAAAGAATAGTTACTTTTGCACCCGCTAAACGAGAGAATAGCGATTTAATCTGAACTAGTTTCAGATTCTAAATACAAGAATACGTTCATAGACATATTGAATTGACAGCCGTTTTAGACAGTGATGTTTAAAACAACAAAAAGAGAGTAAGAGAATCGAAAGATTTGAAAAAAGACTAGCCTTTGTCTAAATTACGAATGCAGAACGCGAGTTCAGCATAACAATATACGATGAAGAGTTTGATCCTGGCTCAGGATGAACGCTAGCGGCAGGCTTAACACATGCAAGTCGAGGGGTAGGGTAGCAATACCTGAGACCGGCGCACGGGTGCGTAACGCGTATGCAATCTACCTTTTACAGAGGGATAGCCCAGAGAAATTTGGATTAATACCTCATAGCATTGCGAAATGGCATCATTTTGCAATTAAAGTTCCAACGGTAAAAGATGAGCATGCGTCCCATTAGCTAGATGGTAAGGTAACGGCTTACCATGGCTACGATGGGTAGGGGTCCTGAGAGGGAGATCCCCCACACTGGTACTGAGACACGGACCAGACTCCTACGGGAGGCAGCAGTGAGGAATATTGGACAATGGGCGCAAGCCTGATCCAGCCATGCCGCGTGCAGGAAGACGGTCCTATGGATTGTAAACTGCTTTTGTACGGGAAGAAACACTCCCTCGTGAGGGAGCTTGACGGTACCGTAAGAATAAGGATCGGCTAACTCCGTGCCAGCAGCCGCGGTAATACGGAGGATCCAAGCGTTATCCGGAATCATTGGGTTTAAAGGGTCCGTAGGCGGTTTGGTAAGTCAGTGGTGAAAGCCCTTCGCTCAACGGAGGAACGGCCATTGATACTGCCAGACTTGAATTACTGGGAAGTAACTAGAATATGTAGTGTAGCGGTGAAATGCTTAGATATTACATGGAATACCAATTGCGAAGGCAGGTTACTACCAGTGGATTGACGCTGATGGACGAAAGCGTGGGGAGCGAACAGGATTAGATACCCTGGTAGTCCACGCCGTAAACGATGGATACTAGCTGTTGGGATTTATCTCAGTGGCTAAGCGAAAGTGATAAGTATCCCACCTGGGGAGTACGTTCGCAAGAATGAAACTCAAAGGAATTGACGGGGGCCCGCACAAGCGGTGGAGCATGTGGTTTAATTCGATGATACGCGAGGAACCTTACCAAGGCTTAAATGTAGTTTGACAGGTTTGGAAACAGATCTTTCTTCGGACAAATTACAAGGTGCTGCATGGTTGTCGTCAGCTCGTGCCGTGAGGTGTCAGGTTAAGTCCTATAACGAGCGCAACCCCTGTTGTTAGTTGCCAGCGAGTCAAGTCGGGAACTCTAACAAGACTGCCAGTGTAAACTGTGAGGAAGGTGGGGATGACGTCAAATCATCACGGCCCTTACGCCTTGGGCTACACACGTGCTACAATGGACGGTACAGAGAGCAGCCACTACGCGAGTAGGAGCGAATCTATAAAACCGTTCTCAGTTCGGATCGGAGTCTGCAACTCGACTCCGTGAAGCTGGAATCGCTAGTAATCGGATATCAGCCATGATCCGGTGAATACGTTCCCGGGCCTTGTACACACCGCCCGTCAAGCCATGGAAGCTGGGGGTACCTGAAGTCGGTGACCGTAAGGAGCTGCCTAGGGTAAAACTGGTAACTAGGGCTAAGTCGTAACAAGGTAGCCGTACCGGAAGGTGCGGCTGGAACACCTCCTTTCTAGAGACGATAAAAAGGACTAGACCTTAAATCATTTAATTCAATTACTCTCGCTGTTAGTTCAAATATTATAATAAGCAAAAAACAGAGTCTCGTAGCTCAGCTGGTTAGAGTACTACACTGATAATGTAGGGGTCCCCAGTTCGAGTCTGGGCGGGACTACTTTGTTTTGTTTATAAAGGAAATTCTGGAGGTTGAGTAACCGTTTGAAGTACTGTTAACTTAGAACTGTTAACTGACCACTAAGAAACGGGGGATTAGCTCAGCTGGCTAGAGCGCCTGCCTTGCACGCAGGAGGTCATCGGTTCGACTCCGATATTCTCCACAGCTTCGAAAGAAGAAAAGTTCATTGACATATTGAGATAAGAAAAAATTTAAAAAGTAGAAAGCGTTTGTTGCTATTTATAGTAATGAACAAAAAAAAACGGTCTCGTTGTTTACAACGAGATTGGGTACAATAAGCAAAATAAGGGCGTATGGGGGATGCCTAGGCTCTCAGAGGCGAAGAAGGACGTGATAAGCTGCGAAAAGCTACGGGGATTGGCACACACGAATTGATCCGTAGATATCCGAATGGGGCAACCCGGCATGTTGAAGACATGTCACACCGATAGGTGGGCAAACCCGCTGAACTGAAACATCTAAGTAGGCGGAGGAGAAGAAAACAAAAGTGATTCCGTAAGTAGTGGCGAGCGAACGCGGATTAGCCCAAACCAGTGTTGTTACGGCAATGCTGGGGTTGTAGGACCACGACATTCTATGCGGATTGAACTGGAATTACCTGGAAAGGTAAGCGATACAGGGTGATAGCCCCGTACAGGTAAGAGAAGATATAGATAGTGGTATCCTGAGTAGGGCGGGGCACGTGAAACCCTGTCTGAATTTGGCGGGACCATCCGCTAAGGCTAAATACTCCTGAGAGACCGATAGTGAACCAGTACCGTGAGGGAAAGGTGAAAAGAACCGTGAATAACGGAGTGAAATAGATCCTGAAACCATACGCTTACAAGCGGTCGGAGCCCTTTCGTGGGGTGACGGCGTGCCTTTTGCATAATGAGCCTACGAGTTAACGTTGCTGGCGAGGTTAAGTATTTAAGATACGGATCCGTAGCGAAAGCGAGTCTGAATAGGGCGCTTTAGTCAGTAGTGTTAGACGCGAAACCGTGTGATCTACCCATGGGCAGGATGAAGCTGTGGTAACACATAGTGGAGGTCCGAACCGGTTGACGTTGAAAAGTCTTCGGATGACCTGTGGGTAGGGGTGAAAGGCCAATCAAACTCGGAAATAGCTCGTACTCCCCGAAATGCATTTAGGTGCAGCGTTAGTTATAAAGTTATATAGAGGTAGAGCTACTGATTGGATGCGGGGGCTTCACCGCCTACCAATTCCTGACAAACTCCGAATGCTATATAATGTTCACTAACAGTGAGGGCTTGGGTGCTAAGGTCCAAGTCCGAGAGGGAAAGAACCCAGACCATCAGCTAAGGTCCCAAAATCTATACTAAGTTGAAATAACGAGGTTTGTCTGCCCAGACAGCTAGGATGTTGGCTTGGAAGCAGCCATTCATTTAAAGAGTGCGTAACAGCTCACTAGTCGAGCGGACGAGCATGGATAATAATCGGGCATAAGTATAGTACCGAAGCTATGGATTTACAGTAATGTAAGTGGTAGGGGAGCATTCTGACATCAGCGAAGGTGTATCGTAAGGTATGCTGGAGAGGTCAGAAAAGAAAATGTAGGCATAAGTAACGATAATGCGGGCGAGAAACCCGCACACCGAAAGACTAAGGTTTCCTCAGCTATGCTAATCAGCTGAGGGTTAGTCGGGTCCTAAGGCGAACCCGAAAGGGACAGTCGATGGCCAACGGGTTAATATTCCCGTACTACTGTTAATTGTGATGGAGTGACGGAGTGATGAAAGTACCGCGAACTGACGGAATAGTTCGTTAAAGCACCTACCTATAGGTCTTGTAGTTAAATGCGCAGGAACTGGGGAAATGCGATAGTACTCGGAGTCTTCGGACAAAGAGATAGTGTACCTAAGGGCTTCCAAGAAAAACTTCTAAACTTAGATTAACAGTACCCGTACCGTAAACCGACACAGGTAGTCGAGGAGAGAATCCTAAGGTGCTCGAGAGATTCATGGCTAAGGAATTAGGCAAAATAGACCTGTAACTTCGGGAGAAAGGTCGCCCCCAGCAATGGGGGCCGCAGTGAAGAGGTCCAGGCGACTGTTTATCAAAAACACAGGGCTCTGCAAAATCGTAAGATGAAGTATAGGGCCTGACACCTGCCCGGTGCTGGAAGGTTAAGAGGAGATGTTATGAGTAATCAGAAGCATTGAATTGAAGCCCCAGTAAACGGCGGCCGTAACTATAACGGTCCTAAGGTAGCGAAATTCCTTGTCGGGTAAGTTCCGACCTGCACGAATGGTGTAACGATCTGGACACTGTCTCAGCCATGAGCTCGGTGAAATTGTAGTAGCGGTGAAGATGCCGCTTACCCGCAGTGGGACGAAAAGACCCTGTGCACCTTTACTATAGCTTAGTATTGGTCTTGGATAAGTGATGTGTAGGATAGGTGGGAGACTATGAAGTGGCGTCGCCAGGCGTTGTGGAGTCATTGTTGAAATACCACCCTTTGCTTATCTGAGGTCTAACCCCGTATTTCGGGGGACATTGCTTGGTGGGTAGTTTGACTGGGGTGGTCGCCTCCAAAAGAGTAACGGAGGCTTCTAAAGGTTCCCTCAGCACGCTTGGTAACCGTGCGTAGAGTGCAATGGCATAAGGGAGCTTGACTGAGAGACATACAGGTCGATCAGGTACGAAAGTAGAGCATAGTGATCCGGTGGTTCCGCATGGAAGGGCCATCGCTCAAAGGATAAAAGGTACGCCGGGGATAACAGGCTGATCTCCCCCAAGAGCTCATATCGACGGGGGGGTTTGGCACCTCGATGTCGGCTCGTCACATCCTGGGGCTGGAGAAGGTCCCAAGGGTTGGGCTGTTCGCCCATTAAAGTGGCACGCGAGCTGGGTTCAGAACGTCGTGAGACAGTTCGGTCTCTATCTACTGTGGGCGCAAGAAATTTGAGTGGATCTGATTCTAGTACGAGAGGACCGAATTGGACAAACCTCTGGTGTATCTGTTGTTCCGCCAGGAGCACCGCAGAGTAGCTACGTTTGGAAGGGATAAGCGCTGAAAGCATATAAGCGCGAAACCCACCACAAGATGAGATTTCTTTTAAGGGTCGTGGAAGATGACCACGTTGATAGGCTATAGATGTAAAGGCAGTAATGTCATAGTCGAGTAGTACTAATAACCCGTAAGCTTATGTACACCTTTTCCTCCGCCGCAAGGCGGAGGAAGAAACTTTCTTTAATTTTTCTTTATCTCAGTATGTTAAGATATTATGTATTGTTCTCGTTTTCAGAACGAGACCCTTGCAAAACCTCTTAAGGTGGTTATTGCGTCGGGGCTCACCTCTTCCCATTCCGAACAGAGAAGTTAAGCCCGACTGCGCAGATGGTACTGCAGTTATGTGGGAGAGTATGTCGCTGCCTTTTTTTTAGAAAGCCCTGTTTCAAAAGAAACAGGGCTTTCCTTTTTTAGTGGCAGCGTGTTCGCAAGCTCGGTTCGCTGCCTTTTTTTTAGAAAGTCCTATTCATTTATTTGATGGGGATTTTTTGTTTAATAAAATTTCAAATTGCAAAGCGAATTTTTTCTGTAATTTCCGAATATTGCTGCCCATCGAATTTTCGAACAAAGATTGCGTCACAGTCAAATTGTAAATTAATTTCTGTGTTTTGGAATAAGTCGTATGCTTTTTTCATTCTTTCAGGATCAAGTTTGCGTGCGATGCTCATGTGGGCGTTGACATTATTGATTTTAAATCCTAAATATTCGTGCAGGTTTGTTATCAATTTGTTGAGATATCGCTTGGAAGATTCGTCAGGCGCAATAAAGAAGGTGTGTGGATCAAAGCTATCCCATTTATTTAAAACCACCTTTTGCGAAACAGCTGTCTTACAAAATTCCCGAACCTTTTCAATATAAAGTAACAGCATCATTTCGTTGTCGAATTGGATTATCGTTATATGAGCATTTGCATCGACACTGCCAAACCAACCAATTTTATTTTTTAGCAATTGTTTATAGGATTTGACCAATTCAATTTGTTCTTGAGTTGGAAAAATGACTAATGAATAAAGCGGTATTTGTTTCATGACTATAAGATTGCGTGAGGGATAGGAGCTAGTCTCGTCTTTGTGACGAGACGTGGACAGCCCGACCGTAAGGGACCGCTCACCCGAGGCTTAGCCGAACTGAGCGTAACTAAATCTTTAAATTGTTTTTAAAGGATATTGACAATTATTTTGAATTGGACAGTCTGGGCATTTTGGGTTAGTTGGACGACAAGTTTCTCTTCCTAAAAAAGAAACTGCCATACCGATTTCACCCCAAATGTCTTTTGGTAAAGCCTGCATTAATAACTTTTCAACTTTGTTTCCATCATTGGCTTCGGGGATGACTCCGATTCGCGGTGCCACACGAATAACATGTAAATCGGCAATAATTCCTTCAGCGGGAGAATTTGTTTCCCGCATGATTACATTGGCTGATTTTCTTCCGATACCTTTTAGAGCAACCAATTCATCCATTGTTGTTGGAATGTTGCTATCGGTTTTGAGTGTTTGTGCAATTTCGATGAGCCAACTTGCTTTTGTTCCGAAGTTTCTAACTTTTGAAATATGAGGTATTAATGCTTCTATATTGGAAACCGCCAGACTTTCTAGATTTGGATAAACTTCAAATAAAGCTGGTGCAATTTTGTTAATATTGGCATCAGAATCCTGCGCCGACAAAATTACCATTACCAGAAGTTGATAGGTATTTTGATAATCTAAAGGATGTTTCTTGCCTTTGTATTTTTTTATTAATGGTTTCAGATTTTCTGCCCAGTTTGGTGTTTCATTAAATAGTTCCATAATACTTTAATTTGAAATAAAGTTAAGCATAGTTTCGATTACTTTTTTATCACCTAAAATTTTTCGGTGTCCCAATTTCTCTGTAATGACAATTTCACCTTTCTTTAAATTGCGATGAATGTTATGAGCAGCTTTGACTTCAATTTCATCATCATGTTTATCGTGAATAATGAGCAAAGGAATTTCTACCGATTTGGCTGCAAAACTTGCGGAATAACTTTCCATTTCTACTCCAAATTTTTTCTCAAAATGGGTTTTCATCATTGAAGCCGTTTCTGGTTTTAACTCCAGTTTTGAAACAAAATCATCCAAAATATCCTGAATAATATCGCCACTACCAATAATCACCGCTTTTTTAACCGACAATCCTTCTTTTATTGCATTCAAAATTGACATGCCACCAAGCGAATGTCCGATGGCAAATTCAAATGGTCCGAACTGTTTCTCAATTTCTAAAATAGAAGCAATAAACTCAGGCATTAGCGTAGTTTTGCTACCCGATTTTCCATGAGCCGGAGCATCAAAACTGATGGTAGAAAATCCTTTTTGAATTAGCTCATCAGCAATTTTAACCAACTGTGTTCCTCTTCCGGACCAACCGTGAACCAGCAGTATTTTATTTTTACTTTCACCATAGTGATACACATTAATGGCTTTATTTATTTTAGGAACCCGTAATTTTTGCTGTCTACTATTTTGTTCCATATGTAATTCCCGCTTCGGAATTCTATGTTTTAGAGGCGTTGTAAAGAGTTTTGCAGCAAATAGTGTAGCTAATTTTGGAGAAATTGCTTGTAATAATTTAGCCGTACGCGTAATTACTTTCGGAATTTGCAATGATTGATTGGGTATCTCGCCTTTTTTTGTCATTTTAATAAAATTATACTGCAATTTATAACTTATTGTATTTTTTTCTAAATTACAACTTCATAAAATTACAATTAAAATGCAAAATCAAACCCGAATAATAATTGAAAATGTTTCTCCACAACTTGACGCTGGAGCTTTTTTTATAAAACGAATTGTAGGTCAAAAAGTTGTTGTTACTGCTAATGTTTTTTCTGATGGTCACGATGTTGTAGCTTGTAGTGTGAAATTCAAACATGAATCGGCCAAAAAATGGCAGGAAGTTAGAATGTTCGAAACCGGAAATGATGAATGGATTGCCGAATTTAAAGTAGAAAAGCAAGGTTTTTATACTTATTTGGTAGAAGGTTGGGTTGATTATGCGCTGAACTGGCAACACGGAACACAGCGAAAAATAGAAGACAATCAGCATGTAAAATCAGAATTGCTCGAAGGTGCCGAATATTGTCAGGCAATTTTAAAAGAAGTTTCGGCAGCCGAGAAAACCTATTTGACTTCAGCCATAAAAGCATTCCAGGATGCAAAGCAATATGATAAAGCAATTGCGATTGCATTATCACCTGAATTGCATCATATTTTCAGACATTATCCAACCCGAACTTTGGCAAATGCTTCGGCAGAATTAAAAGTTTATGTAGACAGAAAGAAAGCTTTATTCAGCACGTGGTATGAATTTTTTCCACGTTCGGCATCACAGGAAAAAGGAAAGCACGGAACGTTTAAAGATTGTGAAAAACTCTTGCCAAGAGTTGCCGCAATGGGATTTGATACCTTATATTTTCCACCGATTCATCCTATTGGAGAAGTCAATAGAAAAGGAAAAAACAATGCTACTAACGCTCAAAAAGGAGATGTCGGTTCACCTTGGGGAATTGGTTCCAAACATGGTGGACATAAAGCGATACATCCTGAATTAGGTTCGTTAGCTGATTTCAAATCATTAGTCAAAGCCGCAAAATCTCTTGGAATTGAAGTCGCCATGGATTATGCGTTGCAGGCAGCACCAGATCATCCTTATGTAAAAGATTTTCCACAATGGTTCAAATGGCGTCCTGACGGAACGGTGCAATATGCCGAGAATCCACCAAAGAAATACCAAGACATTCAGCCAATATATTTTGAAAGCGGCGATTGGAAAAACCTTTGGAAAGAGTTGCTTGACGTAGCTTTGTTCTGGGTGGAAGAATGTGATATCAAAGTATTCAGAGTTGATAATCCACATACAAAACCATTTTATTTTTGGGGTTGGCTGATTGCCGAAATCAAGAAGAAACATCCTGATGTATTGTTTTTGGCGGAAGCTTTTACACGTCCAAAGATTATGCACGAACTTGCGAAACAAGGGTTCACACAATCCTATACTTATTACACTTGGAGAAATACCAAAGCCGAATTGATTGAATATGTAGAAGAATTAACCAAAACAGAACAGAAAGAATTTTTCCGTCCGAATTTCTGGCCGAATACGCCGGATATTTTACCATACGCATTACAAAGCGGACACGAAAGTGTTTATCTTCACAAATACTTTTTGGCAGCAACCTTGAGTTCCAGCATTGGAATTTACGGACCAGTTTATGAATATATGGTTTCGGAAGCAATGCCGGGAAAAGAAGAATATCACAATTCTGAGAAGTATGAATTTTTCAATTGGGATTGGACAGTTCAAAACAAACTAATCACCGTTATTTCGAGATTAAACCGAATCAGACACGAGCAACCTTCGTTACAGCAAACCAATAACATACAGTTTTGCGCTACCGATAACGACCAGGTTTTGGCGTATTACAAATATGACGATGATAAATTGGATGAAACCTTGATGATTTGCAGCATCGATCCATATTATGCCAAACAAGCTTGGGTTCAATTGCCATTACAGGCATTGGGAATTCATCCGGGACAACCAATTAAGGTTGTAGAATTAATTACTGGTAACAGTTACATTTGGGATAAAGAATGGAATTTTGTGGAGCTAAATCCGGCATTGCCATTTCATTTATTTAAAATATTGAAATAAGCCTGTTTAAAAATAGTAACCATGGAAAATTCTAACCAAGATACTTTTTCGACACCATTTGTTTTTAAGGCCGATTGGAAAAATGCTTTTGAAGACGAGGAATTTATCAAAGTTTTTTCTTCGGATATATTAGAAAACTATATCATAAACAAACGTTGGTATGGTGGAAAAGCCAGCACTTTGAAGTATATAGAAGTGGTTGATCATTTCAAAATTACTTCCAAAAAAAACACCTACTATGGCGTGCTTTTAGAAGTAAATTTTAAAGAAGCATTTTACCAGCACTATTTTATGCCACTTGCATTTATGACTTCTGATGAGTTAGATACCAGTACCATTATTTCACCTGCAAAGTTTGGTGCCATCGAAGGTTATCTGGTAGATGCGCTGCATCAGGAAGACTTCAGAAAATTGCTGTTTGATAACATCGTCCAATCTAAAAATAATCCGGAACTTAAACTGATTTTTCATAAAGGAACCGTGTTTGAAGACAAAGAATATAAGTCGTCAAAATTCATGGGAGTGGAGCAAAGCAATACGTCTATTATTTATAACGATGCTTTTGTACTGAAGATTTTCAGACGGATTTATGTCAGCACCAATCCTGATTATGAAATCAGTCGTTTCCTTACTGAAACCATGCATTTCAAAAGCTCTCCGGCTTATACAGGAAGTATTAATCTGGCGTTGTCAGAAGGAAATATTACGCTTGGTTTGATGCAGGAATTGGTTCCAAATCAAGGTGATGCGTGGAAGTTTATGCTCGAAGAAATTGACGGTGTGTTTAGCAATTTGAAAACCAAAAAAATCAAGATTGACAAACTACCGGATATTCCTTTATTCAAACGCGTAAAGATTAATGAAATTCCACCCGAAATTATTGACTGGGTTGGATTGAGTTTATTTCTTCGTTTGCAAACACTGGCAAAACGTACAGCAGAAATGCATATTGCACTTGGCGGAGACATACACGATACGGCTTTTACACCAACAACGTATAACGGAGATTACACCGTTTGGTTAAAAAACAGAATGTTGTATCAGTTCCAAAACCGATTAAACATCATTGAAAATAGTTTGCATAAATTAGATGGTTTAGCCTTGGATTTGGCGCATCAGTTTATGGAAAATAAAAAGTTGGTGCGTAAACATTTTGTCGATTTTGATTGGACAAAAATGAAGTCGGAACGCATCCGAATTCATGGCGATTATCATTTGGGTCAAATTCTGGTAAACGGTGATGATTTCTATTTATTGGATTTTGAAGGCGAACCCGAAAGTACGATTCGTGACCGAAAAGTAAAACAACCGCCATTGAAAGATGTGGCTGGCTTGTTCCGTTCGTTTCACTACGCCATTTACGCTACGATTTTCAATAACAAAGACAAATATCCATACGACCAGGAACAGCTTTTTCACGCCGCCGAAGTTTTGTTTAACTACTTTGTAGGTTGCTTTTTGGAAACTTATGTTGAGAAAGCGCAATCGGGTAATCTGAACATTGGTTACAACCATGAAATCGATTTTCTGTTAAAGTATTGCCTGATTGAAAAAGCAGTTTACGAATTAGGTTATGAGTTAAACTCACGCCCACGCTGGGCTGTGATTCCGTTGCGTGGAATTCAGAGCATCATGGGATATTAAGAAAACAACACAACACTTATATAAAAACAAAAATGAACCAAGTACAAGTACATTCCCTTTTTACCGATTTTGATATCGATTTATTTAAAGCAGGAAAACATTTTAGGTTATACGAAAAAATGGGTGCGCATCTAACGGAAGTCAACGGCGTGAAAGGCGTTTACTTTGCGGTTTGGGCTCCATCGGCACGCTCGGTTTCTGTCGTGGGTGATTTCAATTATTGGATACAGGGCGAGCACCAACTAAATGTTCGTTGGGATGCTTCCGGTATTTGGGAAGGATTTATTCCGGGTGTTGAAAAAGGCACAACTTATAAATATAAAATCCAGTCAAATAATAACGGAATTATCACTGAGAAAGCCGATCCGTTTGCGTTGTACTGCGAACATCCACCACAAACGGCTTCCATAATTTGGGACTTAGATTATAAGTGGAAAGACAAAAAATGGATGGATACGCGAAAAGATAAGAATGGTTTGGACAAACCGTTTTCGGTATATGAAGTGCATTTGGGTTCGTGGCGAAGAAATAACGAAGGTAAGTTTTTAACGTATCTCGAATTGGCTGACCAATTGGTTGATTACGTGAAAGAAACTGGCTTTACTCATGTTGAGTTCATGCCAATAATGGAATATCCTTATGATCCTTCTTGGGGTTATCAGTTGGTAGGCTATTTTGCGCCAACATCCCGTTTTGGAAAGCCACAGGATTTTATGGTTTTAGTAGATAAATTACATCAGGCCGGAATTGGAGTAATCCTCGATTGGGTTCCATCTCACTTTCCAGATGATGCACATGGTTTAGGATTTTTTGATGGTTCGAATTTATATGAACATCCGGACAGAAGAAAAGGATATCATCCCGATTGGAAGAGTTTGGTGTTCAACTATGGAAGAAATGAAGTACGTTCGTTCTTAATTAGCAATGCTATATTTTGGCTGCACCAGTATCATGCTGACGGATTGCGCGTAGATGCAGTGGCATCAATGTTATATTTGGATTATTCCAGAAAAGATGGCGAATGGGAACCAAATATTTATGGCGGAAGAGAAAACCTCGATACGATTAGTTTCCTAAAAGATTTCAATGAAGCGGTTTATGCAGATTTCCCAGACACACAAACTATAGCAGAAGAAAGCACGAGTTTTCCAATGGTTTCGCGACCAACATTCATTGGTGGTTTAGGTTTCGGAATGAAATGGATGATGGGTTGGATGCACGATACCTTGCAATATTTCAAAAAAGAACCGATATACAGACGTTTTCACCAAAATGATTTGACCTTCTCAATGACGTATGCGTTTACCGAGAATTTCATGTTGCCGTTGTCACACGATGAAGTAGTTTATGGCAAGCAATCAATCTTAGGCAGAATGACTGGTGACGAATGGCAGAAATTTGCGAATCTACGTTTGTTGTATGGTTATATGTTTACGCATCCGGGAGCGAATTTATTGTTCATGGGTGCCGAATTCGGACAAAGCTCTGAGTGGAATTTTGAAGGAAGTTTGGATTGGCATTTGCTGCAGTTTGGTTATCATGACGGAATCAAAAAATGCATCACCGATTTGAATGCGTTATATAAAAACAATCCGGCTTTGTATGAAAAACAATTCCACGTAGATGGTTTTGAATGGATTAATTATTCCGATAGCGAAAATGCTGTTTTGAGTTACATCCGAAAAGGAAATAACGAAAAAGAAAACTTGATTATAGTGGCTAATTTCACGCCGGTTGTAAGAGATAATTATAGAATTGGTATACCAACTAAAGGTAAACTAACACAGATATTCAACTCTGACAGCACAGAATATGGCGGAAGCGGAGTCGTAATGACCAAACCAATCAAGATTGATAAAACGCCGTGGAATTATAAAGAGTTTTCAGCGGAATTAGTCTTGCCACCATTAGGCGTTACGGTTTATAAAATTTCATAAAACACACTAAAACCTGTCAGATTTCAAACCTTGACAGGTTCTTTTTTATTTATCACCATTCGCAAACGTTATAGTTAAAAACTACTATAATAAGTTGCTCTGTTTTAGATTTCATCTTTGTAAATTTGGCAACACGACATTAAAAAATCATTATGATTACTAATCAAGAACTTGAACATAAAGGCGATCAATTCCCTTCCAAAATTGTTAGTTTTAATCAGGATGTTGACAGCATTTATTTCAATACTGACAACAATGTAATTCTAAAAATCACCATACTTCGCGATAGTTTAATACGCTTTCGCTATACTACCAAAGGCTACTTCAGCAACGACTTTTCGTATGCAATTGACAAAACACAATCACACGGTTACAATCAACTAGAAGTTATAGAAGAGAGTACTTTTTATCTGATAAAAACCAGCAAAGTATTTTGTAAAGTCAACAAGAAAAACCTAAAAATATCGATTCATGATATTGATGGGTTTACGATTTTAGAAGACGAAATTGGGTTTCACTGGGAAGAAAGTTATGAACATGGTGGGAATATCGTAAAAATGAGTAAAATGTCGAAAGACGGTGAAAGTTTTTACGGAATGGGAGACAAGCCAACGCATTTAAACCTTAAAGGAAAACGCGTTGAAAATTGGGCTACCGACCAATACGCTTTTCATAAAGACCAGGAACCTTTATACAAAGTTGTTCCGTTTTATATTGGTTTACATCATAACAAAGCTTACGGCGTTTTCTTTGACAATACCTTCAGAACCTTTTTTGATTTTTGCCATGAG
The DNA here is from genome assembly GCF_004797125.1 of Flavobacterium sangjuense. NCBI lineage: Bacteria > Pseudomonadati > Bacteroidota > Flavobacteriia > Flavobacteriales > Flavobacteriaceae > Flavobacterium > Flavobacterium sangjuense. Next base: position 1,803,844 of record NZ_CP038810.1, read on the forward strand.
CGACGAAATATCACGAGTTTTTGGGCAGAAGGTGGCGAAATGAATTACTACTTTGTGTATGGTCCGAAAATGGCAGACGTAGTTACAACCTATACCCATTTGACAGGAAAACCGGAATTACCGCCAATGTGGACTTTGGGATATCACCAATGTAAATGGAGTTATTATCCGGAAAGCAAAGTCAAAGAAGTTACAGCAAGATTTAGAGAATTAAAAATTCCTTGCGATGCTATTTATTTAGACATCGATTATATGGAAGGTTTCCGTTGCTTTACGTGGAGCAAAGAATATTTCCCTGAACCAAAACGAATGGTTGCCGAATTAGCGAAAGACGGTTTCAAAACAGTTGTCATCATCGATCCGGGAATAAAAATCGATAAAGATTATTGGGTTTACCAAGAAGCATTAGCCAAAGGATATTTCTGCAGACGTGCTGATGGACCGTTTATGAAAGGAAAAGTTTGGCCGGGCGAATGTAATTTCCCCGATTATACAAATCCTGAAGTTCGCGAATGGTGGGCAGGATTATTCAAAGAATTGATTTCGGAAATAGGAGTGAAAGGTGTTTGGAATGATATGAACGAACCAGCAGTTATGGACGTTCCCGGAAAAACTTTTCCGTATGATGTACGTCATGATTACGATGGAAATCCGTGTAGTCACCGAAAAGCACATAATATTTATGGAACCCAAATGGCGAGAGCAACCTATGAAGGTGTGAAGCGATTTGCGTATCCAAAAAGGCCATTTATCATCACGCGTTCGGCTTATTCCGGGGCGCAAAGATATACTTCATCATGGACTGGCGATAATGTCGCAAGTTGGGAACATTTGTGGATTGCCAATATCCAAATGCAGCGAATGTCGATTTCGGGAATGGGTTTCACGGGTTCTGATATTGGTGGATTTGCTGAACAACCTTCGGGCGAATTATACGCAAGATGGATACAGTTAGGCGTTTTCCATCCATTCTGCAGAACGCATTCATCGGGTGATCATGGCGAACAGGAACCTTGGTCATTTGGTCAGGAAGTAATTGATATTACCAGAAAGTTTGTTGAATTACGATACGAATTGTTACCTTATTTATACACGATGTTCTGGCAGTATGTCAACGAAGGAACACCAATGTTAAAGCCGTTGGTTTATTTTGACCAGGAAGATTTCCATACTCATTATAGAACTGATGAATTTATTTTTGGTAACCAAATATTGGTTTGCCCAATATTGGAGCCAAACGCTTTAGGCAGAAGAATGTATTTGCCAAAAGGAAATTGGTACAACTACTGGACAAACGAATTAACAGAAGGAAAAAAAGAACTTTGGATAAAAACCGATTTTGACCAAATTCCGATTTTTATCAAAGAAGGTGCTATTATTCCGAAATATCCGGTGCAGCAATATGTGGGTGAATTGCAGTTTGACGAATTGACTTTAGATGTGTATTACAAATTAGGAAAAGAGAAATCTACTGTTTACGAAGATGCTCAGGATGGTTATGATTATAACAAAGGAAGATTCTCGTTGCGAACATTTACCCTAAACGGAAAAGAGAAAGAACTTATCATTCAGCAACATAAAGAAGGAACTTTTGAAACAGGTTATTCCAACTTTAAGATTAATCTAAAAGCACTGCCTTTCAAAGTGAAGAAAGTTGAAGTTGATAATGAAAAAATCTCATTGGATTCTCTAAAATTAAACGGAGAGAACACATTGGTATTATATAAAGATTTCACAGAATTACATATCATAGGCGCATAAAAAATTCATAAATTTGTTACTCAATAAATAGAAACATTATGAAAAATAGAATTTTACTTTGTGGTGTCTTGGTGATAGCACTTATAGTATCCTGTGCCAAAAATCCGTTTACTGGAAAACAAACACTTGCTTTAGTTCCGAATAGCGAAATTTTGCCTTCGGCATTTGCTCAATACGGAACATTCTTAAAGGAAAATAAGGTTATCAAAGGAACTGCCGATGCCAATAAAGTAGTAAGTGTTGGTACAAAAATAAAAAATGCCGCTGAGAAATGGCTGAATGCAAATGGGTATCAAGGCTATTTGAAAGATTATCAATGGGAATATAACTTAGTTGAAAACAAAGAAGTTAATGCCTGGTGTATGCCTGGTGGAAAAATTGTAGTGTATTCGGGAATTCTTCCAATTACAAAAGATGATGCCGGTTTGGCTACTGTATTAGGTCATGAGGTTTCACATGCTTTGGCGAATCATGGTCAGCAAAGAATGAGCGCAGGTATGCTTCAACAACTTGGAGCCGTTGGTGTTGCTGCTGCTACAGGTACTAAAAGTGCCGAGACGCAACAAATCGCAATGACTGCATACGGAGCAACAACAGAAATTGGAGGAATGTTGCCATTTAGCAGAAGTCACGAAACTGAAGCTGATCAAATTGGGCTAACCCTAATGGCAATTGCAGGATATAATCCGGAACAAGCAGTGGTTTTCTGGTCAAGAATGGCTTCGGCTTCGGGAGGAAACAAACCACCGGAATTTATGAGTACGCATCCATCTGACGAAACAAGGATTGCCAATCTGAAAAAACTGGTTCCTATAGCAAAAGCAGAAGCGTTGAAGTATGGCGTAACGTTTAAATAACCTATCGATTCCAAAAAAAGAGTATATTTGAATTCCGTCTCGTTTGTTAATGAGACGGGATTTTTTTATTTAAAAACATTTTATGCCAATACTTCCTAAAGGTCATCCAAAATTACTCAACGCCTGGGCTTTCTATGATTGGGCCAATTCGGTTTATAGTTTGGTAATTGCTTCGGCAGTTTTTCCTATTTTTTACAACAAGCTTTTTGAAATCAGGGATAACCTCTACATTGAAGTTCTTGGATGCAATTTCAAGAATTCGGCACTGATTAGTTTTGTGACAGCTGCAGCCTTCCTTTGTGTAGCACTTTTTTCCCCGTTGCTTTCCGGTATTGCCGATTATATGGGAAATAAAAAGATTTTCATGCGCATCTTCAATTATATTGGCGCTTTATCATGCATTGGATTGTATTTGTTTGATTTAAATAATATTGGACTTGGTCTGATGTTTTACTTTTTTGGATTGATTGGTTTTTGGGGAAGTTTGGTCTTTTACAATTCCTATTTGCCCGATATTGCTTTCCCGGAACAACAGGATAAAGTCAGTGCCAAAGGCTATTCTTTAGGTTATATCGGCAGCGTATTGTTATTGATTATCAATTTGGCGATGATAATGAAACCAACACTTTTTAATATTTCAGGAACACCAGGCGAAGCTTCCATGAAAGCGATGCGTTATTCGTTTATGACAGTTGGTGTTTGGTGGATTGTCTTTAGTAAGTACACTTATTTTTATTTACCAAAAGGAAATTCCAATAAAGAGAAAGTAAATTTTTCAGTGATATTCAATGGTTTCAGAGAATTGAAAAAAGTATGGAAATTGCTTCAATCCGAAATTCCGCTAAAAAGATATCTGTTGAGTTTCTTTGTCTTTAGTATGGCAGTCCAAACTGTTATGCTTATTGCAACTTATTTTGGAGCACAGGAAATTCAATGGAGCAGTCCGCAAGAAAGCCAAATCGGATTAATAACCTGTATACTTTTAATACAACTAATTGCCATTGCCGGCGCAATTTTAACATCAAAAGCTTCTGCAAAATTCGGAAACATAAATGTACTGATTGCCCTAAATGCTTTTTGGGTTTTATTGTGTGGATTTGCCTATTTCATAACAACTCCGATGCATTTTTACATTATGGCAACTTTGGTTGGATTGGTCATGGGTGGAATTCAGGCATTGGGAAGATCAACCTATTCTAAGCTTTTACCCAAAACCGAAGACACCGCTTCCTTTTTTAGTTTTTATGATGTTTCCGAAAAAATCGGAATTGTCATCGGAATGATGGTTTATGGGTTAATAGACCAAATTACGGGAAGTCCAAGATTTGCAATCGTGTTTTTGGGCGTATTTTTCTTAGCCGGATTGTTATTATTGTTGAGAATTCCCAAAAAAGTATTGTCATAAATCTAAAAAAAATTATATTTGGTCTTTATTAATAAAACGACTATGAAAAACATAAAATTAATCGCAGGTATTTTTCTGCTTGTTTTTTCTTTCTCTATTACATCTTGTGATGTTGAACCTATTGATAGTTCTATCGATTTGGGCGACGGAGGCACTGGCGGTGGCGGTGGCGGAACCGGCGGAGGCGGAACCGGTGGAGGAGGCGGAGGAACTTCAACAGGAGACTATTGGCCAACAGCTTTAAACAATCAATGGGTGTTTAAGAATAATGGTGTGCTTCAGGAACCTATGAAAATGATTTCTATCAACAGCATTGGCGGTAATACTTATTATACGTTTGATCAATTATTTGGCGCTTCAAGTAGCGGAACTTCAGCTGGAGTTGTAGCCCGATTGAGAAAAAATTCAGGAGATTACTACCTTAAGATTGAAGACTTTACTTTCGATACTGGATTGGGAATTACAGGTAATCTTACAGGATACCAAATGTTGATACTGAAAGATTACCTAAACGCAGGTCAAACCTGGACGGGAAATTTTACACAAACCGCAACTTTTACAGGTTTACCATCCACAACCCAAGCTACAACTTATACAGGACAAATTCTTGAAAGAGATGCCACTGTTACAGTTAACGGAGTTAGCTATACTAATGTAATCAAGATGAAAATAACGCAGGTTGTTACTGTTATGGGTGCTCCGGCCAACAATGTGGTAACCGAATATTGGTTCTCGAAAAATATTGGCCCGGTAAAATCGGTTACTGTTTCTACAGATGATGTGGGGTCAGAAACGACAACAAGTGAACTGGATTCTTATATTTTAAATTAAATAGGTAATCGCAATTAAAAAAAACTGTCTCGTTCTTTATGACGAGACAGTTTTTTTGTGGCATAATACTTGACTAATTACCGCACTAATCGATAATAGTAGTTCTTATATCGATTTTAACCAAATTCAACTGTCGTACATCGATTTTAATTTAATACTTGAAAAAGTTGTCCTACATTTGTTTAGCATTGAATAATTTCTAATGTCATTTTGACTTAAATACACACCATGTCAAACCGTAATATCATATCTTTTGACAATCTGTCACTACAAGAATTCGATACCGAAACCGATTTAATTCCACTTTTAACACCCGAAGACGAAGAAGAAATGAATAACGAAGAATTACCCAATTCTTTGCCAATTTTGCCGTTGCGTAATACCGTTCTTTTTCCGGGCGTTGTGATTCCGATTTCAGCAGGAAGGGATAAATCTATCAAACTTATAAACGATGCCAATGCCGGAAATAAAATCATTGGTGTTGTTGCCCAAAAAAATGAAGAAGACGAAGATCCAACTAAGAATGATATTTATACCGTTGGAACTGTAGCACGGATTCTCCGTGTTTTAAAAATGCCTGACGGAAATATCACTGTAATTCTACAAGGAAAAAAGCGTTTTGCCATTGATGCTGTTACTACTGAAAAACCGTATCTAAAAGCTACTATTAAAGAAGTGGAAGAAAAGCGTCCTGGAAAACACGATACCGAATTTCAGGCGATAATCGATTCAACAAGAGAGTTAGCTATTGAAATTATAAAGGAAAGTCCAAACATTCCGACCGAAGCTACTTTTGCCATAAAGAATATAGAAAGTCAATCTTTCTTAGTCAATTTTGTTTCTTCTAACATGAATCTTACAGTTAAAGAAAAGCAAGATTTATTGATGACTAACGCTTTAAAGGAAAGAGCTTTAGAAACGTTACGTTACATGAACGTTGAGTTGCAAAAACTTGAATTGAAAAACGATATTCAATCTAAAGTTCGTTTCGATTTAGACCAACAACAACGTGAATATTTTTTGCACCAACAAATGAAAACCATTCAGGAAGAGTTGGGTGGCGTTTCAAATGAACAGGAAATTGAGGAAATGCGCATGAAAGCCAAAACCAAAACATGGGATGATAAAACGGCTAAACATTTTGAGAAAGAAATTTCCAAAATGCAACGTATGAATCCACAAGCTCCCGATTTTGGAATACAAAGGAACTATTTAGAGTTGTTTTTAGAATTGCCTTGGAATGAGTATTCTAAAGATAATTTTGATTTGAAACGAGCTCAAAAAATTATTGACCGCGATCATTTTGGTTTAGAAGATGTCAAGAAAAGAATCATAGAACATTTGGCAGTATTGAAATTGCGAAATGACATGAAGTCACCAATAATTTGCTTAACCGGTCCTCCGGGAGTAGGAAAAACGTCTATCGGAAAATCAATTGCAGAATCTTTGGGAAGAGAATATGTTCGAATTTCGCTTGGTGGTTTGCGTGACGAAGCTGAGATACGCGGACACCGAAAAACCTATATCGGTGCTATGCCGGGAAGAATTATCCAAAGCCTGAAAAAAGCAGGAACCTCCAATCCGGTTTTTGTTTTGGATGAAATTGATAAATTATCAAATTCGCACCAAGGCGATCCATCATCAGCATTGCTCGAAGTTTTAGATCCGGAACAAAATAGCGATTTCTACGATAACTTTTTGGAAATGGGTTATGATTTATCCAAAGTTATGTTCATTGCAACTTCCAATAATATGGGAAGCATTCAGCCTGCCTTGAAAGACAGAATGGAAGTCATCAAAATGGCAGGATATACCACCGAAGAAAAAGTTGAAATTGCGCGTCAGCATTTGTTCCCAAAACAATTGAAAGAACACGGTTTAAAGACAAAAGATTTAACTATCGGCAAAAAACAATTAGAAAAAATTGTGGAGGGTTATACTCGTGAATCCGGTGTTAGAAGTCTGGAGCAAAAGTTAGCTCAGGTTATCCGAAATGCTGCAAAATCAGTAGCGATGGAAGAAGCGTATAACACAAAAGTGACAGATGAAGATATTGTCAAAATTTTGGGCGCACCCAAATTAGAGCGCGATAAATCAGAAAGCAATGATGTGGCCGGAGTCGTTACAGGCTTGGCATGGACATCGGTTGGTGGCGATATTTTATTTATTGAATCGTTGATTTCAGCAGGAAAAGGAAATTTAACCTTGACCGGAAATTTAGGAACTGTCATGAAAGAATCGGCAACGATTGCTTTAGAATACATAAAAGCCAACGCAGAAGTTTTTGGATTAGAACCGGATTTGATTGGAAAATATAACATTCACTTACACGTTCCGGAAGGTGCAACGCCAAAAGACGGACCAAGTGCCGGAATTGCCATGTTGACATCACTAGTTTCACTTTTGACACAACGAAAAATAAAGAAAAACTTAGCCATGACCGGTGAAATCACTTTACGAGGAAAGGTATTGCCTGTTGGCGGAATTAAGGAAAAAATCCTGGCTGCCAAAAGAGCTAATATCAAGGAAATTATCTTGTGTCATGAAAACAAAAGCGACATAGATGAAATCAAAGCAGAATATATTGAAGGCTTGACGTTTCATTACGTAAAAGAAATGAGCGAAGTTATTGATGTTGCGTTGACAAATCAGAAAGTAAAAAACGCTAAAAAATTGTAACTGTTTTTTGGAAATAAAAGGCAAAGGCATAGGTAAAATAACGCTTATGCCTTTTTCTTTTAACTTTTTTTCATACCATATAAAATAATATCTTCGCATTTCCGTTATAGTATATAGCATAAGTAATTTTTGATGTTTAAAAAAGCAATTTGTATTGGATTTTGTCTCGCTAATTTGGTCAGTTTTGGTCAAATTGGAGGAAAGTCAATATACCAATTTCTGAACTTAGTGACTTCACCCAGGCAAGCGGCTTTAGGCGGAAAAGTGATTACCTTTTATGATGCCGATGTCAACCAGGGACACTTTAATCCGGCAAATATAAATCCCGAAATGGATAACAAACTGTCGTTAAATTACGGAAGTTTATTTGGGGAAGTAACTTATGGAACAGCTTCTTATGCTTACACTTATGACCGACATGTGCAAACATTTTTTGGTGGCGTGAATTATGTGAATTACGGAAAATTTGATGGCTATGACGAAAACGGTCAGCAAACATCGAGTTTTACAGGAAGTGAAATGGCATTGACTTTTGGTTATGCTTATAATATTCCGGGTTCTGATTTTTATATTGGTGGTAATGCCAAATTGATTTCTTCCACTTTAGAAAGTTATAATTCATTTGGTGCTGCTGTTGACATTGGCGCTTTGTTTATTGACACACGCAACGATGTAAATTGGGCAATTTCTATTAGAAATATTGGAACACAAATCACAACATATGCAGATACACGTGAAAAATTACCTTTAGAAGTAATGATTGGCGTTTCTCAATTGATGGAAAATGTGCCTATTCGTTGGCATTTGACATTAGAAAATATGCAGCAATGGCAATTGGCATTTTCCAATCCGAACAGGGCAGAAGGCTCTTTAGATGGTGGTTCAACTCCGGAGAAAGTGTCCGTTTTTGGAAATGCGTTGCGTCACGTAATTGTTGGCGCCGAATTGTTTCCGGATAAAGGTTTTAATTTACGGGTAGGTTATAATTTTAGAAGAGGCGAAGAATTGCGTATCCTAGAGCAACGAAATTTCTCCGGAATTTCCGTAGGTTTGGGATTGAAAATGGGGAATATAAAATTCAATTATTCTTATTCACGATATACATTAGCAGCTAATACGAGCTTGTTTGGATTAACCATTGATTTTTCGGGTAACCAATATTAAAATAAAAATTTAAAATTTTGAAGAAGATTACGATAGCCATCGACGGATTTTCCTCCACAGGGAAAAGTACATTAGCCAAACAATTAGCCAAACATTTGGGCTATGTATATGTTGATACCGGAGCGATGTATCGTGCGGTGACTTTTTTCGCCATGAAAAATGGGTATATCACTGCTGATTTCTTTGACAAACAAACCTTAATTAATAGTTTGCCTTCCATCAAATTGCATTTCGAATTCAATCCGGAATTGGGTTTTGCCGAAATGTATCTGAATGATGTCAATATCGAAACCGAAATCAGAACACTTGAAGTTTCTAATTTTGTGAGTTTGGTGGCAGAGGTTTCTGAAGTGCGCGCTAAATTGGTAGAACAACAACAGGAAATGGGAAAAGGGAAAGGCATCGTGATGGATGGTCGCGATATTGGCACCGTAGTTTTTCCAAAAGCCGAACTCAAAGTTTTTATGACAGCCAGTTCAGAAACGCGTGCGCAAAGACGTTTTGAAGAGTTACAGCAAAAAGGACAAACGGTTTCTTTTGATGAAGTCTTAAAAAATGTTGAGCAGCGCGATTATATTGATACGCATCGTGATGATTCTCCTTTACGAAAAGCCGATGATGCTATCGAAATTGACAACTCTTATCTTACCCGGGAAGAACAATTCAACGCTGTTTTGGAAATGGTGGAAGATGTGACGAAATCGTTGTAAATATTTGTTTATCTCGATATAAATAGTAGATTTACGTTCTATTTTAACTAAATCAAAAACTATTTTATGAGTATAAAATTCAGATTGACTATAATGAGTTTTCTCCAATTCTTCGTTTGGGGAGCGTGGTTGATAACAATAGGAACTTATTGTATTAATGCTAAAGGATGGACTTTTTCAGAATTCGGTTCAATTTTTTCGACTTTAGCTATTTCTTCTATATTTATGCCTGCCATTACAGGTATTATTGCAGATAAATACATTAATGCAGAAAAGCTTTATGGAGTGCTTCATATTTTGTATGGCTTAGTTTTACTATATGTTCCGTCGGTTGATGACCCAAACATGTTGTTTTATGTTATTTTGTCGGCAATGATATTTTACATGCCAACAATTTCTCTGTCTAATTCAATAGCCTATAATGTCTTAAAGAACAATAATTTTGATGTTCTCAAATCATTTCCACCCATTAGGGTTTGGGGAACCATCGGTTTTATTATAGCTATGTGGGCGACAAACCTTTCCGGAAGTAAAGACAATGCCAATCAATTTTATATTGCTTCAGTATTTGCGATAATATTAGGTATCTACTCTTTTAGTTTGCCTAAATGTCCGCCACAAAAGTTAATAGCAAAGGATGCTACTTTAATCCAAAAGCTTGGTTTGGATGCTTTCAAGTTATTTGGAACCTATAAAATGGCTTTATTTTTTATATTCTCAATGTTTTTGGGTGCTGCCTTGCAATTGACCAATATGTATGGAGATTCATTTTTGTCCAATTTTGAGAATATTCCAAAGTATGCAGATTCTTTCGGGGTTAAATATTCTACAGTTATATTATCTATTTCGCAGATTTCAGAAACCTTGTTTATTCTGGCAATTCCGTTTTTCTTAAAACGTTTTGGAATCAAACAAGTAATGTTGATTTCAATGTTTGCTTGGGTATTACGTTTTGCTTTGTTTGCTTATGGCGACCCAGGTGATGGATTGTGGATGATTATTATGTCGTGTATCGTTTACGGAATGGCATTTGATTTTTTCAATATTTCTGGGTCATTGTTTATTGAAACTACCACAGATTCTAAAATTCGTTCTTCTGCACAAGGACTATTTATGATGATGACTAATGGGTTCGGAGCTTACAGCGGAAGTAAATTAAGCGGAATTATTATTGATGCTTATTTTGTTCAAGATGGAGTAAAAGATTGGCATAACATCTGGCTTTCGTTTGCCGGATATGCTTTAGTAATTGCTATTGCTTTTGCAATTCTGTTTAAACACAAGCACAACCCGAATGATGTCGCCAATGTGAGTCATTAAAATAAAAAAACCTTTCAAATTTGAAAGGTTTTTTTTATGACAATAAATTAATATATTTGATAATCAAATTGCTGCGCTATGAAAAAACTATACTTTTCCCTGTGTTTTCTTTTTATTGTTCTCGGTTTAAATGCACAAACAGTAAGCATTCCTGATCCTGTTTTTAAGCAGTTATTGGTAACTTCAAATAGTAGTAGTAATATATGTGCTTTTGATCTTACCAACAATGCTTTTTCGGTAGATGCTAATGGTGATGGTGAAATTCAGGTTTCTGAAGCACTTCAGGTGGGTTCTCTTGATATTGATAATGGTTTTGGAACTAGCTCTATTAGTAATTTAGAAGGAATTCAGTCATTTACAAATCTTATGGATTTAAATTGTGCCAATAATGAGCTTACTTCTTTGAATGTAAGTGGTCTTAGCCAGTTGGTGAGTCTTGATTGCAGAAGTAACCAGCTGACGTCATTAACTTTAAACGGTTGTGTCGAATTGATGACTATCTATGCCTTCCAGAATCAATTTACCAGCGTGAATTTGGTTGATTTACCGAGAGCACATATTGTGAACTTTAGTTTTAATCCGCTAACTTCTTTAAATATAAGCGGATGCCCACGTATTACACAAGTGGCTTGTGATTATACGCAGCTTATTACGCTTGATGTAAGCAATTTACCAATACTAAGTTATATTTATGTAACCCATTGCCCACAGCTGACTTCAATATTTGCTAAAAACGGAAGTAATGAAAGTAATGCTTTTGATTTTAGTAACTCTCCAAATGTAAGTTACATATGTGCCGATGAAAGTCAGTTAACTACTGTACAAAATCTGGCAACAACATATGGCAATACTGGTTGTACTGTAAACTCCTATTGCAGCTTTACTCCGGGAGGAAACTATTATACTATGCAGGGAACTAGCACTTATGATGGTGATAATAACGGTTGTGGCGGAAGCGATGCTGCTTATCAGGGATTAAGAATGGCAATTAGCGGATCGGCAGTAGGAAGTGTGGTAACGAATGCTTCCGGAAGCTATGTTTTTGATGTTCCGGCAGGAACTTACACAGTTACTCCTTCTTTAGAAAATCCAACCTATTTTCTGGTTTCTCCAACCAATTTTGCGGTTGCTTTTCCGGGTTCGGGCAGTCCGTATGTTCAAAACTTCTGCGTACGACCAAATGGAACACATCGTGATTTAGATGTAACGATATTGCCGCTAACTGTTGCAAGACCGGGTTTTGATGCACGCTATAAAATAATTTATAAAAATAAAGGAACACATCCACAAACAGGTACCGTTGCTTTGACATTTCAGGATGATATGATGGATTATGTTTCTTCTGTTCCTTCTTATAACAGCCAATCTGCAAATTTATTTACTTGGGATTATTCGAATTTACTTCCTTTTGAAACAAGGGAAATCCTTATAACTTTTAATATTAATTCGCCTTTAGAAACTGCACCGGTTAATATTGGTGACCAGTTGAGTTTTTCAGCAGTAATTAATCCGGTTTCAGGAGATGATACCATTGCGGACAATACCAATCCAATCAAGCAAACTGTTGTAGGTTCTTTAGATCCGAATGATAAAATTTGTGTGGAAGGAACGATTGTAACCACAAGTGTTATTGGTGAATATGTTCACTATTTGATTCGTTTTGAAAACACTGGAAACTATGCTGCAGAAAATGTAGTGGTTAAAGATATTATTGACACAGGCAAATTTACAGCAGCTACGCTCTTGCCAATATCATCAAGCCATCCCATGGTAACCAAATTTTCGTCACCAAATAAAGTAGAATTTATTTTTGAGAATATTAACCTGCCTTTTGATGATGCTAACAATGATGGTTATGTTGCTTTTAAAATAAGAACCAGAACAAATCTTGTAGTTGGTAGTACATTTAGCAACACCGCCAGTATTTATTTTGATTACAATGCGCCGATAATTACAAATACGTTTACTTCAACGATTCAGGCGCTGGGGGATCAGGATTTTGAATTTTCGGATTATGTTAGTTTGTATCCTAATCCGGTTCATGGGATATTGAATATTCAAACTAAAAATGATATTCAGATTTCTTCTGTAAACATTTACAATACTTTAGGGCAATTGGTTTTAGTCCTTCCGGAAGTGAGAGATGCCGGTATTGATGTTTCCGATTTAGTGACAGGAACTTATTTCATAAAAATCAATTCTGATAAAGGCACTGCAAGCACAAAGTTTATAAAAGACTAATAGAACTTAATCCAATTCCATTGGGTTTTCAGGGTCAACGAATTCATTTTCGTTTTTAGAGATGACAATGGCAGCAACTCCGTTTCCTATGAAGTTGGTGATTGCTCTGGCTTCGCTCATGAATTTGTCAACGCCTAAAAGAAAAGCCAAACCTTCAACAGGAATTTTATGTATGGCTGTCAAGGTGGAAGCCAAAACAATAAAACCACTTCCGGTTACTCCGGCAGCACCTTTTGAGGTAATCATTAATAACCCGATTATGGTTAGGATTTCCCCAAATGAAAGCGGAACATTATACAATTGCGCAAGGAAAATAACCGCCATCGAAAGATAAATGGATGTTCCGTCAAGGTTGAAGGAATAACCGGTTGGAACCACCAATCCAACTACCGATTTGCTGCAACCCATGCTCTCCAGTTTGTTCATTAAGTTGGGCAAGGCAGGTTCTGAAGAAGAAGTGCCAAGTACAATCAGCAATTCGGCTTTCAGGGATTTGATAAAATCCAGTATGCTTATTTTGTAATAACGAAGAATACTCCCAAGAACTACGAATATGAAAATGGCCATCGTGATATAAACCGTAATCATTAATTTCCCCAGCGGAATGAGCGTTTCAAATCCAAATTTCCCAACGGTATATGCCATAGCACCAAATGCACCAAGTGGCGCCAAATACATGACAAATTTCAAAGCCCTGAAAACTATTTTAGACCAGTTGTATAAAACCGCTATTACAGTTTCTCTTTTCTTGTGATAGTTGAGTACAAGACCGAAGATGATGGCGACAACCAGAACCTGTAGTGTAAAATTGCTCATAAAGAAGTCGAGCCAACTAAAAGCTGTTTTGGCAGAGGAAGTATATTTACTGGCATCTTCAATGGTTAATCCCGATTTGTCAATTTTACCAGGTTGAATAATATACGCGGCAGCAACACCAATTGCTAAGGCAAATGTGGTTACGATTTCAAAATAGATAAGTGATTTGATTCCGATTCGCCCCACTTTTTTTAAGTCGCCCATACCTGCGATTCCTAAAACAATGGTTAAGAAGATGATTGGTCCGATAAAAATTTTGACCAATTGGATGAATGAATCGCCAACGATTTTCATTTTCTGTCCGTTTTCCGGATGGAAATGTCCAAGAAGAACACCACAGATAATGGCAATCAACACCCAAAAGGTTAGGTTTGTTGTGGCTTTGAATAAAATGGATTCTGTATTCTTCATTTTGATTTTATTGGATTACAATGTACTATTTATTTTTTAGACCTGACAGGTTTTCAAAACCTGTCAGGTCTGCAATACAAATCCTAACTAGCCCTGATAGAAGCGGTCTCGTCTTTTGGGACGAGATAGAGCGGATAGCAGGAATATGGTTTCCTAAAATGCCCTAACCATTCGCTTCTAAATTTTCAATGCCGCTGCTTTAATTTTCCTTTGCGACTTCGCGTCTTTGCGTGAAAAATAATTGCTCGCAAAGACGCGAAGGCGCAAAGAAAAGTAAATGTTTATTTTTTGCTTTTATGGATGTTAAATTTCTCTTTGTAAATATTTTGTAATTAAGAAATTATGCTTACTTTTGCCAACCTTTTGGCGAAGAAGAGTTTCCTTTAGGTATCAAACATTTATATATAAACACTGTTGTGTTTTTATCGCATCAAGAAACTCGAAGAACATAACATACAAATTATTTTATCAGCATGGCTGTATTAAACAAAGAACAAGAAGCGTTTTTAAATGAATTCAACTGGCATAATTATGCAGAAGGAATTGACGCAGTAGATGAGAAAAACTTGCAAGAGTTTGAAAACTTAGTTACAAAAACTTTCATTTCAACTGATCAGGAAGAAGTTGTAGAAGGTGTTGTAGTTAGAATTACTGACAGAGACGCAATTGTTGACATCAACGCGAAATCAGAAGGAGTTATCTCTTTAAATGAATTCCGTTACAACCCAAACTTAAAAGTGGGTGACAAAGTAGAAGTATTAATTGACATCCGTGAGGACAAAACAGGTCAGTTAGTATTATCTCACAGAAAAGCAAGAACAATCAAATCTTGGGATAGAGTTATTTCTGCAAACGAAACTGGAGAAATCGTTCAAGGTTTTGTTAAATGCAGAACTAAAGGTGGTATGATTGTAGATGTTTTCGGAATTGAAGCATTCTTACCAGGTTCACAAATTGATGTGAAACCAATCCGTGATTATGATGTATACGTAAACAAAATGATGGAATTCAAAGTGGTAAAAATTAACCACGAATTCAAAAACGTTGTTGTTTCTCACAAAGCGCTTATCGAAGCGGATATCGAAGTTCAGAAAAAAGAAATCATTGGTCAATTAGAAAAAGGACAAGTATTAGAAGGTGTTGTTAAAAACATTACTTCTTATGGTGTGTTTATTGACTTAGGTGGTGTTGATGGATTAATCCACATTACTGACCTTTCTTGGTCAAGAATCAACCACCCAAGTGAAGTTCTTGAATTAGATCAAAAATTAAACGTTGTAATCCTTGATTTCGATGATGAGAAAACAAGAATTCAATTAGGTTTAAAACAATTAAACGCTCATCCATGGGATGCTCTTGATTCTAAATTAGCAATCGGAGACAAAGTGAAAGGTAAAGTAGTTGTAATCGCTGATTACGGTGCATTTATCGAAGTAGCTGAAGGTGTTGAAGGTTTAATCCACGTTTCTGAAATGTCTTGGTCTACTCACTTGAGAAGTGCACAGGATTTCGTAAAAGTTGGAGATACTGTTGAAGCAGTTATCCTTACACTTGACAGAGATGACAGAAAAATGTCTTTAGGTATTAAGCAATTAACGCAAGATCCATGGACAGACATCACTGCTAAATATCCTGTAGGTTCTAAACACACAGGTATCGTTAGAAACTTTACAAACTTTGGTATTTTTGTTGAATTAGAAGAAGGTATTGATGGATTAGTTTACATCTCTGATTTATCTTGGACTAAGAAAATCAAACACCCATCAGAATTTGTAAACGTTGGAGACAAATTAGATGTAGTAGTATTAGAGTTAGATGTTGAAGGACGTAAATTATCTTTAGGTCACAAACAAACAACTGAAAATCCTTGGGACAAACATGAAGATGCTTACGCTGTTGGAACTATCCACAACGGAACTATCGCTGAGATTGTTGACAAAGGTGCTACTGTAGATTTCGGTGACGATGTAGTTGCGTTTATTCCAACGCGTCACTTAGAAAAAGAAGATGGTAAGAAATTGAAAAAAGGTGAAGCAGCTGACTTTAAAGTTATTGAATTCAACAAAGAATTCAAAAGAGTTGTAGCTTCTCACACGGCTATCTTTAGAGAAGAAGAAGAGAAAAATGTTAAAGCGGTTGCAGAAGCAGTAAGCTCTAACAATAATGCTCCGGCTTCAACTCTTGGAGATAACAATGATATCCTTGCCGGATTAAAAGCAAAAATGGAAAAAACAGAGAAAAAGAAATAATTCTCTGATTCCTATAAATAGAAAGTCCCGAGCAATCGGGACTTTTTTGTTTTTAATTATTATAATATTTTCGCTGCCAAATTTCCTCATTGAAATTTTTCCCCATCATAAAAAAGTAATAGGCAAACACCGCAAAGATGGATTTAAATGCAAAAAGAAAGATAATAAAAGAAGCCAAAGGAACCGATTTACTCAAATTATTTTCAGGAACTAATAATGCTACAACAATACTCAATACTATACTGGTTATTGTAAAGGTTCCTAAATTTTTGATTGGCAAAACCATTAATTTTCTTAACGGGTTAATTTCTGTTCCCCATTGGTGAATCAAATAATAATAATCGTTTCCAATCGGAACAAACAATAAAGGGTCATCGTAGTTCAACAAGTGAAAAGCTTTGCTTGATGCGATAATTTTAAAACCGTCCAGCGAAGTGTTGTGTAGTTTTTCCATCATTCGAATTTTGGAAATGGCTTCTTCCGGAATTTCATTTTTAAAGATATTGCTCTCCAAAAACCGTAATCGATAGTCGATACAAATAGTTTTGATTTGTTCTAAATGAAAAATCTTATCTGTTTCTAACAAGTCAAATTTCAATCGGTTTATTTTTGTTGAGCTTTGCTCTTTTAGTTTGTGTATGATTTGCTTTCTGCGAATATCATTTTCTTCAAAAATCGCTTTTACTTCTGCCATAATTGCAGCTTCAGATTTAAACTTTCTTCTTTTATGAAGCAATTCTTTTTGGAAATTTATACTATTTACTATCATTTTCTATGTTTTTTTAAAAGCTTGACACAATGTAAATTATACCAACTAATTTATAAAATAAATTCTCATTTCAACTTTAGTAACACAATAAATTGTGTGTTGACATTTGTTAAAGTTTTTAGAAAAAATAGCATTAGTAAAACCAGAGAAAAGGTATTGGCGTAAATGGCTATATAACTTTAAAAAAAATAATTATCATGAAAACTAAGAATCTAGTATCGATTGCCTTTTTTGCCTTGACAATTTTTACAACCACATCCATTTTTGCCCAAAAAGAAAAAACAGTAACCGTTGGTGGCGCACCAATGTATCCATCAAAAAACATTGTAGAAAATGCTGTGAATTCAAAAGATCACACAACTTTAGTTGCGGCAGTAAAAGCGGCCGAATTAGTTGAAACATTACAATCAAAAGGACCTTTTACCGTGTTTGCCCCAACAAATGCAGCCTTCGACAAATTGCCAAAAGGAACCGTAGAAACATTATTAAAACAGGAAAACCTGAAATTATTACAAACCATTTTGACTTACCATGTTGTAGCCGGAAAAATGAATTCATCTGATATTGCTAAAGCGATAAAAGCCGGAAACGGAAAAGCAACTTTGAAAACAGTAAGCGGTGGGACCTTAACAGCCTGGATGAAAGGTTCAGACCTTTATCTGACAGACGAAAATGGGAATAGTGCCAAAGTTACAATTGCTGATGTTAATCAATCTAATGGTGTAATCCATGTTATTGATGCTGTAGTTACACCTAAATCATAATTTTATACTTGTACTTCGAAATACTGTTGTATAAAAGAAAAGTCTCCCTTTTAGGTTTGGGAGACTTTTTTGTTACAAATGGTTTTGTCAGTTTTTTAATCTTTGTCAATTATTTTTTAGTAACAGCACCAACCGGCATAATGGTTTTTCCATATACTTCGTTCAATAAGGTTGCCATGCCGGTATAGATTGCAGAAGCACCACATATAATCCCTTCATAGCCTGTAAATGTTTTAATCGCAGCACTTTCGGTTATATCGCCTAACGCCAATAAAAAAAACAATAATGTTAAGCTGGCAAAAACAAATTGCAAGGCCTTGCTAATTTTTAAGGTACCAATAAATAAAAGACCGGTAAATATTCCCCACATTATTAGGTAAGCAACTATCCCATTAACTGATGGAGCAGGCATTAAGTTCCATTTTGGTAAAAGCAGCAATGCCACAAGTGTAAGCCAGAAAAAACCATAGGAAACAAAGGCAGTCATTCCGAATGTATTGTTCTTTTTTGATTCTAAAATTCCGGCTACGATTTGCGCTAAACCACCGTAAAAAAGCCCCATAGCAATAATCATCGAATTCATTTCAAAAAAACCTGCATTGTGCAGATTTAATAAAATAGTTGTCATACCAAAAGCCAAAAGCCCTAATGGTGCCGGATTAGCGGAATTATCTTGGATGATTGTTGTTGATTGTTGCATAATAGTCAATGTATAAAATGATTTAATTTATAAATATCTGTTATTTCTGTGACTTTTCATTAACTTGACTACTATTTTTTAAGCCATATTGTAATTTCTATTATTGATTGAAGTTTGCTTACTTTTCTGCCATTTAATTCTTTTCCAATTTGGAGTTCTAATAATCGGTTTATCTTCTTGTGCAGTTAAAAGGTTTTTTTTTGCACTTCACCGACTATTCTTTTTTAAGATAATGGTTGTACATAATATTTTCTTATATTTATAGTACCATACTTCTACACGGTATTCGAGGCCTACTCAAAAAAGATATATCATGAAACCATCTTTACTATCATTAGTAACGGTTTTGGTATTCTCATTAGACTTAAATGCCCAATGTACTATCACCGGGACCGTAAATGCCAGCTCTTTAACTTGTAGTTCGTTTAATGGCTGTAGCATTATTTATGTTGGGGACGGAACCTCAGCAACCAGCATTTATATGGATGCTAATTTAGACCTGAGTTGTCTGGGGACAATTCAGCTTGTAGTCACAAACAATGCTTCCCTTGATTTTACGCCAGGCAATAACAGGCTTACTCTTGGAGATGGTTCATCGATGATTATCAACCCGGGAGGTTCCCTCATTGGAGGTTCTTGTAATGCATCAGAACGTATTTACATCGGCACCAATTTGCTGGCTAGCTGTAACGGAGGGGCAGGGGCAGATTTTAGTTTTTATGACCTTATGACCTTTGGTGGGACAGGTAGCTTAACTTCAAATTCACCTATTTGTACCGGTAACACTTTAAATCTTTTGGCTATACCACCGCCAAACGGCACTTATACATATTCATTTTTTGGAAACGGACTTCCTGGTGGAGGAACGACTTATTCGTCAAGTCCAAGTTATAGCTTAGCCGCACCTGCAACTGCGGGTTCCTATGTGTATCAGGTAAAAATGAAATCGTCCTTTCCAGGAAATCCAATAGCAGTTGCCGAAATAACCGTAGTTGTCAACACAGGTCTAGCAACCGCGACACCGGTGACTATACTTACACAGACTACCTGTACTGTAGCAACGGGAACAATTACAATTACTTCACCAACAGGCAGCGGAATGACATACAGTATCAATGGTTTGACCTATACCAATACCACAGGTATTTTCAGTGGCGTTGCCATTGGTACCTATAGTGTAACTGCCAAAAATTCATCGGGTTGTATTTCGCCTGCAGCGAGCGTAACCATTAATGGGCAGCCAACCAATACCTGGAATGGAACCTCATGGTCAGCAGGTTCTCCTCCGACAAGTAGCCAGATAGCGGTTTTTGCTGGAGCTTATTCTTCAACAGGAGATATAACTGCCTGTTCGCTACAGATTAATTCAGGGGTTGCGGTTACGATGAACGCAGGACATACCTTAACGATAGTCAACGCTGTTACAGTAACCGGCGGTGGCTCATTAACTTTTGAAGATACAGCCAGCCTGTTGCAGACAAATGATGCCTCAGTAAATACAGGGAACATTACCTATAAACGAAAAACTACTGACTTAAAACAATACGACTATACCTATTGGTCATCTCCTGTGACAGCGGCTACTTTGAGCCAATTGGCAACCAATTCATTGTTCTACAGTTACAATTCATCATCAAATGGTTGGACATATCAAACCGGATCCACTGTTATGACCCCAGGGGTTGGTTACATCGGAAGAGCTCCAAGTAACCTGACCTATAATCCAACCCAAATTGTAGAAACCACTTTTACAGGCGTTCCAAATAATGGTGTAATTAACGTACCGGTAATTAAAACATCTGTACCAAGCTATAACCTGATTGGAAATCCCTATCCGTCAGCTATAGATCTTGATGTGTTTATTGCAGCAAACTTATCAGTGATGACAGGAACAGTTTACCTATGGACACATACTACGCCTATTACATATTATCAATATACCATTAACGATTATGCCAAATACAATTTTACCGGATCGGTAGGAACGGGTATAGCAGCACCTTCAGGAGGACCTGTGCCAACAGGTAAAGTAGCAGCAGCTCAGGGATTTTTTATTGAAGCCGATATCAATTTAGCCAGCGGAACCTATTCAGCAACGTTTACTAATGCAGCCCGTCTCGCAGGAAACAATAACCAGTTTTTCAAATCCGGGCGCGCTTCTGCTCATACAGCCACTATTTCAGAGCGTTTGGAAAGACATCGTATCTGGCTGTCATTAAGCGAAGCTGATGGCGCTCGTGACCAAATGCTGCTAGGTTATGTAGAAGGAGCAACGGATGATTTTGATGCTGTATTCGACAGTAGAGTGGTGGCAATGGGTAGTCCTGTAACTATGTATACAAAGGTTGGTACTCGTGATTTATCAATTCAGGGAAAAAGTTTGCCTTTTTCAGATACCGATAGTATTCCAATTGCATACACTACGACAGTTAATGGGGAACTGAGTATTAACCTGGATAATTTCGATGGCATTTTCGACTATCAGGATATATATTTATTGGATAAAGCTACTAATACATTACATGACTTAAAAACAGGAACCTATACTTTTGTAACCACAGCAGGTACTTTTGAAAATCGTTTTGAATTGCGTTTTACTTATGAGAAGTTTAGCGCACCGACTTCATCGCTTAACCCGAATGATGTAAAAATTATAAGTTCAGGTCATCAGCTACAGGTAGTCTCTTCGGCTATGCCAATGGCACAAGTGGAAGTGTTTGATATTTTAGGGAAATTGTTGTTTAGCCAAAAAGGTTTAAATACCAATCTATTCCAAACCACTTCATTAAAAACCACAACTCAGGTTGTTTTGGTGAAAATAAGATTGGAAAATCAAGATAGCATTACGAAAAAAATAGTCATTCAGTAAGTAAAGCTAAACCAAACCAACCATTGCCGGACAATACCACAATTTACATCAGGCAATATGAAATACTAAAAAAATCTTATTTTAGCGAATGAGATTTTTTTTTACTTTTATCAAAACTTACAAAATTATGAAAAAGCTATTGTCATTATCGTTTCTATTTATTGTCTTTGCAGCCAATGCCCAAATCAAGGTTGCTAAGGCAGAAGCAAAACCGATTATTATTGGAAAAACGGGAACTACCTCACTGAATACAGTGGAAGTAACGAAGACAGGTGACCTGGTAACCTTCAAATACCAAAACGACAATAAACCGCAGGTAGCGGAATTTAAAACGTTCTCATTCAGAGACATTGATGGTGCATTGGAAGGGTTTTATGGCCTAATCATTGAGGGTTTTACCAACTTACCGAAAGAAGATATCAAGATTGAACTTCCCAAAGAAACCGTTAACCTTCAATACACGAAGTCTATGAACATCGCAAGAGTTAAGATGAAGATATCATACAATAATGGAGATGAAGGCGGCGTAACCGTTTGGTTAACCAAAAAGCAAATTGATGCGATCTTTGGCAAATCATAAATTTACGTCCAATTTCCTGCAATAAAAAAAAGCCTCACATTAGTGAGGCTTTTTTTTACTGTCTTAAACTCGCACCAACTTCAGTCTCTAAATTCTTCTGCAGTTTGTTCATGATTTTATCAATCTGTTCGTCTGTCAAGGTTTTGGTGTTGTCCTGCAAGGTGAAACTCACAGCATAAGATTTCTTGCCTTCCGGAAGATTCTTGCCTTGGTAAACATCAAATAAATTCACTTCTTTTAATAACGATTTCTCAGTCTGACGCGCAATAGCATAAATTGCATCAAAAGCTACTGAATCATCTACCAAAAGCGCTAAATCTCTTCTTACTTCAGGATATTTTGGAATATCAATAAACTTGATTTTATTGTTAATCAGTTTCAGAATCAGATTCCAATTGAAATCAGCAAAGAAAACTTCCTGTTTGATGTCGAAATGCTTTAGAATTGATTTTTTAACGGTTCCAAATTCAACCAAAGTATCGTTACCGTTAGCAATCGCTATTCCTTCTGCAAACACATCAGAAGCCACAGGTTTGTTTTCTATTTTGCAAATTCCCAAACGATTTAGAACCGAATCCACAAATCCTTTAAACAAAAAGAAATCAGATGGTTTTTCAGTCGTTGTCCAACTTTCCGCAACTCTGTTTCCGGATACAAAAAGTGTTAAGTGTTTTGGTTCGTTATAACCCGAAGGTAATTTGTGATATGTTTTTCCGAATTCGAATAATTTCAAATCACCATTTCTTCTGTTGATATTATAAGATACCGCTTCTAATCCAGAGAACAACAACGATTGGCGCATTGCCGACAAATCATTGCTCAACGGGTTTAACATCATCACGTTGTATTCTTCTTTCAACATTTCGGATAATTTTACATAATCCGGCGATGTTAATGAGTTGGCCATCATTTCGTGAAATCCAAGCGAATTCAACTGAGTCGCCACAATGTTTTGCACTTTATAATCTTCTGTTCTGGCCGAATTGGCAACAGTAGCATTTAATTTTTTGGTGAAATTGATGTTGTTATAACCATAAACCCGAAGGATTTCTTCGATAACATCTACTTCGCGTTGCACATCTACACGATAAGAAGGAATGATTAAACCCAAACCGGCATCGGTAACGCTGTTTACTTTAATATCTAACGAAGCCAAAATTTTCTTGATGGTTTCTTTTGGTAATTCCTGCCCAATCAATTTGGCAGTTTTATCAAAATTTAAGAAAACAGGAAAGTCTTCAATCTTTTTTGGATAAATATCAACGATGTCAGAAGTGATTTCGCCACCGGCAACTTCTTTGATTAAAAGCGCGGCACGTTTCAATGCAAATTCTGTAATGTTTGGATCAATTCCTCTCTCGAAACGGAAAGATGCATCCGTATTCAAAGCATGTCTTTTTGCCGATTTTCTAACAGAAACTGGATTGAAATAAGCACTTTCAAGGAAGATTGAATTAGTTGATTCGGTTACTCCGGATCCTTTTCCGCCAAAAACACCAGCGATGCAAAGCGGTCCTTTTTCGTCGCAAATCATCAAATCTTCTTCATGTAAAGTTCTTTCCACATCGTCTAAAGTGACAAATTTTGTTCCGGCTGCTACAGTTTTTACGATAATTTTTCCACTGATTTTGGAAGCATCAAAAGCGTGTAATGGCTGCCCTAAATCGTGAAGAATATAATTAGTGATGTCAACAATATTATTTTTTGGAGTTAAACCAATAGCTTTTAAACGGTTTTGCAACCAAGCCGGTGACGATTTTACAGTAACTCCAGAAATGGTTACACCGCAATATCTTGGTGCTAACTTACTGTCTTTAACATCAACATCAATTTTGAGTGTTCGTTTGTCAATTCGGAATGTACTTACCGTTGGAGTTATTAACTCGATGCTGCTGTTTTTTTGTAATAAACTGGCACGTAAATCTCTTGCAACACCATAATGCGACATAGCATCGGCGCGATTTGGCGTTAAACCAATTTCGAAAACTTCGTCGTTTTCAACATTAAAAACTTTAGCTGCAGGAGTTCCCAGTTTTAGATTTGCATCCAAAATCATAATTCCGTCATGACTTGTTCCAAGCCCAAGTTCGTCTTCAGCGCAAATCATTCCGTGACTTTCCTGTCCGCGGATTTTTCCTTTTTTGATTTCAAACTCAACACCATCCTTGTCAAACAATTTGGTTCCGATAGTAGCTACAGGAACTTTTTGTCCTTTGGCAACATTACTCGCACCGCAAACAATTTGCACTGGAGTTCCATCTCCTAAATCAACAGTCGTAATGCTTAATCTATCGGCATCAGGATGTTTTTCACAAGTCAGAACATGACCTACGACAACACCTTCCAAACCACCACGAACCGATTGGTATTTTTCAACAACTTCTACTTCCAAACCTAAATCGGTCAGTAAGGTTGCTGTTTCTTCTGATTTTAAATCTATTTTAATGAATTGTTTTAACCAATTGTATGAAATCTTCATATATCTACTTTAAGTCAGCAAATATAAGTATTGCTGATGAGAGATAAAACAAAATAGTGTCGTTTATCGATGATTATTTTTAAAAAAAAGTGGAAAAAGGGTTACAATATTTCTCCAACGTGTTTTTTGATGTTTTCAGCCATTTTGTGAGTTGGTAAATCGTTCTCATCACCGCCAAACGGATCTTCAATTTCTTCGGCAATCAATTCTAAACTTGCCAAAACATAAAAGATAAAAACAATCACCGGTGCAGTGTAATACCCCAAACTAAAGGAATAGCCAAAAGGCAAAGTCATCACATAAAAGAAAATAAATTTCTTGATAAATGCGCTGTAAGAGTAGGGAATTGGGGTGTTTTTGATTCTTTCACAGGCGCCACAGATTTCAGTAAAAGACTGAATTTCGGCATTGAGAATGATTAGTTGATCACCTGTAATTTTCTTTTCCAGATACAACTCATTTATTTTATGGAACAGTTTTTTTGCAACCTGATTTGGTTTGTGTTTGTGATGGTCAATTTCTAAATCGACATCATCAAAAAGTTGCTTGCTCGTATCCGAATTATTCAAATGCTCATGAAGTATGGCAGCATAGTTCGGAATCATTTTCCTAAAATAACTTCTGTCTTTTTCCTCTTGTAAAATTCCGGACAATTTTATCGAAAAGTTACGGCTGTTGTTGACCAGACTTCCCCAAAGTTTTCGCCCTTCCCACCAACGGTCATAGGCTGTATTGGTTCTGAATACCAACAATAACGAGATCACGAAACCTAACATTCCGTGCATAATCGTGATGTTTTTCACATAGCTGTTTTCGGCTAATTTCCAATATTCCACTTCGAGATAACCAATGGTTGCCGAATAAATGCCAATGGCAATCATGATGGGAAAAAGTGTTCGGAAAGTATCTGCTTTGTGAAAGCGAAAAATAAAGGTAAACCAGTCTTTGGTGTTGTAGGATATCATTTTGATTTTGAATTTAAATCAAAAATAAACTAAAAACTCAAATTTCCAGCTAACTCTTTTAGTGTAATTTCAGAAAGTTTTGCCTGATACTGCATATTCGTATTTCGGGCTTTTGCATTGATATAATTCAACTGAGCTGTTCTGAATTCAATAGGAGTGATGGTGCCAATTTTAAATTTCGCCATAGTAATATCCATATTTTGTCTGGCGATGGCTTCATTTTTTTCTTCCAGTTGCATCAAATCTAAATTAGTCAAATACGTTTGATACGAGCTTTCCAATTCTGATTTCAATGCCGCAGTTTGTTGATCAATGGCAATTTTGGAATTCTCAAGTTCTATTTTAGCAATCTTCTCATTGCGATGTTGGGCAAAACCGTCAAAAATATTCAGGCTGGCGCTAAAACCATAATTCAATCCTCTGGAGTACGATTCAGAAGTGAAGCCTAAACTCGACTGACTTTCGGCAAAATTATAACCTGTATTTACTTTAACTGTTGGATAGCGATTGGCTTTAACCTGTTTCAACTGAAGTTCCGCTATTTTTTTATTGATGATTTGAGCTTCCAATACCGGGTTTTGTTTGATTGCTAAGTCACTAATCTCAGGAAGTAATAAGGTTTTATCAACGTCAATTTGGTTTACGACAGTATAATCAATTTTTACATCTCTTGCTAAAAGCTGGTTCAGTAGAATCTTCGTATTTTTCAATGATTCCTTTTGTTTTAAAATAACTGTCTGGTCGGTATTTAAATCGACTTTAGCGTTCAAAACCTCCAATTTAGAAGCTTTTCCAATACTGTATCTATTTTGTGCCAAGGTAAGTCGCTGATTTGAAATCACCATCGAACTGTCTAAAGCAGCCAATTGCTGCTGCTGTTGTACCAAATCAAAATACGTAATGGTAACATCACTGATTTTGGTGATGATGGTAAGCTTTAATTTGGAATCGCCCAGTTTTTTCAATTCGTCTAACTGACTTTTTTTGGCAAACATTTTAAAACCATCAAAAACTGTCCAATCCAAACTTGCACCATAAGTAAGACTGTTGTTTTTGGCATTATTTAATTCGTTTCTAGTTCCGTCCTGACGGGTTTGTGTACTATATTGAACGCTGTTGTTATCAACAACATTCGCGGTTACTTTCGGTAGCATACCAGCGTTTCCGGCTGTTGCATTAGCTTCGTCAATCTTTAAATAGTTTTTGGAAAGTTTGATGTCATAGTTATTTTCCAGAGCAATTTTCACCGCATCTTCCAGTTTCAATAGTTCCTGCGCTTGGATTTTTGACACAAAAACCAACAGAATTAGACTGATATATAATGATTTGATTTTCATACTATTTCTCTAAAGCTTCAATGTTATCAAATTCAGGTCGGTGCTTCTTAGCTCGCGACCACATTAAGTAAAACGATGGAATCACAAAAAGAGTAAGTATCAACGAGAAAGTTGTTCCGCCAACAATCACAACTCCCATTCCGATTCTGCTGGTAGAAGCAGCTCCGAGTGACAAGGCAATCGGTAAAGCTCCCAAAGCAATTGCTAAACTCGTCATCAATATTGGACGAAGTCTGGCTTCCGAAGCCTGAACAATAGCATCATATTTTGATAAGCCCTGCTCTCGTAATTGATTTGCAAATTCGACTATCAGAATTCCGTTCTTCGTGACGAGACCAATAAGCATTACCGTTCCAATTTGGCTGAAAATATTCCAGGTTTGACCAAATAACCAAAGCGAAAATAACGCTCCGGCTACTGCCATTGGTACTGTTAAAATAATAATAAACGGATCGATGAAACTTTCAAATTGTGCTGATAATATCAGATAAATCAACAGCAACGCCAAACCAAAAGCAAACATCGTATTCGAACTACTTTCCACAAAATCTCGTGATTCGCCACCCAAATCGGTAGTAAAACTATCGTCGAGCACTTTGGCTTTGATTTCGTCCATGGCGTCAATTCCGTCACTGATACTTTTTCCGGGAGCCAAACCTGCAGAAACGGTAGCCGACATATACCTGTTATTGTGATACAATTGCGGCGGATTACTTTGTTCGTCTACTCTGACAACATTGTCTAACTGAATTAATTCACCTTTGTTATTTTTGACAAACATCGAAGTCAAATCTAATGGCGCGTCACGATCTTTTTTATCGAATTGTCCGATGACCTGATATTGTTTTCCGTTTCGCATGAAATAGCCAAAACGCTGTCCGCTCAAGGATAACTGAAGTGTTTGTGCTACATCCAAAACCGAAATGCCGAGACTTTCTGCTTTATCTCTATCGATAGTCACATTGATTTCCGGTTTGTTGAATTTCAGATTCACATCCACATTGGAAAACGTTTCATTCTGATTCGCCTCGTCAATAAACTGGGGAATCTTTTCGCGTAATTTTTCAAAATTTGGAGCCTGAATAATATACTGAATTGGCAAACCACCACGTTTGTTTACGGCAATAGTCGGTTGTTCGGAAACGGTGACTTTGGCTTGCGAATATTTTTTGGTCCATTTGGTAAAAGCATCGGCAACTTCTTTTTGAGAGCGCTCTCTATCTTCCGGATTTTTCAAGGCCATACGAATTCTTCCGCTATTGACCGAAGAGGAGAAAAATCCCGGAGAGGTAATCACCAATGCTATTTTTTTCTCCGGAATAGAATCATCAACCAACTGTGACAACTCCTGCATAAATCTATCGGTGTAATCATAAGTTGCACCTTCGGGAGTCGTGACACCAACAACGACCAAACTTCGGTCATCATAAGGAGCTGTTTCTTTTGGAATGATTTTAAAAAATAAAATTATCAGCCCAATACATGCAATCACTATGGGAAAACTTAACCATTTTTTTTGCATAAAACGCTCCAAAGAACTTGCATAACCTTTGTTTAAGTTTACAAAAAATGGTTCAGTGAAGGTGTAGAACTTTGTTCTTTTTTGTTCGCCGCCTTTCATTAAATAAGCATTTAACATCGGCGTAAGCGTTAAAGATACAAATGCCGATATTAAAACAGCAGCACCAATGACGACGCCAAATTCCCTAAATAATCTTCCAACAAATCCTTCCAAAAAGATGATTGGTAAAAACACGGCTGCCAATGTGATGGAAATGGAAATTACCGCAAAGAAAATTTCGTTCGAACCTTTGATAGCTGCTTCAATAGGTGTCATGCCTTCTTCGACTTTTTTGAAGATGTTTTCGGTAACTACAATTCCGTCATCGACCACTAATCCTGTTGCCAAAACAATGGCTAAAAGTGTCAATACATTTACGGAGAAACCACACAAATACATGATGAAAAACGTGGCGATAAGTGAAACCGGAATATCAATCAGTGGGCGGAAAGCAATGGCCCAATTCCTAAAAAATAAGTAAATTATCAGGATTACCAATATAATGGATATCAATAAGGTCTCAGCTACTTCAACTACCGATTTTTTGATAAAAAGCGTGTTGTCCAAAGCGACATTCAGTTTGATGTCTTTGGGTAAATCTTTTTGAAATGCGTCGTATTGTTTGTAAAACTGTTCGGCAATATCGAGGTAATTCGTTCCCGGCTGTGGAATGATTCCCAAACCTACCATCGGTTGTCCGTTTGATTTTAATTGGGTTTCCAGATTTTCGGGACCTAATTCGGCTTTACCGATATCGCTCAGGCGGACAATTTTATCAGCTTCAGCAACGATAATGATATTGTTGAATTCCTTTTCATCGGAAAGATTCCCCATGGTTTTCACCGTCAATTCTGTATTGGCACCGGTTAGCTTTCCCGAAGGTAATTCTACGTTTTGTTTTTCAAGTGCTGTTCTAACATCTGAAACGGTCACACCATAAGAAGATAATTTTACTGGATCAATCCAAATGCGCATTGAGTAGCGTTTCTGTCCCCAAATTTGCACGCTGCTCACACCCGGAATGGTTTGTAAACGCTCGGCTATTACATTTTCGGCATAATCACTCAGTTCTAAAGTATTTTTGGTATCGCTCTGAATTGTCATTGTAATAATCGCATCAGAATCGGCATCAGCTTTTGAAACTACTGGTGGTGCATCAATATCCTGTGGCAAATTTCTAACGGCTTGTGATACTTTATCACGAACATCATTGGCAGCTTCTTCCAGATTTTTTTCGAGCTTGAATTCGATGGTAATATTACTCGAACCTTGATTACTGGAGGAAGTTATATTCCGAATTCCATCAATGGAATTAATTGCTTTTTCTAAGGGTTCGGTGATTTGTGATTCAATAATATCAGCATTAGCACCGGTATAATTTGTTTTCACCGAAATTTGAGCCGGATCAATCGAAGGAAATTCTCTTAC
This sequence comes from Flavobacterium sangjuense, assembly GCF_004797125.1. Taxonomy (NCBI): domain Bacteria; kingdom Pseudomonadati; phylum Bacteroidota; class Flavobacteriia; order Flavobacteriales; family Flavobacteriaceae; genus Flavobacterium; species Flavobacterium sangjuense. The sequence goes on from NZ_CP038810.1 coordinate 1,833,740, forward strand.
GCCCAAATAACTGTAACCAATGATTCCAAAAAGAATAATCGTCAAATTGATGACAATCGTAAAAACGGGTCGTTTGATGCTTAAAGTGGATAAACTCATAATTATTTAGTTTTTACTTTAATATCGTCTTCATCCTTTAACGACATCACTCCTGAAGTCAAAACCGTATCGCCAATTTTTAATCCGGAAGTAATAACAACGTCTTTATCGGTTCTGGTTAAGGTTTCTACTTTTACTTCTTTGGCTTTACCATTGTTGGCAATAAATACTTTTTTCCCGTCCTGAATAGGTACAATCGCTTCGGTTGGAATAATGATAGCATCTTTGATGTTTTTCAAGGGCAATTCTATGTTAGCAAAAGTTCCCGGAAGTAGTTTTCCGTTTTTGTTATCCGTTAACGCTCTTATTTGTAATGTTCTTGTAGTAGCTTCAATCGCCGGTTCTAAAGCGTAGATTTTGGCTGTGAATTTATCAGCTACGTTTGGAACTGTAAAAGTGATTTCGCTGTTTTTGTTGATTTCGGTAGCGTATTTTTCAGGTATGGAGAAAGTAATTTTTAATGGATTAGTGCTGACTAATTTGGCAATCAATGTGGTTGGAGTTACATAAGTTCCGGGAGAAATGCTTCGCAAACCAATCTTTCCCGAGAATGGAGCTCTGACCGTAGTTTTGCCAATTTGTGCCTGAATGAGTTGGGTTTGTGCTTTTGTAGTTCTGTAATCAGCACTTGCAATATCATATTCTTCCTGACTGATGGCTTCTTTTTGTAATAACAGTTTGGCTCTTCTTTCGTTTTCAGAAGCTAAACTTTCTTTTGTTTTGGCTTGTACTAATTGTGCTCGGAGTTCAATATCATTGACTTTGAATAAGATTTGTCCTTTACTGACATTGCTGCCTTCAGTAAAAGAAATCGTTTCAACTATACCTGAAACCTCACTTCTGATTTCAATCTGTTCATTGGCATCAATAGAACCCGAAAGTGAAATGGTATTCGAAAATTCCTGAGGTTCAACCACAACAGCACTAACACCAATCGGAGGTTTCTTTCCGTTTTTATCGTTGCCTTTTTCGTTTTCGGCTTTGTTTTTTGTGATTCTGTATACAATCATCCCACCAAGGGCAATGACTAAAATAGCGATAACAATATTTTTTACTTTCATTGAAATTCGATTGAATTTAATTTGTTGGAGTTGAGTACACAAAACTAATTCTTACCAATGAAAGCAGCAGTACAGTTAATTTTTATTTAACACTTGTAGATACAAATATCTTTTAACTGATGTAATTCCAGATATTTTTCTTTTTGGAAAGTTCAATAAATACAGTTCTAAGCGTCTGATGTTCGGGCAAAGTCATTGATGGATCTTTTTTCAAAAGTTTCAAAGCTTCATTTCGGGCAACCATCAAAATATCTCTGTCTTTTACCAAATCAGCAATTTGAAGTTGCAAAACGCCGCTTTGCTGTTTGCCCATAATATCGCCAGGACCACGAAGTTTCAAATCAACTTCTGCAATTTCGAAACCGTCATTCGTTTGACACATGGTTTCCAATCGGACTTTACTATCACTCGACAATTTAAAGGATGTCATCAATATGCAATAGCTCTGTTCGGCACCACGACCAACACGGCCGCGCAATTGGTGTAATTGTGACAAGCCAAAACGTTCGGCACTTTCAATAATCATTACACTCGCATTTGGGATATTTACACCAACTTCAATCACGGTTGTCGCTACCATTATATTGGTTTTTCCTTCGGCAAATCGTTTCATTTCGGCATCTTTATCGGCGGGTTTCATTTTACCGTGAACGATAGAAATGCTGTATTGAGGTAACGGAAAATCTCTCGAGATACTCTCGTAACCATCCATCAAATCCTTGTAATCCATGGTTTCACTTTCCTGAATCAGCGGGTAAACAATATAGATTTGTCTGCCTTTGGCAATTTCATCTTTGATAAATTTCCAAACTTTTAATCGGTTGCTGTCGTAACGATGAACCGTTTGAATTGGTTTTCTTCCCGGCGGCAATTCGTCAATCACAGAAATATCTAAATCGCCATACAAACTCATCGCCAAAGTTCGTGGAATAGGCGTAGCAGTCATCACCAAAATATGTGGCGGAATATCATTTTTTTGCCAAAGTTTGGAACGTTGCTCTACACCAAATCGATGTTGCTCGTCAATGATGGCTAAACCCAAATTATGAAACTGCACTTTGTCTTCGAGCAAAGCGTGTGTGCCAATAAGAATGTGCAGACTTCCATTTTCTAACTCTTCATGGATGATTTTTCTATCGGCAGTTTTTGTTGAGCCAGTCAGTATTTTTATATTGATATTTAATCCTTTAGCCAATTCGGTTAAACCATTAAAATGCTGATTTGCCAGAATTTCTGTTGGTGCCATTAGGCAACTTTGAAAGCCATTGTCTAATGCAATAAGCATCGCCATCAACGCCACAATTGTTTTTCCCGAACCAACATCGCCTTGCAAAAGTCGATTCATTTGGGCATTGGTGCCCATATCGTTTCGGATTTCCTTGAGTACTTTTTTTTGCGCATTCGTCAGTTCGAAAGGCAAATGATTTTGGAAGAAATTATTAAAATTTTCACCGACAACAGTAAACGGATGCCCCTTGATTTTATGCTTCCGAACCAGATTTTTGGTAATCAGTTGCAATTGAATAAAAAATAACTCTTCAAACTTCAAGCGGAATTGCGCTTTGGACAATAGTTCCTGGCTTTTTGGAAAATGGATGTTAAACAGCGCCGCATTTTTCGGAATCAATTTTAATTCATCCAAAAGATAAGCAGGTAAAGTTTCAATAAACTTGGCTTGTGTTTCCACAAATAATTGCTGCATCATTTTATTGACAACCCGATTGGAAATACCACGATTAGTAAGGGTTTCCGTTGATGGATACACTGGCTGCATAGCCGAACGCAGGCTTTGTTCGTGTTCGGCAAGCAATTCCATTTCGGGATGCGCCATATTGAAAGTGTTTCCAAACGAAGCTACTTTTCCAAAAATAACATACGGAACATTGAGTTTCAAACTGTCGCGAATCCATTTATGGCCTTGAAACCAGGTGAGTTCAATTTCACCGGTTTCATCCACGAAAGTGGCAACCAATCGCTTTTTGGCTTTACCAAATTCAACTGTTTTTATGTGAATGATTTTGCCAATGATTTGAACTTCGCTATCGTTTTTTTGGAGTTCATTAATCTTATAATAACGTGTTCTGTCAATGTAGCGGTTTGGATAAAAATTGACCAAATCCTCATAACGATGAATGCCCAATTCCTTACGCAGCAACTCACCACGTTGAGGTCCAACGCCTTTAAGGTATTCGATAGGAGTTTGCAGAAGCGAGTTTGACATTTGTTTTTATTAGAGCAAAGAAGAAAGAGTAAAGAAAAAAGAGAAGTGTATTAAGGTCAAATTTTGTCTTTCTTCTTTCTTCTTTTTTCTATTTTCTTTCTTAAGCGAAGATAGTTTTTTAATTTGAAAATTTGAAAAGCAGTCAATCCGAAAATGATTATATTCGTATCAGATATTGTATTTCAATGCGACATTTATTTTTTCTTCTTTTTACCGTTTTCACTTTTGCACAACAAACCCAAAAAGTAGATTTTAAAACTGCTTATGGGAATATTTCGATTAACCCAATTGAGAAGAAAGTTTCGGGTTCAGTCCGTTATGTTTTTGAAGTAAAACATGCTATCGACACCATTAAAATTGATGCGCAGAAAATGGTTATAACCAATGTTAGAATTAACAATAAAGCTGTAAAATTCACCAATACAGGAAAAACTCTAAATCTTTTTGAAGGCTTTAAAACAGGCAAAAACACAGTTGCTTTTAGCTACGAAGCCACTCCAAGACAAACCCTATATTTTAATGGCGATTTTACTTGTGAAAGCTGTAGCAATCAGCAAGTGTGGACACAAGGTCAGGGGAAATATACCAGTCATTGGTTTCCGAGTTTTGATGATGTGAATGAAAAAGTGATTTTTAATCTGAACATTAGTTTTGATAAAAAATATCAGGTTTTATCGAATGGCGTTTTGCTCGATGAATTGCCAAATAAAAATGAAATGATTTGGAAGTATGAAATGAAAAGCCCAATGAGTTCTTATTTATTGGCTGTTGCCATTGGCGATTTTAGGCATCAGGTTATCGCTTCTAAATCGGGAATTCCGTTGCAAATGTTTATCCAGCCTAAAGACACAGCCAAATTTGAAGCAACGTATCGCCATTCAAAACAAATCTTTGATTATCTGGAAACTGAAATAGGAGTGAAGTATCCTTGGCAAATCTACAAGCAGATTCCGGTGGAAGATTTCCTTTATGCCGGAATGGAAAATACGTCGGCGACTATTTTCGCGCAGGATTATGTGGTGGACGCTGTTGGTTTTAACGATAGAAATTATGTCAATGTCAATGCGCATGAATTGGCGCATCAATGGTTTGGCGATTTGGTTACCGCAAAATCAGGTAAGCATCATTGGTTGCAGGAAGGTTTTGCAACCTATTATGCTTTGTTGGCGGAGCGACAGGTTTTTGGTGATGATTATTTTTACCATCAATTATACAGAACCTCGTTGCAACTCCGAAATGCCGCAAGAACTGATACGATTCCGGTGATGAATGAAAAAGCGAGTTCCTTTTCATTTTATCAAAAAGGAGCTTGGGCATTGCACTTAATACGAGAAACTATCGGGCCAAAATTGTTTCAGAAAGCGGTAATCAATTATTTGAAAAAGTACCAATATCAAAGTGCTGAGACTGATGATTTCCTTGCAGAAGTTAGAAAAGTATCCGATTTTGATACGGAAACATTTAAGAAAGTCTGGCTAGAAGATTATCGTTTTCGAAGTGATGAAGCCAATGCATTGCTGAAGAAAAACGAATTCATACGGACACTTTTTGAAACCCAAAAAATGCGTTTAAGACCATTTGTTGAGAATAAAGAAAGATTTGCGGCATTGCTGCAATCGAATGTTTTTTATCCTGTAAAAACGGAGATTTTATATCAGCTAAAAGACCTCCCGTTTGAAGATAAAAAAGAATTACTGCTTTTGGCATTGCAGACAAATGATGTCAAAGTGCGGCAATCTGTGGCTGAGTTTACCGATGAAATTCCGTTAGAGTTCAAAGCTAATTATGAAAGCTTGTTGAATGATGCTTCTTATGACACCAGGGAAATTGCGTTTATGAATCTGTGGAAAAATTTTCCGGAAAACCGAACCATTTATTTGGCGAAAGCCCAAAATTGGATTGGCGGAAATGATAAAAGTCTGCGCTCCTTATTTTTGACTTTTTCCATCGAAAATCAAAGTCCGGAAAAAGAAAAGTATTACAATGAGTTGGTTGATTATACTTCGCCAAAGTATGAAAGTTCCGTTCGCCAAAATGCGATTATCAATGCGTTGGCCATAAATGAAAATGATCCTGTGGTTTTGAAAAATTTGGTTAATGCAACGACACATTACAAATGGCAGTTCACAAAATTTGCCCGTGATAAAATCCGAGATTTGTTGGTTGGTGGCGCTAAGCCTCAATTTCAAATGATATATCATACGCTAACTGAAAAGGAAAAAGCACAATTGGACAAACTTTTAGAAGAAAAGAAATGAGAGCATTAGTAATTTCCGGTGGTGGCAGTAAAGGCGCTTTTGGAGGCGGCGTTGCGCAGTATTTGCTTCAGGAAAAAGGTTGCAAATATGATATTCTTATCGGAAGTTCAACCGGAAGTTTGCTGATTCCACATTTGGCTTTGGGCGAAGTTGACAAGATTCATCGGATTTACACTAATGTTGACATGGGCAAAATTTTTGATATTAATCCTTTTGTTGTTAAGCATAAGAATGATGTTGATGTGGTTACGATAAACCATTTTAATGTGCTGTTGCAATTTTTGAAAAGGAAAAGGACTTTTGGCGAAAGCTATAAACTGCGAAAATATATCAGAAGGAGTTTCACTTTAAAGGAGTTTACCCAGCTAAAAGCTTCGGGTTGTGATATAGTGGTTACGGTTACCAATTTGTCTAAAAACGAGGTCGAATATAAGTCGATTAAAGATTTTGAATACAGTGAATTTTGCGACTGGATTTGGATTTCCTGCAATTATATTCCGTTTATGAGTTTGGCTAAAAAGGACAATTACGAATATGGAGATGGTGGATTTTCGAGTTTGGTGCCCATAAGGGAAGCTATTAATCGTGGTGCTTCTGAGATTGATGTAGTGATATTAGAAACCGAAGTGCAGATTTCTCCCAAAAACATTGGCAAAAATCCATTTTCATTGATGATTGATTTATTTCAGATACTCTTAAATCAGGTGGAAAAGCATGATATTACGATTGGGAAATTGGCCGCAAACAACAAAGATGTCAAACTCAATTTATACTATACACCAACGACGCTGACCGATAATGCTTTGATTTTTGATAAACGTAAAATGAAGCAATGGTGGAAACAAGGCTTTGAATATGCTAAAAACAAAAGCGAATTAATGAGTGATAATTTGCAGTGATTTTTAGGCTTTAAATTTCAAGATAAACTTAGTTCCCACGTCAACAGTAGATTTTACGGTAATTTTTCCATCGGCACGTTCTACTAAACTTTTGACTGTCGAAAGCCCAATACCGGTTCCTTTGTTATTGAATCTATCAATTTTATCTAATATCACAAACATTCCAAAAATATTTTCCAGTTGGTCTTCTTCAATGCCAATCCCATTGTCTTTTACAATAATGGTGTAATAACCTTCTTCGGTTAAAACGCTGATGTCAATAATTACTTTTGGTTTATCATTGTATTTTATGGAGTTGCTGATTAGGTTTAAAAAAATTTGTTCAAAAATCCCTTTGTAATTAAAAATCTCAAGGTTCTCAGGAAGATTAATTTCAAATTCGTTTAGCGGGTTCAACAATTGGATGCAGCCTTTCAAAACAGTATTCAAATGGAAAAATTCCTTTTCATCCGATAACAAGGTTTTGTTTTTATAGGCTCTAAGCGTTGCATCTATATAATCTTTCAGTTTTTCTGAAGATTCCTTTACTAGATCAATATACAATTTTGCCTCAGGATTCTTTATTTGACAATGTTCATCCTTTAGCAAATCGGTAAGCCCTAAAATATTATTTAATGGCGATTTTATATCATGCGAAACTACCTGGGCAAAGCGTTCTAATTCGGTATAGCTTTCCTTTAAAAGATTGTTTTTGGTAGTTAATTTAAAATTAGCTTTTTTAAGTTCAATCAGTTTTAGCACCTGATGGCTAAGTGTTCTTAATGCTTTTTCCTGAAACGCATTTAGTTTTTTGGTTTTACTATCAATTACACAAAGTGTCCCTAAAGCATAACCGTCTTTATCAATCAGTGGAACTCCGGCATAAAATACAATATTTGGATCTCCGGTTACTAGTGGTGAATCATGAAAACGAATGTCTTTTCGGGCATCTTCTACGACAAACATATCAACGTCGTTTATGGCATGGGCACAAAAGGACAAAGCTCTTGGTGTTTCAGTATCCGATAAACCATGTGCCGATTTAAACCATTGTCGGTTTGTATCTATAAGGGAAATGGTAGATATTGGACTTTCACATATTTCGGAAGCCAACTTTGTAATGTCATCATATTCGTCTTCCTGTCCGCTATCTAAAATTTGATATTCTTCTAATATTCTTAAACGACGTGCCTCGTTGAGTGGTATTTTTGGCTCTATCATAGTGGTATTTGTTTAACAAAGCAAAAATAAAAATATGCAATTATTAAAATAACTTTTTAGCTTAAGGTTTGTTTAAGATTATCCCCTAATCTTCAGTTTCCAGACTAAAAATTTCCTCCACCGGTTTTTCAAAATACCGCGCCAACTTTAAAGCCAATACGGTTGAGGGAACATATTTTCCTTTTTCCATAGCGTTTATGGTTTGTCGGCTGACGCTGATTTGTTTGGCTAATTCTTCCTGAGAAATATTTTTAATAGCTCTCAAAACTTTAAGATTATTCGTCATCGTTTGAAGTTTTATTGAGTTTATAAATCAAATAGTGAAAGCGTATGATGAAGAAAAGTAATAAGGTAAAAGTATTGAAAAACAATACGTTGAGATAAGAAAACCCGTATACGAATATCGTAAAAAACAAAATCAATCCATAGTTTAAATAGGTTGCCCAAACCAAACTTTCATATCTTATTTTGGACGTGAATTCGTCTTCAATTTTTAATTTGGAAAATCCTACCAAAATACCGCCAATAATTAAACTAAACAGCAATACTTCATCAACAATGCTATTCTGAATCACAGAAAAATAATTATCCTGACTCATAATCCCGGTTTCTGTAAAGGCAAAAACTTTCACAACCCAATATTTCTCAATATTGAGATTTGCAATAGAAATGATAAGCGAAGCAATAAACGATGGAACGAATAATAACCAGCCTAACTTCTTGAATTTGTTCGGAAATAAAAAATGTGTTTTCATGTTATAGTTTTTAAATTCATTTCAAAAGTAAAATATATTTTACTAATAGACAAATAAACTTTACAAAAAGTTTGTTTTATTTTACATTATATTGAAAAATGTACACTTTTAGCCTACTTTTTGTTTACAGCTTTACGCTATTTTTAGTTTCTAAATAGTAGAAATGTTAGTAAAAGTTTTTGGAAGTGCCGTTTTTGGAGTGGAAGCAACGACAATTACTGTAGAAGTAAATATCGATAAAGGGGTTGGTTATCATCTGGTTGGCTTGCCCGACAATGCTATTAAGGAAAGTAGTTACCGAATTGCGGCCGCGTTGAAAAATAATGGTTACTATTTACCGGGAAAGAAAATCACAATAAACATGGCGCCGGCCGATTTGCGTAAAGAAGGTTCAGCTTATGATTTGACTTTAGCAATCGGAATTTTGGCAGCTTCAGGACAAATAAAAACCGATGAAGTTGACAAGTATTTAATCATGGGCGAATTGTCGCTCGATGGTGGTTTGCAACCTATAAAAGGCTCACTTTCCATAGCTATCAAAGCCAAAGCTGAAGGTTTTAAAGGGTTTTTTCTTCCGATTCAAAATGTAAAAGAAGCTGCGATAGTTGCAGGTTTGGATGTTTATGGTGTTGAAAATGTATTGCAGGTCATTGATTTCTTTGAAGGAAATGGAACATTAGAGCCTACGATAATAGATACAAGCGAAGAGTTTAATAAAACGTTAGATTTTCCGGAATTCGATTTTTCGGATGTGAAAGGTCAGGAAAGTATTAAACGCTGCATGGAAATTGCCGCTGCAGGTGGGCATAATATAATTTTGATTGGTCCACCAGGTTCCGGAAAAACGATGTTAGCCAAACGATTGCCGAGTATTTTGCCACCAATGACAATGCACGAAGCTTTAGAAACTACCAAAATTCACAGCGTTGCCGGAAAAGTAAAAGACACTGGATTGCTGAATCAGCGACCTTTTAGAAGTCCGCATCACACGGCTTCTTCCGTTTCCTTAGTTGGCGGCGGAAGCTATCCGCAACCAGGAGAAATTTCATTGGCACACAATGGCGTTTTGTTTTTGGATGAATTACCCGAGTTTAAACGGGAAGTTCTCGAGGTAATGCGCCAACCTTTAGAAGACAGAGAAGTGACAATTTCGAGAGCCAAATTCACAATTACGTATCCATCATCTTTTATGTTGGTGGCGAGTATGAATCCGAGTCCGAGTGGTTATTTTAATGATAGCGATTCGCCAGTCAGTTCTTCGGCAGCTGAAATGCAACGCTATTTAAGCAAAATTTCCGGACCATTGTTAGACCGAATTGACATTCATATCGAAGTTACACCGGTTCCTTTTGACAAACTTACCGAAACCCGAAAAGGTGAAAGCAGCTTTGAGATAAGAAAGCGGGTAACAGCCGCTAGGGAAATACAGTCAAAACGTTTTGATGTATTTGAAAACATCCATTACAATGCGCAAATGGGTACCAAGCAAATTCGCGAGTTTTGTGTTTTGGATGAAAATTCATTACAACTTTTAAAAACCGCAATGGAGCGTTTAAATCTTTCAGCAAGAGCTTTTGACAGAATCCTGAAAGTGTCGAGAACAATTGCCGATTTGGAAGATTCAGAAATTGTAAATTCCAATCACATTGCAGAAGCTATTCAGTATCGAAGTTTGGATAGAGATGGTTGGCTGGGTTAAGCGAATTTATAATACCTCGCACCAACCAACATCGGATTTTCTTTTTCAATGCTATCCAAATAAAACTCATTTTTCGGACTAATGACCGCTTGCTTTAATTCCTTTTTATGAAGTTTTTCATAAGTTGTAAAATCAATGGCAGTGCAGTTTTCCAATGTTTCAAACAAAGTTGCTTTTGCGATTTGCTTTTGCCATTCCGATACAACTTCGGCTTCAAACACTTTCGATTTGGAACCGCTTCCATAAGCAACGAAACCAAATTTAGCATTGGTTAAATCTGATTTTTGTTGGAAATGATAACATAAAGTCGATAATAATCCTAAGAAAATAGAACCGGTATAAATGTTCCCAACTTGTCCCGAAGCGATTTCAGAAGGAAGAATTTTTTCATTCACAAGCGCTAAATATTCAGGGCTTTTGGCTAACGCTTTGAGTTTGTCTTTGCTAGTTTCACCAATTTGTGCTTCTAAAAGTTCCGGGTTTTCTTTGGCAAAAATCTCTATAAAAGTTCGTCGACCCTGAAAGCAATAGGGAAGATGCATTAGTATGTTTGCCCAGTTTTCATAGGCTTTCCCTGTTTGTTTGCTTTCTGATTTGTAATGTTCATATGCTTCGGTAATTCGGTTGATGTAACACTGATTGGAATACTGTCCGTCAAAAACAGGCTGCTCTTTGTAAATGGAAATTTCGTTTTCTAAAATGCCATTCCATTCCGGATTATTTTCGAGTTGTAAGGCTTCTTCTTTGGTGAAATAACGTCTTGGTTTGAAGAAATCAAAAACGCCTTGAGTTGAAACGCCAACTTCGTTTGAAAAACTTAGAATTCTTGGATTGGAAGTAATCAACATCGCAATAGAACCTGCACCTTGTGTGTATTCACCAGTCGAATTTAAATCGTATTTGGCGTTATCTGATGCAATTACAATGGCTTTTTTTGTTGGATTTAACTGAATATAATCCACACAATTTTGCAAGGCATCAATTGCACCAATGCAGGCAAAAGTCAAATCGACTACATCACAATTTCTGAAACTTGCTTCACCAAAAATCATTTCCAAATTGGACAAAACATAAGAACCAACAGGCTTAGAACTATCGACACCACTTTCTGTTCCCACATATATTCTGTTGATTTCAGCCGGATTTAAATTTTCCTGTTGGATAAGTTTCAGTGCCGCATTCGAAGCCATCGTCACCACATCCTGATGCACATCGGGGAAACTCATTTTGTGCAAACCCAAACCTTTGATAAGTTTGTCAGCTTCAATGTTACGGTTTTCTGCTAAAGTGGTTATGGGTAAATATAATTGTGGAATATCGAATGCGATACTATCAATTCCTGCTTTCATTTGGTTAATTTTTTGCTTTGCAAAATTAAAAAAGGCAACTTCAATTTGTATTGAAACTGCCTTTAAAATTACACTGTTGAACACGATTTATGATAAATTCAACAAAGTCGATATAATTTTTTTAAATTGTGATTTTAACTAAAAATAACTGCGATTTTTAATCCAAAAGAGCCGAAAACGTATCGCCTTGTCTGATGTCGCCAGAGTTGTATCCTTTTTTGAACCATTCAATACGCTGCTTTGATGAACCATGTGTAAACGATTCTTGATTCACGTGACCTTGCATTTTACTTTGAATAGCATCATCGCCAACCGCATTGGCGGCACTCAGTGCTTCTTCAATATCGCCTGCTTCTAAAAGTTCCTTGTTGTAATGTGCCCAAACTCCGGCATAAAAATCAGCCTGAAGCTCCAGGCAAACAGAAAGCTTATTCGCTTCAGTTTCACTTCTCTCTGACTGTAACTGTCGAACCTTATCTGAAGTTCCCATCAGTTTTTGAATATGATGACCCATTTCATGGGCAATAACATAAGCAATGGCAAAGTCGCCACCTTGAGCGCCAAAACGTGATTTCAATTCTTCAAAAAAGCGTAAGTCCATATAGATTTTTTTATCTCCGGGACAATAAAACGGACCAGATGCAGAAGTTGCGCTGCCACATGCTGTTTCCACGCCATCATCAAAAATTACCATTCCGGGTTCTTCAAAAGTCATATTGTTTTCGTCAAAAATGGTCGTCCAGGTTTTGGTATTATACACAAATACCGATTCTGAGAAATCACCTAATTCCTTTTCCTCGGCAGTTAATTCCCTGGTTTGTGTTTGCTCTTCCGTTTGTGTTCCCTGTGTTTGTTCGATAATATTACCAATTGTTTGACCGGTTTCACCGCCAAACATGTTAAGTAGTAAAACTATAATACCAATTGCACCGCCGCCAAGAAGGGCTTTTCCTCCACCTGACATTCCTCTACGGTCTTCAAAATTTCCGCTATCCTGTTTTAACCATTTCATAATTGTAAAGTTAGTTAATACTTATCCATTGACTTATGATTTTAATTAAAAAATCTTTATCAATTGGTTTAGGAATGTAGTCGTCCATTCCAAATTGTATGCATTTTTCTTTTTCTCCAACAATGGTTCCTGCTGTTAGGGCAATTATCGGAATTTTTTCTGCTTTTGGTATTTTTCTAATTTCTACCGTTGCGTCATATCCGTTCATAATTGGCATTTGAATATCCATCAAAATCAAATCCGGAATCACGGTCTGTATTTTTTCAAGCGATTGTTTTCCGTTTTCTAATTCAAAAATTTGTGCATTTGGCAAGATTTGTTTCATCAACGTTTTTGCCAAAAGCATATTTATCTTATTGTCTTCAACTATAAAAATTATCTTTTCTTCGTCACTAACTATATTGTTTGAAGAACCTGCATTAGAAACGGTTTTAGAACTTTTAGCGATTGCTTGTTGGTTTGAAAAGTCAACTTCAAGCACGAAACTAAATTCACTTCCTTCTCCGAATTCACTTCCAAGCTCCAATTTGCTATCCATCAAATTTAAAAGTTGGTTTGAAATCGAAAGCCCTAAACCAGTTCCGCCAAATCGTTTGGTTGTTGAGGTGTCTTCTTGAGAAAACGCTTCAAAAATTCGCAATTGGTTTTTCTTTTTGATACCAATTCCGGTGTCTTTTACCGAAAATTTTAATTTGATTTTGTGGTCATTTATATATTCAAAAACCGAAACTGATAAATCAACTCCTCCTTTTTCTGTGAATTTTACTGCGTTGCTTAATAGATTGATTAAAACTTGTTTCAATCGAATATAATCTACGAATATGTATATTGGTACATTTTGGTCAATCGCTAAATTAATATTGAGCTTTTTTAGATCTGCTTCATATTTTACTAAATCAACTACCTGATTCGTAATTTCGGACAGACCGACTTTTTCAATATTGAGTTCTAATTTACCTGATTCAATTTTGGAGAAATCCAGAATATTATTGATAACTTCCATCAATGAATTTGCCGATTGATTGATTGTATCCATGTATTTCTTTTGGATGTCTTCGAGGTTTGAATTCATCAAAAGCTCAGTAAATCCAATAATCCCATTTAAAGGAGTTCGGATTTCGTGACTCATATTGGCCAAAAATTCCGATTTTGCTTTGTTGGCAGCCTGTGCATAATTTTTTTCTTTGATGGCTTCTTCGGCTTCCATTCTTTGGGTAATATCGATGAAAATACCAACGATAAATTCTATTTTTCCGTCTTTAAAAATTGGCTCTCCAAATTCTTCTACCCATATAAAATGACCGTCCTTATGAACTATTCTATAGATTAAATGGATTTTTTGTTTTTCATTAAATAATTCTTCGGCTTTACTTCTTATGATTTTTATGTCATCCGGATGAACCAAATTGATATAGTAAATTTTATTTTGCAGAAAATCTTCTTTCGGATAACCCGTTAATTTTTCAATTTCGTCGTTCAGATATATTTTTGACCATTTCTCATCATATTTTGAAAGATGAACAGAACCTGGAATATTATTTGCTAAAAGCTGGAACTTTTCCTCACTTTCTTTAATCATTGACTCGTTAAGATTTCGCTCTATCGCATAGGATATATTATTGGCTAATGTTTGCAGCGTTGAGATTTCATCACTTGTCCATTCTCTTTCTTTTTGGGTTACTATAAATACGATGAAGCCATACAGGTTTTCTTTAACAAAAATGGGCAGGAATAATGTTGATTTTGTGTTTAATGATATGAAAAGCTCTCGGGTTACTTCATTTTTTATCTTTTTGGTTACTGAAAAATAAGGTTGATTTTGTAGCAAATTTTCCATTACGTCTGCAATTTTATCGTAAGGAACATTCAAAATCATTGGGTTTAACTGGGTCAAAGATTTTGTTTCACCTGACCATCTGTATTTTTGGATTAGCGATTTATTTACAGGATCATTTTCAAAAAAAGACAATATATCAACTTGGGTAACATCACCAATATTTTCTAAAATACCATTAAAGATCTCATCATTGTTTTTAGACATTAAAAAGCGCTGTGTATTTTTACTGATAACAGTTAAAATATCACTCTTATAAGACAGCTTTTTATCTGATTCTAAAAGCAACTGAGATTCTATGGCAATGGCAATCAAATCGGCAACAGAGCGTGAAAAGTTTATATCTTCACTATCCCAGTCTACAGGTTTTTCTACTTTCTCAAAGCATAAGATTCCAATGATTTTACCATTTATCACTATTGGAGTATCCAACAAAGATTTGATGTTATATTTTGGAAAATAGTCATAACAAAGTTCCTGTGTAATATTATTGTCGTATACATTTGAAGCCACAATCTGCATTCCGGTTTCTATATTCGCAAAGTAATTAGGATGCGTTGCTTTATCAATAAAGAAGTTTTTTTCATAACGGTCACTTTCCAAATAATACATGCTTTCACAACGAATGCCATCGGGAATAGCTACCCAATAACTCACTCGGTCAAGGCTGCAATTTGTACTAGCAACTTTTAGAATGTTTTTGAGAATTCCGTTGAAAGTATCTTTGTTAGAATAACTTTGAGATGTTAGTTTTTTTAATGTTTCATTGTGGACTCTGACTTTTTTGCTTCTGTTATAATGTTCTATTTCGAGATTTTTTACCAGCGTAACATCTCTTGCAATAGCTGAAAAACCTACAATATCGTCATTTTGGTTTCTCTTCATGGTTACTTTTTGAGAAACCCAGATGGTGTCTCCGTCTTTTTTAACCAACGGAAAAACCAGGTCAACATATTGATTGCTTTCTTTTGGAATATCTTTATAGAAATCGACAACAAAGTCTATGTAATCGTTTCTGATAAACTTAAAAAATGGCATGTCTATAATTTCATCTTTTGAATAACCAGTTGTCTTTTCTGTATACTGATTGACATAAGTAACATTTGAATTTAAATCAATTTCATAAATCAAATCTGCTGCTGATTCAATTAGGCTTCTATATTGATTCTCAATGTTAATTTGCTCTGTTACATCCTGACCGATACCAATAACTACATCATCGGAGTATTTCTTGTCTTTCCACTGAATGTATTTGTAGTCGCCATTTTTACATTTTAGTTTTCGGACATACAATCGGTCATCAATATAATCATCATGATAACCTTCGCCAACAAATTCGGAATCTTCCGTTAAATCCCAGAATCCCATTCCCATTACTTCATCGACAGTATAACCCAAAATATCTTTAATAGATTCGCTGCAAAATGACACTTCTCCTTTTTTGTTGGTTGTCATAATCAATGAATTTCCATTGTTTACTATGATGTTTGCAAAAAGAAATTTATTTTTTGTTTCAATTAATGCCAAATGCCTAGCGCTATGAATTGTAGTGGTTAGTATAAAAGAACAGATGAGAATAATAGTGTAGTTATGCGGAATCAATTCAAAACCATACGAACTAATAAGAAGCAACAGGCAGGTAATTACGAATAGCCAATAGTGAAGAATGTTTTTTAAGACAAAATAGGAAAGGAAGTATATCAATATCAGACTAACATAGCATATCAATTCAAAATCATTAAAAAACACGTACGCAACAATAAGTCCAAAATATCCAAAATAACAGAGTAAAAAAATGGATTTAATACGTTTGGCAAAAAATCTTGTTCGGGTACAAAGCAGATAGAAAATTAATAATGCTATTCCAATCAAGACATTAGGAACTAGAAAACTGGTAGTGCGTACCTTAAAAACCTCCAGAATCGATTCGACCAGCGGAATTGTAATTCCAAAAAAGAGCAAGTAAAGTTCGTATTGTTGCTCTTTTGGTTCAAATTCTGAATGATTGCGCAGGTTTAATTTTTTTTTCAAAGAATTGCTTGTCGCAAAATAAGCTCCATAAAGTAGCAGCAGCAAAACGGCTATTATTATTAAATTATTGGTGTTTGAAAAAGTAAAAAAATCGGCCAACGTTATTCAGATTTATGAGGTTTTTGGTTTGGTTTTATCAAAAATAAATAAATTTAGGACAGCCATTTTAATATTTTCTTTAAAATATTTATTTTTCCTTTATAGGGCGCATACCGAATCGGAATATCAAGCCAATTTGCTTTTTTGACAACAGCTTTGCGATGCGTAAAAGTATCAAAACTTAACTTACCGTGATAGGCACCAATACCACTATGTCCAACTCCTCCAAATGGCAATCTTTTGTTGGAAAAATAAACAACTGTATCATTAATGCAGCCACCGCCAAAAGAATAATTTTGGATTATTTTTTTGGCGAAAGCGCTGTTATTGCTAAAAACATAAAGCGACAAAGGCTTTTCGTATCTTGAAATTATGGAAACCAAATCAGCTTCGTTTTCAAAAGATAAAACAGGAAGAATTGGGCCAAAAATTTCGTCTTTCATAATCATGCTGTCCAAAGCAGGCTCGTTAATAAGTGTTGGCGCTATGTAAAAATCGGTTTCATTGATTTGACCTCCGAAAATTACATTTTCATCTTTTATCATTAAAGCCAATCTTTTCCAGTTTTTTCCATTGATGATTCTTGCAAAATCGGTAGACTTTTCCGGATTTTCTCCATAAGCAGCTGTGATTTCCTTTTTTAATGATTCGATAAAAGCTGCTTTTATTTTATTCGAAACCAACAAATAATCTGGCGCAATGCAGGTTTGCCCAGCATTTAGGAATTTGCCCCAAACGATTCTTTTGGCTGCCAGTTTTATATTAGCCGTTTCGTCAATAATACACGGATTTTTTCCACCAAGTTCTAATGTTACCGGCGTTAGGTTTTCTGCCGCTGCTTTGGCTACTATTTTACCAACAGCAACGCTGCCTGTAAAGAAAATATAATCCCAGCGTTGTGCTAATAATTGTTGAGCAATTTCAATACCGCCTTCCACACATTTTACATGATTTTCATCAAAAGTTTCGTTTATTATTTTGGCAACAATCTTTGAAGTGTTTGGCGTTAGTTCCGAAGGTTTTACCACCACTTCATTTCCTGCAGCAACGGCAGCGATTAAGGGGCATAATGCCAATTGGTATGGATAATTCCACGGAGCAATAATTAATACTTTACCATAAGGTTCTTTATAGATATAATCTGTTGACGGGAAATTTAAAAGAGAAGGCAAAACCAGTTGAGGTTTTGCCCATTTATTTATGTTTTTAATGGTATGATTAAGTTCAGTCAGTATGTAAGCTGTTTCACTTATAACCGCTTCAAAGGCTGGTTTTTTGAAATCATCATAGAGTGCTTTTATGATTTCCTGTTCATGCAACTGAACACAATTCAATAATTTTAATAACGATTGTTTTCGGTAATTTATATCTGTTTTAAAATTCATAACTTGACCAGATTGGTTGAGCAAGTTACATTTTTAACAAATACAATTCAATTTTATTATTTATAAAAATGCCCAACGGAATCCGGTGTAAATATCGGCTTGTTTGCTATCGCTGATAAGTGCTGTTACGATAGAGCCTGAGCCAAGGTAGAAACCTCTGAATCGGAATCCGATGCCGACATTCGTTCCTGAAACTTCATTGTTGTTGATTGGTAAATAGGCTTCAAAAAAACCGATGTTAAATCGCGGTGTGACTGTAAATGAATTGATTGAAGTGATTTGATCGTTCCCGTCATCATCCTGCATTTTTTGTTGTAAAAATCCGGAAACATAGACTTTAGGTATAATTTTAAAATCAGCATATAAATTAATCATCGCTGGTAATTTTACTTTGAAATCCTTTTCTCCTGATATTTGGGTTAAATAGCCGTTGTCTAACAGTATTTGCTCTACTTCTCTTAAATTATCCACATCATCAAATTGACTCAAATCCAATGGGTCAGTACTTGGAATATTCAAAGTATAATTGGTCGATTGGTTATTATCGTCTTTCAAAGTCATGCTGCCAAGGTTTTTTATAGCTAAGCCACCTTTGATTTTATAGCCTTTACTTCCGTCTTTATATTGGTAATTAAATCCGATGTCTACAGCAGTACCGTTTAAACCTCCAAAAACAGATTTTCCATAATCACTAAAATTCGTAAAACTATCTGCTAAATTACCGGAATAAGCAATATTCAATGTTGCCGGAGAGTCTGTTGTCAGATAAGCACTGCCTAAATTTTCAGTAATTTCTCCGTTTAGATTTTTCAAACCAAAGTTAGAATACGAACCCGGAAATAAAAATTTTAATGTAAGACCAGCACTAAAGCTGTGCTTTTCATTTTCGAATAAAGTTCTGGCAGCGGACAGTCCAATTTCTCCATAGGCGACTCCGTTTAAACGCTGATTATTACGGCTATTGAGCGATGTAGTGCTTAGTATCAAATTATCATTGGCAATAGCATCTCCAATCGCAGGATCAACATCAATAATATTAAAATTTGCATGAGCTTTTGTGGTAATGCCGAAACCCCATTTCATCCATTTCATGGCAAAACCCGGTCCTAATATCTGTCCGTCAAAACGCATGTCTACGGGTTCTGTTCCCTTAAAAAGTAAATCTTCAAAATTGGCATCGGAGTTGATATCGCTGAACCCAATTTTGTTATTGGCTACATTAAAACTCAATCCGTAGATATTGACTTCAAATCTTTTAGAAAGATTGGAGAACTCTGCAGGGTTTTCGGATCCGTTTAAAATTCCAACGCGATTGGAAGTGCTAATTCCGGAGAAATGGTCTTGTGCAAAAGCGTTAAGACCAATCAGCAAAGTGAGGCTTACAATTATTCTTTTCATAGCTAGTATTTTTTACGTGAGGGTTATATATAAACGTAAAAATACACTTTTTAGTATTAAATCGAACTCCAAATGGCATCTTTTGGTGTTGGGCCAATAATTTCCAGTACTTCTTTTGAAACCGGATGTGTAAAAACAAGCTTCCGGGCGTGAAGATGTATGCCACCATCGGGATTGCTACGGTCAAAGCCATATTTTAAATCGCCTTTTATTGGACAACCAATAGCGGCCAGTTGTGCTCTTATCTGATGATGTCTTCCCGTATGCAGATTTATTTCAAGCGTAAAATAATTGTCGAGCGTTTTGATGATTTTATAATCCAGACTGGCTTTTTTGCTTTCGGGAACTTCTTTTATATGCGCTTTGGAAGTATTGTTTTTCTCATTTCTTTTGAGATAATGGACTAAAGTATCGCTATCTTTTTCAGGTTTGTTTTTAACAACTGCCCAATAGGTTTTTTGTGTTTCCCGATTGGCAAATAATTCATTCAATCGTGTCAATGCTTTTGATGTTCGGGCAAAAACTACAATTCCGGTTGTTGGCCGGTCTAATCTGTGAACCACGCCAAGAAAGACTTCTCCGGGTTTGTTGTATTTTTCTTTGATGTATTCTTTAACAACATCCGACAAAGGTTTGTCTCCGGTTTTATCTCCTTGCACAATATCGCCAACGCGTTTGTTTACCACAATAATGTGATTGTCTTCGTGAAGAATTTGGAGATTGTCTTTGGTGGAAATTACTTTAGGCATAATTAATATTTAACATCCAACAGTTTCCACGCCCCTTCGTTTTTATACTCATTTATGGCTTGTAAGAAAGAAGCTTTTTTGTCTTCGGAATAATAATCGGATTCTCCCTTAAAAACATATTTTTTTTTACATTTTATGACGTCCAGACTAACCATTCCGCATTTAACAGTATCCAAGGTTAAAACACTTTCTTCCTCTTCAGAATAATCATCATTTGCCGGACCATAAGTTACTTCCTTATCATCATAATCTAAAATAAGTTTTTTGTTTTCAATTTTAAAAGTTCCGGTGTTGTAGCTTTTTAAGGGAATACAATAAAAATCACTGATGAAAGTTCCGTTTTTTAAAAACACAATTTTACCATCACAGCAATCACAGCCATCATTATAAGCGATACAATCTTCTGTGTTTAATTTAGGTGAAATGTAAAAAACTTTTGAATACAAATCAGAAGTCTGCAAAGTCTCTTCAACAGGTTTTACGATGGTCTCAGTTTCTTTATTTTGACACGAAACCAAAGCAATAATAAGAAGTAAAACAATACTTTTTCGCATCAAAGGAGATTTAATATTGCTCTGATTTATTGGGAAAATCTTTAGACTTAACATCCGTCACATAATTTCCAATCGCAGTAGTCATTAGTTCGTATAAATTCAAGTAGCGTCTAAGGAAACGTGGACTGAATTCATTGTTCATTCCAAGCATATCGTGAATAACCAATACTTGTCCGTCAACGCCGCCACCGGCACCAATTCCGATGACAGGAATTGAAATTGTTTTGGCTACTTTTTCGGCAAGTGATGCAGGAATTTTTTCCAAAACCAACGCAAAACAGCCTAATTTTTCTAACAATTTAGCGTCTTCCAGCAATTGTTCTGCTTCGGCTTCTTCTTTAGCGCGAACTGTGTATGTTCCGAATTTGTATATAGATTGCGGTGTTAAACCCAAATGTCCCATAACCGGAATTCCGGCGTTCAAAATACGTTTGATGCTTTCCTTGATTTCACTTCCGCCTTCCATTTTTACTGCATGTCCACCACTTTCTTTCATAATTCTAATAGCTGAACGCAAGGCTTCCTTTGGATCCGATTGGTAACTTCCAAAAGGCAAATCAACCACAACCAAAGCACGTTCAATAGCGCGAACAACACCCGAAGCGTGATAAATCATCTGGTCTAACGTTATCGGCAAAGTCGTTTCGTGACCCGCCATAACATTACTGGCAGAATCGCCTACCAAAATCACATCAACACCGGCAGTATCAACAATTTTTGCCATCGAATAATCATATGCGGTAAGCATAGATATTTTTTCGCCATTGGCTTTCATGTCAAATAAGGACTTGGTGGTAATTCTTTTGTAATCTTTTTTTGCTGTAGACATAGTTGTTCGTTTTGAAATACAAAAGTATTAAATCTATTTTTGATGCAACAAAAGTAAGGCTGTTAATCTGAAATTATACTACTTTTGTCAAAACTGATTAGGAGCGAAAGGTTCGGTCTGCAGCATAAACCATTTTCCTGCTTTCCGCGTTACAAGGTAACTGCTTCAATCAGGGCTGGATAGTCAGCTATAAAAGGAATTCAAATAACCGAATAACCAGATAACCAAATTTACAAATGCCCAAAATATTAATCATTGAAGACGAAGTATCTATCCGCAGAGTATTAACCAAAATACTTTTAGAAGAGAGTGATACTTATATTGTTGAAGAAGCCGAAGATGGAAAGCTTGGTTTTGAAAAAATCAAAAACGAAGATTATGACTTGGTGCTTTGTGACATCAAAATGCCAAAAATGAATGGCGAAGAATTACTCGAAGCCGTTAAAAAAATCAAGCCCGAAATTCCGATGGTGATGATTTCCGGTCACGGTGATTTGGAAACTGCTGTCAATACGATGCGTCTTGGTGCCTTTGATTATATCTCAAAACCACCCGATTTGAATCGATTACTGAATACGGTTCGAAATGCTTTAGACAAAAAGCAATTGGTCGTAGAGAATAAAATTTTGAAGAAAAAAGTTTCCAAAAATTACGAAATCATTGGCGAAAGTGAACCCATCAATCAAATCAAACTGATGATTGAGAAAGTTGCGTTAACCGATGCCAGAGTTTTAATTACGGGACCAAACGGAACCGGTAAAGAATTAGTGGCGCATCAGTTACACGAAAAAAGTGAAAGAGCAGAAGCTCCAATGATAGAAGTGAATTGCGCTGCAATTCCATCTGAACTGATAGAAAGCGAATTGTTCGGTCACGTAAAAGGTGCATTTACATCTGCCGTAAAAGACAGAGCCGGAAAATTTGAAGCTGCCGATGGCGGAACGATTTTTCTAGATGAAATTGGTGATATGAGTCTTTCGGCGCAAGCCAAAGTGTTACGTGCTTTGCAGGAAAGTTTGATACAAAGAGTTGGTGCCGACAAAGACATCAAAATCAATGTTAGAGTTGTTGCTGCAACCAATAAAGATTTGAAAAAGGAAATTGCAGAAGGAAGATTCAGAGAAGATTTGTATCATCGTTTGGCGGTAATTTTAATCAAAGTTCCATCGTTGAATGACAGACGAAGTGATATTCCGTTGTTGATTGAACATTTTGCATCTAAAATAGCTGAAGAACAAGGAAATGCTACAAAAACGTTCTCTAAACAAGCCATTAAATTATTACAGGAATACGATTGGACAGGAAATATTCGTGAACTCCGAAATGTAGTGGAGCGTTTGATAATCCTTGGTGGAAACGAGATTTCGGAAACCGATGTAAAACTATTTGCCAGTAAATAATGAATCTAAAAAAAATAAATCCAAACCTCCAGAAAGCACTTATTGAAAACGGTTTAACCGAAGCCAATGAAATGCAGCAGGAAACATTTTCTACCATCAAAAGTGGGGCAGATGCCGTAATTCAATCACCTGGAGGAACCGGAAAAACAACGACTATTGTTTTAAACGTAATTCAGAAATTAGAAAAAACTTTAGACGAAAGTACCAGAGCTTTAATCATTGTTGAGAACAAAGAAAAAGTATTGGAAATGGAAGAACTGTTCTTAAAATACGGAGCTTATACCGATTTGAGTATTTTGGGTGTCCATGATAAAGGCGATCTCGATTACGATAAAAATGTGGTTTCTATGGGATTGGATATTTTAATTGGTACGCCAAATAAAATCAATGCCATGTTTTCATCGGCTGGATTTAACAGCAATACCATTAAGTTGATGATTGTTGATGATGCCGAAGTATTATTCAGAAGCAGAATGGACGCAATTGTCCATCGCTTATCAAACAGTATTGAAAAAACACAACGTTTATTCTTTTGTTCCCAAATCACCGAAAGAGTAGAATCGCTTGCTGATAAAATCATGATTGAACCGGTTTTCTTCGAAATGGAAGACGAATAACTCATAACTCATAATTAACTAACGTTCCGTTCGCCAAAAGGCTCGGGTCATAACTCAAAACAATGGGCTTAATAAAAATATTTTCAGGAGAAGAAATTCTGGCAGTTAGCTTAAAGGAAAAACTGGAAGAATCAGACATCAACGTTGTCATTAGAAATAACAATCAGGCTAATGTTTTGCCAAGCATACAAACGGCTAAAGCAGTCGAATTATTCATTCAGGAAATTGATTTTGGTAAAGCACATCCTGTGATTGAGGAGTTTCGATTGAGTATTTAAGGTGAAAAAAATAATCAGAATAGTACCTTTTTTTCTTTTTGTATTGATTCTCGATCGCTTTTTCTTTTTACCAGGCAGAATGGATGCGACCTGGGAGTATGAAAAAGGAACTAATCTGGGAGATCCAATTACATTCGACAATATTGAAATTATCAATAATTTTGAAGTTATGGTTCGAAAGGCAGGAGAATTTAATTCGTGTTATCTTTTAGGATGTTATTTTGGGAACTTGTATTTGCTTGATTCAAAAACCTTAAAATACACAAAATATGTTGAGTTGGAAGAATATGTTTTTCTGGATTAACTATTTAAAAATCTTCAATCTACTGACCAAAACTGAAATAAATACTCCAAAAACACCTATAATAGCAAAGGAGTATTTCAAACTTGTCAGCTCTGCAATAAAGCCAATCAAAGGCGGACCAATTAAAAACCCAAGGAAACTAATACTCGACACTATCGTCAACGCAATGCCTGTGGGCACATTTTCGTTGTTCCCGGCAATGCTAATCACTGTTGGAATAACATTGGAGACACCAAAACCAACCAACATAAAAGCAAAGGTACACGGAATGAGATAAGGCAGCAGCACCGCCATATATAAACCGGCAGATATAACAATTCCGCTAGTGATGAGTACTTTCTTGACGCCATATTTCGCAACAAATACATCACTCAAGAAACGCCCGGAAGCCATGCTAATCATAAACGAGGTATAGCCCAAAACTACTAAAGCACCGGGAACTTTGACAATCTCTTTAAAATACACACCACTCCAGTCGAACATGATGCCTTCGCTGGCCATGCAACAAAAAGCAATAATACCCAGCCAAATCAAACTGGTATCAGGGTTTTTGCGAAATGAATAACTTTCTTTTTTTTCGGTTTTTATGACTTTAGTAGCAATAATGAATTTGTAATTGGTTAAAACAATGATAATGACCAACACAAATGCAACTAAGAAATGATGATATGGAGTGAACTTCAAGCTCAACATCAGTAAGCTAACTAATGCGCCACAGAAACCAGCCAAACTCCACGAACCATGAAACGAACCCATGATAGGTTTGTCAAATAATTGTTGCGTATGCACGCCTTGTGTATTCACAGCAATGTTGCAAAAGTTTCCACAAACGCCAAAGATATACAATCCGGCAGCCAATTGCCATTTGGCAGAAGCCAAGCCCAACAAAGTAAGGAAAAACGAATAGAGTAAAAGTGCAATAATCAATACTTTTCGGCTACCATATTTGGTGACAGTTCTACCCGAAAAAGGCATGGCGGAAAGCTGACCCGCAGGCAATGCAAAGAGTAAGGTTCCCAATCCGGCTTCACTTAATTGCAGCATCGATTTGATATCCGGAATTCGGCTTGCCCAAGTCGCAAAACAAAATCCCATTCCGAAAAAGAACAAGGCAGTAGCGAGTCGAACCCTATTCAGATAGGAACGTTTCTTATTTCGAAACTTTTTTTTAATCTTGGCTTTGGGTAAAATCCGCTCTAAAAAACTATAGTCTATTAATGGCATGATTCCGAATTTATGCTTAAAAGTAAACATTTCCTTTTGGATAGAAAAGACTCAAAATCTTTATCAACCAATTATAACGTTATTGTTACTAAATTGCCTCTGAAATTAATCAGAAAAGAAGCATTTTCTGTTTGCTTAATTAACCTATCTTTGCCGCTTCAAAAAATGCTATATGATTACTGTTAACGACATAGCCGTTGAATTTGGCGGCACCACACTTTTTAGCGAGGTAACTTTCGCTATCAATGAAACTGATAAAATTGCCCTTATGGGTAAAAATGGCGCCGGAAAATCAACTTTACTTAAAATTGTAGCCGGAGAAAACAAACCTACACGAGGCGCAATTACAGCTCCAAAAGAAGCGGTGATAGCTTATCTGCCACAGCATTTATTGGCTGCAGATAATTGTACGGTAATGGAAGAAGCTTCAAAAGCGTTTGCTGAGGTTTTCAAAATGAGAGATGATATTGACGAAATCAACGAGCAGCTTACAATTCGCACTGATTACGAAAGTGATGAGTATATGAAGCTGATTGAGCGTGTTTCGGAGTTGAGTGAGAAATACTATTCGATTGAAGAAGTGAACTATGAAGCAGAAGTAGAGAAGGTGTTGAAAGGATTAGGATTTGAAAGAGACGATTTCAATCGCCCAACTTCTGAATTTTCGGGTGGATGGAGAATGCGTATTGAGTTGGCTAAAATTCTTTTGAAACAACCCGATTTGATTTTGCTTGATGAGCCGACGAATCACCTGGATATGGATAGTATTCAGTGGCTGGAAGATTTCTTAATCAATCAGGCGAAAGCCGTAATGGTGATTTCGCACGATAGAGCCTTTGTTGATAATATTACCAATCGTACGATAGAAGTTACGATGGGAAGAATTTATGATTACAAAGCCAAGTATTCTCATTATTTGGAGTTGCGTAAGGACAGAAGAGTTCACCAACAAAAAGCGTATGATGAACAGCAAAAATTCATCGCAGATAATCAGGCTTTTATTGATAGATTTCGTGGTACTTTTTCTAAAACAGATGCGGTTCAGTCACGCGTTAGAATGCTAGAAAAAATTGTTCCGATTGAAGTTGATGAAATCGATAATTCGGCATTGAAATTGAAATTCCCACCATCAGTTCGTTCGGGACAATATCCTGTAATTGTTCGTGATTTGGAAAAATCCTATGGCGACCATTTGATTTTTAAAGATGCTAATATGGTAATCGAGCGTGGTCAGAAGGTGGCTTTCGTGGGAAAAAATGGTGAAGGAAAATCGACTATGATTAAAGCCATCATGAAAGAAATCGAAATCAACAGCGGTAACGTTGAGGTTGGGCACAATTCACAGATTGGTTATTTTGCCCAAAACCAGGCTGCATTATTGGATGGAGATGCTACCATTTTTGAAACGATTGATAACATTGCCGTTGGTGATGTGAGAACGCAAATCAAGAATATTTTGGGAGCATTTATGTTCCATGGTGATGACATTCAGAAAAAAGTAAAAGTGCTTTCAGGTGGAGAAAAAACACGTTTGGCAATGATAAAACTATTGCTTGAACCGGTTAACTTATTGATTCTGGATGAGCCTTCTAACCATTTGGACATGAAAACCAAAGACATTATTAAAGAAGCTTTAAAAGACTTTGACGGAACGCTGATTTTAGTTTCTCACGACAGGGATTTCCTTGACGGATTAGCAACCAAAGTTTTCGAATTTGGTAACAAACGAGTAAAAGAACATTTTGAAGATATCAAAGGTTTCCTGGCTCATAAAAAGATGGAAAGTCTCAAGGAAATTGAGAAGTAACAGACACTTTTTATTTTTTGAAACTTTGTGTCTTTGATTCTTTTCGAGAAATAAAAAACAGCTCGCAAAGTCACAAAAGCGCAAAGAAAAGTTATTGTTTTTTGAGCACTAATTTATAAATAGTCGATACCAATTCCTCGGTATCATTATCCTCACAAAGCAGCAATTCGATTTGAGTTGCTGTTTTTTTGTACAATGTCAATCCTTCAAATTTATGCTTGTCACTGATTTGTATTGAATTTTCAAGCTTCATCGTTTTTAAATCGATTGTTCCGATGATACTGCCCAGAACTTCACCATCTAAATAGGTTGAGGTTGTGTCTTCGGCGGAAGCCAGAAAATAAATTTTATCATCAACTAAGATTGCATCAGTGAAAGTAGCTGGTACATTTTTGATTTTAGGCAGATTGAAAATCGTAAAGCCTATTTCTGATTTATTTCGACTATTGTAAACGGAAATTATTCCATTTTTGCCTTCAGTTCCATTACCTCTTTGAAATAAAAAAAGATTCTTTTTGTTCATAATGAATCCTTCAATATTGAATTCATCATCTGAAAAATTAAGTTGATGCTTAATCTTTTGATATAGATCGGCAATATCATTTTGTTTTACAGAATCAGCTTCAATATTGTATTGAAACGAAAGATTACGCTTTTTTGTTGAACCAGATCCAAGAATTGCAATTGCATCTCCATAAAAGGTAATTGACTCAAAATCGGGTTTATCTTTTTTGGGAATGTTTTCCTGGGCATTCTCTACCAATGGAATTTTGTTCAATTTTTCATTGGCAATATTATATTCATACAGATAGGTACTGTTATCTGAAATTATATAAAGCAAATCATTGTGATAGAGTAGGCCTGATGCTGAACCTATACCTATGATTTTGAAAAGTACCGTGAGTTGAAATTTTTCCATAGTTTTACAAATATAAATACTTACGTTATGAAAAACATAAATCCGGATGATTTTAGAGTTATCGATAAAATAGAATTGTCAAAAATTCCGACTGAGCTAAACATTGATGCCGATGATGATGAGAAAGAAGAAGAGTTATTAAAAATTCAGCAAAAGCTGAGTAAGCGACAGGATGCGATGTATGCTCACAATCGGTATGGTGTTTTGATTTGTCTGCAAGGCATGGACACCAGTGGAAAAGACAGTTTGATTCGTGAAGTTTTCAAAGAATTTAATCCGCGTGGCGTTGTGGTGCATAGTTTTAAAACTCCCAATTCAACCGAGCTTGAACACGATTATTTGTGGCGTCATTATTTAGCTTTGCCCGAAAAAGGAAAGTTTGCTGTTTTCAACAGAACACATTACGAAAATGTTTTGGTTACGCGTGTGCATCCCGAATATATTATGTTTGAGAACTTGCCCGGCATTGAAAAAGTAGAAGACATTACACCAAAATTCTGGGAAAACAGAATGGAACAAATCAATAATTTTGAAAAGCATATTGCCAATAACGGAACCCTTGTTTTGAAGTTTTATTTCCACATGAGCAAAGAAGAACAACGCAAGCGATTGTTGAAACGATTAGAAAATCCGGAAGACAACTGGAAGTTTTCGACCGGCGATTTAAAAGAGCGCGAACGTTGGGATGATTATATGAAATACTACGAAGAAGCCATCAACAATACTTCTAAAGAGCACGCACCTTGGTTTATAATTCCGGCCGATGATAAAGAAATGGCACGTGTTATTGTAGCTAAAATTATTTGGGAAGAAATGCAAAAACTTACTGATATTCAGGAACCTGAATTAGACCCAAAAGTAAAAGACAATATTGATTTGTATAAGGAACAATTGAAAGGGTAAAACGATATATCTTTGCATTCCAAAACTTCGGAAGAAAATTGCAAAATGAATTTATCCCAATACACCAAAGAGTTCTCCTATAATATGCAACTGGCGTATCCTGTAATTATTGGGATGCTTGGTCATACCTTAATTGGTATTGTCGATAACATCATGGTTGGAAAATTAGGAAGTACTGAGCTTGCTGCAGTTTCTTTGGGCAACAGTATGATTTTTGTCGCGATGTCACTTGGTATCGGATTTTCAACGGCTATTACGCCAATCGTTGCCGAAGCTGATGCCGAAAAAGACAATTCAAAAATCCGTTCGGCTTTTCATCATGGATTGTTTCTATGTGTTATTTTAGGATTTTCGCTTTTTGGATTGGTGGTTTTGGCCAAGCCGATAATGGAATTATTGCACCAGCCTAAAGAGGTAATCGCATTGGCAAAACCTTTTGTTGATTGGGTTGCTTTTTCGTTAGTTCCGCTTATCATTTATCAAGGATACAAACAGTTTGCCGATGGAATGTCGATGACCAAAGTTTCAATGTATGCCATTATCATGGCAAATATTTTGCACGTAATCATTAATTATTGTTTGATTTATGGTGTTTGGATTTTTCCAAAAATGGGAATCATTGGTGCAGCTTTAGGAACTGTCATTTCGAGGATTGCAATGGTTGTTTTTATGCACATGATTTTGTCCCGAAGAGAAAGATTAAAACAATACTTCCACGATTTTAGTTTTGATGAAATCAAGAAAGAAATGATTAAAAAAATCGTTAATCTTGGTTTGCCTTCAGCGATGCAAATGCTTTTTGAAGTGGTGCTTTTCACTGCCGGAATCTGGCTTTGTGGCAACATTGGAAAAACCAGTCAGGCTGCGAATCAGATTGCGCTGAGCTTGGCTTCCATGACGTTTATGTTTGCTATGGGTTTGAGTGTGGTTTCAATGATTAGAATCAGTACCCAAAAAGGTTTGAACGATTATAAGCAATTGGTTGTTGTGGCGCGTTCCATATTTTTATTAGCAATACTTATTGAAATTCTGTTTGCTATAATGTTTGTGGCATTGCATCAAATTTTGCCGTATTTGTTTTTAAATATGGAAAACCAATCCCAAATATTAGACAATCAGGAAGTGATTGCTATTGCGGCTAAATTGCTTTTGGTTGCTGCAGTTTTTCAGATTTCTGACGGAATTCAGGTTGTTGTTTTGGGAGCGTTGCGAGGTCTGCAGGATGTGAAGATTCCGATGTATATAACTTTCGTGGCGTATTGGATTGTTGGCTTTCCGATTTCGTTTTATCTCGGAGAGTATACTTCATTAAAAGCTGTTGGTGTTTGGATAGGATTATTGGCGGGATTGACTGCAGCTGCGGTTTTCCTGTTTATTCGATTCCATTATCTGACTAAGAAAATGATTTCAGAAAATGCTTCCAAATAATTTGTAACTTTTTTTGAGACTTGCGTATAATCACCGTATAATTTAAAAACTCAGAAAATGATACTTTCACTTATTATTGGTGTTATCTTAATTATTGTCAGCTTTACATTAAAAAACAACGAAAATCCCCTTTCCAAATTTGCAAATCTTTTTAGGATTTTTGGTTTCGTTGTAATTCTTATCGGTTTATTATCTTCAGTATTCAAACAAATTGACGCAGGAAAAGTGGGCGTAAAATCACTTTATGGAAACGTGCAGCCTGATATTTTAGAAAGCGGTTTGCATATTGTAAATCCACTTTTAGATATCACCGTTTTTGACATTCAAACCCAAAACTATACAATGTCGGCCATTCATGAGGAAGGCGCGCAGGAAGGTGATGATGCTATCAGAGTTTTATCAAATGATGGTTTGGAAGTTATTATAGATTTAACCGTTTTATATAAAGTTCTACCAACAGAAGCTCCTAAAATTTTAAAAGGAATTGGTCAGGATTATACCGATAAAATTGTGCGTCCGGTAACCAGAACACGTATTCGTGACAACGCTGTTTATTATGATGCAGTAGCTTTATATTCGACAAAAAGAGAAGAATTTCAACAACGAATTTTCAAATCGATTGAAGATGATTTCAAAAAAAGAGGTTTGGTTTTAGAGCAGCTTTTAATTAGAAATATCAATCTTCCAAGTTCTGTAAAAGCTTCTATCGAAAGTAAAATTAATGCCGAACAGGATGCTCAAAAAATGACCTTCGTTTTGCAGAAAGAAAAACAGGAAGCAGAGCGTAAAAGAGTAGAAGCACAAGGTATAGCGGATTATCAGAGAATTATTTCATCCGGCTTGACCGATAAACAATTGCAATACGAACAAATCAAAGCACAAAAAGAAATCGCGACTTCGTCTAATGCCAAAATTATTTTTATGGGCAAAGGAAGTGCTCCGGTTATCTTGTCGGATAAATAGATTATTCGTTTCTTTGTGTATTCAAAAAATAATACAACATGGAATTACCAAAATTTTTACTAGCAGACAATTCTGATTTACCCGAAGATGATATTTTTATCATTCATCTTGATTTTCCACGTTTTATAATCAATTTGAAAGATGACGAAGTAGAGTTTATGGAAGATTTAGAAGGTGAAGACGAAACCGAATTAGAAAGCGAGATGGAACATTTAATCACTTTGGCGGGAGAATTCTACGACAGAGAAATGGAACGCTACGGAGAGTAGTTCGGGTTTAGAAAATATATTTAACAGCTGTTTGAATTTTCAACAGCTGTTTTTTTATGAATTGAAATTAAGGTTGCTATTAATAAATAAACTAATTTTAAGGTATTATTTAATCTTAAAAATTGATATTATGAGAACTTTTACTAAATCAATTATTGCGGCTACTTTTATTTTAGGATGTTTTCTTTCTCTACAGGCGCAGGAATCCCAAAAAATTAATCCTATTAGTTCTAATGCTATGCCTAATCGAATTTCGATGAACGTTACCATAGCCAAACAAACACAAGGAGCAACATTTGGAGAGAAAGTTAAAAGCGAAAAAATAAATGTAACCGTTGTTGATGATGGTTGTGTAATTTTATTTTCTTCGGGTGAAGGATACAGAGTTAGTGGCACTAATAAAACTATAGTAGGATTATCTCCGGATGAAGCACGAACTTTTGGCGAAAAAGTAAATCAAGGTTTGCACGCTGCTGGAAGTGCCGTTGCACAACGAACTGCTATAGTGGGAGGTGCTTTGCCCGGAGGTGCTATAATTTCAGCAGCAGTTTCCAGTGTGGGTAATTTAGCTGGTGCAGGAGGTGGCGCAGCTGCCGCTTCGTATGCCAAAACACAAAGTAAAGTATATAAAATTCAGGACGCTGATGCCGACACCGCAATAGAATTAGCTGATGGAGAATATGAATTGAGCTTCATAGTGTTAAAAGGCAGATTGAAAACTCAGGTTCGTATCGGTTTTAGTGTTGAAAAAGGCATATTAAAAACGAAACATGATACCGCTAAGAATTCGGTTGGCAACATCAGATAAGCGTTTTATTTTTTAAAATACTTTTCCAGCAATTGCATAGCAGCAGCAAAAGGTGAGATTTCATTATTGGCTACTGCTTTTTTATTTGCTTCCAATAGTTTTATGATGTCTGCATGATTGTAGAAATTGGATTTTAACTGCTCATTGATGGTTTCCATCATCCAATATTGATTTTGCTCTTTGCGCTTTTCTTCAAAATAATGATTGGCTTTAACCAACTCAAAATAATTGGAAATCGTTTCCCAAACCTTGTCAATTCCTTCTCTGGTAATGGCACTACAAGTCGCCGCAGTTGGAATCCAACCTGATTTTTTTGCAGGAAATAAATGCAACGCGCGGTTGAATTCGGTTTTGGTTAGTTTGGCTTTATTGATATTATCGCCATCGGCTTTGTTGATGACAACAGCGTCGGCCATTTCCATAATGCCACGTTTGATACCTTGCAATTCATCGCCGGCACCGGATATTTTTAGCAATAAAAAGAAATCAACCATCGAGTGAACCGCGGTTTCGCTTTGTCCAACACCAACCGTTTCAATAATGATAGTATCAAATCCTGCCGCTTCACAAAGGATAATAGTTTCACGAGTTTTTCGAGCTACGCCACCCAAAGTTTCTCCCGAAGCCGATGGTCTGATATAGGCGTTTTCGTCTTTTACCAATTCTTCCATTCGGGTTTTGTCGCCCAAAATACTTCCGTGTGAAATAGTGCTGCTTGGATCAATGGCTAAGACTGCCACTTTTTTTCCTAATGAAGTCAGGTACTTTCCAAAAGATTCAATAAATGTTGATTTTCCAACGCCGGGAACGCCTGTAATTCCTATTCGAACCGATTTATTTGCATAAGGCAAACAGCCACTAATTATTTCATTGGCTTTCGCCAAATGAGTGAGATTGGTACTTTCTACCAAAGTAATTCCACGACTTAAAGCCACTTTATCATGCGCTAAAATACCGGTAATCAATTCAGTTGCCGAAGGTTGTATTTTTCTGCTTTTGGAAATTTTTTCCAATGAAGAAGCACTGAAACTTTCCGGCTGCGGAATACCTTCTTTTTCGTGTAGTGCTGATTTTTTGTTTTGCTTTTCGTTCAAAGGAAAATCATTTGGGTAAATTTAGTAAAATATTGTTTGCCAATAATTCTTTTCCGTTTTTTTGCCTTTCCTTTGCAGAATAAATTTTTTACCTCGAATGGATAACATTCTGTTGATTTTTCTCTGTTTACTCATGGGTTTGGGTATGCAACGAGTAGCAGCTTTTCCAAAAAGCGGACACTTAGCTCTTAACCAATTTATAATTTATATTGCTTTGCCGTCTCTGGCTTTGTATTATATTCCTAAGGTTTCGATTTCTACGGATTTACTTTATCCATTAGGCGTAGCCTGGATTGGATTTCTCTTGTCTTTTGTTTTCTTCTATGTTATCGGAAAAAAATTAGGTTGGCCCAATCGGCTTATCGGTTGTTTGATAATTACAGCAGGTTTGGGTAATACATCCTTTGTTGGTTTTCCGATAATTCAGGCGCTTTATGGTGACGAAGGTTTAAAAACAGCCATCATAGTCGATCAACCGGGAACGTTTGTCGTCATGGCAACACTTGGAATTATTACGGCCGGAATTTTTGCCAAAGGCAATACAAGCTCAAGCGATATTGTTAGAAAAATTTTGCTGTTTCCACCTTTTATTTGTTTTGTCATTGCGTTAACTATGAATGTTTTGAAAGTTGATTTTAATGAACATTTTGATACGGTTTTTCAAAAATTAGGCGCAACGGTAACTCCATTAGCTTTGGTTTCCGTCGGCTTGCAGTTAAAGGTTGATAAACGAAGCCAGCATTGGAAATTTCTCCGGTTGGGATTACTTTTTAAATTAATTATTACACCGGCGATTTTCTTTTTGCTTTACAAAATTTTATTAGGAGGCAAAGGCTTAGCAGTTGATGTTTCTGTCATGGAATCGGCAATGGCGCCAATGATTACTGGAGCCATTTTAGCTTCGAATTATGGTTTAAAACCAAAATTGAGCAGTATGATGGTGGGAATTGGAATACCTTTATCTTTCCTGACACTAGCTTTTTGGTATTTTATTTTAAACACATTTTAAATTACCATGGGTTTAAACCCACGGCAATTCAAAAAGTATTTGCCTTTTTCTTTTGTTATAGTTACTTTTACTTTTCAAATTATAGCTCATGTCATTATCTCCCGAAATACTTCAAAAATTATCCAATATAGTTGGTGATTCTTTCATTTTCACTGATAAAGAAATCTTAAATCATTACGGTCACGACGAAACAGAAGATTATGTTTTTCCGCCAAACGTTGTTGTTAAACCGGCAAATGCTCAGGAAATTTCAGCTATACTAAAAGTGGCCAACGAATATAAAATTCCGACAACGCCAATTGGCGCCAGAACTGGTTTGAGTGGTGGTGCTTTATCGGTTTATGAAGGTATTGGTTTGTCAATGGAACGTCTGAATAAAATTCTGGAAATTGACGAGCAAAATCTGCAAGTCACAGTTGAACCAGCCGTTATTAATCAGGTATTGCGTGAAGCTGTTGCCGAAAAAGGCTTGTTCTATCCTGTTGATCCAAGCAGTATGGGAAGTTGTTGGATAGGTGGAAATATTGCCGAAAATGCAGGCGGAGCAAGAGCTGTTAAATATGGCGTGACCAAAGATTATGTGCTTAATTTAGAAGTGGTGTTACCCAATGGTGAAATCATTTGGACAGGCGCAAACACACTCAAAAATTCTACAGGATATAATTTGACTCAATTGATGGTAGGCAGTGAAGGAACGCTTGGTGTAATTACAAAAGCAGTTTTAAAATTGTTGCCAAAAAACAATCATAATGTATTAATGTTGGTTCCGTTCTATGATGCAGCCCAAGCTTGTGAAGCTGTTTCTGCGATTTTCAGAGCGGGAATTGTTCCAAGTGCTTTAGAGTTTATGGAACGCGAAGCGATTGACTGGACGTTACGTTTGGTTGAAGGAATTAGTGTAAATGTCAAACCCGAACACCAGGCGCATTTGTTGATTGAAGTCGATGGAAATTATCCTGAAATTTTGATGCTTGAAGCCGAAAAAATCATGACAGTTGTTGAACAGTTCGATATCGATGAGGTTTTGTTTGCGGATACCGAAGACCAGAAAGCTGCTTTATGGAAAATGCGTCGTTCAGTGGCTGAAGCCGTTAAATCGAATTCAATTTATAAAGAAGAAGACACCGTTGTACCAAGATATATGCTTCCTGAATTATTATCCGGAATCAAGAAAATAGGAGAGAAGTATGGTTTCAAATCGGTTTGTTATGGTCATGCCGGAGATGGAAATCTTCACGTCAATATAATCAAAGGCGATATGACCGATGATAATTGGGAAACGCAAGTGCCATTGGGAATTCGTCAAATATTTGAACTAACGGTTTCTCTAAAAGGAACACTTTCGGGCGAGCATGGCATTGGTTATGTACAAAAGAATTTTATGGACATTGCCTTTTCCAAAGCACATTTGGAGTTGATGGAAAGTATAAAGCGCGTCTTTGACCATAATAATATTTTAAATCCGGGAAAGATTTTCCCTGATGAGTTATAAAAATAAAAATCCCGATTGCTCGGGATTTTTATTAATCTCTTTTTGGAGAATTTTTCTTTTCGCGTTTTTCAGCTTTCTTTTCTTTTGCCGTCTTCAGAGGTTCTTTTTTTACGGCTTTCTGAACGTCTTTTCCTTTTGCCATGGTATAAATATTTTTGAATGGTTAGTAATAGTGAGATAAAGGTAAATACTATTTTTTATAAACCCAATTGTTTTTTTATGCTTTCGCTAAAAATCGCCTGAAAAGAAGCTAACTGATTGGCATCATCCAAGTTAAAAAACTTCCATTCATTGTTGGTTGTTTCATCTATGACAGCTACATAAGTTGTCGTTCTTCTTACGTTAAAGCTATTTCTTTTGGGTTCAAATGTTACGTCTTTACTTTTAGTAATTTGCTTTAACCAAGTGGCTTTTTCTGCAGATGTTTCAGTAGTTAATTTGGTTTCAAAAAAGTAACGCAATGGATTTCTGAAGGTAATCACGCAAAACGATTTGCCTTCTATTTTCTTGATTACACCATATTGAAAAGGCAACGTTTCCAATTGTTCGCGTAAACGGTATTCATCGTTTCCATAATATTTATCGAGTTTTTCGAGCATCAAATCTTTGCCAATGCTCTTTACTGTTTCTGGATGTAATAATGAAACAATGCCTTCAAAATCCATTAGGTAATTGGCTTCATAAAATTTTTTGGAAGCTACTTTCATACTTTCAGATGATTGTGAGAAAGCTGAAATGCTTAGGAAAAAACAGCATAATGGTATTAGATTTTTCATTTTCATTTAAATTTGATATTCAAATATAAAAAATCCCCAACAGTTTTTGCCATTGAGGATAATTTAAAGTGATTAGACTAAAAGCTATTTTTTTGTCAAAATATCAATCACAACGGTTCTGTTATAGAAACGCTCTTCAGGATATTTGTTTTCAAATGGTGCGAGATTTTCATCTTCCCCATCTCCATGAATATCAAAAGTTATGTTGTTAGTGCCTGCATCAGCCAAACTTTTTATTAATATTCCTTTTACATCGTTGGCTCTGGCCAAAGATAAATTTTTGTTATAATCGGTTTCACCAATGATATCTGTATGTCCTGTTATAATAACGGTGTCACCATTTCTAATTTTAGGGGTTACGATATCGGTTAAATATTTTTCATAAATAGCAATCGATTTTGATTCATTGAATTCATACAATACACTAAAACGAATGCTTTCCTGAACTACTGGTGCTACATATGGCACTATATGCACGGTAGTTTCTTTAGTCAAGGTTTTACCAGCAGCAGTTGTTCCCGTTAAAGTTACCATATAGTCACCTTCGGGCTGATTACCCAATATGGTTTTGACAGGAATGCTAACTTTTGGTTGTGCAAAAGGACCGTAGTTTTTGCTTTTGCCTCTAGAATCTTTTAAATTAACAGACCAAGTGGTGAAACTTTCTTTAGAGGCTGATGTATCAAAAACTACTGCGTCACTATTGACTGCTTGTTCCATAGAAATAATTTCGATAGGTTTCAAAGGCGCCTCGGGACCACTTTGAAATTCCATTAACAAGGCTGGTGATGAACTTTCAATAGAAACTCTTCGGTCTCCTTCTCTCAATAAAGCTAGTTCTAAAGTTCCACCAGGTTGCTCAGAAGCGATTACAGGTTTTACTCTTCCTTCAATGGCGATACGGTTTCCATTAATACTGAAAACGTTGACCAAATAGTTCTTGATAGATTGTGCCATGGCACGACCATCATCAGCACCGTTATCAGAAGAACCTACTAAAGTAATTGTGCTTGATGGATTTTTACCCATTCGGTCACCAAGAATATTTAAGATATTATAATATACTACCATCTGACGTTCTGAACGACCTGACATGTTTTTTGGAGTATCAAATGAGATTTGGTCTTCTTTAAAATCAGCCACTTGATTTTTCTTAAGTAAAATATAACGGCTTGATATTTCTGATGAACCCGCATCAAAAAACACATAATTACGAATTGGGAACACTTCTCTTACTTTTCGAGCAGTAGTTTGTTGCGTTGGAGCCGTAACAGTAAGTTGTGCTTCACCCGCAACAGCAGTTTCTATTGGATGACCTTGACCAAATTTCAGAATTACACCGGCTCTTAAAGTAGATACATTCCACGTTTCAGTAGAACGTGGATTTTGACCAAAGTAAGGTTGATAAGCCACAAATGGTGATACTACCCATTGAGTTTTGGCAGTTTCTGAGTTTATCGGAATGTCATAACCCATTCCAATTTGCATTGAAACTATAGTGTTTTTAACGTCACTCAAATCACCTTTTACAGCTGGATTGGCAGGCTGCAAAGGAAAATTAGGATTGGTTCCCAATTGGTATTCAAAAGATTTTGACTGATTGAATGCTATTCTTGGTCCACCATATAAATAAAAGTTACCATTAAAAGGAGCAAAACGTAAACTTGGTTCAATTGTGATGTAGCTCAATTTGGTTTTCAAATCGGCTGGACAATCACAAGGAGTAATCACTTGATTAAATTTACCACTTCTATCATCATAACCTGCTTGTAACATAAAACCAAAACGGGAATTTGGTGCGTGATATTCTATGGTTGGAGCCAAATATAATTCGATACCAAATCCATTATGGAAAGCAGTCGGTGATGTAAAATCGGCATTTAGTTGCTGAGTTGAACCTCTATAAAAGTTAAAGTTGGTTCCTGCTGCTGCGCCAAACCACCATTTGGGTTTGCTATATTGTGTCTCCTGTGCGTATGCGGAAGTTAAGCCGCACAATAAAACTAAGGAAAAAAGGATAGTTTTATAATTGCTGACCTCGATATTCTGAGCGGTCATGGGTGTTAAATTATTGTTTTTCATAATTGTATGTTTATAAATCCCTTCCGAAGAAGGGATTCTATTAGTGTAGAAGAAATAAAAGTTTTTAATTAAGGTACGTTTACAGTAGTATTCACCATGGTAACTGACGCTATAAGCGAAAGTGCTCTTCCGTTCAATACAGTTTGAGCAGCATTTCCTGCTGTTGAAAACGTCACTCCCGAGTTGGCAATGATAGTTCCTACCATCACACCACCGCCGGCAGCGTTAATGGTTGCAGCACTTCCTACATACCAAAAGACATTTTTAGCCAAGGCACCATTGATAAGGTTGACACTTTTAGCTCCGGTTGGTCCGGCTATTCCAACAGTTAAACCTGAAGCTGTTTGGAAAACCCATACCGCATTTGGATCACCTTGCGCATCCAATGTTAGGTTT
Source organism: Flavobacterium sangjuense (assembly GCF_004797125.1). Classification (NCBI taxonomy): domain Bacteria; kingdom Pseudomonadati; phylum Bacteroidota; class Flavobacteriia; order Flavobacteriales; family Flavobacteriaceae; genus Flavobacterium; species Flavobacterium sangjuense. Next base: position 1,872,941 of record NZ_CP038810.1, read on the forward strand.
CCGTTACTGATATTGAATGAACCACTGGCGGATTTATATATTCCGGGCGTTAAAGTAAGACCTCCTAATTCACCTGCTCCAGGATCAGTTCCGCCGGGCATAGAAGCCGGAGAAATACTTAAATAAGCTGCATTTGCATCGGCTAAACCTTGTGTGGCAATAGCAAATGAAGTCGCAGTTCCCGGTGCTGGTGGTGCTGTATAAATGGCACCTGTTACAAAACCTTTATTCAAAGGTGTTTCCGTATAAATTGCAGTAGCATCATGAAAACCAGTTACAAGTGTAGAAGCCGCTGTAGTTGAAATACTTCCGTTATTAATAACCGTATTCAACCCCTGATTGGTAACCCCGGCGTTTCCGCCAAAGGCTCCAAACATGGCTGCTGTTCCTAAGTTAGGAGCTATAGAATTATTCAAAGTGGTAAAATTCCATACATAATCATTAGCCAACGCTACTCCGGCAACATTTTTGGCTGTTGTGCTAATGCTTGCGGTATAAACAGTATTTTCTAAAAGAGGACTATTGGGTGTAAATGAAGCTGTAGTACCAAGATAAGTTACATTTCCGTTTATTGTATTTGTTCCTTGTTTTAGTGTAAAACTTGCCGGTATTGTTAACGGATTCATAGTCATATCAAATGTTGCAGTAACTACTTTATTAAGTAGTACACCATTTTCATTTGGTGTAGGACTTGTTGAAATTACTCTGGGAGCAATGATAGTACCAGTTGTAAAACTCCATGTGTAATCAATATTAATAGGAGTCCCTGCTGTGTTTTCAGCTCCAGTCGTAATAGTAGCGGTGTAAACCATATTGGCACTCAGATTAACATTTGGTGTAAAAAAAGCAGTGTTGCCAAAATAAGTAACTGCACCCGATATAGGTGTCACTCCTTGTTTTAAGGTGAAAGTCGTTGTGTTTATTGTCAACGGATTCATAGGCATATTGAACGAAGCGCTAAGCACTTTATTCAATACTACATTGGTTTCATCATTTGTTGGATTTGTTGCTATAACTCTGGGTTGTAAAGTAGAACCCGTAGTGAATGTCCAAATATAATCTTGTTGTAGGGCATTTCCGTTTAAATCTTTAACAGCTGTTGTAACCTTACCAACATAAGTAGTGTTTGGTGTTAGATTAAAATCAGGTGTAAAGGTTGCTGTTGTTCCCGAATAGGATATTGTTCCCGCAATAGTGGATGCGCCAACAATAGTAAATGAAGTCAAATCAATTGTTTCGGGATTCATCTCTTCATTGAAGGTCACCGTAATGATTTTGTTTAATGGCACGCTTGTAGCACCATCTAAAGGATTAGTTGCTGTTACGATTGGGCACACGCCTAAGGCTTCCTGAAAATCATCCTTAGCACAACTAGTAATTAAAGTTACAATAGCAATAGCTAATGTGACTAGTAGGTTTTTTTTTCTCATTTTGTTTTTAAATTAAAGACAAAGGTGACTTTTACTAGCTAGCTATTGTTATACAACTATTTGTTATAGTTGTAAAATTCACGGTTTTCTAAAATGAAATAAAAAATCCCCAACAGTTTGAACCATTGAGGATTGTATTTATCGCTATAGACTTTATTACAATTCTTCCAGTTGAATGCGTTTTTTGTATTGTTTTATTTTTTTAAAATAGGTTGGTGTTAGTCCGGTTACTTTTTTAAACTGATGTGATAAATGGGCTACACTACTATATTCCAACAGGAAACTAATCTCCGTTAACGATAATTCATCATACAAAAGCAATTCTTTAACACGTTCTATTTTGTTCAGAATGATATAATTGACGATTGTTGTTCCGGTAACTTCTGAAAAAAGGTTAGCAAGATGCGTATAATTATAATCTAACTCTTTACTCAAATATTCTGAAATATTTACTTTAGGATACTTTTCTGAGTAGTGAATCAGTTCTATAATGGCAGTTTTGGTCCTCTCGATGAGCATTGATTTTTTATCATCCATCAATTCCAACCCCTTTTTTAACAAGCCTTTGCGGAGTAATTCTCTATCTTCACCATGAATGGTTTTTTTTAACGTGACTTCACCTAAATCTACTGTAGAGTGTTCTAATTTTAATTTGTCTAATTCCTCTTTTACTGCCATTTTGCAACGAAGCGAAACCATATATTTAATGTGTATTTTCAATGTAAATGAGAATTGCGTTATAAAAGGAAGCAACTTTTGAAATCCAATAGTTTTTATATTTCCGATTCCAGTAAAGGTACTCCATTTGACGGCGCAAATCTAATTTACTTTGCACTAATACTTTTGTATAATTCTTATTTAGATTTATATTGTTCACAGTTTTTTGATACAAGCAAAAAAAAACCCAACAGTTTGTACCATTGGGGATTGTATAAAATTATGTTCAAAAATTTACTAGTGAACCAAAACCCATTCACCAGATGCAATCATGCTTTCGGCTTTTTTGAATTTCATGGTTTCGGTTTTTCCGCTCATCACATGTTTGATTGTAACAGTGTCGTTACGGTTAATTTTTGGAGTTTCGCGAACTATAGTTTCAGTTACTTGTGGTCGTTGTTGCATTTGACTTGCTTCACGATTCGCACTTTCGCTGGATTGAATTTCGTCTTTACTTTCGGTGTAATTTTGTTTTTCACGAACCTGACGAGCTTCCTGAATGCTTTGGTTTTGCTGTGGTAAATCACCTTTAAACAAGAACGAAATCACTTCTTTATTCACACCGTCAAGCATAGTTCTGAACAGGTTGAACGCTTCTAATTTATAGATTAGCAATGGATCTTTTTGCTCATGAACCGCTAATTGTACCGATTGTTTCAATTCGTCCATTTTTCGTAAATGCTTTTTCCAGGCTTCATCTACAATCGCTAATGTGATATTTTTTTCGAAGTCAGCTACTAATTGTGCTCCTTGTGTATCGTAAGCTTTTTTCAAATCGGTAACGACATTCAAGGTTTTGATTCCGTCAGAGAACGGAACGATGATGCGCTCGAAAGTGTTTCCTTCTTTTTTGTAAACATCAGTGATAATTGGCAATGCTTCACGTGCACTTCTTTCCGTTTTCTCAGTATAATAGGCCAAACCGGCTTTATATACTTTTCCTGTGATTTCCATTTCTGATAATTTCTCGAATTCGGCAGCTGAAACCGGAGAAGTTATAGAGAAATAACGAATCAACTCAAATTCAAAATTTTTGAAATCGTTTCTGCCTTTGTTTTCGCTTACGATTAATTCGCAAGTGTCATACATCATATTGGCAATATCCAGTTTCAAACGCTCACCAAACAAGGCGTGACGGCGACGTTTGTATACTACTTCACGTTGTGCATTCATTACATCATCATATTCAAGCAAACGCTTACGTGTTCCGAAGTTGTTTTCTTCCACTTTTTTCTGTGCACGTTCAATAGACTTGGTCATCATCGAATGCTGAATCACTTCACCTTCTTTCAATCCCATTCTGTCCATGATTTTAGCAACCCTGTCTGAACCGAATTTACGCATCAAATCATCTTCCAAAGACACATAAAACTGTGAACTTCCCGGGTCACCCTGACGACCGGCACGACCACGTAACTGACGGTCAACACGACGCGAATCATGACGTTCGGTACCAATAATTGCTAAACCACCAGCAGCTTTTACTTCCGGAGTAAGCTTGATATCGGTTCCACGACCAGCCATATTGGTTGCGATTGTTACTACACCAGGTTTTCCGGCTTCTTCAACAATCTGTGCTTCCTGTTTGTGCATTTTTGCATTCAGTACATTGTGATTTACACCACGTATTTTTAACATTCGGCTTAATAATTCTGAAATCTCAACCGATGTTGTTCCAATTAATACAGGTCTTCCGGCTTGTGATAATTGGGTTACTTCTTCAATAACAGCATTGAATTTTTCACGAACCGAACGGTAAATCAAATCTTCTTTATCAATTCTCGCCATTCCACGGTTAGTTGGAATTTCAACTACATCTAATTTATAGATTTCCCAAAGCTCACCAGCTTCTGTTACCGCTGTTCCTGTCATTCCGGCCAATTTGCTGTACATACGGAAATAATTCTGTAGTGTAATCGTAGCAAATGTCTGTGTTGCCGCTTCAATCGTAACCTGCTCTTTGGCTTCAATGGCTTGGTGCAATCCATCAGAATAACGACGACCATCCATGATACGACCAGTTTGTTCATCAACAATCAAAATTTTGTTATCCATGATAACATATTCTACATCTTTTTCAAACAGCGTGTAGGCTTTTAGCAACTGTGTAAGTGTGTGAATTCTTTCTGATTTTATTCCGAAATCCTGGAATAACTTTTCTTTGGCTTCAGCTTCTTTGTCTTTATCAAGATTTTGTTTTTCGATGTTGGCAATTTCAGTTCCAATATCGGGTAAAATGAAGAATGATTCGTCAGTATCTTTTGAAAGGAATTTGATTCCGTTATCCGTCAATTCTACCTGATTGTTTTTCTCTTCGATTACAAAATACATCGCTTCATCAACTTCCGGCATTTTACGGTTGTTGTCTGCCATGTATTCGTTTTCTGTTTTTTGAAGTAATGCTTTTACACCTTCTTCACTTAAGAATTTGATAAGCGCTTTGTTTTTTGGCAAAGATCTGTATGCTCTCAACAATTGGAAACCGGCATCTTTCATGTTTCCTTCTTTAAAGAAACGTTTGGCTTCGGTTAAAAATCCATTCGCTAACTGACGTTGTAAATTGTAAAGGTTTTCAATTTTTGGTTTTAATTCGTTGAACTCATGACGATCACCATCCGGCACCGGTCCGGAAATAATCAATGGCGTTCTGGCATCATCAATCAATACCGAATCCACCTCATCGACAATCGCATAGTTGTGTTTTCTTTGCACCAAATCTTCCGGCGAATGCGCCATATTATCACGTAAGTAGTCGAAACCAAATTCGTTATTGGTACCATAAGTAATATCTGCTTCGTAAGCTTTTCTACGCGCATCAGAGTTTGGCGAATGATTGTCAATACAATCAACAGTCAATCCGTGGAATTCAAACAATGGTGCTTTCCAGGTGCTGTCACGTTTCGCTAAGTAATCATTCACGGTTACTAGGTGAACGCCATTTCCTGTCAACGCATTTAAATAGAGTGGAAGTGTCGCTACCAAAGTTTTTCCTTCACCCGTTTGCATTTCCGAAATTTTACCTTCGTGCAATACGATACCACCAATCAACTGAACGTCGTAGTGAACCATGTCCCAGGTAATTTCTTTTCCGGCAGCATTCCATTGGTTTGCCCAA